>CAZOHM010000105.1:0-1669 GCA_964579795.1 uncultured Lachnospiraceae bacterium | reverse complement strand
TCAATATTTTCATATAACCATTATTACTTGCCACAATATGCCCCACCACTGTGACCATTGGGCAACTGTGTAAAAGGTAGCGTTTTACGACCTTAGCATTTACTTGAAAGGGGTGATGCTTATGATTGCATAACTTTGGCTCAAAAATGAGCAAAACTCGCATTCCAATTATGGAAAGCAACAACAACGAAAGGAGCAAACAATTATGAAGTTTAACTTTTTCTACGGCTTAAAGCCTATGAAGCATCATGTAGAAGAATTCTCCTGCAAAGGGTATGAATGCAATCTGCTGTTGCAAAACAAATCCGGTCAGCCTGTGGCTGTGTCACGCAACAAGGAACTTGGTATCTGGAAGGTCGAGTGCAATTTCTCCAGTGTGTACTTTGGTACATACGAAGAGGCACTTGCTTATTGCAAAGGTCGATTCTTCTATACTGACGGAAAGGAAGTATAGCAAATGAAGGAAACCAAATATTACCCGGTTGTCGACTGCGATAGCGAGGGCAAAGAAAAGGCTGCACTGTTTCCGGCTTACAATCGTGATACCGTAAGCCACAACCATAGCCTGTGGTTAGAAGAGATGATTCCACACCACTTCCGTTTATGCTCCAAGAATGCATCTGAGCCAAGAGTCAAAGGCTCATTTACCATTCACTGCCCTGTCTGCAACAAACCATTAAAGCTTATAGGCAGTGCTACGGACAACACAAGACGAGGACTGTATGAATGCAGTTCCTGCAACAAATATTAAGGAGACAATTGCCATGATGAACAAAGAAGAATTTGAGAAGTATTTTAAGTATCACAACAAGATTGTGCTTTTTACCAAGGACAACATTCCTATCACAATCTCAAAAGCATATCACCTACACCTGAGTGGTGGTCATGTAGATATGGATATCGGCGATTGTGAAGACCTTGCAGACTTTTGCAAACTGCGTGGACTTTATCTAAAGCCACAGGGTGTTCAGTAATCACTAACCGAGGTAGGGGCGGTCATTATCCCTACAGCATATATGCCGGACAACGGGGCAAGGCTCTCACGCACAAAGACGCAAATTCAAAGGGGTAATTAACCCCACAGGCTAAGAGCCCAAAATGGCGTATCTATAGGCTTTTCAGCCTTGCTATCCGTTTGAAAGCGTTTGAAAAAACGACATTTAATCAAAGAAATCAAACATTTAAGGAGGATTTTCATCATGAATGAAAACAAAATTACAACTCTCCATACAGGAGACCCGGAATATGATATTAACTTTTGGAACCTTACTCGTGGTTATGAAGGCTGCGAAGAAGCTCTTTCTATGTGCATTGATCGTGCCACAGGAGCGTATCCACTGCCTATAGTTGCTCAGAATAAATATTCTGATACATTAAGGAAGAAAAGTCTGTTTAGACGTATCGGAACAAACATGAATGCCTTGAATAATGGCTACCGTATCTTTGCCAAAGACTGTGATGATATAGCAATGTGGGTACCAGAAGGTGGCAGTATTCCTATCTATGATGGTATGGAAGATTTCACAGAGCATAAATTGGAAAGCTGTAAATTGGCAGCATTCGTAAAACTGGACGAGGACTTCATCCACGATGTCAGCTTCAATATTGAGAATTACCTTACAGACCGACTTGCAAAGAACTTTGCCAAAGGTGAAGAACACGGATTTGT
>CAZOHM010000104.1:0-1783 GCA_964579795.1 uncultured Lachnospiraceae bacterium | reverse complement strand
ATTGCATCTTTGGTTATTTCCGATTAATTTACACAAAAGTTTCAATATAAATATTAGATTCCTTTGAAAGATCAATAAACATGTTACTACATTGTACCATAGGTTTGGAAAGGCTGTTTTTATTCATGAATATGACTTCACCTTCCATTCCGTTGCTTAGACGAACACGGTTGTTCATGTAAGTAGCGGCAACATGCTCGAGGAAAGTAAGAATGTAACGAGTGTCATATTTCTGAAGTCCTTCTGTTTCAAAAATGCTGATAACTTTGAAAGGACATAACGGTCCGCGATAAATACGTGCTGCAGTCATTGCGTCATATACATCTGAAATGGCAACAATCTTTGCATACGGATTGATTTTGTCACCGGTCAGACCAAGCGGATAACCGGAACCATCACAGCGTTCATGATGCATAAGAGCGCATTCCTTAATACTTTCGCCAATATTGTATTCCTTAAGAATATTGTAACCCTGTAAGGTGTGTGTCTTTACAATGTTATATTCAGTAGGAGAGAGCTTTTCTGGCTTACGAATGATGTTGTCAGGAACCATAAGTTTGCCGATATCATGTAATAGACCACAAATAGTAAGTGTATTGATGTCATCCTCTGACAACTCGAGCCATCTAGCAAAGACATTACTGATTAATGCAACGTTGATACAGTGCATATAAGTGAAATCGTCATACTGGCGCATATTGTGAAGCATATCAAATACAGTAATGCCGGTCATGTTGCTGCTGATCAAATCAGTGACGCTGTGTAAAAGCTCGTCCATATTAATATCAGCTCTTTTTTCAACAATAGCCTGCAGACTGTTACGAAACAGCTCAGTACTGTTAAGAAATGATTTTTCAAATTCTTTAAATTGCTTGCTGGATCTGACTTTCTGTGCATAAGAAGAAGTCTCAGAGATTTCATAGCTGAGTTCTCCAGATTCCTGTGGAATCGGTTTATCATCACTGATTCTGATAGCAAGAATGGAATAAAATTCCAGACGAGTAATCATTTTATCAGTCAAAATCGTATCGCGTGGAAGGATCATTTGGTTATTATAGGAATAGACATCCTCAGCGGTTTTCATTCCGGGATGCAAATCGGCAGTTCGAACTCTCTTCATTTGTTATAACCCCTTCAAGTATTATGATGAACCTTTTCCTACACAAAGTCTCTTATTACAGTATAGAAATTTATGTTGAAAATGTCAATAGATAGAAAAAATGAAAATTATATTGACTAACACAGAAAGAAGTAGTATTTTATACACAGATAATAAAATTCCATATTGTATTTTTCTCTTATTCAGAGTGGTGGAGATACATAGGATCTGTGAAGCCACGGCAACCCCATATGGAAGGTGCCAGCCTGAGCGAGTAATCGAACAATAAGAGGATTTGATTATCAGATATCAGGTCCGCTTAGTAAGCGGATTTTTTTATTCCAAAAATAAGGAGGAATTAGGAATGGACAAGTTTTTATTTACTTCTGAATCAGTAACAGAAGGACATCCAGACAAGATGTGTGACGCAATATCAGATGCAATTCTGGATGCATTAATGGCAAAGGATCCAATGAGCCGTGTTGCATGCGAGGCAGCAACATGTACAGGATTTGTACTTGTAACAGGAGAGATTACAACAAATGCTTATGTGGATATCCAGAAGATTGTACGTGATACAGTCAGAGAAATCGGTTATACAAAATCAGAATATGGGTTTGACGGAAATACATGTGCTGTTTTAACAGCAATTGATGAACAGTCAACTGATATTGCAATGGGTGT
>CAZOHM010000103.1:0-1846 GCA_964579795.1 uncultured Lachnospiraceae bacterium | reverse complement strand
TTGGTTCTTCCGCACATTTTCGTATAAACGTATGCATATAACTGTAGATTGTGTTATACTAATAGCAAATATCCGTGAGGTGATCCAAATGCAGAGTATTGCCAATTCTATTAGTTTACAGTCATTTTATCCGGAAAATTTAAATATTATGTCCATAGAGCAAGATGACAGTGTTATTACAATTCATATCAAATCCAAAACAAAGGAATGCAAATGTCCTTCCTGTAATTCGGTATCGGGAGAACTATATGCAACGCATCATAAAAAAGTTCAAGACCTCCCAATACTGGGAAAACGAGTTGTATTGGATCTTACCCTTTATGAATTCAAATGCAATAACCCTGATTGTAATTCTGTAAGCTTTACAGAATCTTGTAGTGACTTTTTGAACGATTACTGTTACATGACTAATCGCCTGGTAGATTTAGTCTGCACCCTGGCTCTTGAAACCAGTTGTGAAAGCTGTGCAAGAATTCTTCAGTCAATGAGTGTTAAAATCAGTGGGGATACCGTTATACGAACACTAATTAAACGATACGATCGTCAACCGACTACCAAATGTGGTTCAGCTATTGGTGTTGATGATTTTGCTTTTAAGAAACGTCATACATACGGTACAATAATTGTAGATGCAGAAACCCATAAAACGGTTGCAATTCTGGATGGCCGTGATGGTACCACATTAAAAGAATGGCTGGAAAATAACAAACAAGTAAAAACTGTAACTCGTGATCGAGCTAGTGCATATGCAAAGGCTGTTGAGGAAATCCTTCCCGACTGTATGCAGATTGCAGACCGTTTCCATCTGCATAAGAATCTGATGGATGCTGTCAATAAAATACTGGGCAGAGAAATTCCTGCAACCACTGCAATCATGGATGAAACGTCTAGCAATTCTCACTCAGATAAAGCAACTGAAGATAATGAGCCTTGTAAAAAAAATCGTATCCATTGTGGATAACCTAACGGATGCAGAGAAGAAACGTTTAAAACTCATCTACCAGATTCAGAAAATGGCAAAGGTGTGTAAAAATAAATCGGAAATTTGTAGGAAATTCAATCTGAATAAAGCCACCATCAAGAAATATCTTTATGGGGATCCAGAAGTATTATGCCGTTCAAACAAAAGGAGCTTCTTGGATCAATACAAAGATTTCATAATCAAATGTATTTCTGATGGAATGACTCAAACTGATACCGCCAAACGGGTAAAAGACCTTGGTGTATCATGCGGTCTTGGGAATATTCGCCTATATGTCTTTTCAGTGGCAAAACAGTATCAATTAGAAGTTACGAAATATGTATCTTCCAATGGTGGATACGCTGCTTCGGAAAAAGTCAGAGCTGAATATATCACGCGCAAAGGAATCTTTAATTATCTATGGATGAATGGAGAACTTACCCCAAGTCACCATGAGTTTCTTTGGAATAAATACAATCCACTTCCTGAATTGGAAAAATGTATTCTGGAATTCCGTGAAATATTCACTGTAAAAAATATGTCTTTGCTATATCTTTTTATAGAACGATATAAAAAATCAATGTTAAAAGAAATAGCTTCATTTGCCAATGGTTTGGAAAAGGATATTTCAGCTGTCGAAAATGCGGTTGCAAGTCCCTTAAGCAATGGATTTGTGGAAGGTACAAATAGTAAAGTGAAAATGGTAAAACGCACAATGTATGGGCGATGCAGTCAAAAGCTTTTAGCCGCAAAACTTATGTACGAGCCTACTTAGATTCATACGAAGATATGCGGAAGAACCATATTGAATTAACTAACTCTACTGCCATCATGACACCTTCCTTACTTATAAAAATCATCATCTGTAATTCTAAATGTTTCCAT
>CAZOHM010000102.1:1316-2029 GCA_964579795.1 uncultured Lachnospiraceae bacterium | reverse complement strand
CCGAGGTATTCCTGTTTGGCTAAAATATCTGCAACAGTTCTGCTTTGCCATGCATATGGATTAGTGGGAACATAACCCGGATTTAATCCTATCTCCTTAAAATGAGCAGTCGGGCATAGAATTTTCCGTTTGGTCAATTCCTTTGCAATCTGTGTCGGACCCAAGCCCTGCATACAAAGGCGGAATATCTCTTTTACCACCTCTGCTGCATCTTCATCAATAACCCAATGGAGTTTATCCTGTGGGTCTTTCACATATCCATATGGTGGATTGGTACAGAGTGGCTTGCCCGATTCTCCTTTGGCTTTGAATACGGCTCTGATTTTCTTACTAGTATCCTTGGCGTACCATTCGTTGATGATATTTAAGAATGGGGTAAAGTCACTGTCCTGCTGATTGGCACTGTCTACACCGTTGTTGATTGCAATAAAGCGTACATCAGCTTCGGGGAATGCTACTTCAGTGTAATAGCCAACTTTCAGATAATCTCTGCCCAGTCTGGACATATCCTTTACTATGATGGTGGCAACATTGCCCTCGTCCATATCGGCTATCATCTTTTGAAAATCCGGTCTATCAAAATTTGTTCCACTGAAACCGTCATCTACGAAAAAGTGCAGGTTCTTAAATCCATTGTCTTCAGCGTATTTCTGTAATATTGCTTTTTTCAACGCCTTCAACTCCTTCCCTAATTTTTATTTACCATGGAAAGC
>CAZOHM010000102.1:0-1306 GCA_964579795.1 uncultured Lachnospiraceae bacterium | reverse complement strand
AAATTGCTTTTTGGTTCTTGATACTGTTGCTGTCACCTTGAAGTTCATCATCACGGGATAATCTGCAATAAAGTGCTGTGATTTTCTCCCCAAGGGCTGCGTCAATATTAGGCTGTCTATTCATAATTTTTGCTCCTTTCCGACAGCCTTCAAGCGGTAATTCATGCTGACCTTTGGCATTGATACCTCCGGTCAGTATGACATATTACCGTACTATTTCGCTGAAGTGTAGTCTTTTGGCGATAATAATTGTGTTGTTTCTGATAACTTTCCAAGGTCTTTGGAATTGCTCATAATAAGCCTTTCTACCTTGGCATATGCGGTTTCTTTGGCGTTATCACTGACCATTGATTCCACAATATACACCGTTCCACCGATGGAGGTTTCGGTGATACGGCTTTTGCTTTTTTCTGTTGTCATAATGTATGCACCTTTCTCCATCGGTAGATAGTGTGGTGTAATGTTACTTCGTAATCTGAATAACCTTGACTGCATCCGGGCGAACCAAGCGTCCATCTACAAATTCAAAGGCAAGGTATCCAATCTGGTCATGAATTGCAAATTTCTCTTTCAGCGTTCTGACTGAAATTAGTTTTCTGTCAACTACCCAATAATATGAGAAGTCTCCGAATGCCACAGGCTTTGCACCTACTCCAATAGATGGCATTTCATTAGAGATAATCACTGGTTTACCCATAAGGGTATCTGCACTTCCACGCCATAAAAAATTGCCTGCATCGTCTTTCAGACCACGCAGATAAAGTGCTGTCTCATCGTTCATCATAAAGCTGCCATTGGTACGGTATTCTGATTTGACTGAGAAGAACAGTTTGTAAATATCTTCAAAGTTAAGTGTACTGGCAGTTGTACCAATCTCCGCACCACCCGTTTGGGCAAGAATACCCACAGGCTCAGCAGTGCCACTACCATTGATAAATCCGTGTTCCTCACCTTTGGCAAAGTTCTGTGCAAGACGCTCCGTAAGATAGTTTTCGATATTAAAGCTGATATCGTGGATAAAGTCCTCATCGAGTTTTACAAATGCTGCTAATTTGCAGCTTTCCAGTTTGTGTTCCGTGAAATCTTCAATACCTTCATAAATAGGAATACTTCCACCTTCCGGTACCCACATTGCTATATCATCACAGTCTTTGGCAAAGATACGGTAGCCATTGTTCAAGGCTTTGATGTTTGTTCCGATACGTCTAAACAGACTTCTTTTTCTTAATGCATCAGAATATTTATTCTGAGCAACCATAGGCAGTGGATATGCTCCTGTGGAACGGTCAACGCACATAGAAAGTGC
>CAZOHM010000101.1:0-2823 GCA_964579795.1 uncultured Lachnospiraceae bacterium | reverse complement strand
TAGAAGCACATTTCCTCACCTGCTTTGTTGCACTTACCATCGCTCGTCTACTCGAGACAAGGTTAGATCGAAAATACAGTATTGGAAAACTCCTTGAATCGCTTTCAAAAGCAGACTGCACCCTGATTCAGCAAAATTATTATCTGTTTGATTATTATGATGATGTACTAAAAGATATCGACAAAGCTCTGGATATTGATTTTAGCAAGCGAATCCGAACCTTAGGGGAAATAAAAAAAGTTTTAGCAAATACAAAAAAGTAAAAATACACCATGAGAATCTGACAAAATGACAAACCCGCCAGCCAGCATATTTACTGGTTCGACGGGTGTTTTTATGCTTATTTAACTGCAAAAGTCAGGATATAAAAAAAAGCAAGAAAAACTTTTATTTTAGAGCCATTGAATAAATGCTGTCTTGTCTTTTTGATTATATCCAGCCTGCTCATAAAACCTGAGCGTTGAATTCTCCTTCGAGCCAGTAAGAAGCATCATCTTATAGCAATTATTCTGTATAGCAATCTTCTTTGCGTAATCCAGACATTTTCCTGCAAATCCCCTGTTACGATACTTTTTATCTGTAATTACATTTTCTACAAATGCATAAGGTCGTTGATTGTGTGTCAGATTCAAAATAATTACACATACACAGGAAGAAACAATTCTTCCATCCTCGAATGCTACAATAATATGATGATTCTCATCTGCTATCATGTTTTCCCACAACTGGCATAACTGCTCTGTTTGTTCAGGAATACTGTTATTATGCAGCTGTACATATAATTCCAGTAATCCTGTCAAATCTCCCTTTTCAACTTCTCTGATCATTTTTTATCCTCATTTCATACATTTAGTGCGTTAACATAAAAATAAAAATAAAGTAAAAAAAAAATTAAAAAGTACTTGCTTTTTTCTGCAAAGTAATATAATATAAGCGAGTACGGCCCGTTGGTCAAGCGGTTAAGACGCCGCCCTCTCACGGCGGAAACAGGGGTTCGATTCCCCTACGAGCTATTGACTGATTTATTGAAAAATAGAACAGCCCAACCCGAGAAAGCTCCTGAAATCAATGATTTCGGGGTTTTTTTTGTTGTCACAATATCTGTTCACGCTACGAAAAATCAAACAGTGACAGCTGATTTGACTCCGGAAGTGAGCCCAGCAAACCAAGTCTGTCCATTGTTTCAATTGCAGTTTTGCTGACCTTTGTCCGTTCTCTGAAATCATCCTTTGATAAAAAGGCACCATTTTTAGCAGCCTCTACTACTGCGTCAGCGGCCTTATCACCAAGTCCTTCTATACTTCCAATATGCGGCATGATTTTTCCATTGATAACCTGACACTCATGTGCTTTAGCACGAAACAGATCTATCGGTTCAAATAGAAATCCCCTTGCATACATTTCCTGTACAATTCTCATGTCTCGCAACACATCCTGCTCTTTTTTTGATAACGTATCTGCTCGTTTCCTGTAATCAGCCAGATATGTTTCCAGGCAATCTCTTCCCTGACACATGATTTCATATGAAAATCCTGTTGCACGAATGCTGAAAAATGCAGCATAATAGGCAAGTGGACTGTTAATTTTATAATAAGCGATTCTCCACGCCATCATAACATATGCCGCCGCATGTGCTTTAGGAAACATATATTTAATCTTTTCACAGGAAGCAATATACCAGTCCGGAACATCATGCGCAGACATTTCAGCCTTCCATTCTGCCCACTTGTCGCATTTTCCTTTTGCCACTTTTCCTTTTCTGACATTTTCCATAATACTGAAAGCCATACCAGGTTCTACGCCCATATGCATCAGATACACCATAATATCATCACGGCAGCAAATAGCTGTAGAAATTGTACATGTTCCTGATTTGATTAATTCCTGTGCATTTCCAAGCCAGACATCCGTACCATGTGCCAGGCCTGCGATTCGAACTAAATCAGAGAACGAGGTTGGCTGTGTATCAATTAACATCTGCATGGCAAAATCCGTTCCAAATTCTGGTATTCCAAGTGAGCCAAGCGGACAATTATCAATATCCGAAGGCTTTATTCCAAGTGCATCTGTACTTTTAAATAATGACATAACTTTCTGATCATCAAGTGGCACAAGCTGTGGATCCGTATTTGTAATATCCTGAAGCCGGCGAATCATTGTCGGATCATCATGACCGAGTATATCAAGCTTCAGAAGATTATGATCAATTGAATGATAATCAAAATGTGTAGTCACAATATCAGTTGTCATATCATTGGCAGGATGCTGAATCGGTGTAAAGGACTCTATCTCTTCTCCAATTGGCAGTACAATAATACCACCAGGATGCTGTCCTGTTGTTCTGCGCACACCGGTACAACCTAATGTAATCCTGTTAATCTCGCATGGTCGTTTGCTGACACCGCGTTCTTCGTAATAATTCTTCACATAACCATATGCTGTTTTGTCGGCAAGTGTACCTATTGTACCTGCTCGATAGGTCTGTCCAGCGCCAAAAATGACTTCTGTATACTTATGCGCCTTGGATTGATACTCTCCTGAGAAATTCAGATCGATATCAGGCTCCTTATCACCTTCAAAACCTAAGAATACTTCAAAGGGTATATCGTGACCGTCTTTAGTCATAAGAGCCTTACAATCAGGACATTCTTTGTCGGGTAAATCAAAACCTGATCCATAAGACCCATCTTCTATAAATTCGGAATACTGGCACTTGGGGCATGCATAGTGAGGTACTAGGGGGTTTACTTCCGTTATTCCTGCCATAGTAGCAGCAAAAGATGAACCTACAGACCCCCTTGACCCTACCAGGTAGCCGTCTTC
>CAZOHM010000100.1:0-2854 GCA_964579795.1 uncultured Lachnospiraceae bacterium | reverse complement strand
AGCTGGCAGAGACGGCATATGGAGTTCATATGGGTGGAGCACTTGATCAGCAAAGCTTTTTTGATGTATCTTATTTGTCATTTAGTCAACAAAGTGTTTTGAAAAAAAGTGGTCGAGGCACAATCATTAAATCGTCAGAACATTTATTTTATGGAGATATTGTACTTCCGCTTGCAGATGAATAAGGAGGCATGTATGAGATATGTGGATGTACGTGTTCCACAGCTTGCTAGAACCTATGATTTCTTATTAGATGAAAAGGTGCCTGTCGAGGATGTGATGGAAAGCCTTATGCAAAATCTTTTGGGTGAAGAGCGAAATGGATTACTGTTCAGTGTACAGAATAAGCGGCTCCTCATTCCAGCGCGGACATTGGAAGAGCAGGAAATCCTGAGTGGACAGACATTAGTACTGTTTTGGGATTAAGAATACTTGTGTCAGACGGAAAGGAATACAAATGTATCTTTTACAGGCTGATTATTTGAAAATGTCAGTATTATCGGAACAGCTTCATGAGGTAAGTAACGGTATGCAAAGCTGCATGGATAGTTTAATAAAAAGTGTAAAACGAATGGAGCTTAGCTGGAAGGGAGAGGCCAATGCAGCATTTTTACTGCAAATGCAGGAAGATTTTTTTACTATGCAGGTATTTATAAATGGACTGAAAAGTGCTGCAGATCAGTTATCAGAAATAATCAGAGAATATCAGAAAACAGAAGCGATAATAGAACAGAAAATAGGAGGAATCAGAATATGAAAACAAAGGAAGAGATAGAAATTAATTTTTCACGTGCGATTGAGCAGGCACAAGAACTGGAAAACATTGCGAAGGAGCTAAGTAAAATTGCAAATGTGCATATTACTGGTGCTTTGGAAATGCTTGCGGCAAGCTGGCATGGCGATAATGCGAATTATTATGCAGATAAGGGAAAAAACATGACGGCAGATATGTTTGAGACGGCAGACGATCTGATTAAGGTTGCAAAGAGCATTAGAATGACAGCAGGACTTGTATATCATGCGGAAAGGGCAGCAGTCAATATCAGTTGTTAAAAGGAGGAAGATTATGTCATTTATTCAGGTAACAGCATCAGAATTGAAGAAGAAAGCTGAAGAGCTTAAAGGATTGAATACTAGGTTTCAATCTCAGGTAGAATCATTAACAAACTGCGAACAGACATTGAAAACAATGTGGGAAGGACAGGCAAATGAAACGTTTCATACTGCGTTTATACGGGATAAAGGACAGATGGATGGGTTTCATAGTGCAGTAGAACAGTATATTGCGGCGCTGCTCGTGATTGCTGCAAAGTATGAGGAAGCTGAGGCACGTAATACCACTACTGCATCAAACAGAAGCTATTAGTATATTGACAGGAATAATAATAAACAGGAGGTACATAGTATGGAAGGAATATTGAAGGTAACACCGGAAAAGCTGATTCAGGCATCTAATGAGTTTGGCACAACCGGAAAGACAATCAGTGCATTGACACAGGAGATGACAACGATTGTAAACGGATTGAAATCGATTTGGCAGGGTGAGGCGGCGAGCAGTTATGGAAATAAATTTTCTGGATTGCAGGACGACATCGAAAAAATCAATCGGATTATTCAGGAACATGTCACTGATTTGAGTGAAATGGCGAGGGAATATCAGAATGCGGAAAATGCAAGTATAGAGGAAAGCAGCCGATTAATGACAGAAGTTGTAAGCTGATTTAAGACAGAAAGGATGGCATATGAAAGACAGCTATAAAACATTGATATTATTAGATAATTCCCTGTCAGTAAAAGAGGGAAGCCGTGATATTATCAAAGCCACACTTCATTATCTGTTTGATAACGCAGGAGAAGAGACTTCATTTGCCGCAGCTGTATTTGGTGAAAAAATCAGCTATCTGGAGGAGTATGGGGCAAAGAGGACACAGCTAAAAAAAGCAGTAGAAAATGTGGAATTCATAAATCAGAACACTTATGTTCCGGATGCATTAATGACTATACTTGAGGAATGGCGGCAGGCAGATTTTGCCTGCCGGAATATTCTCTTGATTTCAGATGGTTTGTCGGAAACTTCAAACAGATTTTCTGATGAGGAACTATATTATGCACTGGAGCAGGCAGGATATCCGGTCTATGTAATTGGCTGTGTGCAGAATAATAACGAGAGTGCAATGAAACAGCTGTCTGCCATAGCAAGAATCAGTAAAGGAGAATTGTTCCTGACAGAATTTGAAGACAGCGAGGCAGAAGTGGAGCGAAAAATAGGAGATGCACTTTTGGCTGCCATGAATGAAAAATATGAATCGGAAATGATTACACAAGAGGTGCCAATAAATGAAATGCTGTCAGATTCCTATTCCGGAGTAGTTCAAGGAAAAGAAGCTGTGTTGGAAAAAGAAAATGATAATGAGATAAATAATGTGAATGAGAAGGAACAGGAGACAGTAATTTATGAGCTGAAACAGCCATTGGAGAAATCTATTACAGAATATGTTGTGTTTTCGGCAGGAATTCTGCTGTGTTTGTTTCTATTTCTCTTTGCCGGATATGCGGTATTAAAGAAAAATCGAAAGCATATGAAACAAAATCGTGAGTTCATGGATGGTGTACGACGGCAGGCTGAGAAGAGAAACAGCTGCAATATGGAGAATAATAATCGAACAGAGGATAGGGAAGACTGTTATGGTGTTACACAGGCCTTATATGGAAATGAAAATGAAATCTCCAATGCTACAAGACTTCTCTTTGCACAAAACGAAGTATTTGACATTTATCTTGAGGACAGAAGTGATCCAACAAAGGTATATCGTACATCCTGCAGTGGACATACTGTGCTTGGACGATCTGAAAA
>CAZOHM010000099.1:273-2926 GCA_964579795.1 uncultured Lachnospiraceae bacterium | reverse complement strand
AATAACCCCTTATAGGGGTTGAGCAAACCACCCGTTCAACGGGTGGTTATGATTAAAGGTAAACATGGAGGAGATAAAATGATAGAAATAAAAAATTTTTCCAAACAATATGGAAACGGGAAAATGGCAGTTGACCATTTGACATTGACAATTGAAGCAGGGGATATTTATGGATTTATTGGACATAATGGTGCAGGTAAATCTACAACGATCAAATCGATTGCTGGTGTACAGGATTTTGAAGAAGGTGAGATTCTGATTGACGGTCATTCAATCAAGAATGAGCCTGTTGTATGCAAGCAGATGATGGCATATATCCCGGACAATCCGGATTTGTATGAGCATTTGACAGGAATCCAGTATTTGAATTTCATTGGAGATATCTTTGGGATTTCCAAAGATAAGCGCGAAGAACGCATTAAAAGATATGGTGATTTGTTTGGAATCACGTCTGCGTTTGGTGATTTGATTTCTTCTTATTCACATGGTATGAAGCAGAAGCTTGCACTTATCTCTGCCTTGATCCATAAACCCAAAGTGCTTTTACTCGATGAACCTTTTGTTGGTCTTGATCCGAAGGCAAGTCTTGATCTGAAAAATATTATGCATGAGATGTGTGAACAGGGATGTGCTATTTTCTTTTCGACTCATGTATTAGAAGTTGCAGAGAAGCTTTGCAATAAGATTGCAATTATTAATGAAGGAAAGCTGATTGAATCTGGCAACATGGAAACAGTTATCAAAAACCAGTCTCTGGAAGAGGTATTCATGGAGGTGATAGAAAATGAGTAATTCATCGTCCCATCAAATCAGCGTCGGAAGAAAGTTGTGGACGCTTATGAAGGTTCAGATGCTTACCAGCTTTCGCATTAACCAACTGGTTCATGAGAAGGATAAGAAAAAGCATGGCAGGAGTATCATATATTTAATTGCTATGCTGCTGTTGTTTATTATGCTTGTAGCTTACAGCTATTTGATAGGAGCTGGCCTGGGCTTTATTGGAATGGTTGAAACAGTTCCGGTAATGGCATTTACTATTTCCAGTGTGATTTCGCTTTTTTTTACAATGCTGAAATCCTTGGCTACATTATTTGGCTTCAAGGATTATGATATGCTGATGTGCCTTCCGGTGAGCAGTAAAACGGTTATTACAAGTAAGTTCATGTATATGTATGTAACGAATGAGGTAATGGCAATTGGAATTATGGCAGCGATGGGAATCGCATATGGAATGTGGGCCCCAATGGGAATCATTCAGGTCATTATTTGGATTCTTGGAACCATTACAGCTCCATTGATTCCGATGACGATTGCAACTATGCTTGGAGGTATCATTGCAGCAATTACATCCAGAGTAAAACATAAAAATCTGATTTCTGTTGTGCTGTCATTTGCATGTATTTATGGAGTTATGATGTTCAACATCAAATTGAACAGTTCAGATGAAAGTGATGCACAGTTCTACGCAAACATAAAGGATCTTGGTTCCATGCTGACGAATAAGATGCTTAAGTTGTATCCTTTGACAGCACTTTTTCAGAATGGAATAAGGAAGCAGTCATTGTTGCCTGTTTTGCTACTGATTGCTGTTTCGGTAGTGTGGTATTTAATATTTGTTAATCTGACTGCTATTGGGTTTACAAAAATTAATACAAAACTGAAAGCTCACCAGACAAAGAGCAGTTACAGTATGCAGACATTAAAAACTTCATCTCCTGTAATGGCACTTGTAAAAAAAGAGCTTGCCAGATTTCTGTCTTCACCGGGTTATATCGTCAATTGTATGGTTGGTGCGTTGATGGCATTGCTTTTTTCTGCATTTTGTGTAATCAAAGGTCCCGAGTCAGTGATACAGACATTTGCAGGAGAAAATTTCGGCAGTATCTCACAAAGTGTTCTTTGTGCATTGCCCTTTTTTCTGTCAGCGTTTCTTGGAATGTCGTGCACCTCATCGGTTTCACTTTCTCTGGAGGGGAAAAGTCTGTGGATTCTTAAGTCGATGCCATTGGAGCCGAGAACAATTTTGCAGACAAAGATTATGTTCGATCTTGCACTGAAGCTGCCAATAACACTAATCAGTGAAATCCTTTTGCTGATCGCATTTCGACCGACCTCTTTCTTTGTTACAATATGGTTTATACTGACTCCGGTTGTATGTACACTTTTCTCGACCATGTGGGGTGCATTTCTGAATGTTAAGCTTCCAAATTATGAGTGGGAAAATGAAATGGCTGTAATTAAACAAGGCGCATCCTCAACACTGAGCGTTTTTGGAGGACTGCTGTTTTTTGGAATTGCCGGTGTCGGTGTGATTTTTATTGGTATCGTGGGATTTGGCTCCGTTGCAGCTGCAGCGTTGACGCTCATTACAAGTGTTGTTACATTTATACTTTATCGCTGTGTTATGAAGGTGAAACAATTGTAGGTTTGATGTAGTTATCGTTTTGAAGAAATTACGGTTTAAAAATGTTAGCTATAATTCAGTGAAAATGTACTTGATTGATACTTCTTCCTATGTTATAATGCATAAGTTGACTGGGCATATTGCCTAAAAAATCACGCGTACAGATTTATGAGACGGTGTTCTTCGGAATAGCTCATAAAAATGATGTATGCGGAGGAATCTAACCAAATGGAGGTAGAAACATGAGCG
>CAZOHM010000099.1:0-263 GCA_964579795.1 uncultured Lachnospiraceae bacterium | reverse complement strand
ATTTACACAGAGAGAAATGGTATTTATATCATCGATCTGCAGAAGTCAGTAGGTATGGTTGATACAGCATACAACGCAATCGCTGATATTGCAGCAAATGGTGGTACAATTCTTTTTGTTGGTACAAAGAAGCAGGCGCAGGATGCTGTTAAGGTTGAAGCTGAGCGATGTGGAATGTTCTATGTAAATGAGAGATGGCTTGGTGGTATGCTTACCAACTTCAAGACAATCCAGAGCAGAATAAAGAGATTAAAGGACATTGA
>CAZOHM010000098.1:0-3004 GCA_964579795.1 uncultured Lachnospiraceae bacterium | reverse complement strand
TGTCGTCTGCAATAAACTCGAAGAAGTCCTGCGGCTGAGCAAGTAGCTCTTCATTGGGAAATCTTATACTCACCAGCGCTTCAACACCAGTTTCTTCATTTGCATCGCCATCAGTATTTTCTTCATCGTTCCACACGTTCCAAGTGACCTCCGGTGCTTCATAGGGGGACAGGGAGCACAGCACCTTCATGTCATCCTCCGATACTATTTCAGCGCCCAGGTTCTCAAGTTCTCCTATAAGAGCCTCCTCTCTCTCCCTGACAGTCGTGTCCTTGCTCCAGCCACTGACAGACAGTTTCACTGCACCTCCCGCCATATATTCGTTGACCTCTATTGCAGACACGCCGGCTATATCATTATAGTCGCCTGTGAGACCGGTTCCGTCCACGCACAGGTCATATGCTACGCTCTCAACAAAGCTACCGTAAAAACTATTTGCCGAAAAAATATCGGTACCGATGCCATTTTCATCAAATCCAACCAAAGTGGACGCACTCGCTCCCGCTCCCATGGAACCTTCCATTAGAAGATAGCCGGAGTTATACAGCATGGAAGATGTCCTGTACCCATCCTCATAGGAATAATTCAGATCAAGTCCTTCTCCGTTGTACCTTATAATGCCTATCCAGTTTAAAAAGCTGGGGTCCACGTTGTCAAATCTAATTACAAGCTCGTTTACGCCATCCTGTCCAAAATCAACAAGCGCATATTTTGTTATGACTCCATGCCCTTCAAACTCGATTATGGCCGCTTTCAACTCTTCATAGCTGTATGTCCCGTAAAGCAGGCCATCATAGTTATATTCTCCGTCATCTGCGCGAAATTTTTCGGAAGTGTTCACACTTATTTTTCCATTCAAGAAGGCCATATACGCCTGCTCTGCTTCGATATTGATCTGCTCGTCATTCGCCTCGATCGGCTCTTCAGCTATCACCGATGTGCTAGTTTCCGATGTTTCAACAGATTTCTCCATCTTGGTGCTGGTTTCCGGTGTTTCAACGGACTCCTCATTCTTGGCGCAGCCTCCGAACAGAGACATAGTCAAAACGATACATACCAGTATCTTTAAAAAGTTTTTGTTCACATTCGTACCTCTATCTTTCATACAAAAAATCCTTCACTCCTTATCTGCTCTCTTTTTCTGCAAAGAAGTATTCTGATGCTATATACTAACATATTTACAACCAAATGAACACTCAAAATGAGCCAAGATGATCTTTAAATCCATTCTATCTACACGCTTACCACTTGTTTTAGGGTCGGTATTCTCTTCAGCTTCTATACCATCGGAATCGGGTTTATAATTGTTTGGTCCAATCAATTAAAAAGCAGCAAAAAAAATGCGCTCTAACCGTCTGGGCCGTCTGTTCTGGATAGGAAACGTTAACTCCACATTTAAGTGTTTTGGATGATTCCAATGCAACGTATTCTCAAAATAAATATCAAATTGATATGCTTTTAGAGTCTTTTTTTATCATTTTGTTTTCTCTCTAGTAAAGAGCCCATTATTGTTCCAAAAACAATAAATGCAAGTACAGAAATAGCTCCTTGCCAGTAATACCCCATACATATCGCAATCATCATCATTAGAATTCCGATAAATCCTCCAATCATTGCTCCCAATCTTTTATATGTCTTAGCTTGAAATCTACTCATTGGTTTCTCCCTCTAGTATCTCTGTTGGAATGTGCATCTTCTCAATCAAAATAGTAATTTCTCGTGCACAGTATTCCTTACTAATCGCTCCACGTTCTGCAAAGTTTTCAAGCATCTTTTTCTGTCTAAAAAACAGTTGGTTGGTCCAAGTCTATTTCCACGTGTAGGAACACTTTCACTTGCCAGCTCATAAAAAGCTAAACCTTTATTCCGTTGACCAATCCAAACATCATTTCCTACCAGAATGTCTCCCTTGTTATCCCATGCTGAGTCAACATTTTCTATATAGTCCTCGTTCATCAGCCCTGAATCCATCTGACAGTAATCCTTTCAGAGTTTTTCAGATATTCCCATAGCTTCGTATAATCCATACTATTCCTTATATGTTCCGCCGGTATTGCTTTTGTCCAGCGTTCCTTCGGTCTCAATCAGCAGACATTTCACAAGCCCTTTGCATACCGGACGATGCACCGTTCCTTTTGGAATAATGATTAAGTCACCCCGGCACAGGTGTGTAAATCCACCTTCAAATTCAATATCAAATTCTCCCTCAATGCAGTAGAACAGTTCATCGGAATCTTTGTGAACATGAAAATCCAAAGTGCGGTTTTCCGCTTGAAGTACATTCAGCATATGATTATTCAATGTGCCGATTCTCGAATATTCAAACAGCTGACCGACAGCATTTACCGAATCATTTATATTCACTTTCTTTATCATAATATCAACACCATCCATTATAATTCCAGTTTTCTAACACTATTGTTTTCTTTATTCTATCATTCCCAAATGTAATAAACCAGCAAAACATTTGCGCCTACAACTTCGGATTGCAGGGTTCAAAAAGAGCAGTGTTGCAAGAATTGCTCCTTCTCCTATGGTAATACCTGGCATAATAATTGATTTTGCATCAACCCATGCACCTTTTTAATCACGATAGGCTTACAGATGATGACCTGCAAATCTTCTTTATCGTGGTTTACCGTAAGTAAAGATACATCTGGTCCAATCATTACACCTTCTTCTAATGTAATTCCACCTGCACTCATTGCTGTAAGACCATGATTGATAAAACTTTATTCTCAAGAACCATCTGACAGGCATAATCCACCTGAAATGGGGCGTTACAAAAGCAGTATCGGCTATCCTATTTTGAAATAATTCTTTTTCTAAAGGGATTAGCTTTTCTCTTTCAGGGTAAGTATGATTAATTGTAAAACACAGTTTTCTGCATCTGTCCATCTCTTTATGTGCCACTGCATGATACTCTTTTACGTTTATCATGTGTATTGGTTCACTGTTCTTAAGTCTTTCAAAAATATCTGTCATATTTCCCCCTATCTATTCC
>CAZOHM010000097.1:0-3215 GCA_964579795.1 uncultured Lachnospiraceae bacterium | reverse complement strand
ATAACCCCTTATAGGGGTTGAGCAAACCACCCGTTCAACGGGTGGTTATGATTATACATATATAATCAATCTATTGACAAATTTGATGTTGGATATCATGCACAAAATTTAAAAAAAACTAAATTTATTTTGAGAAAAACACGAAATGAATGTTAATTGTTTTCCACATTTTTATTTTGAAAAATGATTGAAAAATAGACTTATACACGAAATTATCCACATTATCCACAAAAAAAGTAAAAAATCAAAACGGAAAAATCAAACAAATGTTTTGGCGAATAATAATGAAAAACACATTTTTGGAAAAAAAATCGAGAAAACAGGTTGACAAATTTTATTGAAATATGTATAGGACTGGTATAAAATGTAATTCTAAAACAGAGGTGAGATGTGATGAAGCAGGAAACGGTATGGAATCAAATAAAAAGCAGGATAGAGGCAGCAGGTTATCAAACGACAATATTGCCATTGAACGTTATGGAGGAAGCTGGGAAAAAGATTGAAGAGATTAAAATGACCGGTTGGCTGAATAACTTTCAAAAATACTGTGTAAACGAAAAATATCAAATGGAATTGCCACAAACAGATTTTGAATTACAATCGATTGTTCTTGTATTTGCTCCTGTAGAACGAGTCGGTCTTCGTTTTGCTTATCAAGGAAAACAGATTCTTGTAGATGATGGAATCGGATATGACGATTATACAAGCGCGCCGCCTATGGCAGCTGAAATGGTAAAAAATGTGTTGCAGCCACTGGGCTGTCATTTTCATGAGCAGCCGAATTTGCCGATGAAGCTATTGAGCGTTCTGTCAGGAATGGCGAGGTATGGACGTAATAATATTACATATATAGAAGGGTACGGAAGCTTTTATCATGTGTTTGGCTATTACACAGATATTCCGACTGAAAATCGAGAATTTGCAGAAATCAGACAGACACAGATGTGTGAAAAATGCCATGTCTGCATGGATCATTGCCCAAACCATGCAATTATAAAAGATCGATTCATGATTGACTGTGAACGATGCATGACACTGTACAATGAGGTGGGTTCAGAACCATTGCCGGACTGGATTGATGAGAGCGCCCACAATGCATTGTATGGCTGTAATATATGCCAGCTGGACTGCCCAAATAACAGGACGCACCTTTCCTATCGTGAAATTGTTTCCTTTACAGAAAAAGAGACACAAATGCTTTTGAATGGCGAGCCGTATGAGCACTACTCTGGAACAACAAAAGATAAAATTGACAGGCTTTGTTTTAAGAACTATCTTGGCCCGATTGCGAGAAATCTGCCTGTATTAATTAAAAACCAGTAATTGCAAAGACCATGAAGAATGTGCTATACTATATCCATAATAAATACGCAGCTAGTTATTATGCGAGACAAGCGTATGTGTGAAAGGAGTGACTGTCATGAAATTTGTGATTGTCGGTAAGAACATCGATGTAACGGAAGGTCTTAAGAGCGCAGTAGAAGATAAAATAGGAAAATTGGAGCGGTATTTTACAACCGATACAGAGGTTCATGTAACGTTGAGTGTAGAAAAGGATCGCCAGAAGATTGAGGTTACGATTCCGGTAAAGGGAAGTATTATCCGTTCAGAGCAGGTCAGCAATGATATGTATGTTTCAATTGATCTCGTAGAGGAGATTATTGAGAGACAGTTAAAGAAATATAAAAATAAGCTTGTAGATAACAAACATGGTGTTGGTAACTTCAAACAGGAATTTATTGAGAAGGATTACCATGATGATGGCGAGATACAGATTGTTCGTACAAAGAAATTTGATATTAAGCCTATGTATCCGGAAGACGCATGTGTACAGATGGAACTTCTTGGACATGGTTTTTATGTATTCTGCAATGCAGAGACAGATCAGGTAAATGTTGTATATAAGAGAAAAGGCAGCACTTACGGTTTGATTGAGCCAGAATTATAAGACAATAGAATCGCTCTCATGCCAGACGGCATGGGAGCATTTTTTATGAAAATCGGGAAAAGGGCAATTATGTCTGCATAAATAATCTTCAATGAGGAGAATATACAGGAAATGGATATAATAAAAAAGAAATCAATTATGGATTATGAAACAGTGGCGTTGGATATGGACAAGCATGCACTTGTAATTATTGACCAGACAAAGCTTCCATATGAAACAAGCATTCTGGAATTGACAGATCTTACTGATATCTGGAATGCAATTTATCTGTTACAGGTCAGAGGAGCTCCGGCAATCGGGGTGGCAGCTGCAATCGGAATTTATCTGGAGGCAGAAATAATTCAGACAGACGACTATACTGAGTTTTATAGACAATTCAAAGCAGCAAAGGATTATTTGGATTCAGCAAGACCGACAGCAGTTAATCTGTCCTGGGCACTCAATCGGATGGAACAGATATGCATACAGAATAAATCAAAATCTGTTTCGCAGATTAAGAAACTTCTGCATGAAGAAGCGATTGAAATTAAACGAGAAGACACATGGGTCTGCAAAATGATAGGTGAGTATGGATTGACACTTGTGAAACCGGGTGATGGACTTTTAACCCATTGCAATGCAGGTCAGCTTGCAACATCAAAATACGGAACAGCGACCGCTCCTATGTATTTAGGACAGGAGCGAGGGTATCATTTTAAAATATTTGCTGACGAAACAAGACCGCTTTTACAGGGAGCCAGACTGACCGCTTATGAGCTGCAGTCAGCAGGTCTTGATGTGACACTGATCTGTGACAATATGTCGGCAGCAGTTATGAAAAACGGATGGATCAATGCGGTATTTGTAGGCTGCGACCGGGTGGCAGCAAATGGAGACACGGCAAATAAAATAGGGACTTCGGTTGTGGCCGCAGTGGCAAAATACTATCATGTGCCGGTTTACATTTGTGCACCTACATCTACCATAGATATGCAGCTTACAGACGGCAGTCAGATTCCCATCGAGCAGCGTCCGGCTGAGGAAGTGACGCAAATGTGGTATGAGAAGAGAATGGCGCCGGATGACGTAAAGGTGTTTAATCCATGCTTTGATGTAACAGATCATGAATTGATTTCCGGAATCGTTACTGAATATGGGATAGCCAGAGCACCTTATACAGAGTCATTGAAGAGAATATTTGAAAAAAAGAAAGAAACTGGTGGTGTTTTTTTGTAGAAGCAACAGATATAGTGGTTGCAAATGCATAAACGCTGTGATAAAATGTTTA
>CAZOHM010000096.1:0-3311 GCA_964579795.1 uncultured Lachnospiraceae bacterium | reverse complement strand
GGTCAATACAATGTTGATGTATCAATGCTTGAGGAAGCATATTCAAATAAAACAAAAGCTGTTATGTTAGCACATACGTTGGGAAATCCATTTGATTTAAGGTCTGTTAAGGCATTTTGTGATCGACATAATCTGTGGCTGATAGAGGATAATTGCGATGCACTTGGTTCAAAGTATACATTGAATGACAAAGAATACTATACAGGAACAGTTGGAGATATTGGTACTTCCAGTTTTTATCCGCCTCATCATATGACAATGGGAGAAGGCGGTGCAGTCTATACGAACAATCCACTTCTTCATAAGTGTATTCGGTCTTTTCGCGACTGGGGACGGGATTGTGTATGTCCTTCAGGACATGATAATCTATGCGGTCATCGTTTTGACAAGCAGTATGGTGAACTGCCGTTAGGATATGACCATAAATATGTATATTCTCATTTTGGCTACAATTTGAAGGCAACTGATATGCAGGCGGCAATTGGTTGTGCTCAACTTGAGAAATTTCCCTCCTTTGTAGAAAAAAGAAGACATAATTTTGATCGATTGAAAAATGGACTGAAGGTTGTAGAGGATCAATTGATTCTGCCGGAAGCATGTCCTGATTCTACGCCTAGTTGGTTTGGATTCTTGATGACCTGTCGTGAAGGTGTGAAGCGAAATGAAATCGTTCAGAAGTTGGAACAGGCAGGCATTCAGACCCGTATGCTTTTTTCGGGGAATTTGATCAAACACCCATGTTTTGATGAAATGCGTGCCAAACAAGAAGGTTATCGTGTTATTGGAGATTTAGAGAACACCAATCGAATTATGAATGACTCATTTTGGATAGGTGTTTATCCGGGAATGACAGATGAAATGATTGATTATATGATAGAAAAAATAATTTATCACGAAAGAGAGCACTAGCAATGCTGTTTAATTCATTAGATTTCTTGATTTTTTTCCCAATTGTGGTATTGATATATTTTGCTATTCCGTCAAAAGCAAAGAATTTATGGCTGTTGATTGCAAGTTACTATTTTTACATGTGTTGGAATGCAAAATATGCTTTACTTATTTTGGCATCTACAGTAATTACATATGTAAGTGGTCTTTTGATTGAGAAGATCAAGCATATGGATATAGAATTTGTAAAGCAGGTGAAATTTAAGAAATGGGTTGTTGCATTTAGCTTTCTGTTGAATCTTGGTATTCTCTTTTACTTCAAATATATAAATTTTGCATTTATAACACTTTCCAGGATCTTCTCAAAAGTGCATATTCAATTGAATGCCCCGGTATTTGATATTATTTTACCTGTTGGCATTTCTTTCTATACGTTTCAAGCTTTGAGTTATACGATGGATGTATATAGGGATGAAATATATGCTGAAAAGAATTTTTTCAGGTATGCTCTTTTTGTATCTTTTTTTCCACAGCTGGTGGCAGGTCCGATTGAGCGTTCTAAAAATCTCCTGATACAGTTAGCGACACCGAAGAAATTTCAGTTTGCAAATTTTCGTGAAGGCTTATTGTTAATGCTATGGGGATTTTTTTTGAAAATAGTATTAGCAGACAGAATTGCGCTTTTTGTTGATACTGTTTACGGAGAGTATGCAAAATATTCGGGTTATTACTTAATTCTGGCAACGGTTTTATTTGCAATTCAGATTTACTGTGATTTTTCAGGTTATTCCACAATTGCTATGGGCACAGCTAAAGTGTTTGGAATTACGTTAATGGAGAATTTTGATGCTCCGTATTTATCAACATCTGTGACTGCTTTTTGGAGAAAATGGCATATTTCTTTGACTTCATGGTTTAAAGATTACTTGTATATTCCGTTGGGAGGAAGCAGAAAGGGAAAATTCAGAAAGTACATAAATAAAATGATTGTGTTTTTGGTAAGTGGTGCGTGGCATGGCGCTGATTTTTCATATATTGCCTGGGGTGGAATTAATGGTGTATATCAAGTGGTCGGAGAAATATTACAGCCATTAAGGAGCAAACTTGTAACTGCACTGCATTTAAATAGAGAATCTATGGGGCATAAACTGATACAGGTAATAGGAACATTTGTGTTAGTTGATTTCTCGTGGATTTTTTTTAGAGCCAGTAGATTTTTGGAAGTTTTTGACATCATCAAGGCAATGGTGTCTGTCAGAAACCCGTGGGTGTTATTTGATGGTTCGATTTATAATTGTGGACTGGATATAAAGAATTTTTGGCTTATGATTATTTGTATTGGCTTACTGCTGTTTGCAGACTTATGCAAACATAGGAACATTATTATACGTGATGTGATTATTCAACAGGATGATTGGTTTCGATGTGTATTCATAGCGATTGCAATTGGTGCGATTCTGTTGTTTGGTATGTGGGGACCTTCGTTTAATCAAGCGAACTTTATTTATTTTCAGTTTTAGGAGCATACTTATGAAGAAGATGAAAACAATTCTAAATTGTGTCATAACACTTATATTAGTTGTTGGTGTGATTTATCAATTGGGGGTGTTAGTACGACCAACTAACACGGATAGCGCATGTCGTGCAGTTAAGGCGTTTCACGATATGCCCGAACATTCAATGGAAGTGATTGGATATGGATCAAGTCATATATGGCGCGGGTTGAATGTTATGGAAATGTACGAGAAGTATGGGATAGGTGCCTATAATTATGGATGCAATTGGCAACGCATCAATACAACAGAATTTTTTTTGAAAGATTCATTGCGAACGCAATCGCCTAAGGTGGCACTGATTGAAACTTTTCGAGTAAATGAATTAATGCAAGATGAAGATATGAATGGTGAGATTTATTATACCAGAGGAATCAGCACATTTGATGGTAAACAACGTTATTTGAAACAGTGTTTTGGAGATGATAAAGAAAGGTATTTGTCATACTATATGCCATTATGTGCTTTTCATGAGAATTGGATAAATCTTGAACATGAAAGTTTTCTTTCAAATAGTAACATAAAAGAATTTTACAATACTATGGGGTATATGTATACAGCAGATGTGGTATCGATTTCTATTCCGGATGAATCAACTTTTAAACAAGAGAAACTCAGTGAGGCGGCAACTGAGTCACTTGATGAAATGGTATCTGCTTGCAAGGAGAAGCATGTAAGTATCGTTTTTATTACTGTTCCGTATCAGGGAGACTATGCATATGGTGATGCGATGACAGAATATGCTGAGAAAAATGGATGTGAGTACTTTAATTTGTATGAGTATATAGATGAATTGGGGATTGATGAGACAAAAAATTTTTCTGATGAAGGCCATTTGAATAATAACGGCGCAGTCAAGGTGGCGGACTT
>CAZOHM010000095.1:0-3405 GCA_964579795.1 uncultured Lachnospiraceae bacterium | reverse complement strand
GCATTAAGTTTGAATGCCGGTGCATATATGGCAGAAATTATCAGAGGCGGTATCGAAGCAGTTGATAAGGGACAGGTAGAAGCAGCGAGAAGTTTAGGGCTTTCTTATGGAAAAACAATGAGAAAAATCATTCTGCCGCAGGCATTTTTGACGATGCTTCCATCTGTAATCAATCAGTTTATTATTACATTGAAGGATACTTCGCTGATTTCCATTATCGGAATCAGAGAATTGACACAGAATGGCAAGATTATTGCAGCAAATACTTCTGCGCTTGTCATGGGCATATGGGTAATGGTTGCAATATATTATTTAATTGTATGTACGATACTTGCAAAACTTGCCAAGATTGTGGAAAGGAAGATTTCATATGGCAGACGTTAAGATATCCGTTAAGGGACTTCGGAAATGCTTTGGCGATTTGGAAGTACTAAAGCATATTGACTGTGAAGTACATGAAAAAGAAGTATTATGCGTGATAGGGCCTTCCGGTTCCGGAAAGAGTACATTTTTACGCTGTTTAAATCGATTAGAATCCATTACGGGCGGCGAGGTCGTCGTAAATGGTGTAAATATATCAGATAAAAAAATAAATATAAATAAAGTCAGAGAAGATATTGGAATGGTTTTTCAACAATTCAATTTGTTTTCCAATTTAAATATTTTGGAAAATATTACATTAGCACCCACAATGTTGAAAAAAATGACTAAAGAAGAGGCAGAGAAGAGGGCATATGAGCTCCTTGATCGTGTTGGACTGAAGGAAAAGGCATTGGTTTATCCGAGTCAGCTGTCCGGTGGACAAAAGCAACGTTGTGCAATAGCGAGATCTCTTGCAATGAATCCGGACATTATGCTCTTTGATGAGCCTACAAGTGCACTGGATCCGGAAATGGTAGGTGAAGTGCTTGATGTTATGAAGCAGCTTGCTAAGGATGGTATGACGATGATCGTTGTAACTCATGAAATGGGATTTGCCAGAGAGGTAGCTGATCGGGTTATTTTTATGGATGATGGATATATTGTTGAAGAAGGCACTTCAGAGGATATTTTTACCCGTCCAAAGAATGAGCGTACAATTAACTTTTTGAATAAAGTGTTATAGCAGAAACCGGATTTGAAGGAAGCCAGATGAGGATATTTATATGGAAAATGTTGTTGTTACCATTTGTCGTGAATTTGGAGCAGAAGGACATGAAATAGGAATGAAGTTAGGTGACAGACTTCAGGTTCCTGTATATGATAAGGATCTTTTGGAAATGTCAGCAAGGGAAAGCGGATTGAATATTCATATGGCTGCATCTGTTGATGAAAAGGTTGCAGACAGATTTTTGAGTTACTATTTTCCACTTGGAGCAGATGCTTTGAACGACCAGCTTTTTCACGTTGAATCCAATATTATAAAGCAGCTTGCTGAGAAAAAAGCCTGTATTATTGTTGGAAGACTATCTGACTATGTATTAAGAGATCGACCGAATACAATCAAGGTGCTTGTAATGGCTCCATTTGAGATGCGTGTGAGCATTATCAAAGAAAAGCATCAAATCTCAGACGAAGCCGCAAAGAAGCTTGTTAAGAAGATGGATGCAGCCAGAAATGCATACTATAGTGCTTACACAGGCAGTAAATGGAGTCATGAGACAGGAAAGGATATTGTGTTGAACAGGAGTAGTTTCAGCATTGAGGAATGCGCTGATATTCTGGAAGGTATAGTCAGGAGACGAATGGCATAGTGCTTTGGAAGTCATTGTTAGGATATGAATGGCATAGTATATTGTAATGATTGATTAAGAGGTTTGATTCATTGAATGATCAGAAGATAGAAAATCTTTTAAACCTTGCCCTGCAGTCAACTGAGCTGGAGCGTGAAAAGTCATTATCACTTAATGTTGGCTATGATGTAATGGACAGCAGTTGGGAATTGATTGTGAAATATCATGGAGATCCAGAGCAGATTCTTATTAAGATGGAGTATCAGATTGTTTTTGAAGATTTGTCGGGAGGATATGCTATCGTAACGATTCCCGAAGCGTTGATTAACAGATTTGCGTTACTTGAAGAAATTGAATATATTGAAAAACCAAAGAGATTGTTTTTTTCTGTTAATCGGGGAAAGACAATCTCTTGTATTTATCAGGAGGAAGCATCAAATCAGGTGACAGGTACTGCGGACAGGAGTGTATCATATCTATCCGGTGAAGGGGTATTGGTGGCTTTGATTGATTCTGGACTCTCTTATGACAATATAGATTTTCGTAATGAAGATGGCTCGACAAGAATTTTGTGGTTTTGGGATCAGACAAAGGAGAATGGAGTTTATTCAGAGGAAGAAATAAACCGAGCTCTACAGACAGATTCTTCTACTATGGTATCGGACGGAAGCGATAATACTAAATCTGAACTATCGGGAAATGATATTACCGGGCATGGAACAGCAGTTGCCGCTATTGCTGCAGGAAATGGAGCAAACTCAAGTGGTCAATACAGAGGTGTTGCATATAAGAGCTCACTTTTGGCTGTAAAGCTCGGGAGTGCGCGGCCGGAAGGATTTCCACGTACTACACAGGTTATGCGGGCCTTGAAATTCTGCATAGAAAAGGCATTAGAGGTTAACATGCCTCTTGCAGTCAATATGAGTTTTGGAAATACTTATGGATCACATCAGGGAGATTCATTGTTGGAAACATACATCAATCATATGGCAGGAGTATGGAAAACAGTCATATGCATAGGGAGTGGGAACGAAGGAGCCGCAGGAGGTCATACTGGTGGTACATTGACTGATTCGGTCAGAGAAATTGAACTCGCTGTTTCACAAAGTGAGAGAACAATTAGTATTCAACTATGGAAAAATTATGCAGATCAATTCAGTATTGAGATCGTAAGCCCAGATGGAAGTCGTGTGATGGTTCCTGTCTTGGGATTGAGTCAAGGAACATGGAGATATGCGATTGATGAAACTGAACTGCTGGTTTACCTTGGAGAGCCAAATCCTTACTCTGTTCTGCAGGAAATCTATTTTGATTTTTTACCTGTTTCTTCATATATCAACAGTGGAATATGGACAATCATATTAACTCCGATTCATATTGTATCCGGCAGTTATAACCTATATTTACCGAGTGAGTCAATATTAAACACGGAAACCCGCTTTTTATATCCTAATGCAGATAGGACATTAACGATTCCCTCAGTGGCATCTGAGGTAATAACAGTTGCAGCATATAACAGCACAAGTCAGGCCTATGCGCCGTTTTCAGGAAGAGGATTTACTGACTTTATTCCTTTTTCGGGTGCATATAAGCCTACAATTACGGCACCAGGTGTTGATATTATTTCGGCAACTACGACCGGTTCTTATGCATCTTTCACAGGAACTTCATTTGCTACACCATTTGTGACAGG
>CAZOHM010000094.1:0-3646 GCA_964579795.1 uncultured Lachnospiraceae bacterium | reverse complement strand
GTGGACACACCTGCATAGCAGGTGGTTTAATAAAAGACTGCTATACAATAAAAAAAGTGCTGAAATAATCAGCACTTTAGGTACAGGGGATGAGAGAATCGAACTCCCACTAAAAGTTTTGGAGACTTCTGTCATACCACTTGACCAATCCCCTATATAGGCAGTTTTGACCTGCCTATTAGTTATATCATACATCCAGCTTTGTTGTCAACAGACTTCTTATCAGATTTTTCTGATATTTGTTGTTCAGAACTCTCTGTTACTTCACACACTTCGTCATTCCTCAGTAAACCGAAAAAAGAAAAAATGTCTTAAAGCATTTCCTTCAGAAGTTGATTTACTATGGCAGGATCAGCCTTTCCCTTCATTGCCTTCATTGTCTGACCAACAAGGAAGCCGATTGCCTTTTCTTTGCCGCTTTTATAATCAGCAACTGACTGCGGATTTTCTGCAATAATCCGTTCTATCGTAGCGCTTAGCTCTCCGGTATCGCTGACTGTTCTTAAGCCTTTTTCTTCAACATACTTCTCTGGGTCGATATCCTGCTCAAACATTATTTCAAATACTTCCTTTGCAACTGTGGAATTGATTGATTTACTGTCTGTAAGCATTACAAGCTTTGCAAGATTTTCTGGTGAAACCCTGATATCTTCCGCATCCATTTCTTTTTCCTTCAGTAAACGCAGCGTTTCTACCATCAACCAGTTGCTGACCTTTTTGGGATTATGGCAGATTGCAACAGCAGCCTCAAAAATATCAGCCATATGCTTGCTGCCTGTTAGAATATCAATATCATATTCCGGAATATCAAATTCCTTCTTATAGCGCAGACGCTTTTCATCACGAAGCTCCGGCTGTCTGTCTTTGATTTCCTGCAGCCATTCATCAGATATCACGATTGGAGCAAGGTCCGGTTCTGGAAAATATCGATAGTCCTGCGCATCCTCTTTGGAGCGCATGGCATAGGAATATTCCTTTGTGTCATCCCAGCGTCTTGTTTCCTGAATAATCTTTTCTCCTGACTCAATCAAGTCAATCTGACGTTCCTGTTCTCCAGCAATTGCACGGGCTATTGCTTTGAATGAATTCAGATTTTTCATTTCTGTTCTTGTTCCGAATACCGAAGAGCCTTTTTCCATCACTGATAAATTGACATCTGCTCTCATAGAGCCTTCTTGAAGCTTACAGTCTGATGCTCCCACGTATTGTACTATCATACGAAGCTTGTCAAGATACGCAATGACTTCGTCAGCACTTCTCATATCCGCCTCCGATACGATTTCAATAAGCGGTACACCGGATCTATTATAATCTACAAGCGTACAATCTTCCCATTCATCATGAATCAGCTTTCCAGCATCCTCTTCCATATGAATTTCATGAATTCTAACTGTTTTACTGCCTTCCGATGTTTCAATCTCTATGCCGCCATCACGACAGATTGGAAGATACAGCTGAGAAATCTGGTAATTTTGTGGATTATCCGGATAAAAATAGTTTTTTCTGTCAAATTTACTGTATTGTGTAATCTTACAATTGGTCGCAATACCTACCGCCATTGCGTATTCCAACACCTTCTTATTCAATACAGGCAAAGAGCCCGGCATACCTGTGCAGACAGGACAGGTATGTGTATTGGGTGCGCCGCCAAACGCAGTCGAGCATCCGCAGAATATTTTTGTCTTTGTCGCAAGTTCCACATGAACCTCGAGTCCTATGACAGTTTCGTATTCTTTTCCCATATTACACCTCCTTTACCGCAGTTGAGCTGCCAATATTTGCTTTCATTTCTGAAGACAAACTATTCTTCAATGACTGCTCATATGTATAGGCAGCCTGAATAATCTTATTTTCCATAAAGCAGTCGCCAATTAGCTGCAGTCCTATTGACAGTCCTTTTTCGTCCGCACCGCATGGCAGACAGATAGCGGGCAATCCGGCAAGATTTACTGAGATTGTATAAATATCGCCCAGATACATTTTGATTGGATCAGACAGTGACTCACCAAGCTTTGGTGCAGTAGCAGGAGCTACCGGTCCGAGTATAATATCATATTTTTCAAATGCTTTATCAAATGCCTGTTTAATAAGTGCCTTTGTCCGAAGAGCCTTCAAATAATAAGCATCATAGTAGCCGGAGCTGAGTACAAAGGAGCCAAGCATAATTCTACGCTTTACTTCAGGACCAAAGCCTTCCGAGCGCGTCTTTTTGTACATATTATGAAGTCCACTAAACTCTTCTGTACGGTATCCATATTTGATACCGTCAAACCTTGCAAGATTGGAACTGGCTTCTGCAGATGCAATGATATAATAAGCAGGAATCGCATATTCTACAAGACTCAAATCGAATTCCTCTACCTTGGCACCAAGCTTTCGATACTGTTCAGCTGCATTTAAAACGGCAGCCTTCACCTCAGCATCAATACCTTCTGCCAGGTAATCGCGTGGAATACCGATACGCATTCCATGGACATCGTTTTTGAGTGCTTTTGTAAATTCGTAGCTGTCACGCTTACATGAGGTTGAATCCTTTTTATCATAGGAAGCAACAGCATCTAAAATCACTGCACAATCTGTTACATCCTTTGCAACTGGTCCAATCTGATCAAGAGAAGAACCATATGCAATCAAACCATATCTGGATACTGTTCCATATGTTGGTTTTAGACCAACAACACCACAAAATCCACTTGGCTGCCGGATGGAGCCACCTGTATCAGAGCCGAGCGCATAGGAACACTCATTGAGTGCAACTGCACTACAGCTTCCACCTGATGAGCCGCCCGGTACATGCTCGGGATTTCTTGGATTCTTTGTCACTCCAAAATATGAGGTCTCTGTTGTACTTCCCATTGCAAATTCATCCATATTTGCCTTTGCAATAATAACAGCACCGGCTTTTTCCAAATTGCAAATTGCCTCTGCATCATACTGCGGCACGAAATTTTCCAGTATTTTAGATGCACAGGTCGTACGTATCCCTTTCGTACAAATGTTATCCTTAATGACAACCGGTACACCAGCAAGCGGACCTGATAATGTACCATCATCAATCTGTCTTTGTACAATTGCTGCACGTTCTCTGGCAGCTTTTTCATTGACTGTAATCAGTGCATGATAAGTGCTTTCTTTTTCCTGAATATTTGCAAGAGCCGCCTCAACTGCCTGTATTACAGTCACTTCTCTGGCTTGTATCTTTTTTCCAAGCTCTACTGCTGTCAAGCTCATCAAATCCATGTCTAAGCCTCCTTATATAATTCTATTCTACAGTCTTTGGTACTACAAAACTGCCGTCCTTCTGTTCCGGCGCATTTGCAAGAACCTCATCCCTGCAGTCAGTATTTGTAACAGTATCCTCACGAAATACATTATTTACCGCAAAAAGATGCGACATCGGCTCTACGCCTGTTGTATCAAGCTCATTCAGCTTGTCAATATAGTCAAGCATATTTCCCATATCCTGTTTTGCCTGTTCTTTTTCTTTCTCTGAAAGCTCAAGCTTCGCAAGAATTCCAACATACTCTATTGTTTCATCAGTAATTACATTTGCCATTTTGCACTCTCCTTTTGTACAATAAGTATATCTGTAACCTGAATCCGTGAAACTCACGGATTAATCATAGCAAGTTGCACAAAGTGTATT
>CAZOHM010000093.1:0-3833 GCA_964579795.1 uncultured Lachnospiraceae bacterium | reverse complement strand
CAATAAAAAATCTCGCCCTGTAAAAGGACGAGAATAGCTTGTACTCATTATACCACCTGTTACTGCATACTGTCATATGCGCTTCCTTAACGCGGATCTACGCCTGTCCCTACTTATTGCAGCTGATTGCTTTCGTTCGGAACGGAACTCGGAAGTGATCTTCATCTGCATCCTACTTGCACCGGATTCACACCCACACCGGTTCTCTTTGCCTTTTGGATACAGCCTACTGTCTTCGTCATCGTCTTTTACTATATGTGCCTCATTATAAAGCGTTTTGCTCGAAAATGTCAAGTAAATACGAAAGATATCATTGTAAAATGAAAGTAAAACAACTATACTTAACTAAAATCACTTGAAGGGGGATTGAACTATGTATTATGAAAATCTGACTCTGCTTACAGATCTGTATGAACTTACGATGATGCAGGGTTACTACAAAAACAAAAACCGTAACCAGACTGTAATTTTTGATATGTTCTACCGTAACAACCCAATGGACAGTGGATTTGCAATTGCTGCCGGACTAGAACAGCTGATTGAATATATAAATAATCTTCATTTTTCCAAAGATGATATTGATTATTTGAGAAGTCTTCATATTTTTGATGAGGATTTTCTGGATTATCTGAAAGATTTCAAATTTTCTGGTGATATCTATTCTATTCCGGAAGGAACAGTCATTTTCCCAAGAGAACCAATTGTAAAAGTAATCGCTCCTATTATGGAAGCACAGCTTGTAGAAACCGCAATCTTAAATATCATTAATCATCAGTGTCTGATTGCAACAAAGACAGCACGTGTTGTCTATGCTGCAAAAGGTGATGGGATTATGGAATTTGGCCTGCGTCGTGCACAAGGTCCTGATGCTGGTATTTATGGTGCACGAGCTGCCATGATTGGCGGATGTATCGGTACAAGTAACGTTCTTGCAGGTCAAATGTTTGATGTACCAATAAAGGGAACACATGCACATAGCTGGATTATGAGCTTTCCTGACGAATATACTGCCTTCAAAGCATATGCAGACTTATATCCCTCTGCCTGTATCCTTCTTGTAGATACTTATGACACACTGAAATCCGGTATTCCAAATGCAATCCGTGTCTTTTCCGAAATGAGAGAAGCAGGTATTCCACTTACATTTTATGGCATTCGTATGGACAGCGGAGATCTCGCATATCTTTCTAAAAAAGTTCGACATATGCTGGATGATGCCGGTTTTCCGGATGCTGTCATATCTGCCTCAAATGATCTTGATGAATTTCTGATTGACAGTTTGAAAACACAGGGTGCAACAATTACTTCCTGGGGTGTAGGAACAAATCTGATTACTTCCAAAGACTGGCCTGCATTTGGCGGTGTTTACAAGCTTGCTGCTGTCATGGGAGAAAACAATAAATTTATTCCAAAGATTAAGCTGTCAGAAAATACTGAGAAAATCACCAATCCTGGAAATAAGAAAATATACCGCATTTACGAGAAGGATTCTCATAAAATCAAGGCTGATTTGATTTGTCTCGTCGATGAATCCTTTAGTGAAGATAATTCCATGCTTTTGTTTGACCCTTCCGAGCCTTGGAAAAAGACAAAGCTGAAACCGGGAAGCTTTACTTTACGTGAGCTTATGATACCTGTATTTGAAAATGGTGTTTGTGTTTACACATCTCCGAAGGTCATGGATATTCGTTCATACTGTCTGACGGAGCTTGATACTCTCTGGGACGAAACAAGACGTCTGATTAATCCACATCAGGTATATGTAGATCTTTCCAAGAAACTGTATGACGTAAAAATCAATCTTCTAGACGAAATGAGTTCTGCTGAATAAACCTTATTTACAGTTTATTTCCACGGTATCCGTCAGCACTGCCTACTACAATGGCCATTCCTATTACTCCGGCTGCCGTGGAAACTAACAGCATTATCGGTACGCTTGCCTGATCTATAAGCCATCCCGCAAAGAGACTGCCAAATACACTGCCAGCCGTATTGGTCATTGTCATATATGCCTGTCCCTTTACCTGATCCTGCTCAGGAAGTTTCTCACTCACATAGTATACAGATGCAACTACAAACAATGCAAATCCAAACATCTGTAGGATTTGAGCTGCATAAATCATCCCTATTCCAGTTGCCAGATATGTAACCAGTGCCTTTAGTGCGAAAAACACACCTGACACCTTCAATAAATTTCCACATGACAATGCTTTCAGATAATATGTAAACAAAAACATTGTCGGTAATTCCACAAGTGCAGCAAGTCCGGAAACATTTCCCATTTCCACACTTCCCCCTCCATGATACTGTACAATCTGAAAAATGAAATTATTCAACATGTTATGACTGATAAATAAACATGTTAACCCTATAAGCAAAACCATAAATTTCGGATACTTTTTAATAAATGAACCTTCTGGTTTTAATTCTGTTGCTACTGATTCTGTCACTTCTAATCTTGTTGTTTCTGTTCTTGTAGTTGTCGTTTGTGTCGTTTCCGGTCTTATCGTTTCCAGCCAGGCAGTCTTCTTAAACCGAAATGTAACTGTTGAAATAATAATACAAACGTACACACCTATGATCAAAAGTGGAATCACCGTTTCCTGATAGATGGCAACCAGATTTCCAACCGTCAGAGAAATCAGCGCATAGCATAACGATCCGATGCCTCTTGCAATTCCATAATTAATCTTGACACCTTTATTAATAAAGTACATGCCAATCGCATTTATTAATGGTGTCAATATTTGCAGTACGGCAACCATTACCCCATATAACAGTGACAGCAGCCAAAACTGCAAATGAAAGAAGTATAATATAGCAGCTACGATTACTATTAAAATAGAAAACACAATGATTGCCTGATGAAGTGTTATTCTCCTGCTTCTGTCAACAATATCTCCAACTATCGGCTGCAAAACAGCAGACAGAATACCTGCAACAGCAATTAATACACCAACCTGTGCACTTGAAAAGCCCTTTTTCAGCAGATATACGCTTGCAAAAGAAAAAATAATGCAAAATGACATCCAGAATTCTCCCTGCAAAGCTGCATATCGTGCTGTATTTTTCATTCGTTCCATTTATTCTCCTATTAACTCGTCATAATAATTGATTACTCGTCCAAGTCTATACTATGAGAATCATTATATTACTTATTGCTCCATTTGTCTTCCTAAAAAACCAGCTGCTGATAATGCCAGCTTCTGTTCGACCTCTCCCATCTTTTCTCCTTCTTCCTTTGAGTAAATGATAACAGCACCAATTGCATCACCCTCACAAATAATAGGTGCAACAATCTGTGAGCTGCCCTCTTCTGTTACATCTCCCGACAATGGAACATAATTTTTTCCTTCCTTCTGTGCCAATATGACTTCCCTGTTATCAATGGCCGCTTCCAGCTGGGAGCTGATTGTTTTTCCAATGAGACCCTTTCCTCCTCCTGCTGTTGCAATAATCTGATCCCTGTCTGCAATACAGACAATATGCCCGGCTGTCTGTGCAAGACTGTCTGCATATTGCTTTGCAAATAAATTCATCTCTCCAATCGGCGAATATTTCTTCAGAATGATCTCACCTTCCCGATCAGTGAATATTTCCAATGGGTCGCTGTCTCTGATGCGCAGGGTTCTCCTGATTTCCTTTGGAATAACGACACGTCCAAGATCATCGATTCGTCTGACTATACCGGTTGCTTTCATAAATCCTCCTTCAAAACAGAGTATAGGTCACTCCATTTACATATTTTTGTTATAAATCTAGTATCTGTAAAGGAAGGTATTTTATACCTTGATACTCCATATTCCTTCAATTTTTGATTAATTCAATACAAA
>CAZOHM010000092.1:0-4303 GCA_964579795.1 uncultured Lachnospiraceae bacterium | reverse complement strand
ATACTGTTCTTTTCTTTCATTGTGGTCATGACTATACAATTGAACTTCCTGACACAGCTGACTGGCAGTTTTATATGCTTCATTTCAATGGTCCGGCAGCGGCTTTTTACTACTATGCTTTTTTGTCTGTAAACCCCGATGTAGAGTTCGTACCGTTAAATTCCCAGATTAGACCAATACCGATTTTATCTGATAATCTGCATTTTCTTCATGAGTCCTGCAGTAAAATTCCGTCTCTTTTCAGGAATTTTGATTACGAGGCAGTGCAGTCTGATCACCCGGAGGATTCCAAACAAACTTTGTTAATCTCCATGCAGCTTACCGAGCTGTTGACAGAGCTTATTATGGAAAAAAAAGCATTTCGTGCAAACTATATTAATCTGCCGCCTTATTTGCGTTCTATCAAAGAAGAACTGGATGCTTCCTACCATGAGTCATGGACGCTTCAGTCAATTGAAGAAAAATTTCATATCTGCAAGTTCCGCATTGTACATGAATTCACAGAATATTATGGTGTTTCCCCTATTTGCTATTTGATTGGTAAAAGAATTCAGTGTGCGAAGGAGCAGCTTGCTTCTACAGACATGCGAATTAATCAGATTGCTTCCAATGTTGGAATTGATAATATGAATCATTTTATATATTTATTTAAAAAGGAAGTTGGCATGACTCCATCCGCATACAGGAAAAATGTTCGAATGAAACAGTGCTGAAGAGTCGAAATATGAAAGGAGCCCCCTGAGGGGTGTTGTTCACACCAGACAGGAGGCATCATGAAGGAGTATATTTCAAAATGAAATATCAAAATTAGGGTACTACTGCTCAATACAGCCTACAGAATGACCTTCAAGGACTTTTCCGGGAATGACAATCTTTTCAATCAATGTTGTCTTCGGATTTTCTATCAGTCGAATGAGCTTCTCTGCCGCAACCTTTCCAATCTCCCGCGTATCCTGTTCAATCGTAGTCAGTTTTGGCTCTATAATTTGTGAAACATATATTCCATCATATCCGGCAACTGAAATATCCTCCGGGATACGAAGACCTCTTTCCTTAATCGCATTAATCCCACCAATACAGGAATAATCATCAGGATAAAGGATACATGTTGGTCGATCTTTTAAATCAAGTAATTCACCGGTCAACTTTGCAGCCATACCAGGATTTCTATAAGTGCCCGCTTTCACATATACATCTGGCGGTGTAATTCCCATTTCTTCAAGCTTGCGGTAATAGCTTCCAACACGATTCTGTGTAACTGATGTGTCATCACCATGAATATAGGCTATTTTACGGTGGCCACATCGATATACATATTCAAGTAAATCGTGCATTCCACGTATATTATCAGATACAACAGCTATTCTGTAGTCAAAAACGTGGTCAATTGTAACGACAGGTACTTCACTGTGGATTAGCTCAACAACATCCGGATCGTAAAAATCCACGCATGCAATTACAACTCCATCTACTCCTCTGTAACAGCTGTGTTCCAAATAAGACATATTTCGTCGTACCTGACAGTTAATAAACGTAATATCATACCCGTTCTTTTCAGCTACGCTCTTAAAGCTGTCAAGCACATGTGCAAAATAATCATGTGTCAATCCGCTCTGCGCTTCATCTACAAACAGAACGCCAAGGTTATAGGTCCTTTTTGTCTTTAGAGCTCTGGCAGAAGAATTAGGAAAGTAGCCAAGTTCTTTAGATACCTGCTTGATATATTTCTTTGTTTCCTCACCAATATCGCTGTGATTATTTAAGGCTTTACTTACAGTTGCTACAGACACGCCGCATTTTGCTGCAATGTCCTTCATTGATACCATAATTAACTCTTGCCTCCTCAAATAATCCTTTAGTTCCTTAATCGTTTTCGCCTCTTAAGTATATAACACATTTAGATAAATTATCAAGTCCTTTTTTCAAATATGTGTCAATTTTTTATAAATGCAGCTCATTTTCCAGCATTGTCTTCCTCAATTCTACTATTTTAGTATTGATTTCAATAAAAAAATCATGTATACTCAAAATACACAGGGAGTATTTTACTCTTTTCACTTAATCGTTTACTTAGCTTCCTGGTACAATTTTTTCTTACTACAAACTAAACTTTTAAGAATGGAGAGAACACTATGAAGTATGGTTATTTTGATGATGCAAATGCAGAATATGTCATCACAACCCCAAAAACGCCTTTACCATGGATTAACTACCTCGGATGTAATGATTTCTTTTCTTTGATTTCAAACACTAGCGGCGGCTATTCCTTCTATAAGGATGCAAAGCTTTTAAGACTTACACGTTATCGCTATAATAATGTTCCTGCCGATTCAAATGGCAAATATTATTATATTAAGGACGGAAACTCTATCTGGAATATTGGCTGGCAGCCAACCAAAACCGAATTAGACTCTTATGAATGCCGTCACGGTCTTGGTTACAGCCGCTTCACTTCATCAAAAAATGGATTAGAAGCATCCTGCCTTGCATTTGTTCCAATGAATGACACATGTGAAGTTAATCAGGTTGTTCTGAAAAACACTTCTAATTCAGCAAAGACAATCTCATTATTCTCATATGTAGAGTTTTGTCTCTGGAACGCAATGGATGACATGACAAATTTCCAGAGAAATTACAGCATTGGTGAAGTAGAAGTAATTGGATCTACTATTTATCACAAGACTGAATATCGTGAGAGAAGAAATCATTATGCAGTTTATTCTGTAAACAGTCCAATCTCTGGTTTTGATACGATTCGTGATACTTTCCTTGGTGAATACAGAGGCGCAGATCAGCCTGTTGTTGTTGGGCGTGGACAGGCAACAAATTCCATGGCAAGCGGCTGGGCTCCAATCGCTTCTCATCAGATAGACATTGTTCTTGCACCGGGCGAATCAAAATCTTTTGTATTTGTACTTGGCTATGTTGAAAATCCTGATGAGCAGAAATGGGAAAAACCTGGAATTATCAACAAGAAGCCTGCAAATGAGTTATTGTCTCATTATCAGACTGATGAAGATGTTGACCGCGCATTCTGTGAGTTAAAGAATTATTGGAATTCCTTACTTAAAAAATATTCAGTTAAGTCATCCAATGATAAGGTTGACCGCATGGTAAATATTTGGAATCAGTATCAGTGTATGGTTACTTTTAACATGTCACGTTCTGCTTCTTATTATGAATCAGGAATTGGCCGTGGTATGGGCTTCAGAGATTCCTGTCAGGATTTACTTGGTTTTGTACATTTAATTCCGGATCGCGCAAAAGAGCGTATTATTGATATTGCTTCTACACAGTTTGAAGACGGAAGTGCTTATCATCAGTACCAGCCGCTTACAAAGAAAGGTAACTCCGACATCGGAAGCGGCTTTAATGATGATCCACTTTGGTTGATTGCCGGTACAAGTGCATATATCAGAGAAACAGGTGATACTACTATTCTCGATATTATGACACCATATGATAATGACGAATCAAAAGCTGCTCCTTTATTCAACCATTTGACACGTTCCTTTGACTATATTGTTAATCATAAGGGTCCTCACAAGCTTCCACTGATTGGACGTGCAGACTGGAATGACTGTTTGAATCTGAACTGTTTTTCCAAGCATCCGGGCGAATCATTCCAGACATTCGGTCCTTCTGAAGGTCCCGTTGCAGAATCTGTGTTCATTGCAGGTATGTTTGTTAAGTATGGTAGAGAATACGCAGACTTATGTAAACTTATTGGAAAAGACGACGAAGCAGCACGTGCACTCAAGGAAGTCGAGGCAGTTTATGCAGCCGTTCTTGATGCAGGCTGGGATGGCGAATGGTTTGTACGTGCATATGATGCATACGGTAACAAAATCGGATCCAAAGAATGTGAGGAAGGTCAGATTTTCATCGAACCGCAGGGCTTCTGTTCTTTAGCTGGTATTGGTGTAGAAGAAGGACTTGCAAAGAAAGCATTGGATTCTGTAAAAGAAAAGCTTGATACAAAATATGGCGTAATGATTTTACAGCCGGCTTATACAAAATATCATCTCGAACTTGGTGAAGTAAGCTCTTATCCACCTGGATACAAAGAAAACGCCGGTATTTTCTGCCACAACAATCCATGGGTTTCTATTGCAGAAACTGTTATCGGACGTGGTGATCGTGCATTTGAAATTTATCAGAAAACATGTCCTGCTTATGTAGAAGAAATCAGTGAAATTCACAGAACTGAGCCATATGTATATTCGCAAATGGTTGCTGGTCGTGATGCGAAATTCCACGGAGAAGCTAAGAACAGCTGGTTAACTGGTACTGCTGCATGGAC
>CAZOHM010000091.1:0-4366 GCA_964579795.1 uncultured Lachnospiraceae bacterium | reverse complement strand
TAAATAGAGCAATCGAGCTATATCATCTTAAAAATTAACTGCAAAACTGTGGATATCGTGATTTTCTTGCAAAATGTTACATGAAATGATAATATTAGTATATTAAATATGATGATAATGGAATACAAAAGAAAGTGGGGATGAGAATTATGAAATTAAAAGCAAAAATTATTATGTTATCAATAATACCTGTAATAGTATTAGGAGCATTTACATATTTTTTCGCTTCTTCTATGATTACAAAGAACATGTCAGATGAGGTGTTTACGGGTTTGAAGGCAACAGCCGTATCTGTCAGGAATCATCTTGATTCCAGAACGAAAGGCGAATATAAAGTTGACGAGGATGGAAAATACATGTGGAAAGGTTCTACTTATAATATTTCCACTGATGAGAGTCTCGTTGATTCTGTAAAGAATGAGACCGGAATAGAGACAACTATATTCTTTGGAGATACGAGATATGCGACTTCTGTAATAGATGAAACAGGAAACAGAGTTCTGTATACTCAGGCTGGTGCAAAGGTTATTGAAAATGTACTGACAAATGGAAATGAGTATCATGCAGATAAAGTAGATGTTGTAGGTACTCCATATTATGCATATTATATTCCTTTGGTTCAGGAGCATTCCAGTACACCGATAGGTATGGTATTCTGTGGAAAGAATCAGGCACTTGTTGAAGAAGAAATAGCTAAGGTGACGAACAGTATCCTTGTAGTGACCGTTTTAGTTGTAGTAATTTGCTGTATTGTAGCGATTTTTATGTCAAATCAGATTGTTGGGGCCATGAATAAAGGAATTCATCTTCTGGATGAAGTATCTAAAGGAAATCTTGGTGTGCAGTTTGAGGATAAATATATTAATCGAAAAGATGAAATCGGTAATATGTGTAAATACATAGAAAAACTTCGCGAAGAACTCGTTAATATTATGGGTGGAATCAAACAGCAAAGTGGTCTGCTTTTTGATACTTCATCCAGGCTGGAATCTACAGCAGGTGACGCGAATGAAGCTGTTGCTCAGGTTGAGCGTGCAATTCATGAAATCGCCGATGGTGCTACGTCACAGGCTGATGAAACACAGAAAGCTACAGAAAATGTTATCCTAATGGGTAACATGGTCGAGGATACAAGTGCACAGGTTACAGAGCTTCAGAAAAATGCTGTTGAGATGCAAAAATCCAGTAATGAGGCATCAATGATACTTACCGAATTAAATCAAATCAATCAAAAGGCTATCAGTGCAATTGATGTGATTTATGAACAGACAAATACAACAAATGAATCTGCATTAAAGATTCGTGAGGCAACAGCGTTGATTACTGAGATTGCAGATGAAACAAATCTGTTATCATTAAACGCATCGATAGAAGCAGCTCGTGCCGGTGAGCAAGGACGCGGTTTTGCTGTCGTTGCAGCCCAGATTCAAAAGCTGGCTGAACAATCAAACGAATCAGCAAGACAGATTGAGGAAATTATTACTTCTTTGATTCAGGATTCTACCAAGTCTGTAGAGACAATGGATGAGGTTCGTGAAATCATGGAACAACAGAGTGCAAATGTACAAAAGACAGAATCCGCATTTTCTGTTGTGAAAGAGGGAATTGATAATTCTATGGATGGTGTAGTCTTCATTGCAGAGAAGACAAAACGTCTTGATGAAGCAAGAGTAAATGTAGTAGATGTCGTACAGAATCTGACAGCGATTGCAGAAGAAAACGCTGCCGGGACAGAAGAAACATCAGCTTCTGCGACAGAATTTGGAAATATGGTTGGCGGAATTCAAGGTGAGACACAGGCTCTTAAGGATGTTGCAAATGATCTTGAGGAACGTATGAAGATATTCAAAATGTAAACATTAAGGTTAACAGTAAGAAACTGTACTTTAATCTGTAAGGAAGCGGAGCATATGTCCCGCTTCCTTACGTTACATAATGGGAATTATTCTGATGTTGCTCAATGAGATGAAGAGGAAGAAAGATATGACAGATAGAAATGTGGATGGTTTTTTCTTTCAAAATAACGAAGATGCAGATCTTGCGAAAGAAGAAATAAAGAAAATAAAATATATTTCAGAAAAGCTGGATATGAATAATTCGGAAGCAGTACTTACAATTTATAATAAGATGCTGAAGAGTAATATTTTCTTGACTCCAGTTGGCTATGGATATTTACGAGAATTGCAAAGCACCTTGTATAAGTGTACAGAAGTGCCGGATGATCAGATTGGTGATATTCCAGTGCGTATTTCTTATGCGGCCGCATTGAAACAGAAAAACATGGGAAGTGACACGGAAAATGAATTGACACTTCCACCTAAAAAGAAAAAGGATTTCAAGAGAGAATATAAAGGCTCTCTATTTGTGAATGCAGTGCTTGTTTTAATGTTGATTGCCATGTTTATAATTGCTCTTAACTCAAATAATCCTAATATTTTGAATTATCGAACAGCTATAGAAAATGAATACGCTGAGTGGGAGCAAGAATTAACAGCACGTGAGGCTGCCTTGCGCGAAAAAGAATAATTTTTGAAATGTTACATTTTTTCACAGTTTTATCATATTTTTAAGCTATACTAAAAAAAATAGTAAAGAAGGTGATAAGATGGATAGAGTGAAAATTCTGGTAGTTGATGATGAGAGCAGAATGCGCAAGCTGGTAAAGGATTTCCTTGTCAAACAGGAGTTTGATGTAGTTGAAGCTGAGGATGGAAGCAAAGCACTTGATTTGTTTTATAATGACAAAGATATTTCACTTGTTATTCTGGATGTGATGATGCCTAATATGGATGGATGGCAGGTATGCCATGAAATTCGTGAATATTCCAAGGTCCCAATCATCATGCTTACAGCCAAGGGCGATGAGCGAGATGAATTACAGGGATTTGAACTCGGTGTAGATGAATATATATCAAAACCGTTCAGTCCAAAGATTCTTGTTGCCAGAGTAGAGGCACTTTTACGCAGAAGTAAAGTATATGGTACAGAAGAACGCTTGGAGGCTGGTGGCATAGTACTTGATAAGGCTGCACATCTTGTAACAATTGACGGCAAGCCAATTGAACTGAGTTTTAAAGAATTTGAACTGTTGACGTATTTTCTTGAGAATCAGTCAATAGCTCTTTCCAGAGAGAAAATTTTAAATCATGTATGGAACTATGATTATTTTGGAGATGCCAGAACCATTGATACGCATGTAAAGAAACTACGCAGTAAAATGGAAGGTAAGGGTGATTATATTAAGACAATATGGGGGATGGGTTACAAGTTTGAAGCTTTATAATAATACTTGTGTATTTCTGGATATACGTCATAATTATATTTGCCGTTTTTTGTTCCCATGTATAATAACTATTTGCTTGTAGTTATAACCTTCATGTAACATATAATAAGCTGGATTTATCATCAAATAACAATTGCTCAAAAGTACTGCTTTTAACGCTTGATACCTTTTGTCTTGTGTCCAGTCTTTTTTTGATCAATTTTTCTGACGGATCCCAGAAATAAGGAGCGTCGTTTGAGTTATAATCATATCTTACTGTGAGATATTCCGCTCCCCGCTATTAGTATTGCGGCATTTATTGTTTTGGGTGCAACTACTAAACGCCCCTCTGTTTTTCAAAAGCTACATAATGTTTATACAGCGTATTTTCATTATTTCCAACATTGCAACTACATCTGGATTGCTTTGAATATCAAACAAAATACAATTGTTAATACGAATAGTCTTTTCTTCATGTTGATTTTCCCATCATCTCATAGGCCTATCAAGCATAATCAACAAATTTAAACAACAATATCATTGTATTTGATTTTTCTTTTAGTTATATTATTTCACAATCAAATTAATCTTTAAAAGTAGAATGTATGGGTAAAACTTTGATGTTAACAGATGAAAGAATGCTATGAATATAAATATTATAATTAAAAATAGAAAAAGTTGACATAATCTAATAATTTGTATATAATATGTTCAATTCTTTAATAAAACCATAAATTAATTAGGAGGATATACAAATGATGAGTTTAAAGAAAGCTATTATGGGAATGGCAATGATGGTTACAGCGATGGTAGTAGTTACGATACCTGCAAAGGCAGCAACACTTGAGGAACAACAGCAGGCATTTAAGGCAGAGCAGGAGGAAAACCTAGCAAAGGCTCAGGCATATTTAGATTCAATTGCAGCTAAAACAGCAGCAGATCAGGCATGGGTTGCACAGCAGGCAGCTGTTGGAATTGAACAGGCAAAGGCACATCAGGCAGATATCGCAGCACAGGCTGCAGCAGGAATGGCAAGCGGACAGGCATATCTTGATGCAGCAAAGGCAACAGCAGTAGTTGCAAAGGCTGACACAGAAGCAAAAG
>CAZOHM010000090.1:0-4605 GCA_964579795.1 uncultured Lachnospiraceae bacterium | reverse complement strand
CGTTCAGGCGCACCGAGAGTAGGTTTTGAAGGTGGTCAGATGCCATTATACAGAAGACTTCCAAAGAGAGGATTCAAGAATAGAAATACATTAGATATTATTGCTATCAATGTTGCTGCTCTTGAAGTATTTGAGGATGGTACTACAGTTTCCGTTGATACTCTGAAGGAAAAAGGAATTGTGAAAAACCCTAGAGATGGTGTTAAAATCCTTGGAAACGGAGAGTTAACTAAGAAGCTTACAGTGCAGGCAAATGCATTCAGTGCATCTGCAAAGGAGAAAATAGAAGCTCTTGGTGGAAAAGCTGAGGTGATCTAATGCTTAAGACACTGCAAAATGCATTTAAAATAAAAGAAATCAGAAATAAACTAATTTTCACGTTTTTAATGCTGATTGTGATCAGACTCGGATGTGAATTACCAGTTCCGGGTGTTGATAGGTCTTATTTTTCAAATTGGTTTGCAGCACAGACAGGCGACGCTTTTAATTTTCTTGATGCATTTACAGGTGGTTCATTTTTGAACATGTCTGTGTTTGCATTGAATATTACACCATATATCACATCTTCCATTATCATGCAGCTTCTTACGATTGCAATTCCTAAGTTAGAGGAAATGCAAAAAGAAGGCGAAGATGGAAGAAAAAAGATTGCAGCTATTACAAGATATGTCACAGTTGGTCTGGCTCTGATTGAGTCCTCCGCTATGGCAATCGGTTTTGGAAATCAGGGTTTGCTTGCAGAGTACAATGCATTAAATGTAATCACAGTTATTGTGGCATTGACTGCAGGATCCGCATTTCTTATGTGGATTGGTGAGCAAATTACAGAAAATGGTGTCGGCAACGGTATTTCCATAGTGCTAACAATCAATATTATTTCAAGAATTCCAGAGGATTTTGCTTCTCTATATGAACAGTTCATGAAGAACAAATCCTTTGCAACCGCTGTACTTGCAGCAGTAATTATTTTGGTTGTTGTGATTGGTACAATTGTACTTACCATCATTTTAAATGGTGGCGAACGAAGAATCCCAGTACAGTATGCAAAAAAAGTTCAGGGCAGAAAGGTAATGGGCGGTCAGTCCTCTCATATACCATTGAAAGTAAATACGGGTGGTGTTATTCCTATTATTTTTGCTTCCAGCTTAATGCAGCTACCAATCGTAATATCTTCGTTCTTTAAAACACAGGGAACAGGCGTATGGACAAATATTCTTCATACACTAAATTCCGGAAACTGGTTTAAGACAGCTACTCCGGTATATTCAATAGGTGTTCTTGTGTATGTATTGCTTGTTATTTTCTTTGCGTATTTCTATACATCAATAACATTTAATCCGTTGGAAGTAGCAAACAATATGAAAAAACAGGGCGGCTTTGTTCCTGGTATCAGACCGGGTAAGCCAACCAGTGATTATTTGACAAAGATTTTAAATTATGTAATCTTTATTGGCGCAGTTGGCTTGATTATTGTTGCATTGATTCCGATTATTTTTAATGGTCTTTTCGGTGCAAATGTATCTTTCGGAGGAACCTCATTGATTATTATCGTTGGAGTTATTCTTGAGACACTTAAACAAATCGAGTCGCAGATGCTTGTACGTAATTACAAAGGTTTTTTAAATGATTAAATAGTAGAAAGACAAGGCTTTTAAGCCTTGTCTACTCTGCTGTATTGATTTCAATATGATAGATTGACTGATAAGCAGGTCATTACCTGATTTAGGAGGAATTGTTTATGAAGATTATTATGTTGGGCGCCCCGGGCGCAGGAAAAGGAACTCAGGCAAAGCAGATTGCTGACAAATATGGAATTCCTCATATTTCTACAGGAGATATTTTTAGAGCAAATATCAAGGGTCAGACAGCTCTTGGAATGGAAGCAAAGCAGTATATGGATAAGGGACAGCTTGTTCCAGATGAATTAACAGTAAAGATTCTGTTAGACAGAGTCGCTAAAGAAGATTGTAATGCAGGATATGTACTAGATGGTTTTCCAAGAACCATTCCACAGGCAGAAGTTCTTGATGAGGCCGTTGCAAAGCTGAATGACAAAATTGACTTTGCAATCAATGTAGATGTTCCTGATGAAAATATAATTAACAGAATGTCTGGAAGACGTGCTTGTTTAAAATGTGGAGCTACATACCATCTTGTACACATTCCTCCAAAAAAAGAAGGAATCTGTGATGTATGTCAAAGCGAATTAGTATTAAGAGATGACGATAAGCCGGAAACAGTAAAGAAGCGTCTGAATGTATATCATGATCAGACACAGCCGTTAATTGAGTATTATAAGAACAAAGGTATTTTAAAAGAAGTGGACGGAACAAAGGATATGAAAGATGTATTCAATGAGATCGTTCAAATCTTAGGAGCGTAAAATGGCTGTTACAGTAAAATCATCAAGAGAGATAGAATTGATGAGAGAGTCCGGAAGACGTCTGGAAATAGTCCATGAGAAACTTGGAAAGGCAATTAAGCCTGGTATGTCCACATTGGATATTGATACACTTGGTGAAAAACTGATTCGAGAACTGGACGGAATTCCGAATTTTCTTAACTATAATGGATATCCGGCATCAATCTGTGTTTCGGTAAACGAAGAGGTTGTTCATGGAATACCGTCAAAGCACCGTATCATCCGTGAAGGAGATATTGTGAGTCTGGATGCAGGTTTGATTTATAAAGGATATCATTCGGATGCTGCAAGAACACATGCAGTAGGTCGAGTATCAGATGAAGTACAAAAGCTGATGGATGTTACAAAACAAAGCTTTTTTGAAGGGATTAAGTTTGCCAGAGAAGGTTGTCATTTGTATGATATTTCAAATGCAATTGATGCATATGTAACGCCGTTTGGATATGGTATCGTTAGAGACCTTGTTGGACATGGAATAGGAACAAAGCTCCATGAAGATCCACAGATACCGAATTTCAGACAAAATCGAAAAGGTCTGCTTTTAAAGGCAGGTATGACACTGGCAATAGAGCCTATGATTAATATGGGACGGTATGATGTGGAATGGCTGGATGATGATTGGACAGTTGTTGCTGAAGACGGGCTGCCTTCTGCACATTATGAAAATACTGTACTTATAACAACCGGAGAACCGGAAATATTGACATTGAGCAAATAAATCCAATCCATAAAAAGGAGATATAACTTGGTAGGAAATTTTGCAAGATCACTGGCAGGACATGATAAAAATCAGCTATATATTATTATGGAAGAAACAGAACATGCACTGTCCTTGGTGGATGGCAGAAGCAAAACTCTGCAAAACCCCAAAATGAAAAATAAAAAGCATATACAAATCATAAGCAAGTATTATGATGAAAGTGTTATGAGAAAGCTTCAGAAGCATGAAGCAATTAGTAATGAAGAAGTGAAGAGGGCAATTAAGCTCTATGAATTGGAGGGAAACGGATGTCAAAAGCCGATGTAATTGAAATCGAGGGAACGGTAGTTGAAAAGCTGCCAAATGCAATGTTTCGTGTAAAACTGGAAAATGAGCATGAAGTACTAGCTCATATAAGCGGAAAACTTCGCATGAATTTTATCAGAATTCTACCAGGAGATAAGGTAACAATTGAGATGTCACCATATGATTTAACAAAGGGAAGAATTATTTGGAGAGATAAATAATTAGTTGTTGAAAAGTTCTTATTGATATTTGGCACTTCTGGTGCTATAATATAAAGCGGTCTTTTTTGAAGTTGTACCGATTTTTATTTGTATAAAAATCGCGTAAAGAAAGGAGGATTTAACGTGAAAGTTAGATCATCAGTAAAACCGATTTGCGAAAAATGCAAAATCATCAAGAGAAAAGGGAAAGTCAGAGTCATCTGCGAAAACCCGAAGCACAAACAGAGACAAGGTTAAGTGCTTAAAGCGCGGCTGAGCAATATTTTCTCCGTCGGAAGGTATTGCAAACGATAGATAACTCAAAGCACGATGTCGTAAGATATTATGCGAGTCATCTACGATTGATACCGGCTGTCAATAATGAGCCGGACAAAACCGGACTATCCGGTCGATTATCTTTTGCAGATAATCCAATCAATTAGTAACTATTAATTATCACCATGTAGTGGTGGCGAAAGTGAGGAAACAAAAATGGCTCGTATTTCTGGTGTAGATTTACCAAGAGACAAACGTGTGGAGATTGGTCTGACCTATGTATATGGTATTGGTCGGACATCTGCAACAAAGATTTTAGCAAAAGCAGATATAAATCCTGATACACGATGCAGAGACTTAACTGATGATGAAGTTAAGAAAATCAGTGATGTCATTGATGCAGATTATCAGGTAGAAGGTGATTTAAGAAGAGAAATCGCCATGAATATCAAGCGGTTGCAGGAAATTGGATGCTATAGAGGTATCCGTCATAGAAAAGGACTTCCTGTTCGTGGTCAGAAGACTAAGACGAATGCAAGAACAAGAAAAGGTCCTAAGAGAACAGTAGCTAATAAGAAGAAGTAATTAACAGAATGTTAAATAATGAGAAAGTAGGTTAGTTTAAATGGCTAAAAAAGTTGCAAAAAAAGTAACAAAGAAACGTGTCAAGAAAAACGTTGAACGCGGACAGGCACATATTC
>CAZOHM010000089.1:0-4872 GCA_964579795.1 uncultured Lachnospiraceae bacterium | reverse complement strand
ATCGAACATATTTGAATACAAGAAACTATAATGAAAAAGAAGAAATCGTACAGGATGGTAAATACATACTAACTGTCGAAGCAGAAGATGCAGCCGGAAATATGTCGGAGAAGACAATAGAATTTATAGTAGACAGAACACTGCCCCGTATTATTGTAAGTGGACTGCGGGAAGATGGCACAGTTGGAAAAGGAGAAAAGGTAATTCTTCGGCTGTTTGACGAACAGGATCGATTTGTGCAGGTTCTTCTAAATGGCGCTGAGCAGGTAATTGATGAAGAAAACCAGCAGGTTATTTTACCTATGGAAGCGTATGGAGATTATAAGATTACCGTAAAAGCAATAGATCCCGCAGAGAATGAATTGACACAGATTATTGATATGAGCTGTGCTTTAGCGGTCAATCCGTTCGAAGGATATAAGGTGATTGAAAAAACAATCAGACAGGAGGAAGAAGGTATGAAAAACACATGGAAAAGTAAAGAGTTAAAGCCGGGGCGGATTATTCTGGCAGCAGGGATAATTGTCTCTATACTGATGGTAACCGTATACATTAAATTTGTGCATTCACAATCTCTGAAATGTGCTTGTAACAAACAACAGCGCAGGACGCATTGACACGAAAAAGTGGCTGTGATAGTATGAATGTACATGGACAATAGATACCTGCCACAATATATTGTGGCGGGTATTACGTTACTTAGATAGCAAAACTATTGTATTTTCATATATTTTTGGATAAAGCAGTTAATTATTGGAGGGGTGAAGATGCATCGTGAACAGACAAAGGTAATTCAAATCGGAAATCGTTGTATTGGAGGGGGAAATCCTATTCTGATTCAATCAATGACAAATACAAAGACGGAGGATGTGGAAGCAACTGTTGCGCAGATTATACGCCTGGAGGCAGCAGGGTGCGATATTATCAGAAGTACAGTTCCTACAATGGAGGCGGCAAAGGCAATAAGAAGGATTAAGGAGCAGATACATATTCCTCTTGTTGCAGACATTCATTTTGATTATCGTCTGGCTATTGCGGCAATAGAAAATGGTGCAGATAAAATCCGAATTAATCCGGGTAATATCGGAGGTAGAGATCATGTGGTTGAAGTAGTGAAAGCAGCCAAGGAGAGAAGTATTCCAATTCGCGTCGGAGTAAACAGCGGTTCTCTTGAAAAAGAGCTTGTGGAAAAGTATCATGGTGTGACCGCAGAAGGAATTGTAGAGAGCGCACTGGATAAAGTCAGAATGATTGAAGAGGCTGAATACGATAACCTTGTTGTCAGCATCAAATCCTCTGATGTAATGATGTGTGTGAAGGCACATGAGCTGCTTGTACCGCAATGTAAATATCCGCTTCATGTAGGAATTACAGAATCCGGGACAGTAAAATCCGGTAATATTAAGTCGGCAGCAGGCCTTGGAATTATTCTTTATCAGGGTATAGGCGATACAATCCGTGTGTCACTGACCGGTGATCCGGTTGAAGAGATTGTTTCGGCCAAGCTGATATTGAAAACCATTGGACTTCGAAAAGGTGGAATAGAGGTTGTATCCTGTCCAACGTGCGGAAGAACAAACATAGACTTGATTTCCCTGGCCTCTGAAGTTGAAAAAATGACAGCTGGATACGACTTGGATTTGAAGGTTGCTGTAATGGGATGCGTAGTAAACGGGCCTGGAGAAGCAAAAGAGGCAGATATAGGAATCGCTGGTGGTATTGGAGAAGGTTTGTTAATTAAAAAAGGTGAAGTTATTAGAAAGGTTCCAGAATCTGAATTGCTTATGACTTTAAAGGATGAACTGGATCATTGGACGAAATAGATGGATAAAGCTTTTTTTGAAGTGTTTCCTACATTAAAATTGAATAAAGAACAGCAGGAGCTTTTTGAGGGAACAACTGTGACAAGAGTTGTAGCTTCAAATAAGAAGGACTGGTTAAGAGTTTATCTAAAAAGTACAAGACTGATCGAAAAAGATGCCATCTATTATGTTGAACGGGAAATAGTACGGCAGCTGTTTCCAGAAGCAAATATGAAAATTACATTTCAGGAAAAGTATTCTTTATCAAGCCAGTATAATGCCCAAAGTTTGATGAACACATATAAGGATAGTATCTTACTGGAACTTAAGAACTATAATCATTTTGATTATCAATTATTTTATCATGCAGATATGGAGTTCCCGCAGGAGAATATTCTTCAGCTTGTGCTTGAGGATACATTTGTTGCCAAAAGCCGTGCAGGAGGTCTTCTGGACATATTGGACAAAATACTGAATGAACGGTGTGGTATTGGAGCGGATATCAGAGTATCATATAAGGATGCTGCTCCAAACAAGGCAAGAGAGTATGCTGCGATGAAGATGCAGGAGGAAGTAAACAGAATCACTCGACATACGCAAAGTGATAACAGCATGGAAGAAACAGAAGATGAGACAGTTTTACAAACAGAAACTGACAGTACTGTAACAGCAGAACCGGCATTAAAAACGGAGAGGAAAAGTATTACGTCAAATTTTGAAAAGAGAGAAAAGAGTGGATTTGCTAAAGGACAGAATTTTACAAGAGGAAACGGAAGATTTAAAAAGTCAGATAATCCGGATGTTATTTATGGACGCGATTTTGAAGATGAGCCAATAGAAATATCGGAAATTGTTGGAGAAATTGGCGAGGTTACAGTTAAAGGAAAGATTATTCGTTTCGAGTCACGAGATACAAGAAATGATAAAAAGCTTGTGATTTTTGATGTGACGGATTTTACAGATACGATTACCGTGAAAATGTTTCCGCGTCCTGAACAGCAGGAAGAGCTTTTTGCGAATGTTGGAGAAGGAAAGTTTATTATTGTTAAGGGAGTAACAAATATTGACAAATTTGATGGTGAGTTAACACTTGGATTTGTTGTCGGCATTAAAAAGACAAGGGACTTTACTTCAGTCAGAGTGGATAATGAGATCGAAAAGCGCGTGGAATTGCATTGCCATACGAAAATGAGTGATATGGACGGCGTCAGCGATGTCAGCGCAATTATTAAAAGGGCAGCAAAATGGGGACATTCGGCCATAGCCATTACAGACCACGGTGTAGTGCAGGGATTTACAGATGCTTTTCATACAATGCAGGATTTAAAAAAGGACTATCCGAATTTTAAAGTTTTATATGGTCTGGAAGGATATCTTGTTGATGATTTGACAGAGCTTGTTGTTAATCCTAAGGAACAGACGCTATCAGATTCCTTTGTTGTATTTGATTTGGAGACAACCGGATTATCAGCAGTTAAAAATAATATCATTGAGATAGGTGCAGTAAAGGTTATTGATGGAAAAATTGTAGATAGATTTTCGTCATTTGTAAATCCCAAAGAGCCGATTCCATTTCGAATAGAAAAACTTACCGGAATTAATGACAGCATGGTGGAGGATGCTCCGTATTTGAATGAAGTACTTCCGAAATTCCTGGAATTTGCGAAAGGCTCAGTATTTGTTTCACATAATACATCCTTTGATATGGGATTTATTATTCAGAAGACATTGGAAATGGGAATTACTGAAGAGTATACATATGCCGATACTGTTGGAATGGCACGAATTCTTCTCCCGGATATTGCAAGGTACAAGCTGGATAATGTTGCAAAGGCACTGAAGATTTCTTTGGAGAATCATCACCGGGCAATAGATGATGCAGATGCAACGGCAGAAATATTTATTAAATTTACGCATATGCTTCAAGAAAAGGAAATTCATACATTAAAACAGGTTAATGAGCTTGGAGATGCCTCTATTGATAAGATAAAAAAATTAAAATCCTATCATATTATTTTGATTGCAAAGAATGAACTTGGAAGAATTAACCTATATAAGCTTGTATCGCTATCTCATTTGAAATACTACCATAAGAGTCCGCGTATTCCGAAAAGCGTTTTAAATCAGTACAGGGAAGGTTTGATTATAGGGTCGGCATGTGAAGCAGGTGAATTGTATCAGGCAATTTTACGTGAAAAGTCGGAATCAGAGATTATGAAAATTGCCGGTTTTTATGATTATCTGGAAATACAGCCACTCGGAAACAATGCATTTATGGTGCGTGAGGATTCTTTTGAGTCAATTCGCTCAAATGATGATTTGATAGCTATTAATAAGAAGATTATTTCCCTTGGAGAGCAGCTGAACAAGCCGGTGGTAGCGACCTGTGATACGCATTTCCTTGATCCGGGAGATGAAGTATACAGACGAATAATTATGGCTGGAAAAGGGTTTAAGGATGCCGATGAGCAGGGACCGCTATTTTTGCGTACAACAGAAGAGATGATGAATGAGTTCGATTATCTTCCGTATGACAAGGCATATGAAATAGTTGTAAAAAACACAAATCTGATAGCCGATATGGTTGATTATATTGAACCTGTAAGACCTGATAAATGTGCACCGGTTATTGATAATTCAGATCAGACATTACGAGATATATGTTATACAAGAGCACATGAGATTTATGGAGAAAACCTTCCAACACAGGTTTCGGAGCGTTTGGAGAAAGAACTGCATTCAATTATTACAAATGGATTTGCAGTTATGTATATTATTGCCCAGAAGCTCGTCTGGAAATCAATGGAGGATGGATATCTAGTAGGTTCGCGAGGATCTGTTGGATCTTCTTTTGTTGCCACAATGGCTGGAATTACTGAAGTAAATCCATTATCGCCGCATTATTATTGCTCAAATTGCCATTACTGTGACTTTACCTCAGAAGACGTCATTTCATATTCAGGCAGAGCAGGCTGTGATATGCCTGATAAGACCTGTCCGGAATGTGGTGAACTGCTAAAAAAGGAAGGCTTTGATATAAAATATATCGGAAGCAGAAATGGAATAGAAA
>CAZOHM010000088.1:0-5630 GCA_964579795.1 uncultured Lachnospiraceae bacterium | reverse complement strand
AACCCCTTATAGGGGTTGAGCAAACCACCCGTTCAACGGGTGGTTATGATTTTCTCTGTATGATCTTAACAATAACTGTTGAACATCATTCCACTGTAATTACTTGTCACATATGGACTTACAAACGATTTTCCCGGATTCTTATACATAACAATAGTCTTTTGCGTATACTGCATTGGATTTAAGGAAATCTGATTGACCTTGTTCAGTACATTTCCTGTGAAGCTTCTAATGCTTCTAAACTGTTCAAGCGTATCTTCCTCCTGTGCAGCCTGCTGTAAAAGATTCCTGTCCATGGAAATCTGACCATCATCCCGAACCTGCAGTCCAAGGGATTCCAAATCATTTTCATATAATGAAGAAATACTGTTCATTTCTTTGACAACTTTACCTGAGTATGGCTGACTGTCAAGATAAGCAGATACCTTTTGCAGGAAAGAATTATATCCTTCCACAAGAGAAGTAATATTTTCCGTGAAAGATTCCACATCATTTTTTAGCCCTATGGAAACTGTTTCGTGATTCTCACTGACTCCATTTAAGGAAAGCTCATAAGTTTTATCAATTGTAAAGCTGTTCGATAATGTGTTACGCTCTTCTCCGTTAAGAATAAAAGAAGAATTTGCAGGATACTGATCGATGCCATCGATGCCAAAATAGTTAACGGCTCCGTTTGTTTTGCTTGTATTATTGTCTGATACTAAAAATAATGTAGAATTATCACTGCGTAGACCGGTCTCATCAGATTCGAGCTTGAGAGCGATATTTCCGTTTCCATCTTCGACTGTAGAGGCATTTAACCCAATATTGGATTTGGAAATCAGTCGGGCGAGCTTTTCTTCAATACTGCGGTTTGTATCCTGCTCTGTAATATTGAACTGGAACTCATAATCCATATCATGCGAACGAATATCAAACGAATATGTATTAGGCTTTAGACCCATCTCATTTTCCGGTAAGAAGTTACCGAGATTCTGCTGGTTCTGTGCTAACTGCTTTACCTCAATTTCCAGAGCCGGAATCTCACTGTCCGAGTTTGGACCTCCTATATAAGAAGCAGTTACGATATCTTCATTACTGGATGCGACTGCTTTTTTACTTAATAAATCTGTGCCGTTATCAATGGATAATGAAGAAATTACATTCTTTAATGAACGGCTGTTTTCTTTTAGCCCAACAGCAAACTCCTGTGTCTTCGGACTGGTATCAAGTAAGAATATGGGGGCTTCTTTGTTAAGCTTGACCATAGAATTATATACACTGCGAAGCTCGCTTTTCTTATGGGTATCGTATTTCGTGTTCGAACCCGATGGCGCATATGTAGTCATGAAATGATTATATACAGTATTGAGAGCTGCAATATTAGCCATGCCTGCCCCTCCTTTCATCCTTGAAATCACGCTTAACAGAATCATTTCTGTTGTTGTACATCTTCTAAGTCACAACGCGCGGGCATAATTACCTACTTTTATACATATATTGTATGCTTTTTGATTCAAATAATCAATAGCTAAATGGAATAATATGCAATATAATCAAATAAATAAAATTTTATTCAAAATATCTCGCTATAGACGCTGAAAATTCAGTTGACGGAGTGAATGAGGTATGATATAGTTATCTAACGAGATAAGGATTTACGTCTTTTTTTTATGCAAAAAATGAGGAAATCCTATTTGATTATGAATGCGCGGAGGTGGATAAAATGCGTACAAGAATTACACTTGCTTGCACAGAGTGCAAAAATCGTAACTACGATACTACTAAGGATAAGAAGACTCATCCGGATAGAATGGAAACAAAGAAGTACTGTAAATTCTGTAAGACACACACTTTACACAAGGAAACAAAATAAACCAGTATTTGGTTAAGTGGAGGAGAATTTATGGGCGAAACAAATACTAACAGCAACGGAAACGGTGCGGATGTAGCAAAGAAAAGCAAAAGTTGGTTCAAAGGCTTGAAATCAGAGTTTGGAAAAATTATTTGGGCAAACAGAGAAACTGTTATCAAACAGACAATTTCTGTTACGGTCATTTCTGTTGTTTTGGGTCTTGTGATTGCCGTGATTGATATGATTCTTCAATATGGGATTGATTTCTTGGTTAAACTGTAAAGGAGAGTAACTATGGCAGATACAAATAGTACGGAACCAAACTGGTATGTTGTGCATACTTATTCGGGATATGAGAATAAGGTAAAGGCCAATATTCAGAAAACAATTGAAAACAGACATCTTGAAGATGAAATATTAGAAGTCAGAGTACCTATGCAGGCAGTTACTGAAATGAAAAATGGTACGAAAAAGACTGTTGACAAGAAAATGTTTCCGGGATATGTATTAATCAATATGATTATGAATGATGTTACATGGTATGTTGTAAGAAACACACGAGGTGTAACGGGATTTGTAGGACCGGGAAGCAAACCGGTACCGCTTTCAGAAGCTGAAATGAAGCCACTTGGAATTAAATCTGAAAAGGTTTTCGTTAATTTCGAAGAAGGCGATATGGTTGCAGTTGTTGCCGGCGTATGGAAAGATACAGTGGGAGTTGTTCAGAGAATGGATATGGGCAAGCAAACAGCTACAATTATTGTTGAGATGTTTGGACGTGAAACACCGGTTGAAATCAGCTTTGATGAGATCAACAAGATTAATTAGAACAATAAACAAGAGTTCCAAGGATAATTTCCTATTATATATATGATTTGAAATCCCTTTGTGAACTGTGGGAGGGAACTTATTCCCGCCACCACCACATTTTATCAGGAGGTGCCAAAATGGCAAAGAAAGTAGAAGGATACATTAAATTGCAGATTCCTGCCGGCAAAGCAACACCGGCTCCACCAGTTGGTCCAGCACTTGGACAGCATGGTGTGAACATTGTTGAATTTACTAAGCAGTTTAATGCAAAGACAGCAGACAAGGGTGACGTAATCATTCCTGTCGTAATCACAGTATATGCAGACAGAAGTTTCAGCTTCGTTACGAAGACTCCACCTGCAGCAGTATTGATTAAGAAAGCTTGTAACATTAAGTCTGGTTCAGGCGTTCCGAACAAGACAAAGGTAGCTACGCTTTCAAAAGCAAAGCTGAAGGAAATTGCAGAAATGAAGATGCCTGATTTGAATGCAGCATCTGTTGAAGCAGCAATGAGCATGATTGCAGGAACAGCCAGAAGTATGGGCGTAACAGTCGAGGAGTAGGAGGAAGCGTAGAATGAAACATGGAAAGAAATATAGCGAAGCAAGCAAGCTTGTAGACCGCGCTACTCAGTACGAGCCGGCAGAAGCTATTGCGATGGTAAAGAAGACAGCAACAGCAAAATTTGACGAGACAATTGAGGTTCATATCAGAACCGGGTGTGACGGACGTCATGCTGAACAGCAGATTCGTGGTGCAGTTGTACTGCCTAACGGAACTGGCCGTGTAACAAGAGTTTTAGTATTTGCAAAGGGTGATAAGGTCGCTGAGGCTGAGGCAGCTGGAGCAGATTTTGTTGGCGGAGATGAGTTGATTCCTAAGATTCAAAACGAAGGCTGGTTAGATTTTGATGTAGTTGTTGCTACTCCGGATATGATGGGCGTTGTAGGACGTCTTGGTAAGGTACTCGGACCTAAGGGCCTGATGCCCAACCCGAAGGCAGGTACAGTTACAATGGATGTTACTAAGGCTGTTAATGATATTAAAGCCGGTAAGATCGAGTACAGACTGGATAAGACCAACATCATCCATGTACCGCTTGGAAAGGTTTCTTTTTCGGAAGAGAAGCTGGCTGACAACTTCAATACATTGATGGAAGCAATTGTAAAGGCTAAACCAAGCACATTGAAGGGTCAGTACCTGAGAAGCATTTCTCTGGCAACTACGATGGGTCCTGGAGTGAAGATTTCAACAGCGAAATACTAAAAATGATGAAACGACATATTTTTATTGCAGCGTGCACCTTGTTCCTAACAGGGTGCACGTTTCAAAATCAGAAGAATACAGAAGCAGCACCGACACCTGAGCCCCCGGTCATTGTCTATCAGACCGAGGATTATTTGGATACGCAGAATGCTCCTGATCCGACTCCCACACCGGAACCGGTCATAGAGACAGTGTATGATCCTGTTAACAAGGTCTATACGAAGGAGACTGCGGATCCGGAACTGGTCACACTGGCATTCGGCGGTGACATCTGCTTTTATGATGATTTTTCCAACATGACAGCACTTAGATCGCGAGAAAACGGTATCTATGACTGTATTACAGAGGAATTGATGACGGAGATGCAGAAGGCGGATATTCTTATGGTGAATAATGAATTCCCGTATAGCAACCGGGGAACGCCGATAGCAGAAAAGACTTATACATTCCGGGCTAAGCCTGAGAATGTAAAGATCTTGACACAGATGGGCGTCGATGTTGTGTCTCTGGCGAATAATCATGCATTTGATTATGGAGCAGAGGCACTGGAAGACTCCGTGGATATACTGAATGAAGAGAAGATTCCGTTTGTCGGAGCGGGGAAGAATCTGGAGGAGGCCATGAAACCGGTTTATTTCCTGACGAATGACCAGAAACTGGCTATCGTAGCTGCGACGCAGATCGAGCGACTGGATCATCCGGATACCAGAGAAGCGACAGAAACCACTCCGGGAGTCCTCAGGACGCTGAATCCCGAGAAAATTATAAAGGTAATTGAGGAAGCGGAGCTAAACAGTGACTTTGTGATTGTCTATGTACATTGGGGCAGCGAGAACACGGATCTGGTAGAAGCCAGTCAGCGTGATCTGGCAGCTGCTTATGTAGAAGCCGGCGCAGACCTGATCATCGGTGATCACTCACATTGCCTGCAGGGCATTGACTATATCGGTGAGGTTCCTGTATTCTATAGTTTGGGAAATTTCTGGTTCAACTCCAAGACACTTGATACATGTCTGATCAGGGTGACGTTGGACTCAGAGCATCAGATTCAGAAGCTGAATTTTCTGCCGTGTATCCAGCAGGATTTTACGACGAGGATTGCAGATGCTTCGGATAAGAATCGAATCATTTCCTATATGCAGGGTATCTCGAACTATGCGCTGATCGATCAGGACGGAAATGTGACAAAGGCCGGCACAGATCAGAATATACAGAATGGTCAGAATACATCTCCGGCTAAAAAGGCTGAAATGCCGGTGGATCTGACAACGGTACCGCCTGAGGGTACAGAACCGACGGAAAGCATTCAACACACGGAAATCAACACGGAAAATTAACGATTGACAGAACCGGTAACAATGTGTTATTCTAACAAAGGTCGTTATCGACCATGCCGAAGACAGCAGGTGCCGCAGATACAGATTGTGGCGTAAGCGTAGCAATATCGCCTGCCGAGGAAGAAGAGTTATTCATGAAAATGAGATTATTCCCTCTTCCGTCATCGGAGGAGGGTTTTTTTATTTGAAAATTCTCCGGAAAATAAATAAGGAGGAAACGAAAATGGCTAAGGTAGAACTTAAAAAACCGGTTGTTGAAGAGATTTCTGAGCAGATCAAAGATGCACAGACAGTTGTTCTGGTAGATTACCGTGGACTGACAGTTGAGCAGGATACAGCTTTAAGAAAAGAACTTCGTACAGCAGGCATCAGCTACAAGGTTT
>CAZOHM010000087.1:0-5815 GCA_964579795.1 uncultured Lachnospiraceae bacterium | reverse complement strand
AATGTCAGAGGACGGAACATTTGACGTTCTTCCTAAAAAAGAAGTTATCAACCTTAAGAAGGAATGGGATAAGCTTGAAAAGAACCTTGGCGGTATCAAGGATATGAAGAAGATTCCGGATGCAATCTTTATCGTAGATCCTAAGAAGGAAAGAATCTGCGTACAGGAAGCACATTCACTTGGTATTCCTTTGATTGGTATCGCAGATACAAACTGTGATCCTGAAGAATTGGATTTCGTAATTCCAGGTAACGATGATGCTATCAGAGCAGTTAAACTGATTGTAGCTAAGATGGCTGATGCAGTAATCGAAGCAAATCAGGGGCAGACAGCAGATGAGTTTTCAGGTGATTTTGAGCAGGCAGCTCCACAGGATATTGAAGAGGTTGCGGAGGTGACAGAATAATGGCAGCAATTACAGCAGGAATGGTAAAAGAGTTAAGAGAAATGACCGGTGCAGGTATGATGGACTGCAAGAAGGCACTTGGCGAAACAGACGGTGATATGGAAGCAGCTGTTGAGTACCTGAGAAAGAAAGGTCTTGCCGGAGCAGAGAAGAAAGCAGGAAGAATCGCTGCAGAAGGTGTCGTAGCTACCTGTCTTGTAAATGATGACAAAAAAGCTGTTGTTGTAGAAGTTAATGCAGAAACAGATTTTGTTGCAAAGAACGAGAAATTCCAGTCATATGTTGCAGATGTTGCAGCACAGGCTGTTAATACAAAGGCAGCTGATATGGATGCTTTTATGGCAGAAAAATGGGAGAAGGATTCTTCTCTTACCGTGAAGGAAGCTCTTTCTTCACAGATTTCCATTATCGGCGAGAACATGAATATCAGAAGATTCGAGCAGATGGAAGAGAATGCAGGATTTATTGTTTCCTATATTCATGGTGGTGGAAAAATTGGTGTTCTTGTTGACGTTGAGTCAGACGTTGTCAATGACGCTATCAAGGAAATGGGCAAGAACATTGCAATGCAGGCAGCTGCATTAAAACCATCCTTTACAAACAGAGACGAAGTAGATGCTGACTATATCGCAAAGGAAAAGGAAATTCTTCTTGCACAGATTAAGAATGATCCAAAGGAAGCTTCCAAGCCTGAAAAGGTAATCGAAGGCATGATTAACGGTCGTATCAATAAGGAATTAAAAGAGATTGTTTTGCTTGATCAGGTATATGTAAAGGCTGAAGATGGAAAGCAGACAGTAGAGAAATATGTTGCAGAAGTTGCAAAAGCTAACAACGCAACAATCAAAGTAAAGAAATTCATCCGTTTCGAAACAGGTGAAGGTCTTGAGAAAAAGAACGAAGACTTCGCAGCAGAAGTTGCTGCACAAATGAACGCGTAAGCAATGAGAAGTGTTCCAAACAAGCATGATAAAGGCCAGACCAAGTTTACTTGGTTCTGGTCTTTTTTGTGCTTGTGCCGTGACACGAGCTGTTGCGAAGCAATAGCGAGGGAACGCTAAAAAATGCAGTAGCTATATTCGTTTAAAAATCCACATTACACTTTACGAAAAACACTCATGGCGTAAATTCATAATGATTGTTATAATAAATACACAATGAGTAAACGGAGGAGCTTGAAATGGAAATCAAGGATCAAGTAAGAGCGTTACGAGAAAGCACAGGAATGAATCGTAAGGAGTTTTGTATATATTTTGGAATTCCATATAGAACGGTGACAGAATGGTAATTGGGACATCGTAAGTTACCAGATTACGTACTTAGGATGATGACTTATCAGATAAAGATGGAAAAACTGGATAAATCAGATGAATCTGGAGGCACTGTTAATGGAAAGTAAATTAGTGTTATTTGAATCTCAGGATGGAAATATAAGATTAGATGTAAATGTTGAGGAGGAAACTGTATAGTTGACTCAGACACAGATGATTTTACTTTTTGAGAGAGATCAGTCAGTTATTTCAAGACATATTAACAATGCATTTAAAGAGGAAGTGGATGTAAAAAGCAATATGCATTTTTTGCATATTGCAAATTCAGATAAACCGGTAAAGTGTTGTGAGCTGATGCATATGATTATGGAGAAAATTCATGGAAGCCTTTCCATTTTTCCACTAATAGATAGTCACAACTTGCTAAATTATGATATAATCTACCTAGTAATTAGTAGTCTACAAAATTGATTATTCGAAAATTTCCAGAATAAGGCGTTTTAAGACAAGAGGGATCAAGCAATTACGATGATAAATTAAGAAGTACTTTTCGTTTGCTTCTGCAAGTTGATTGTAACAGAAATCAGACTTTGGTTAACTGGAGTAAAGTAAGGTGATATGTATTTCTAGTTTGATTTGCTTTAGAAAGTCATGAGGGATACACTTCGATTTTGAAAAGCCAACTACACACAAAGGAATTTATAGGAACGGAGGTGACCACTTTGCTTCGTATTGCCATCTGTGACGATATAAATACTGAATTAGAGCGTATTATTGCACTTACAAGTGAGTATCTGGATATGCGTAACATGAACGCTGAACTGCGGGAGTTTTCTCATCCGGATGAATTACTGACAGCTTGCGAGAAAGAGAATTTTCATATTTTCCTGCTTGACATGGTAATGCCAATGGTAAGTGGCTTAGAATTAGGCCGAGAGATACGTCACATAAGCACAGACGCACAAATTATTTACATAACCACGGAACCGGGATATGCGTTGGATGCTTACATGGTCAATCCGTTGCATTATCTAATAAAGCCTGTGAATGAGTCTGATTTGTTTGCAGTATTGGATTTGGCAGCAGAAAAGGTAAAATATGGCAAAGAAATTACCATTACTGTCAAAACAAAAGGTGGACTTCGCACAATTTCAACAGATCTGCTTGCTCTATGTGAGTATAAACGTCATGCAGTAATTTATAAACTTAAGAACGGTGAAACTTTTGAGACGACCACCATTCCCAATAGTTTTTCGGAATATATTGAATTGCTGTTACGAGATAAACGGTTTATCCAGCCTCATGCTGCGTTTGCAGTCAACATGAGCTATGTGGAACGGTTGGATAAGGACGGCTTTACCTTAAAGGGCGGCATTTTTGTGCCAGTGTCTGGCAAGCAATACATATCAGTACGAAACGCCTATATGAGTTACAGGCTTGGGGAGGCGTGATGATGCAATTATATGATATACTTCGCTCCTTTGTCACGAATGCCATGCTAATTGCACTACTGTTTACGCTGGCGCAGCCTAAAGTACGAACGGGAACATTACGATTTGCCTTTATCGCTATCATAATTCTGAATTTTGCGATGAGCGCCTTCTTTTATATACGTGCCGATTACACAACGCTTGCATTGCTTGATATGTTGTTCTTTGTTTTAGTTGGTGTGATAGTAAAACAACTTTTCAAGGAAACTTTGATGCAATGGCTTTTCAACAGCTTCACCGTTTTGAATGTCTATGCAATCATTGTAGTAATCAGCTATTTTCTTTGCGACTATTTTCCTTATCCTCATTATGCGCATACTGCACTAAGGGCGCTGCTTTTCATGGGGACAATTCTACTTTTCCGCAGTCGATTACGTCCGCTTTATCGGCAGGCAGCCGAGCATTGGAGTATCTATCTGCTTGTAGCTGCTATGCTCTTTGCCAATTTTGCCTATTACTTTATTTTCAGTGACGATGTGAAACAATCACTGACAGATAATTTCATACCGATGTTACTACTTTCCCTGGCGACTGTATTGGTGTACCTTGCCATGTTCCTCTCACTTAGAAAAACGTTACAAGAAGCAGCATTACGAGAGGAAAACCTTAAAATCCAGTCGGATCGGGAGTTGACCAGTCAGCGCCTTACGATGATGGATGAAACGCTGCGCCAGATGAGCATCGTACAGCATGATCGTCGTCATTTCAACAACACATTGTTATCGTTATTGCAGCAGAATGAGATAGACAAGGCTACCCAGCTAATCCATCAGCAGAACGTTGCGTTTCCGCAAAAACCTCGATACTATTGCCAAAATGTATCAATAAATGCTGCGGTATCCTATTATACCGATCTTGCCGTTGGGCAGGGTATTCAATGTGATTTGCATTTGGATATTCCAGAAAAACTTACTGTAGATGAACTGTCCCTTGCAATGGTGGTGTCCAACCTGATGGAGAATGCCATTACCGCTGTTGCCGTACTACCTTCCGAAAAACGCGTTTTAAGTTTTAGTGCCGTCAGCACAGGACAGCTGATTATGGAACTAATAAACCCTTATGAGGGCGAAGTAACACTTGACGAAAAAGGCTTACCTGTTTCCACAAAGGAAGATCATGGAAAGGGCAGCCAGAGCGTTTCTGATTTCGTGAATAAGTATGGCGGTGAACTGGTTTATAAATTGGCAGATGGCCTGTTCAAAGTACGTCTGATGGTGTGATAACAGATCGTTTCGTACATTACGGAGTATTTATTAGTAAACGACAACATTAAGCATAAAACGGTACCTTTTAAGCAGAACATGGCTGCTTTCTTCTTTTTCGTGTTAACCTTTCATTATGAAAACATAAAAAGAAGGGAGCAGTTTTTATGAAAAATACGAAAGCATTAACAGCTATGGTTATGACAGCAGTCATGATTCTATCTTTAACTGGTTGCGCAGCAAAGACCGATAGTCAACCTGAAAAACAGAATAACGTACAAACGGAAGTGCAGCAGTTGTGGGAGGCAGGCGGTGAGAAAAATAAGATAGTCATTATTAGTGACCTCCACCTCGGAGTCAAGGATGACTACTCTGAAACTGTAGCAAATCGTCCTCTGCTCGTTGAATTTTTGCAGCGACTTCAAAGTACATCTGATGTGCGAGAACTGGTAATAGCGGGAGACTTTCTGGATGAATGGTATTTGCCTGTCTATTACCCGGTCTATACTGACCAGGCACAGTTTTACAGGGACGCGATTGCCAATAATCAGACTGTCATAGATGAGTTGAACAAGGTAATCGATAGTGGGATAAGCCTGATCTATGTACCCGGTAACCACGATATGATGCTGGAAGCAGAGGTTTTGCAAGAAGCAATCCCCAAAATAGAGCAGGCCAGGGATGCCAAAGGGCTGGGCTGTTATTATACCGGGGATCGACAGGAGATAGCCATCGAGCACGGTCATCGCTATGATGTGTTCTCTGCACCGGATACAGTCACCAACGCAGAGCTGTGTGGCAACGATGATACGATATTCCCTGCAGGTTATTTCTATGCCCGCTACGCAGCTACATGGGTGTTGGAAGGTCGACCCACGGTAGAAAAGGAGCTGCCTGTGGTTATGACCGTACCGGATCAAAACGATGCTGACCAGTATGGAGCATACATTTACTACTCACTTCTGAAGAATATTTCGGAACGTATGACACCAAACGAAAAATTGGATGAAAAAATTTTCGACATACATATTGCAGGCTTTGACGATGCCTACACTTATCTCGATTTTTATCCTTGCCAGCAATCTGACGGTACAATTTCTGCACCAGTGCTGTTTCGAAATATCCAACGTACATGGACCGAGCGGCAGCAAATTAATCAGGTTAATGTGGTAAACAGTTTTGTTGAAGCAGTAGCAGGAACTGTGGATTGGGATTACTATTTCCAACAGGCAAAGATGCAGTATCTTGAAAATCCAAACGAAAATGTTGACATTGTTGTGTTTGGCCATACTCACGTTCCGGCATTGAAGGATGTGGGCAATGCCTCTTACTATGTCAACAGCGGAACATGGGTAGATCATAATACGGACTATCCCGATGCAACGCGCACGTTTACAGTGATTACCACAGGCGAAAAGGATAAGGTGGAACTGCTGAGCTATGAGG
>CAZOHM010000086.1:4361-5943 GCA_964579795.1 uncultured Lachnospiraceae bacterium | reverse complement strand
GAACTGGTCAATAATAACAGCAAATACAATCACAACACCTTTTATAACCATCTGCCAGAATTCTGAAACACCACACATTACCATTCCGTCATTAATGACACCTATTACAAAAGCACCTACAATTGTTCCGCCAATCGTTCCAATTCCGCCTGCCATGGATGTTCCGCCAAGAACAGCTGCAGCAATGGCATTCATTTCCCATGATTCTCCTGAAGCAGGATGAGCAGCAACAAGCTGTGATGTGTTTATAATACCAACCATGGCAGCACATGCCCCTGAAAACATATATACAAGAATCTTAACTCTGTCAACCTTTACTCCCGAAAGCTTTGCAGCACGTTCATTTCCACCAATTGAAAAGATGTGCCAGCCAAATGATGTTTTCTTGAGTAACACCCCTGCCACAATTGCAATTGCCGCAAAAATAATTACTCCTACTGGAATATTAAAAAAGGATGATCCAATTAATTCAAAACCAGTATTTCCAAGTGCTTCATTACCTCTTAAGTTAGGATAGGTTGCACCATTGGAACGAAGATTGGAAAATCCTCTGGCTACATACATCATACCAAGTGTTGCAATAAAAGGAGCAACATTAAATTTCGTAATGATTATACCGTTCATCCATCCAATCAAAGCTCCAAGCAATACTGCAGCCAGAACAACTAACGGTACACATAAATATGCTGTATAGCCAAAATGTGTAACCAGTCCTTCCTGCAGGAGTCCACTAGCAATCATTCCTGCCAGACCAACAATAGAGCCAACCGACAAATCAATCCCGCCCGTAATTATAACGTACGTCATACCTATAGCCAGTATACCATATAATGCTACATGTTTTGCAATCAAAAGCATTGTACTGACCTGTAAAAATGCAGGTGCTGCACAGCTGAAAAATATCATCAGAATAATCAGAACAATAAATGTTCTTCCTTTCAGTAATGTCAATGCAATTGTATTTGCATTTGGTTTTTTAGGATTACTCATCTTTCTTCTCTCCTTCATGTTCATAATTTACTGTATGATGTCCTTTATAGGATGCAAGTACAAGGCTGTCTTCCTTTATTTCTTCTCCGGAAAATTCACCTGTTTTCTTTCCATTTGACAAAACAACTACACGATCAGCGATTGCAACAATTTCCTTTAACTCTGAAGAAATAACAACAATGGAAAGTCCTCTTTCTGAATACTCATGAATGATGTCAAACACCTCTGTCTTGGCACCAATATCAATTCCCCTGCTTGGTTCATCCATTAACAGTATTTTAGGCTCTGTCAGAATTCCTTTTCCGATGACAACCTTCTGTTGATTACCGCCGGATAATGATAAAATAGGCAGATCTTTATTGGCAACTTTAATATGTATATCCTTAATCTGCTCCGCAATTTTCTGATTTTCCAGCTTTTGATCCAGAAATAATGCTTTTCTATATTTTTTCAGACTGGAAAGTGAAATATTCTTTCCTATGCTCATCGTCTGTACAAGTCCTTCTCTTTGTCGATCCTCGGGAACAAGTGCAAATCCTCTATCAATCTGCTCAGAAATGTTATTGACACCTATTTTTTCTCCACCAAGAAA
>CAZOHM010000086.1:0-4351 GCA_964579795.1 uncultured Lachnospiraceae bacterium | reverse complement strand
CACATCTCCACTATGCTCCGGTCTAAGTCCCATAATACATTCGAATACTTCTGTTCGACCTGCACCAAGTAATCCATAAATTCCGAGTATTTCTCCCTTTTTCAGAGAAAAACCAATATGATCCAGAAGATATCCGCCACCTTTTTTTGGAAGCGTCAAATCCTTCACTTCAAGCACTGTTTCTCGTTCATTCCAATTAATTGCACGTTCTCTTCTCTGATATCCTTTATCAGAGCCAACCATGTTTTTTACAATCCATGGAACATCAATATCTGCCACCTCTGCATGTGCCACCCATTTTCCATCTCGAAGAATTGTTACATTATCTCCGATTCTCAAAATTTCCTCAAGGCGGTGAGAAATATATACAATGGATATTCCGGCTGCAGTCAGCTCACGCATGATTTTAAACAGAACTTCCACTTCTGATTCACTTAAGGATGAAGTCGGTTCATCCATAATCAGTATTTTCAAATCATCCTGAATCAGATTTCTTGCAATTTCTATCATTTGCTGCTGTCCTACTCTTAAATCTCCTACAATTGTATGGGGATCAATTGGGTATTCCAGTCTGTTCAGGATTTCTATTGTCTTTTCAATATGAGTTTGATTATCTACTACCAGACCATGCTTCTGTTCATTTCCCATAAACATATTCTGGTATACAGTCAGGTTTGGAAACAAACTGAGTTCCTGATGGATGATTCCGATTCCATGCATTCTTGCTTCCCCGGTATTTTTAAATTTCACCTCTGTTTCACCCATAAACAGATGTCCATCTGTTGGCTGTTCAATACCGGCAATAATTTTCATCAACGTGGATTTCCCGGCACCGTTTTCTCCAATCAGAACATTAACCTTTCCGCTCATAACATCAAAAGAAACCTTGTCCAGTGCTTTTGTTCCGGGATAGACCTTATCAATTGCTTCAGCATGTAAGCATATATTACTCATTGCAAATCCTCCATTTTCTAATTCAGGCTCAACTGCGTTGGAGTAATCAATATTTCATCAGAGCTGCCAACTGTGAATGCTCCTAAAAACTCCACTTTCTTACCTGTCTCAAATGCATCATAACCTATCGGATTTATTACCTTTTCCTGTATCAACGTATTAATGCTCTGAGATACCTCTGCCCATTCAATTTGATTTGTATAATCATTAAAATCAATAAAATTCAGTGAATCTCTGACGGACGTGCCCTTAAATACCGTTCCAACCTGAATCTTAATGACATCGCTTCCACTATAATTGTCAAGTGTAACTACTATATACCCTGCTTTTTTTTCTGTCACAGCTTCTTTAATCGTACCTGTTCCTTTTACGGTATAGGTAAGCTCACCCTTGTCTCCCATAGAATATTTTGCATAATCCTCTGAGGACAGTTTACCTAAATCCCCTGCTGCATTTGTCAATATTTCTGACAAATCTGCTGCCTTGTTCTCCATTTCAGGCAGTGCTGCACTTTCCCAAAAATTCGAAACATCATCACCTGCATTAAATTCTGTTGCCCCTGTAATCGCTGCCTCTTCTCCGGTTTTTACAAATTTGACACATCCTGTAGTCATTGTAAGTACTGCTGCAAGCACACATACCAATATTTTCTGCTTCTTCATACCCCTGCTCCTTTACATCGTTCTAAAACCCTTTTTCTATTCAACCAGTATTTAGATTTGGGGGTGTCAAAAACAATGTCTTTGACACCCACCACTTAATAAATAATTATTCTGTGAAGTTAAAGCTCTCCAGCTTATCTGCGTTATCCTTTGTAATTGCGATACAATCAACAAGCTGCTTCTCGTCAAGACCAGTAGTTCCGTTCTTCAGATATTCATCAGCCTGAATAACAGCCATCTCTGAAAGCAATGCTGCCTGCTGCAGAGCTGTACCTGTCATTTTGCCTGCTTTGATTGCATCTCTGGCATCATTGGAACCATCTACACCAATAACAGCTACATCTGTCTTACCTGCTGCCTCAAGTGCTGCTACTGCGCCCATTGCCATTGTGTCATTACCACAGATAACACCCTTCAAATCAGGATATGACTGAAGAATTGTTTCCATCTTTTCAAAGCCTTCTGTCTGCTCCCAGTTTGCAGTCTCCTGTGCAACCATTTCAAGACCATCATACTGGTCAATTACTTCATGGAATGCTGAAGAACGTACACCTGCGTTCGTATCTGACTCTTTACCAAGTAACTCTGCATACTGTCCTTCTTCACCAACAGCCTCTACGAATACTTCTGCAATTGCCTTTGCTCCCTGGTAATTGTTTGCAACGATCTGAGATATTGCAATACCTTCCTGATTGATTTCTCTGTCAATTAAGAATGTTGGGATTCCAGCATCATATGCTTTCTGTACTGCTTCGATTGTTGCATCTGCGCCTGCGTTATCACATACAATTGCTGCTGCCTTGTCTGCAATTGCACTTTCAAATAATTCCATCTGCTTAGCTGCGTCATCATCATGAGAAACAGCCTTTACTTCATATCCTAATTCTTTTGCCTTTGCTGATGCTACATCTGCTTCTGTTCCAAAGAATGGATTTGATACAGACGGTGTAATTACATAAATAATATTTGAACCGCCACCAGGCAATGCTTTAGCTTCTTCTGCTGCTGGTGCTTCTGCTGCTTCCTCTTCAGCTGGTGCTTTCTCCTCAGCCGGTGCTTCCTCTTCTACAGGTGCCTCTGCTGCCGGTGCCTCTGCTGCTGGCTCTACTGTTGCTGTTGTCTGTGCAGCTTGGCTTCCACAGCCTGCCAGAAGTGCTGCTATCATGGCAACACCCATAAGAACGCTTACTAACTTCTTTTTCATTTCTTAATTCCTCCTTAATATGATTGAATAGTTTATGATTTATCAGGATGTGCTCCTGTCAAATCCATTATTTTGTCAGCACCTTTTCAACTGCCGACTTCCAGCCCTTATACTTTCTTTCGCGGTTCTCTATGTCCATTTTGGGACTGTATGACTGGTATTTCACATGCTCAAACACTCCATTATCAAATATTCCAAGCGAAATCCCTGCCATATACGCAGCACCTATACCAGACAGTTCTTCTGCATCCGGCACCTGTACAGCTACACCTGCAATATCACTTTGAAACTGCATCAAATATGTATTTCTTGTTGGTCCTCCATCTGCACGCAGTGTAGAAATCGGCACTTGTGCATCCTGCTCCATCGCCTTTACTACATCTGTAATCTGGTATGCAATACAGTCGAGTGCTGCTCGGACAAGTTCGGCCTTACCTGTATTTCTTGTAATTCCGCTAATTGATGCCATAGCATCTGCATCCCAGTATGGTGCACCCAAACCGGAAAAAGCAGGCACAAGATACGTCGTATCCTGACTGTTTGCTTCTCTTGCCAATGCTTCTGTTTCATATGCAGAATGAATCAACTGCATTTCATCCTTGAGCCATGTAATGACTGCGCCCGTATAGTTAATATTTCCTTCCAGTACATATTGAACTTTTCCGTCTATTCCCCATGCAAGAGATGTTACAACTCCATGCTTGCTTAACACAGGCTGATCTCCTATATTCATCATGATAGATGAGCCTGTTCCATAAGTACTCTTCACCATTCCCTTTGTATGGCATCCCTGTCCAAACAACGCGCCATGTGAATCTCCGAGCACCCCTCTGATCGGTACTGACGTTTCAAAATATCCATCGAAATCGGTTGCACCAAAATCTCCATTGGAATCCGTAACCTTCGCAAGACAATTCACAGGTATCTGAAACAAATCACAGATTTCTTCATCCCATGTCAGTGTCTTTAAATTGAACAGCTGTGTTCTGGAAGCATTGGAATAGTCTGTTTGAAACCGTTCCCCTCCTGTCAGCTTATATACGAGCCAGCTGTCGATTGTACCAAGACAGAGTGCATTTTCTTTTGCAAGTTCCTTTGTCTTAGCGTGCTGCTGCATCAGCCATGCATATTTTGCAGCCGGGAAATAGGGCGACAGGTTTATTCCTGTTTTTTGCCGGATTATTTCAGCAGCTCCCTGTTCTTCAATCGAGCGACACAGTTCCTTCGCTCTCGCACACTGCCACACAATTGCGTTGTCAATAGGTTTCCCTGTTCTTCTGTTCCATGCAACAGATGTCTCTCTTTGATTGCTGATGCCGATTCCGGCAACATCATTTTTATTGATACCGGCACTGTTCACAAGTTTTCTGACTACAGCCAGCGTATTTTGATATATCTGCTCTGCATCATGAGAAATCCATCCTGCCTCATTAATCAACTGATCATGTGCCAGATCCTCGCGGAGCAAAAGTGCTCCCTTTTGATCAAACAATAATGCTTTTGTTCCCTGTGTGCTCTGATCAATTCCAAT
>CAZOHM010000085.1:0-6786 GCA_964579795.1 uncultured Lachnospiraceae bacterium | reverse complement strand
AATCAAAAACGACAAGATGATTTTCAAAAATCTTGTCGTTTTAATATTGGTATGTATAAAAAAATATGTGATGAAATCGTCTTGTAACGGTTTACTTTATTTAGGTTAGGAAATATTTGCTGAATAATAAGGAATGATTAAATAATCTCCTGTCGTAATCGTATTATTCAGCATATGATTCATGTTTTTTACTTCGTTAATATATTGTGCTGCATCCTTGTATTCCTGGCTCATATATGATTCAGCAATTGAATACAGAGTATCATCCTGATAAATCAAAATGCTTTTATAATATTTAGCACGAGGCTGTGTGACTATGTCTGAGCTGGCATATGTAAATCGAGAAATAGAAAAAACTGCGGCAATTAATACAATCATGAACAAAATGATAATCATAATAAAGCGTTGTCTTTTAACCTGTTTTTCTCTTTGAAGTCTATGTATTCTTCTTTTCTCTGCTCTTTCCATATAATAACCTTCCATAAATATAGCCTCCCAGCAAATAAAATAAATAATATCTGTTAATTCATCAATTTATTCGAACATCTGTTGCGAACATGCGTTCTTTATAATTGAATTATACAGAACAATTGTTCTTGTGTCAACACTTTTTTCGAACAAATATTTGGAATATATGTTTGCTTTTAAAGAACATATGTGTTATACTTTTTTCAGATATTAGTACTTAATTCATTTTTTGAAATGATAGTAGGAGGATAACATATGAGTTACGGAAAGATTACTGCAAAACAACAGGAAATTCTTGAATATATTAAGCAGGAAATATTAAAGAGAGGATATCCACCTGCTGTAAGAGATATTTGCGAAGCTGTCAATTTAAAGTCGACTTCTTCTGTCCATTCCCATCTGGAGACACTTGAAAAGAATGGATACATACGTCGAGATCCAACAAAACCACGTGCAATAGAAATTATTGATGACAGTTTTCAAATGGTACGCCGTGAAATGACAAGTATTCCGATTATTGGTACTGTAGCTGCTGGCATGCCGATCCTTGCGACTGAAAATATTGAAGGGTACTTTCCTATCCCCGTTGAGTTTGCTCCTAATTCTACCTCTTTTATTTTAAAGGTAAAAGGAGAAAGTATGATTAATGTTGGGATTTTTGATGGTGATCAGATTTTTGTTGAGCAATGTAATTCTGCTAGAAATGGTGATATTGTAGTTGCTTTAGTTGACGATTCAGCGACTGTTAAGACTTTTTATAAAGAGAATGGTCATTTTCGTCTACAGCCTGAAAATGATACAATGGAGCCTATTATAGTAGAACATGTCGATATTTTAGGAAAGGTTTTTGGTGTGTTTAGATTAGTGGATTAGTTTTTGACGACAAAAGAAACGGCATTCTCTTTATGAGATTGCCGTTTCTTTTTCACTGTTCCATTCTGTTTCTGTTAATAGTTTTCCATCTCGCCAGATCCTCTCTAAATCATAAAACAGACGATTTTCATTATCAAATACATGAATAATAATGTCCTGATAATCCATTAGTACCCAGTTTGCTGTTTCATAGCCTTCAACCTGTTTAGGTGTATATCCTGCCATATGCAGCTTTTCCTGTACATTATCAATCATCGCCTGAATCTGATTACGATTAGCACCTGTTGCAATGATGAAATAATCTGCCATTACACTGACCTTGCTGATGTCAATGATTTTTATGTCTTCAGCCTTCTTTTCTGAAAGTGCTAAAATTGCTGTTTCTGCCATTTCCTTTATCTTATTCATTCAAATCTCCTTTTTATGAGCACAGTAATCCTTATAATATTCATATGTTTTATAGGTCATTTCATCAATTTCAACTTTAATTGTTTCAAGATAATTCAATGTATCCTTTAATATTTCTAATAATGCAAAGTCAATATCAATAAAAGCCTGTTGTCTAATTGATTTCAAATTTGGAGCCTTATCTCGATTTGGTTCAATATAATCTGCAACAAAAATTATTTTTTCCAATAATATCATATCAGGATGCCCAGTTGTATGATTTATAATCGAACTTATAATTTCTTTATCCTGTACATAATACTTCTTCATTGCAAAAAAGCCTCCAAGTTTTGCATGAAGCAGATATGGATTTAATCTTTCAACTTTTGTAATACTGATATGATATTTTTCGCATTGTTCAAGCAATTCTGAACCATCCATGTATTTTGCGCAATCGTGAAGCAACCCAGCAATTTGAGCTTTTTTAACATCTGTATTGTAACGCATGGCAAGTGCTGCCGCAGTATAAGAAACTCCCAATGTATGCAAATATCTCCTCTTGTCCAGCTTGCGTTTTACTTTCTTTCGAAGTTTTTGGATATCATTTGTTTTATTATTCGAAAAATCAACCATAAAGTATCCTTCTCCTGTTAAACTTTATATAGTTTCTTTTTATAAATGTATGTTTCAACATCTTTGGGAACATAATAACAAATTGTTTTCTTTTCTGCAATTCTTGTCCTGATCATATTTGAAGAAATATCAATATTGGGTGTGGAAAGAAGGTGTATTCTCGCATGATATTGTCGCTCAAGATACTGTTTTTGCACTTCTAATGCTTCAGAAGATATTTGATATCTTGGAGCAGCAACTAATACGCAGTTATCAAAAATCCGTTGTGGTTCTCTCCACTTTTCAATATTGAACAATGAATCAGCTCCAATAATAAAATAAAATTCCTGATCCTGCTTTTGCTTCTGTAATTCTTCCAATGTTTCATATGTGTAACTGTTTCCTGCCCGATTTGTTTCATAGGTAGAAAGCTCAAAATGATGATTGTTACCAATTGCAAGCTGCACCATTTGAATTCTTTGTTTTGCCGGCAGTATTTCTGCTGGATCTTTTAAATAGGATACTCCACTTGGCATAATTAAAACTTTATCCAGATGTAAGGAATCATACGCATTTTCTGCTAGAATCAGATGACCAATATGAATTGGATTAAATGTTCCGCCAAGTATTCCAACTTTCTTTTTTTCCATTTTATTATCCTTTACCAAATGAAATTGTTAATCTAATGGTAGTTTGATTTTGGGCTTGTCCTTTGATTCCTTATATAGAACAATTTTCTTTCCTATTACCTGTACGACAATCGAATGTGTTCTTTCAGAAATAATCTGTGCAATGTCCTTTGGATCATCTGAACAATTCTTAAGTACACCGATTTTAATCAACTCTCTTGCTTCCAATGCTTCTCTGACTGCGTCAGAAATCTCTGGTGTAACACTGGCTTTACCGACATGTACAACAATATCCATTGTACTTGCAAGACCTTTTAAATATGCTCTCTGTTTGCTTGTCATAATTTATCCTCGTTCTTTCTGCTCTTGACAGAAGTGAATATTTAAAAATGGTTTATTGATAATAGTCAAATTCATGTCCATAAATTTTAACTGTATCACCATCTTGTATTCCAAGTGCTTTTAACTCATCTAGAATACCATTGTCTTTCATGAAATTCTGGAAAAATGTAAATCCTTTTTCAGAATCAAGATTTGTGTAACCAAGCATTTTTTCAATTCTTGGACCTTCGATAACATATGCATTCTTCTTCTGGTCAAAGGATACAGTATATGGGGCATTTTCATCCATTGAACCACCAACAAAGTATTCCTGTTCAAATATGATTGGCTTGTCATCTAATGTAGCAAGCAAAGAACTCATATAATAAAGAAGTTCACGAATCCCCTGACCACTGACAGCAGAAATAGGGAAAACCTTGATTCCTATTGGTTCAAATTCCTGTTTGAGCTTTTCAATAACTTCATTTGAATCAGAAGAAAATGCATCAATTTTATTGGCTGCTATCACTTGTGGTCTTTTTGCAAGACCCTTATTGTAATTTTCAAGTTCACGATTAATTGCATATACATCTTCAATTGGATCGCGTCCTTCTACTGATGCTGCATCAATTACATGAATCATAGCCTTTGTACGTTCGATATGTCTCAAAAAATCATGTCCAAGACCAACTCCTTCTGAAGCGCCTTCAATCAGTCCAGGAATATCTGCAACGACAAATCCTTTTGCATCATCCAAATCAACAACACCCAAGTGCGGATTTAGTGTTGTAAAATGGTAATTTGCAATTTTGGGTCTTGCGTTTGAAACCATTGTTAAAAATGTGGACTTACCAACATTAGGGAATCCTATCAAGCCAACATCTGCAATCACCTTGAGTTCCATTGCAATTTCAAGTTCCTGACATGGTTGGCCTGGCTGTGCATATTTTGGTGCCTGCATAGTAGATGTTGCATAGTGTTGATTTCCGTTTCCACCGCGTCCACCCTTCAGCAGTACAATACGTGTCTGCTCACCAGACATATCTGTAATAACTTTATCACTTTCTGCATCTTTAAGTACTGTACCGGCAGGAACTTTAATAATGATATCTTCACCATTTTTTCCACGACAGTTACGCTTTCCACCACATTCTCCATCTTGCGCACAATACTTACGAATATGTCTGAAGTCAGTTAAGGTATTTAATCCCTCATCTACTTCAATGATCACATCTCCGCCTTTTCCACCATCACCACCATCAGGGCCACCGTTTGGAACATATTTTTCTCTGCGGAATGAAACATGTCCATCTCCGCCTTTTCCACTTCTTACATATATTTTTGCTCTATCTGCAAACATGATACTCTCCATTGATTTCTGTTGACCAATTATATTTTCGTAATTAATTTTAGAGAAAAACAGGGTTTTAAACAATGAAGTTTAAAACCCTGCGCACTTTTTACCGTTCTACCGGATATACGGAAGCCTGCTTTTTATCTCTTCCTTTTCTTTCGAATCTGACAACACCATCTACTAATGCAAATAATGTATCATCTCCTCCGCGTCCCACATTCACTCCCGGGTGAATCTTTGTTCCGCGTTGTCTATAAAGAATATTACCGGCTTTTACGAATTGTCCGTCAGCTCTTTTGGCGCCGAGTCTCTTAGACTCCGAATCTCTGCCGTTCTTTGTAGAACCAACACCCTTTTTATGAGCAAAAAATTGAAGGTTCAATTTTAACATGGTTTACACCTCCTCGAAAATAAGTCTCAAATATCGTTTTCCATACTCGTTTTGAATTTCTTTTAGTCCTAAAAGCATCGCATCCATCAGAAGGACTGCCTTTTCACCGGGGGATGATAAAAACTTCCATTCAATCGCATCCTCCGTACCGCATTCCAATTCCTCATCCGTAAACTGATCAATTGCGTTTACCGTATTAATTACAAGTACGGAAACCGCCGCACATACAATGTCCTTTCCTTTGACCGAAAAGCCCGCATGTCCCAGACAAGAAAACGAATGATAACTGCCATCCTGCTTTTTCAGAACTTTCGCTATGATCATGTGAATCACCTAACGCACTTATTAAGCATTGATTTTTTCAATTTTAATTTGTGTGTATGCTTGTCTATGACCATTCTTCTTATGATAGCCGCTTTTTCTCTTATATCTGTATACAATGACCTTTTTGCCTCTTCCATTGTCTACAACCGTAGCCGTAACCGTTGCGTTTGCAACTTCCTCGCCTACTAAAAGCTTCTTATCACTAACAGCAAGAACTTGATCAAATGTCACAGTATCTCCGGCTTCTACACCAAGCTTTTCAACTTTAAGCACATCGCCTTCAGAAACCTTATACTGCTTTCCGCCTGTTGCAATAATTGCGTACATAGGGTACCTCCTATCGTTTTACTCGCTAGCTTCGGTGGTATCCTCTCGAAAAAAAGGGTACACTTATTACCCCGCTATGCGGCATACCCATGTATAATAGCATAAATAGCCTTCCATGTCAAATAAAATTTCAAGGGCATCTGCAAATGCAGATACCCTTTCTTTATGAATCTGTAGCAAACAGTCCTTTAGTTGTTAATCAGCTTATCATTCTCATTGTTCCAGCTATAGAGCTTGCGGATTTCGGCACCAACCTTCTCCGAAGGATGCTCAGCGGAAAGATTTCTCATCGCACGGAAATGTGCCTGACCGCCTGCTGGTGACATATCTAAAAGGAAATCCTTTGCAAAGGTGCCGTCCTGAATATCGCTAAGGATCTTCTTCATCGTCTTCTTAGTCTCTTCCGTGATGATCTTTGGTCCCGTGATATAATCACCATATTCAGCTGTGTTGGAAATGGAATATCTCATTCCCGCAAAGCCCGACTGGTAAATGAGGTCTACAATCAGCTTCATTTCATGAATACACTCAAAGTAAGCATTTCTTTCGTCATAGCCAGCCTCTATAAGCGTCTCATAGCCTGCCTGCATCAAAGCGCATACGCCGCCGCAAAGCACTGCTTGTTCGCCGAATAAATCGGTTTCCGTCTCTGTACGGAAGGTCGTCTCAAGTACCCCTGCTCTTGCGCCGCCGATTGCGAGTGCATAAGCGAGAGCCTTGTCAAGAGCCTTTCCCGAAGCATCTTGATGAACGGCTACAAGACACGGAACCCCTTTGCCCACCTGATATTCGCTTCTTACCGTATGTCCCGGTCCTTTCGGAGCAATCATCGTAACATCAACGTTCTTAGGCGGTACGATCTGACCAAAGTGAATTGCAAAGCCGTGTGCAAACATCAGCATATTACCTTCTTCTAAATTTGGTTCGATATCACTCTTGTACATCGCCGCCTGCTTCTCGTCATTGATTAGGATCATAATGACATCGGCCTTCTTTGCAGCCTCCGCTGCCGTATATACTTCAAATCCCTGCTGCACTGCCTTATCCCATGACTTTGAGCCTTCGTATAAGCCAATAATGACGTTGCAGCCCGACTCCTT
>CAZOHM010000084.1:0-6903 GCA_964579795.1 uncultured Lachnospiraceae bacterium | reverse complement strand
TAGGAGTTGTAGCGACAGCATTGTATAAATTTACAGGCCCTATGGGAAGCAAATACAATTTTATATGTGCAGGTGTTATCATTTCTTTTTTACCGGCATTGATTGTTTTTATTCTTTGCCAGAAACAGATTTATAATGGAATCACGCAGGGAGCTGTAAAGGGCTGATGAAATGCAAAAAATCAAAGAAAAAATGGTAAATATGACGCCAAAACAAAAAATGGAATATATTGTAGAATACTACGGAATATACATTTTGTTCATCTCTGTCGGAGTGTTGTTGGTGATTTTGTTTGCCATTCATGTAATTCAGAAAAAAGAGTATGCATTGAACATTCTTCCATTGAATGCAGATGGCAAGAATATTCAGGCGACAGGAACAGATTTTTTCAAGGATTTTCTTGAGAATCAAGAAATTGATCCCAATCGAAATATGGTTGGAGTGAATTACACAATATATTTGGATACTGAATCGGATGAAGCGATAAATCAAGAGGGACTTCAGATGATGCAGACACTTTTCATGGCACAGGCTGTCGATGTGGTGCTTGCAGACGAGACTTCTTTTGAGAATATAGCAGCTGATGGATATTTTGCCAGGTTGCAGGATTATTTACCGGACGAAGTCATACAACAATATAAGCTTTGTACAATTTCTGCTCGAAATGAAGAAACGGGACAGCTTATGGATGTTGGCATCAAGGTAAAGAATGAAGGTTTGCTTGCAGATACAGGCTGGTATAGCACCCCATATGTCTGTATAGGGCTGGCTGATAACATATCCCATCAGAGACTGGCAGTACAATTTCTGATGGAAATTTTAAAGCATTAGGATTCATATATGACAGGAGAAAAGAAATGAGTCATTTAACCATTCATACAGAACAAAAATTAAACGTAATTGAACCTGAAATCTATGGTCATTTTTCTGAACATTTAGGAAGATGCATCTATGAAGGAATTTATGTAGGAGAGGAATCTGAGATCCCAAATGAAAATGGTATGCGAACAGATGTAGTGAAAGCACTTAAGGAGATCCAGATTCCTGTATTACGCTGGCCTGGTGGATGCTTTGCAGATGAATACCATTGGAAGGACGGAATAGGTCCAAAAAATTTAAGAAAGAAGATGGTTAATACACACTGGGGAGGCGTAGTAGAAGATAATCGGTTCGGTACCCATGAATACTTTGAGCTTTGTAAACAGCTTGGGTGTAAAACCTATATTAGTGGTAATATAGGGAGCGGTTCGGTTAGAGAAATGTCTGAATGGGTTGAATATATGACATTTGACGGAATGTCTCCTATGACAGAGTTAAGAGCGCAAAATGGACATGAGGAACCTTGGAAGGTTGATTACTTCGGAATTGGAAATGAGAACTGGGGCTGCGGAGGCAATATGCGTCCGGAGTATTATATAGATGAATATCGCAAATACCAGACTTATGTAAGAAATTATAGTCCTGAAAACAAGATTAAAAAAATATGCTGCGGACCAAATGATGATGATTATAAATGGACACGGAAAGCATTAGAAACAGCTTATAGTAGTATGCCTAAGGAAAACCATGGCGCTATGGATGGCTTTTCACTTCATTATTATGTTGTACCTGAGGGGTGGACAGGACCAAAGGGAAGTGCAACCGAATTTGGCGAGGATGATTGGTATAAAACGCTGTATAAAGCACTGAAAATGGAGACATTAATTGTCGAGCATGGTAAAATCATGGAGGAATTCGACCCGGAATGTAATATTGGTATGGTAATAGACGAGTGGGGCTGCTGGTATGATGTGGAGCCTGGAACAAACCCAGGTTTTCTTTACCAGCAAAATACAATGAGAGATGCTGTCGTTGCGGCGGTGACACTCAATCTGTTTAACAGTCATAGTCGGATTATTAAAATGGCAAATATTGCGCAAGCGGTTAATGTACTGCAGGCTGTGCTGTTGACAGAGGGAAAACAAATGATTAAGACACCTACCTGGTATGTTTTCCACATGTATCGACATCATCAGGGAGCCAATCTTCTAAAAAGCGAATTCTCTGAGGTTGAGGAGACCGGCTCTGAAGAATGGAAGGTACCAGGCTTATCGGCTTCAACCTCTATTGGAGAGGACGGAAGGCTGACAGTCACAATCTGTAATTTGTCAGCACGTGATGCACAGGAATTAACAATCGAAGTTTCAGAGGCTCAGCATTGTATCCAGATTACGGAGGCGAGTATACTGACTGGAGAGATGAATCATTACAATACATTTGACCAGCCATTAAAAGTGCAGGAAAAGGAGTTCTTAGCGTATGAAACTTCTGGAAATTGTATTCATACGATCATTCCTGGTGGAAGCATAGTAATGCTCAGATGCAGCCTGTAAATTCAATTGTAATGATTGAGGAGTAGTGCATTGTTATATAGAAACAGTCATACAATGATTGAAATTTGGTATTAGAGAGCTTACCGAGAAAGTAAGAATTGATACAAGTTTCCGGTCTAACCTATGAGATCAACTTGATTATCTCCTTATCTGTAATAAAGGATAAGGATGGTGCGTTGGTTTCTGTGGAGGGCTGGAGACTTTTTTAATGCATCGATCTGCACGAAATCACTTGAGATTATTAGAAATGTCAATAAGGCTCTGACGCTATGCAGGGAAACGAGAAATGTGTTATTATATGTGAGAAAAAGAGATGGATAGTAATGTTATGATTTGGATTTAAAGAGAAAACAGGGTAGATTAGTAGAGGATGTAAAATGGTACAGATAGACAAAATAAAAAAGAGAATAACTCTGGTTATAGTTTTTATGACAGTTCTACTGCTTTTTGGCTGTGGAGCAATCAGGCAGCGTAGTATTGGAACACAAACTGCACAGGGTACGGAAGAACCGCTGATAAGCAGACTTGAAGTCGTTTCAGCCTCCAAAAATGATGAAGGAGTCTATTGTATACAATATCCGTCTCATTATTACGCTTTGACAAAGGAAGCGCTTAACACGAAAGAGCTGACGCTTCTTGGACTTATGCAGGTAACAGAACCAGAGGATTTACCAATACAGGAAACGCAGTATCTAATCGATTATTTAACCGCATTACCTGATGCTGAGGTTGAAGATGGACAAAGTGTTTCGTACAGAATTTTTCTGTCATATGTAGATGAAAACGGCTCAAATGTTTATCTTTCAAAATATGGATATGAGACATTTCCAAAAGACTGGGACGTGTTTGTTGATCATTTTAATGAAATTATCGGACAGGAGCTGCTTACAAAGAACAGAGAAATTGAAACGATAACTCCGAAGTTCCTTACAGAGAAGTTTGGAGTCACAGATTCTGATGTATGCGAGGGCACTTTACAGGATGTCATAGATGAGGAAGAACTCACAATCGCATCATTGGATGGAGATTTTCGAATAAATGATGTATTGCAGAGGTATTATGAATCTGTAAAGGAGCCGCTTTTATCCGTACATCGTCCAAAGGAGCTTGTTAAGGAGGAGAGTACAGAAGAAGAGTATGAACAGTTTTTAGCTGATTTCTTTAATAAAATTGGGTTTGATCTTTCGATGGAGAGAGAAAGCGATCAGGAGTATTTTCGCCTGTTTGAAAATACGGAAACAAGCAGCAGATTTTATACAGCACGGACCTGTGATTTAGATAAGCTTCCAACAGTGAAGGATCCAATAGAGGAGTATTATCAGATGGATTTGGACGCTCATATGGAAGATATGAAATGCCGAACCAATTTCATTTATAGTGCCAATCAGAAATTTATTCTTGTTCCTGACTGGAATGATACGGATATAATGCTTACATTCTGTGGAGAGAACGATAAAAATAACGACAATGACAGAAATAGCGAAGCAGGTAAGAAACAGTCTAACGCAGAAATTGACATTGTCATGGTGGGTGATGTGCTGTTACATACAGCAGTCAGCGATAGCGGAAAGCTTTTGGATGGGACATACAATTATGATCATCTATTCAAGAATGTAAAGGAAGAAATAGAGTCAGCCGATATTGCGATAGCAAATCAGGAAGTCATTCTTGGAGGAACTGAGCTGGGATTGTCAGGATATCCTGCATTTAACGGTGCATACGAGGTGGGGGATGCGTTAGCTGATGCAGGATTTGATGTCATTCTTCATGCAACCAACCATGCGCTTGATAAGGGTGAGAAGGGTGTCAGAAACTGCCTTTCCTATTGGAAAGAAAAACATCCCGAGATAGAGATTGCTGGTATCAATGAAAGCAGTGAGCAACAGGATAGTAAAATTGCTGTAATTGAGAAAAATGGAATCAGAGTTGCGATATTGAATTATACATATGGAACAAACGGAATATCCATGCCGTCTGATGCACCGTATCTTGTGAATTTGCTGGATAAGAAAAAAATAGAGGCAGATGTTGCACGAGCAAAGGAACAGTCAGATTTTGTGATACTTTGTCCACACTGGGGAACAGAGTATCAACATGAGCCTGACAAAAATCAGGAAAAATGGGCTTCTTATTTTGCAGATCTTGGAGTTGATCTTGTAATTGGAACACATCCCCATGTAATTGAGCCGACAGAATGGGTAAAAGGAGAGAATGGAAATCAAACACTGGTATACTATTCTCTTGGAAATTATGTGAATGCAACAAGTGGACAGGGAAAAGGTGTTGCAGATCGTATGCTCGGTGAGATGTCTAAGATCAGTCTTATAAAAGGAACAGACGAAAATGTGAAAATTTCATCCTGTAGTGCAATACCATTAGTATCACATCTTAATCATGCTTTACAGGGAATCACAGTGTATCCGCTTGCTGAATATACTAAAGAGCTTGAAAAGGAGAATGAGATTAAGCAGCAGGATCCGGAGTTTTCTATTTCGTATCTTGAAGAAGTCTGGAATGAAACAATGCAAAAAGAATCCAATTTTAATTGAGAATTGTTTTCTTTTTTGTTACAATAAAAAGGAAGTCTGCTAAACTAATTGACAAATTTGATGAAAACAAGGAGTGCATGCGATGGTAAAAGATATAGTGAGTTGTGGCGAATGCGAATTTTTTACAAGAAATAACGAAGGAATGGGTATGTGTAAACATCCGAATGGACTGCCGTTTCCTGTTCCAAATGATTATTGCTCCAAAGGTGGTTTGGCAGAGAAAACGAAAATTTTAGTAAATAATGAAGAATTATTGAAGCGTGTATACGAACAGAGAAAGAGCTGACAGCAAGGATTTTTAAAGGAGACAGAATTATGGAATGTGAAAAAAAGTACGGAAAATCATTTGGCGACTTAAATAAGCTCAAGACGAGTTTTTTTGAGAATAATGATGGAATGCTGGAAATGGCAGACAGAATGGCAGAGATTTTTCGTGCACAGCCAAAGCGTACCAATTGTAAAATATGTGGTACAAAGCTTGGAGATCCGTTGTTTGTGAGCCATGGCATTGGTTATGTGAAATGTCCGGTTTGTGAGCATTTGAATGGTGAGTTTGAGGATACTGATGATTTTGCGAGTAAGGTTTATATAGAGGACGATTATTCCAAAAATTACAGCTCCAAGGACCGTGAAGAATATGAGAAACGATTACATATGATTTACACACCAAAGGCAGAGTTTTTGCGTGAGAGTATGAACAAAGAAGGTCTCGGTGACCTGAAGCTTCTTGATATTGGTGCAGGCTGCGGGTATTTTGTCGCAGCGGCAAGAGAACTTGGTATGCAGGCAAGCGGTATTGAGGTATCTGCGAGTGAAGTTGATTATGGAAACGCCATGATGGAGAAGCCAATGCTGACGCATGTTGGTTTGCATGATTCTATTGAGTATATTCAGAAGACAGATGCCGGAATAATTTCGGCAATTGGTGTATTGGAGCATTTAATTAATTTAAAAGAAAACCTGGAGGCTATTCAGCAGAATAAGAATATTCAATATCTGTATGCTTCTGTTCCAATGTTTTCGTTCAGCTGTGCGTTTGAGGCAGCCAATCAGGGCTGTTACAACCGACATACTGGTGGTACACATACACATCTGTTTTCAAATAATTCGATTCAATATATGGCTGAACAGATGGGCTTTGAAATTGCTTATGAATGGCGTTTTGGCTCAGACATCAATGACCTTTACAGGTTCCTGACTGTATCGATGACAAAGAATGGAAACAAAGAGTTTGCAGGATATTTTTCAGAAAAATTTGTTCCACTGATGGATCAGCTTCAGCTGATTATGGATAAAAGCGAGTTTTCCTCAGAGCTGCATTTTATTTTGAAAAGGAAGTAGTCTGCAGGCATTACAGGCCGCAGAAATCATATGATGAAGAGATAGATAGACAAATGAACAAAGAAAGAATATGGCTGGTATTCATACGGCCGTATTCTTTTTTTTATGCAACATGTATAGTTTACCACCCAAAAACAAAAATTTACCACCCTTTTTGCATAAAAAGATTCTGTTATAATTAAGGTCAGAAAAGAAAACAACTAAGAGATTAGAAAAGGCGCAGAATTGTTTTGTGCATTTTGGAAAGGGATGGACAGGGAAATGAAGGATGTAATCGTCTCTATGGAAAATATCAGTAAAAGCTTTCCTGGAGTAAAGGCACTGGATAATGTTAGGTTTGAGCTGCGTGCGGGTGAAGTGATGGCTCTGCTTGGCGAAAATGGTGCAGGAAAGTCAACCCTGATGAAAATTCTGAGCGGAGTGTATACGAGAGACAGTGGCTCTATGAAAATATTTGGCAGGGAATATCAGGACTTAACTCCGAAACAGGCCAGAGAAGCCGGTGTTGCAATTATTCATCAGGAACTGAATATGTGTAAGCATTTATCCGTGACAGAGAATATGTTTCTTGGAAGAGAATTACGGTCAAAAGGAGTTCTTCGGAATGCGGAAATGGAAGCAGAAGCAAGAAAGATACTGGA
>CAZOHM010000083.1:0-7024 GCA_964579795.1 uncultured Lachnospiraceae bacterium | reverse complement strand
AATGAAAGAAATCCCCCGACTCAAATGTTCGGAGGATTTCGTATACTTTCACAAAATTACTATTTTAAATAATCCACTGCTGCCCTCTCTATCGGAAGACCTTTTGTATACCGCTTCATAAACTCATCAAATCCGGCTACATCCTTTGCATCCGGCTCTACAGTTACACTATCCTGCTCACCAAATACTTTCTTATTCAAAAATTCATCCAATCCTTCATTGATATCTTTGTTCTTCATATAGGAAGCCAATACTGCAATTCCCCATGCTCCGCCTTCTCCTGCTGTTTCCATAACCGTAACTGGTACATTAATTGCACCTGCTACAATTTTCTGTCCAACACCTTTTGTTTTAAATAACCCTCCATGACCAAGGATCTTATCAATTGAAACACCCTCTGATTTAAATAGGATATCCAGTCCTGTCTTCAATGCTCCAAGTGATGTACACAAGTGAAGTCTCATGAAATTGGCAAGATTAAATTTGCTTTCCGGTGTTCTTACAAATAATGGTCGTCCTTCCTCAAATCTTGTAATATGTTCGCCGGAAAAGTAATTATATGCAAGCATACCGCCGCAATCCTTATCACCCTCCAGTGCCTTATTATACAACGTAAAAAACAGCTTATTCATATCAACTGCCATTCCAAAACTCTCAGCAAACTCTTTGAACAGATTAACCCATGCATTCAAATCTGATGTACAGTTATTACAATGTACCATTGCTACCGGATCTCCTGCTGGAGTTGTAACCATGTCAATTTCCTCATATGGCTTTGACATATCCTTTTCTAATACAACCATTGCAAATACTGATGTTCCAGCAGAAATATTACCTGTCCGCTTTCCAACAGAATTTGTTGCTACCATTCCTGTTCCGGCATCTCCTTCAGGAGGACATAACGGAATACCAGCTTTCAGCTTTCCTGAAGGATCAAGGAATTTGGCACCTTCTACAGTCAGCTTTCCTGCATCTTGTCCTGCTAAAAGTGATTTCGGTAAAATATCTCTTAACTTCCACGAAAAACCATAAGGTGCAACCAGTTTCTCAAACTGATTAACCATTTTCTGATTGTAATCTTTTGTATTAGCATCTACTGGAAACATTCCTGCAACATCACCAATACCTAACACCTTTTCACCTGTCAGCATATAATGTACATATGCCTCCAGTGTAAAAATATGATCGATATCTTTAACATGCGATTCCTTATTCAGAATAGCCTGATACAGATGTGCGATACTCCATCTCTGTGGAATATGAAAGCTAAACAGCTCTGACAACTCCTCGGATGCCTTTTCAGTAATATTATTTCTCCATGTTCTAAAAGGAACCAGCAGCTGATCATTCTTATCAAACGGCATATAACCATGCATCATTGCACTAATTCCAATAGCACCTACTGTTTCAAGCACAACATCATACTGTTCCTTAACATCTGCTGCTAACTTTTGATAACAATCCTGTAATCCGGTTCTGATATCTTCCAGACTGTATGTCCAGATTCCATCCTCATATCTGTTCTCCCAATCATGACTTCCTGAAGCAATCGGCTCGTTCTTACCGTTTACAAGGATTGCCTTGATTCGTGTAGAGCCAAATTCAATTCCAAGTGCTGTATTGGCTCCTAAAATATCCTCTTTATTTCCTTTCATTTTTAACCCTCCTGATTTCTCCTTCTCGTACTACCATTAATTTTATGATTAATATGCACGCCCGTCAAGAACTTCCTGTGTAACTGTTGTAATGTCATAGACATCTCCATTGACGCTGATACTCTTTACCGTGTCATTGTGTGCATACATATTTTCATTTGCATATGCAATCTTATTTGGAGTACCTCCACTTTCTAACGTTTTGATGACCGCCTGTACACGAGGTCCATGCAATGGATTGCATTCCACATTAAGTGTAATTTTTCCTTCCAGAACATTTCTGACTCCCGCATTGGCTGCATCAAATGACAAAATCATAATTTCACCATGCTCTATATCAGAACCAACCTTTTTTCCTGCTGCTTCAATTGCATCAATTGCACCAAATGCTTCATTATCATTCTCACAATAAACAATATTTATATTGTCGTACTTCGCTAAAAATGATTCCATTACTTCCTGACCCTTTGCCTGCGTAAATTCGCCGGATGCTTCAGCAAGCAATGTCATATTGCTGTTTGCCCTGCAGGCTCTTTCAAGACCACTCGTACGTCCTATCTGAGCTGTTGACCCGATTGTTCCCTGAATATTCACAATATTAGCATTTTCGATTCCTTTTTTTTGCAAAAATTGGTTAATCCATTCTGCCGCTTTTTCACCTTCAAGTGCAAAGTTAGATCCAACCCATGCAGTATAGAGATTATCATTTGAAACATCTACTGTACGATCAACAAGAATAACTGGAATCTGTGCATCCTTTGCTTCCTGGAGCACAGTATCCCAGCCTTTCTCGGTAACAGGAGCCAGTACAATATAATCTACCTCCTGCTGAATAAAATTACGTATTGCTGTTATTTGATTTTCCTGCTTTTGCTGGGCATCATCAAATATTAACTCATACCCATTTTCTTCACTGAATGTTTTCTTCATGGACTCTGTATTTGCAGTTCTCCAATCAGACTCTGCGCCAAGCTGTGAAAATCCTACAACAATTTGTTCTCTTTCTATTTCATCTTCTGAATTCTCTGCATCTTCTGCTGTTTTAACGCTGCTATTGCAGCCAACTGCAAAGATGCAAAGAATTAACGTAATCATAAGTACTAACCACTTTTTCAATTACCTTTTCCTCCGATTTCAAAAATCCTTGTTTATAATATTACGAATACTACGAATCCGGATAAAAGTCAACTTATGAATTACTTTCCTACTTTCTTTTTTCGAGCCATTACTACACTTTGAACAACCAGGAACAGGCAAAGCATTGCTGCAATAGTAATTCCTGTCCACCATGCCTGATCAAGTCCTGCTGATGATACAATGTTCTGTATAGTACTAAGTGACAAAACACCGAAAAATGTTCCTATAATATTACCAACACCACCTGTCAGCATCGTTCCACCTATAATAGATGAAGCAATTGCATTCATTTCTGCTCCCATTGCATGAGACGCAGCACCGGAGCCTACATGCATAAAGTACACAAATCCGCCAATTCCACCTAATGTACTGCAAATCAAATGTGACAGGAACTTTGTTCTTTTTACATTGATTCCAAGCATCAATGCACTTTGATTATTACCACCAACTGCATAAAAGCTTCGTCCAAGTCTTGTCCATCTAAGTACACAGAATAATATGATTACAACAAGAATTGCAACTAAGACACCTATTTCTACATATGCGTTAACATACTTACCGAGCTTGTTAATCGATCCCATGCCCGGAACAACTACACGTACGTCTTTCAGAGCTACAAACTCTTCATTTGCTACATTGAACGGATTTGTATTTACAATTGTAGTCATACCTCTTGCAAAAAACATACCTGCCAGTGTTACAATAAATGGCTGTATATCCAGATATGCGATTAAGAATCCCTGTACAACTCCAAATGCAAGACCAATTGCAAGTGAAATTAAAACTGCTACAAATACATTTCCATTATGATAATCCAGATAAACTGCGCAGCACATACTAACCAATGCTGTTAATCCACCAACAGAAATATCAATACTGCCGGTAATCATTACAAGACTCATGCCACATGATAATATAATCAATGCAGCGTTCGCATTCAAAATATTAAAGAATGTCTGCGGCTTTAAGAAACCTTTTCCCTGAAACAGAACTGCACCTATATACATTAGGAAAAATACAACAATTGTAATTGTCAGCAGCAAATTTGTGTCGGTGATACCTTTTGACTTCTTTTGCATTCCCTTATTGCCTGCCAGTACGTTTTTGATTTCTGACATGTCAACCGACCTCCTTTGCTTTTGATTTCATATTGATTTTCTTCCAGAACTTTGTAATTTCCTCTCTAACAACCGGTGCACTCATAACTACAAGGAGAATAACTACAACAGCCTTGTATGCAGAAAGTGCGTCTGACTGAACATTAAACTTATACAATGTCGTTGTTAAAAACTGAATAACATATGCTCCTAATATAGAAGCTGTCATATTGAACTTACCACCATTTAACGGATTTCCACCAAGTGCAACAGCCAAAATCGCATCCATCTCAATATCCTTTGCAATAACAGAATAGTTTATGGAAGACAAGCGGCTTACTTTAATCAATGCTGCAACTGCAACACAAAGACCAAGTATCACAAATGAAAGGAATTTTATAAATGCAGGGTTCAAACCATTCAATCGTGAAGAATTCTCATTAATACCAACTGCCTGTGTATACAGACCCAAATTTGTAAATTTCAAAACAAGTGCCATAACGATTACACATGCAACTGCTATAAAGAACGGTGTCGGAATTGGAATACCCGGTAAAAATCCTCCAAAGTAACCAAATGAAGGTTCGCTGATAATCGGAAGCTCATTATTATTAATCCATGCTGCGATAGAACGTCCTGCTGTAAATAGAATCAATGTTGCAACCATTGGCTGAATCTTAAAATACGCAACCAGTGTTCCATTAAATGCACCAAACAGCATTGCAACCACACAGCTAATTAAAAATGCGACAATAATAGGTGCTTTCAGTGTTTCTGGTCTAGAATCTGTACCACAAAGTACTCTCAGAACAACACTTCCACTAATTGCAATTGCTGCTCCAACACTGATATCCTGTCCACCTGAAGCTGCGGTAACAAGTGTCATTCCAATTGCAAGAATTGCAAGTTCAGAACCATAATCAAGAATTGTCATTAGGTATCCGGACAATACAGGATTTCCTGCACTGTTATATCCTAATGTAATCTTAAAAAATGTTGGATCTGCAATTAGATTAAATATAGCCAGCAGCAATAATGCTGCTATGGGAATAAAAATTTGTTTTTTAAATATCTGCATTATCTTTGTCACCTCCGGCAATTGTACTCATGATCATATTCTGAGTCAGCTCATCTCCTGAAAGTTCTCCTACGACCTTGCGATCTCTCATAACAATCAATCTTGAGCAGGTACGAAGCATTTCATCTGTCTCAGAAGAAATAAATGTAATACTCATACCTTCCGAAGCAAGTTTCAATACAAGTTTCTGAATATCAACCTTCGTACCGACATCTATACCTCTTGTCGGTTCATCAAGAATTAAGTATTCCGGATGTGTCAACAACCATCTGGCCAATATTACCTTCTGCTGATTTCCACCGGAAAGTGATTTAATTGGCGTATCAGCTGAAGCTGTTTTAATACCAAGAAGCTTAATATACTCATCAGCAAATTTATTAGCCTCTGCCTTTGTAAATGGTTTGAAGAATCCGCGTAATACCTGCAGTGCAAGAATAATGTTTTCTCTTACAGAAAGGTCTCCGACAATTCCATCTACCTTACGATCTTCCGGAAGATATCCGATTCCATTTCTCATTGCATCAATTGGTTTCGTAATTTTGATTGTTTTTCCATTCTTTTTAACTACTCCTGAGACAACATGATCTGCACCGAAAATAGCACGAACACATTCACTTCTTCCTGATCCAAGAAGTCCTGTAAATCCATTTACTTCACCTTTTCCTATATGGAAATTAAACGGCTTAATTCCTGCATCACTTGCAAGTCCTTCTGTTTCAAGTACCGGAACATCATCTTTTCCTTTTTGATAAGTAAGATGTCCACCTTCTACTTCTGACAGACCATCCAGTTCTTTTCCGAGCATCTTTGAAACAAGCTGTACTCTCGGTAAATCTTTAATCTCATATTCTCCAACGAGTTTTCCATCTCGCAGAACTGTAATCTTGTCACATACCTCATATACCTGATCAAGGAAATGTGTTACAAAGATAATTCCTACGCCTCTTGATCTCAAATCTCGCATGAGCTTAAACAATTTCTCAACTTCCTGCTCATCCAGTGAAGATGTCGGCTCATCAAGAATTAATACCTTACAGTCCATATCAACCGCACGTGCAATTGCTACCATCTGTTGTACAGCAATGGAACAGCTTGCAAGCTGCTGTGTTGATTCAGCCTGTATATCTAGTGTTTTTAAAATTTTATCTGCATCCTCATTCATTTTCTTCCAATTTTGATACAGATTCTTGCCACGTCCAATATACATATTCTCTGCAACAGAAAGATTTGGACAAAGGGTGATTTCCTGGTATACAGTACTGATACCTAAATCCTGTGCTTCCTGTGGTGATTTAATTGTTACCGCTTTTTCGTTTCCCTTCAGAAAAATCTCTCCTTCATCCTTCTCATATACATCGGTCAGGACCTTAATCAGAGTAGATTTACCAGCACCGTTCTCTCCCATCAATGCATGGATTTCTCCTTCACATAATGTGAAATCTACATTTTGCAGAGCCAGTACGCCAGGAAAGCTTTTATGTATGCCTTTCATTTCCAATACAGCTTTATCTTTCACTAGTGGATTCGCCTCCTATATTTATTTCAATTTATTCTAAATTAATCATATCTGTAAAGAAAACAATCGCGGCACATAGTTACAAATTTTTCATTTGCATTGCGCCGCGCTTGCATTCAATCATTCTATATACTATAGATTTCCATTAGATTCCGTAACTGTCAACGTCTTCCTGTGTAATTGTTGTAGCATCAAAGCCCTTCTCATCCATAACGATTGTCTTCTCTGAAAGTGTTCCACCACTCTGAAGAGTCTTAATGATTTCATCGATGTAAGATGCCTGGAAAGGATTACACTGTCCATCATAGTTCCAGTTCTGTGCAAGTAACTCTTCCAATGCCCACTTGTTGCAGTCATAACCCATAACAATTACGTCTTTGCCAACACCATGTGAGATGTTTGCTTTGTCAAGTGCTGCTACAGCGCCCTTAGCCATATCATCATTCTCTGCATAGATTACATTGAATGATTCACCTGAATCAATAACTGACTGTACGATCTGCTGTGCCTTCTCTGCATTCCACTCTGCTGTCTGCTGTGT
>CAZOHM010000082.1:0-7230 GCA_964579795.1 uncultured Lachnospiraceae bacterium | reverse complement strand
TACCATCGGTAATTGTCCAAGTATACGGATAGGTCAATCCCACACCGCTCACATTGATATATTTCGAAAACGGCAATGTGTATGCAGTTAAAAAAAAGCCATCCGCATCAATTGGCTCTGTATATGCAAGAGTCGGATCATCATTTGCTGTAAACGAATTAAAATCATATCGGATACTTGTCGCATCTTCATTCGATACCGTTTGATGTTCAACCAATTCTGTTCCATCCTTTTTCAAAGTCAATGATGCAATCTTACTGTTCAAAAATCCGGTATCAGCCTTTACATACCGAAGTGTCAGTGGCAGCTGTATACTCCCTGCAAGAACTGCAAATACAAGAACAGACATTGCAAGTCCTTTTGTAATACTGTATCTTATTCTGAATACTCCTCTCATCTTCTGTCCTCTCTACGTCTCCCCTGCGTCTACTGCTTATGTATTGTATTTCGCTCATCAAGCGGCTTTTCCAAATCTATATAAACAGTATTAATAATATCATGAAGTATTAAAACAATCAACTATTTATGTTAACAAATACGCATATATAAAAGGCATAGAGAACTATATTGTCTCTATGCCTTTTATGTACTGTTGTGTATAATCGTGTATCATTGTGTGATATTATGTAATCTTTTGTAAAAACTATGATATTATGCATTTATTGTTTAAACTGTCCAACACGCTCCGAATCAATCACATACCGATTATCCAGCGTTTTCATAATATCCTCTACCTCTAAATCTGCGTAAATCATTGTCTGTCGTAAATCCACTACAGTATTGTTTGAGAAACACAGTATCATTGGTCGAAGAATGTCCTCATCATTTGCCGACAGCACAAGTCCTTTCTCTCCATTTGAAAGCTCAACACAACACCCTTCACTCAAGAAATTTATACTCCTGATAAGTGCCCCGACAACCTCTTCCTGACATAATTCCGGATTAGCCATCAGATATTTCAATGTTGCAATTTCTGACTGCGGTTTGCCAAAGCTGTTCATGGCAGTCATTGTATCATAAATTTCAGCAACAATTAGGATTTTCGCCCCTGCTACCAGCTTACCAATACCTGCATCTGTACCGGTACGATGTTCCTCCAGTCGTTTGTATGTCTGAGTAACAATTCGTTTTATACTCGGTGTTCCCACAAATGCCTGGTCTGCTAATTGCTGTCCGCCAAGTTCATAACGTCTCATATTTATCTCGTCATCTTCTGTTGGTTCTGCCTTATCAAGCAGATCAGACGGAATATTCAATTTTCCAACATCATGAACGAGAGCTGCGATTACTGTATCAACCTGTTCTTCATGACGCATATTCAACTGATGAGACATCATCGCACATAGCAGTGCTACATTAAGTGAGTGCTTATACACATAATCTTCATTACTTCGAAGGTTCTGTACAAAATTAATTTTTCTGTCAAGGCGGCCATATGATTTTAGAATCATCTCTGCAAATGAATAAATTTTCTGCTGCTTTCCAGTTGTCAAAATACTCTGCAGCTCTTCTTGTATTGTAAACACAGAAATTGTCTGGAATCTTTCAAATTCAATATCATCTTCTGTCATTGGTGGCAATGGTTCTGCTGGTTCTAGAATATAAATTCCAATCAATCCAAAATTTCTGACCGAATCGATACCCTGTGGCGTCAGCTTTGAATTTCTGTCGTACAGCAGAACTCCTTTCTTGTTATAAATCGGCTTTGCCAGCCGCATTCCCACTTTCAGATTGTCTGCTTTTACAAATAACATTTCTTTTCCCGCCTCCGTAGTTGTTAATCCTTTTCTTTTAGTAGTTGAATGCCTCTTTGCAACTGTGTATCCATTTTTTCGGATATCGTTATATCAGATGCTGCATCTTTATCTAATGTAACTGTCACATCCGGTTCTATTCCCTTTTTATGTATACATTCTCCATTTGGTAAATAGTATTCTGCAATTGTCAGTTTGACTGCCTCAGTATCACTGATTTTAATAACCTGCTGAACGATTCCTTTTCCGTAAGTCTTTTCTCCAACAAGTGTACCTGCCTTATAATCTTTTATTCCACCGGCAAATATTTCAGATGCTGATGCCGAATTTCCATTAATCAGCACTACAAGTGGAATATCCGAATCGTTCTGATCCTTTGCAATATAGCTTTCTTTTTCCTGCTTTTTATTCAAGGTATATACAATCTCTCCACCATCAGGTACGAAATAGTCAAGAATTTCTGTAGCAGATACTACAAGACCTCCAGGATTATCACGTACATCAATAATTAGACTCGTCATCCCCTGTTCTTCCAAATCGGCCATTGCGCTCTGAAATTGATTCACTGTCGCCAAATCCCAGGATTCAATTTTCATAAGCCCGATATGGTCATCCAGCATTTTCCAGACAATAGACGGAATCTGAATTTGTCTGCGAATAAGGGAATAAGAAAAATACTCATCAATATCCGGTCGAAAGATCTTAATTTCTACAGGTGTCCCTGCCTCACCTTTTAGTTTTGCAGCTATCGTTGTGGAATCTTCACCAACTACATTTTCTCCATCAATCTCATAAAAAACATCCATCTGTCGAAAACCGACCTCGGCACTTGGGCTCTCAGGATATACTTTTACTACTGCCACCGTTCCGTCTTCCTGTTGTGAAATAACTGCTCCAATTCCAGAATACTCTCCGGCAGAATCAATCATCATTGCCTCGAAATCATCTTCATCATAAAAGGCAGCATAGGGATCACCTAATCCCCAGAGCATTCCTGTCAAAAGTCCATTCTTGACTGTCTGCGTATCAATATCATATAAGTAGTACTCTTCAATAATCTGTTCAACGTCTCTTGCCGAGTCAAGCATTTCATTTGCTGATGCTGATATAGTCTGTTCTGTATTCTGGTATTGTATGAGACGTCTGTTAGCAGTCTCATATTTATCTTTGTAGTCAAGCAGAAATGCCGATTCGGCAAGAAGTGCAGCAACACCGGCTCCTGCTATCGTCAATGTCAATACCTTTCTTTTATTCATTCTCAAATGCCTCTTTCAATTTTCCTAATGCTCTTTTTTCTATTCTTGAAACATAGCTTCGTGATATTTGAAGCATACTGCCAATCTCACGCTGAGTAATCTCCTTTTCACCGTTTAATCCATAGCGCAGCATCATGATTTCCTTCTCACGTTCTGTCAATATCTTATCCATAAAATTATACAATTTCTTGACATCCTGTGCAACATCCATTTTGTCTGCGATGTCGTCATTCGCCCCTTCGATGACATCCAGCAGACTGATTTCATTTCCCTCTTTGTCAGTTCCAATCGGCTCGTAGATGGAAACATCACGGTTACTCTTCTTTCGAGTACGAAGCATCATCAAAAGTTCATTATCAATACATCTTGCTGCGTAAGTTGCAAGCCTGCTTCCTTTCGATTCATCAAACGTCAAAACCGCTTTGATAAGTCCAATTGTACCTACGGAAATCAAATCCTCCATTTCCTCGCCAGCGCATTGATACTTTTTCACCATGTGAGCAACCAAGCGCAGATTTCGTTCTATTAAAATGTCTTTTGCAGCCATATCTCCCTGGCGATATTTCTCTATGTACGAACACTCTTCCTCAAAAGACAGCGGCTTTTTAAACGCTTTCACAGAACACCTCAAAGTCGGTTCACGAATTCTTATTACATTCTATGAGCGCAGACAATTTGAAGTGCCTTTCCTATTTATTTTCATTTATTTTCACTCATAAAGATTTCAAATGATTCTACCGGAATTGGTTTGGAAAAATAATATCCCTGTGCGATATCACATCCTACACTTTCCAGAAAATCAAGCTGTTCTTTCGTCTCAACACCCTCTGCTACCACAATCAGTCCAAGCTGTTTTGCCATCTTCACAGATGATTCTACAATGATTTTTCCTCTTTCCGTTGACATGATTTCATCTAAAAAGAATCGATCAATCTTTAATGTATCAATTGGTGCATTTCTTAACATGTTCAGCGAAGAATATCCGGATCCAAAATCGTCCATAAGAATTTTGAATCCACACTTTTTTAGTTCTGTCATTTGTTCAAACAATTCTGAAACATCGTCGATAAACAGGTTTTCAGTGATTTCCAATTCCAGAAGTCTGGCAGGAATCTGATATTTCTTTACTAGTGCTGTTAATATTTGTGGCAAATCAGAATTTCCTATATGGACACGTGAGATATTTACAGAAATCGGAATTTCTGTGCCTTCCTTTTGCATTTTTGCAATGTACTTACAGGCTTCTTCCCACATATACATATCGAGCTTTGTAATAAATCCATTGCTTTCAAACAGCTGTAAAAACTGTGCAGGAACAAGAAGACCCTTCATTGGATGCTTCCAGCGTACCAATGCTTCTGCACTGCACATTGTCCGCTTGTCAATATCAATCTGAGGCTGTAAATACATAACAAATTCATTGTTATCGAGTGCCTTATACATCTCCTCTTCTATTTCCGTCTGCTCACGCATTTTCAGTCTAATTGCGTCATCATAGACAGCATAATTTGATAACGTACTGCCCTTTACCTGTTTTTTGACAATTCTGGCTCTGTCACACATTAGTCTTACAGGAATATTTCTGTCTGTAATCTTATAAATTCCATATGCAAGCGACAGTGTGATTGGCAGGGAATCATTATCTCGCATTTTTTTTGATAAAACGGTCATATAATTCAGTAGATCCTGATCATCCTTATAGCAGATAAGTACACTGAACATATCTCCCTGATAACGTTTTGCAATACTATCCTTCTGTGCAATTTCTCTGATTGCTTTTCCAAGAATGGCAAGACTTCTGTTTCCAATTTCAATTCCATACCGGTCATTTATCAGTCGGAATCTGTCAATATCAATTGAAACAATAGCAAATTGGTCCTCTTTCTGTAAATTAATCAGTTCTGCGGCTCTTAAATAAAACGTCTCACTGTTATACAATCCCGTCATGGAATCATAATCGGCACGATATTCCATTTCAGCCTTAATTTCCATTTCTGTATTGACATTTTGAAATGTACCAAGATATCTGACTGGTTGATTATTCAAGCCAAACAGCGTCTGAACAGAAATTGTATACCACACCGGAATCTGGAATTTATTATACAGACGCGCAGTAATTTTCTGAATCTTTCTGGATGTGCGGACTTCCTTCCTGAAGCTTTCAAATTTATTTCGATCGTCTGCGTGACACTGTAAGCTGTCTAACAGCGACCACTCATTTTCCAATGCTTTCTTGTCAACAGTAAACACATCCTCAAACATGGAACACAGATAGTATTTTTTTTCCAGGACCTGATACTCATATACAAGAATACCAATCATCTCATTGACATTTTCATGACGTTCATAGTTCAGTGCCATATCCTTCAGGATAGTGCTCTTCTGCTTCATGATTTCATATTTGATTTTTGTTTCTGCTTCTTCAATGCTGCGCCGTTTATACTCATTAACATTCAAGCACACAATCATAACCTTCAAATCGCTTATCTCGGACTGATTGTTTCCTGTATCTTTTATGGATGCTTCCTTTTGCTTCTGATCAAGAAATACAGAGTAAATCCCATACCACTCATATTCATCTTCAATATTTTTCATGCGAACTTCTCGGCAAAGAATAGATTTACCAGCACGAATTGCCTGTCGTAAATACTTCGGATCTGTTGCCTCAAAAAACGCATTCTGATCTTCTATGTACACAACATGCTCTGCATAATATTCACATAGTTTTTTATAGTTATCTATACGGAGATTCATAATACTTTTAATGTTCTTTTCTTTCATACGAACACAGGTGTTTTTTGTGATGTTAACATCCCAAATAATATCCTGCATTGTATAAATGGCATTTTGCACCCGTTCTTCGCTCTCATTAAGTGCAAGAATCTGCGTATCAATATTTTCCTTCACTGATGCAATTAAATAAATATTTTTACTATTTCGCATCGTAATCTTTGTAGTACGCATTGGTAATGTAGAACGTAAAGATGTGGAATAAACATTGGCATCCAAGGAAGTGTTTTTCTCTGACATCATACGAATCGGGCAATCCTGGCATGGCTCACTATACCCTTTGTTCTGCATATAGCAGAGTCCCTTGCTCTCATTCCCAAGACGCTGTTCTAATGGATCATTTCGATAAATAAGCTGATAATTCTCATCTACGGCATATGCCCATGTACACATTGGATCCAGAATATTTCTGACAAGTTCCATCTCCTTAGTCGACAATATAGGATTAAACGATGTATCCAGTCGTTCCATATTCCCTGTATATAAAACATAGGTATCTTTCCCCGATTTCTTTGCATCATCAAGTGCAGCAAGTGCTCTTGCCAAAAGCCTGTCAGATGTCGCCTCATCAACCTGCAGTGCAGAAATACCTATGCTGACTGTCAGTCCGCTCTTGCGCTCCAAATCGCTCCAGACATCCTTTACTGTCTGTCGTACATATGCTGCACGCTCCAATAAAACACTGGACGAATGGACGCCCTTCATAAAAACTACAAATCTGTCTTCACTGATTCTGCCAAGTAAATCTGTACCGCGGAATGCACGTTTCATAATTCTAGAGATTTCAATAACAGCACCTTCTGCACTGACATCTCCATGTATTTCTTTCCACTCGGAAAAATCATCAATATCAATAACGAGCATATTGGCAATGATATCTTTTTTTACTGTTTCGAGATATGTATTAATACAGGAAAAAAGAGAAGTCTGATGCAACAAGTGTGTCAAATCATCACGACTCAGTGCCTGTTCTTCGTTCTTCTGTTTCGTTTCATCATCTATAAAAGACATTGTTCCATAAAGTAGTACCGGAACACCTTCTTTTGAGACTTCCAGTCTGCCTTTAATCTGATACCAGCGAAAATCCCCTGCAAAATCAAGAAATCTAATATACTCCATACGAACTCTGCCAGGATCCTCTTTTGACGAGAAAAAAGCAATCGCTCTCTTAAGATCATCCTGATGTAATTTTCCATGGGCATCAATTTTCTCAACAAATGAAGATACATGTAACGGCATGGGAATATATTTTTCCATATTTTCAGAAAAGCTGATGACATCCTCACGCATATTATATTCAAACACAATGGTTTCATTCAAATCCATAGCGTTTTGAAATATTTCTTCACTGAATTTGTGCATGGCAGACTCCTCGCTTTCTTGCCAAAATCAATAATCTATAACAATTATATTCAGTATACAAAATTTTC
>CAZOHM010000081.1:0-7425 GCA_964579795.1 uncultured Lachnospiraceae bacterium | reverse complement strand
CAAGAAAAAAGATGAATTACGCTCTGCATAACTCATCTTTTATATATATGTGAAAATTCATTAGATTTATTGAATAAATCCTTCCACTCCACGTTTAGAACCATCCGAAGTAAGGTTTGACTTCTCATCACTTGATTTTGCAATGATATATTGTCCTTCTATTCCGGAATACTCGCTGCTGGTCTGTTTTGCTACTCCAACATTTGAAGTATAAGTATATTTAACAGTTGCACCACCCTTACTCGTTCCCGTCATAGACATCTTACCGTCTTCGAGTCCACTGGAATAATTTCCGGTAATAACCTGCTTTGCAAGTTCAGCCGAGCTGATTTTATTTGTATAGAAGCTGGAGGTAGAAGTTCCTTTCCCATTCGGCATATCTGCTGACCATTCTCCCTCAAAAATATAGGAACCTATCGACGAAGATTCAGAGTATATGGCACGAATCCATATTCCATGTCCACTTCGTACATTTGCTGAATAATCTCCATAATAATAGTATCCATTGCAATATACGGCAACGCCCTTTCCCTCTCGTTCTCCTGCCTCGTTTTTATCACCACAATAAAAGGAATCACCTTCATTAATAATCTCATCTGCCATATCCGTATAGGCCTCTGTACGAAGCATTTCTTTTACATCATCCATGTTGCCGCCTTCAAAGCAAGTCTTTAATTCAGAAAGAAGACCATTATGAGCAGCTTCCGCTGCTGCGCGTTCTGCTTCTTCAGCAGCCTGCGCCTCTTCCTCTGCTTGAATAAGTGCACGCTCTGCTGCTATTGCGTCAAGCTGAACTTTCATATTTTCATCCTGTGTATTTTCATAACCGGTTGAAAGAGCAGAAATCACATTGTCTTCTTCATCACGACCTTCAAAAATATTCGCAATTCCCCAATATGCATTAGTATTCTTAGTATCATATAATAAAGCCTTTTGATATGCATCTACTGCCTCATCTGTATCTCCATAAATTCCGGCAAGCATTACATATGCATGTGAAATCACACTTTTCACTTCTGTATTTTCCGGTTCAAATTCCAATGCCTGATCATAAGCATCTATTGCAAACTGATAATCACCCGTTTCCATGTATTGATTTCCAATTTCAAGTTGCTCAGCCATTTTATTTGCATCTGAAAAATAGCTCACTCCATAATACACTCCAAACATCACTGCTGCAACCAGGACAAGGGCTGTAATTAGCTTTAAAGCAAGCGCCACTGCCTTATTCATAATATAACTCCTCACATTCTAAGAAACATGTATATTTTCAATTTGCCAATCAATTTCTTCAAGTCCATTTTCTTTTAAAAATGTATTGGCCTGACTAAAATGTCTGCATCCCATAAAACCTCTGTATGCGGAAAGTGGACTTGGGTGCGGTGCCTTCAAAATCAGATGCTTCGGATTATTCAGCATATTGATTTTAGTCTGTGCCGGTCTCCCCCAAAGCATATATACTATTGGTCTATCCTGCTCATTTAATATTTTAATAGCTGCATCAGTAAATGCTTCCCAGCCTAATCCATGATGAGAATTTGCCTGATGTGCTCTGACAGTCAAAACGGTATTCAACAACATGACTCCCTGCTTTGCCCACTTATCCAAATATCCATTATCAGGAATATAACAGCCAATATCATCATGTAACTCTTTATAAATGTTATCTAAAGATGGTGGAATCGCAACATCCGGCTTTACGGAAAAACATAAGCCATGAGCCTGTCCAACATCATGGTATGGATCCTGTCCAAGAATCAGTATTTTTACTTTACTGAGCGGTGTCAATGAAAAAGCATTAAAAATATCATCAGGTGCAGGAAAAACCTGCCTTGTAGAGTATTCCTCTTTTATTTTAGTATAAAGCTGCTTATAATATGGCTTTCTAAATTCAGCCTGCAAAGGCTCAAGCCAGTCATTATCTATTGCTGCCATGCCTATCTCCTTACCGATATACCATTCTTCTGTAAATAGTCCTTCAAGTCATTAATTTCAAGTTCCTTATAATGAAACAAAGAAGCTGCAAGAGCTGCATCTGCTTTCCCATCTGTCAAAACATCATAAAAATCTTCTTTTGAACCAGCACCGCCTGATGCGATAACAGGAATGCTGACATTTGTAGAAATAAGTCGGGTCAATTCCAAATCATATCCCGCTTTTGTGCCATCGCAATCCATACTTGTTAACAGAATTTCACCTGCACCAAGCTGATTAGCTTTCATAGCCCATTCAACAGCATCAATACCGGTGTCAATTCTCCCACCATGTTTGAAAATATTCCATCCGCTTTCATCTGCACGACGCCTTGCATCAATTGCCACAACAACACACTGACTTCCAAACTTATCTGCAGCCTCGCTGATTAATTGCGGGCGATCAATTGCAGAAGAATTGATTGAAATTTTATCTGCTCCTTCTCTTAGGATTGTCTTAAAATCATCAACAGTACGAATTCCTCCTCCAACTGTAAAAGGAATAAACACCTTTTCTGCGACAGCCCTAACCATATCAACAACCGTATTTCGAGAATCAGAGGACGCAGTAATATCAAGAAAAACCAGCTCATCAGCCCCAGCCTTATCATATGCTGCTGCTATTTCTACTGGATCACCAGCATCTTTCAGATTAACAAAGTTCACTCCTTTAACAACCCTGCCCTCATGTACATCAAGACACGGAATAATCCTCTTTGTATACATTTTATGCTCCTTACAGTTCTATAAAATTTTTTAATATCAAAAGTCCTATTCCGGAACTCTTTTCCGGATGAAATTGGCATGCAAATACATTATCTTTTTCTACCGCTGCATGTATTGTTGTATTATAGGCGGTCTCTGCTGTAACAATTGCATCATCTTCAGCTTTTAAATAGTAGGAGTGTACAAAATAAACATAAGAACCATCCTCAATATTTTTAAACAATTGTCCATGATTTTTCAACTTCAGAGAATTCCACCCCATATGCGGAATCTTAATATATTCGCCAGTAGGAATTCGCAAGATTTCTCCTTTTAAAACAGAAAGTCCCGGCACGCCAGGGCTCTCCTCACTTCTATTGAATAAGAGCTGCAAACCAAGACAAATCCCCAAAAAAGGAGTACGATTTGCAATAACCTCATGTATAACTTCATCCAAATGATACTGTTTTATTTTCCCCATTGCATCTCCAAATGAACCAACTCCGGGTAAAATTACTTTATCAGCTTTAAGAATTATCTCTCTGTCACGAGTTATCACTGCTTTCTGACCTAAATACTGTATCGCCTTCTCAACGCTTTTGATATTACCAGCATCATAATCAATTATTGCGATCATAAGTTATCTATTGCCCCCTTTAAAGTCCTTTGGTACCTTCCACATCAAAAGATAATGCATCATTTAAATCTTCTGCATTCTGACTGCTCCGGCCGCCCTGTGTCTCAGACGGTTGTGTGTCCTGCGATTCAATAACATCCTGTAACAACTTATTATTACCTTGAGAATCATTCAGTGAATCAGCAGAAGCTGGCTCATTGGTCACTTGTGGATCTACCTGTGGAGCCATTTGTGTCTCAAGTGCTTGCGGTTCAGTTTCCAGGGATGAGGTTTCATCCTCTGTAGCTGTTATTTCCTGCTCCTCACCTGCAATCACAGAATTCTCTGTCTTGTTTTGCTGTGAAGATGTATCCCCTAAATCATTCTGTGAAGAATCTCCATTCAAATAATTATCCAGTTCTCTTGAATATTTCTGATTATCTGAAATCTGTAACCAAGCATTCGCCTGCTCAACACTGACTGCAAAAGAGTTTTGCAACTCCTCTATAATTTTTGTCCTGATTTCATCAAACTCAGCCTTAACATCCAATGTTTCAGCCATCTCAGCCAACTGTTCTGTTACCTTAACACCCTGTACGAGCGCATTCATCGCTTCAAGCTTCATACCAAGCATCATATAATTCTTATAAGAATCATATTTTCTTTCTGCTTTCAAAAGGACAACTGACTTCGCATACATTATATTCTCTTCATCATTTAGCTTATGCCCTTTTAAAAGTTCATATGTTTTCTCATAATTTTGCTGTTGAAACTGAGATTTGGCATTTTTTGTATCCGAATAATATGGATAAACGAACGCAACGAGCGTCATCATTACACCTAATGAAAAACATAATACACCAATCAAAACCACTTTCTTCTTTGGAAGTTTTTTCTGCGGCGTTTGATTATCTATCGGTTTCTCTTTAATCTTTTTTTCTTTTTTAGGCTTTTTTTCTTTATTTTTCTTTCCTTTTTTACCTTTTTTATTTGTATCAGACTCGTCCTCGTCAGCCATTTCATCAAGAATCTTTTCGTTAGCAACTGCACCTTCTTTTGCAATATCTGTTGCAGTTTCTTCAGCAAAAATCTGTTTTACTTCCTCAGGTTCCTCAACTTCTTCAAAAAGGCCTGCAAAAAACTTTGATAATGCTCCAGGTTTCCTCTCTTTTTTTACCTTTAGTGCTTTCTTGCCCTTTTTCTTCTTCCCGAGCGTTTCCTCAGATTTATTCTCATCATCGCCAATCAGTTCTTCAATATCAAATAAATCCTCTTTTGACTGTTCCTTCGCAGAATCTTCATCACCTGATTCCACAATTTCATTATTGTCATTTTTATTTAAAATATCATTAATTTCCGATAATTCCTCATCTTCAGGTAACCCAGATAACAAATCACTCAATTCAGAATCTAATGAATCCTGATCATCTGTATCTGTATCTGTACTCTCTGCTTCTGCAGACGGCAAATCTTCCAGTTCACCAAAATCAGAAATTCCTAAATCTAATAGACTCTCTTCTGTTTCCCGATCAGTATCTGTTTCAGAAGATGCTTTTTCTTCTAACATATCTAAATCATCATTTTCCATCTTATCTTCTGATTCCATATCAGTATCTGTCTCTTGATCTGAGAAATGCAAATCATCAAGCGACTCTTCTTCTGTTTCTTTTGACGGTTCTTCCAGCATTTCATCTAATATATTTTCTGTTTGCTCATCTATTGGCGTTTCTGTTATTTCATCTTCCACTCCACCAACAGCTTTTAACAGATTTGAAATATCATCGTCCATAAGAAGTTTATCATTTTGTTCATCCAAAGTATTGTCTTCTTCAAATGACAAATCAGCTAAAGGAAGGTCTAAATCAGTAATTGATTCTTCTTCTGAATTAATATTCTCAACAGATGCCGGTTCTTCTAACATAATGTCTTTATCAGATGCTGGTTTTTCTTCTAACGTGATGTCTTCATCAGATGATGATTTTTCTTCTAACGTAATGTCTTCATCAGATGATGATTTTTCTTCTAACGTAATGTCTTCATCAGATGCTGGTTTTTCTTCTAACATAATGTCTTCAGGTATCATTTCACTTTCATCTGTCAAGTCACTGATTTCTTCCTGTAATTCGTTTCCATCTGTTACATTTTTTAAAAGGCTGTCCAGATATTCTTCCGTAGAATTCATATATCCCTCCGAAATTACTTATAAATATTATTATAAATACAAATCTTCAAACCAATAACAGTTTATCATATTTTTCCATTCAAAACAATGTATTTACCATTCGTTCATAAAAGTAACTCAAAAGGAGAACATTTTATCGAAACACCTTTATCTTTTAACTCAGCTGATAACTGTGGTAATCGTTCATTTGCTCTGATAAAAAAAGCTTTCTCATTCAAATATGCAGTTCTTTCAAACGGCCATCTGATTATTCCCGGATAATCCATCAAAACCCCTATTTCTAACACGCATAAGTTCTTATTCAATGTCCCAGATAGCCATTTCATATATCGATTCCATTGTGTAAGATACCCTTCCTCAATATAGTTTTCAGCATGAACAGTATTCTCACATAAGGACGCTCCACATTTCGGACACACCTTTTCACTTTGATTATAAAATAGTGTATTACACCCTTGACTGCATTGAAAACGATGAATACTTCCACACGGTGCAACAATTCTTTCATTTAATATAGAGGAAGTATAAATACAGTCATCCACATTTGTTGTAACCACAAAGTAATTCTTTCCCTCCAAAATACATGCTACTTGGTTATAAAACATCTGCAGTTTATTTGTTGATTTTTCTGTATCATCCGCTTCAAGTTCTTTACCAATTCCAACCAGAACCATTTGTGCTGCTGAAATCTTTTCATTAATTAATGTAACGGCTTCCTTGTTCATAACTTCTCTCCCCAAAATATAAAACCAACCTGCCTGCTAAATATTAATATATACAGGCATAATGACTCTATTTTTGTTGTAGCAACAGAAATAATAGGATCGAGTATTCCCGACCCTATTATTTCATTCATTTATTATTCTTTTTTAAGAAGTTTGTCAATTTCTTTTACCAAATTTCCTATTTCAGGCTTGGAAAGCTGCGCATCAGCTCCTAATGATTCACCCTTTATGCGCATCTCTTCATTAACAAGAGATGAAAATATAACTACAGGAATATCTTTCAGTCGATCATCACTCTTTACAAGCTTAGTCAAACGATGACCATCCATCTGTGGCATCTCAATATCAGTTACAAGGCACTTAATTTTTTCATTAACTGTACCATTCTCAAGACATTGTGTAATATAGTTCCATGCTTCTAAGCCGTTTTCTGTTCTCTTCAGATTAACATATCCTGCCTTAACCAATGCATCACTTATCAGTTTATTCAGTAAGTGTGAATCCTCAGCAATTAATATTCCGGCAGCGTTTCTTTCTCTTTCTGAAAGACCGTCCAACTCCGTCAACTTCAATCCGGTCTCAGGACTAATATCAGTAACTATTTTCTCAAAATCCAGAATTATAACAAGACGATCCTTAAATTTAACAATACCTGTGGATATTCCATCTTGATCATTATTAATAGTTGCATCAGGTTTGATAATTTCGGTCCATGAAACTCTGTGTATTCCATTAACCTTATCTACATGGAAAGCGACATCCAGCTTATTGAAATTGGTAACAATGAATAATCCTCCCTGTTCTGAATCTCCCATCTGCAATGCATTTTTCAAGCTAATTGCTGTAATCATTGTCTCTCTCGGCATAAAAATTCCTTCTATACTAGGGTGTGCATTCGGAACTGGAGTAACTGCCTGATAAGGAATAATCTCACGTATTTTCGCTACATTTATTCCATAAGAATTGTTTCCTAACGTGAATTCCAAAATTTCTAATTCATTCGTCCCATTTTCCAATAAGATTTTTGTATCCATACCTTCACCTCATCAATAAAGTATTATGACTGCTATTTTGTTCATTATAACATATTAAATTAAAAAAACATATAAAATTTTGACAAAAAAGATAACAAAAAAAAGATAAACAATAATGTCTATCTTTTTTATTATTTTATACCTTCAAAATCGAATACTAAACTGATCTTTCAACATCTTCTTACCTATC
>CAZOHM010000080.1:0-7766 GCA_964579795.1 uncultured Lachnospiraceae bacterium | reverse complement strand
TATAAATAGAGCAATCGAGCTATATCATCTTAAAAATTAACTGCAAAACTGTGGAGATAATATATTGATAGCAAAGAATTATGATTGCTTTGTAGATGGTGCTTATGTTTTTACGAACAGAAGAGGTATGAAAAAGAAATCACTGGTGATGCCAAATGAAAAGGAAATGATTTGGACCTCTAAGTATGGAAGCCTTACACTTTCGCAGTCGGGTAAAGGTATGCCGGCCTGCGGGATAAATGAAAAGGGGCTTGTTGCGGAACAGGCTTCGCTTCCGGGTTCAGAATATTCGTATAATACAAAAAATGGAATAGTCAGCTGCTTGGAAGCTATTCAATATCTTCTTGACTGTTGTGAAAATGTTAAAGATGCCGTAGACAGGTTTGGCGATTTTAATATTAGTAATCAATCTGGAAAGCTTCATTATTTTTTGGCTGATAAGCATGGGAATGTGGCAATTATTGAATTTAGAAATGGCAATATGATTGTATTTCAGGATGAAAACATTTTTCCATTGATAACCAACAGCCGATACGAAGCGGCATGTAAAAATATTCCAGATAATCAGTCTGGATATGAAACGGATTCTTTTAGAAGATTTCAAGCTGCGAAAGCAGAACTGCAAAGAGTGTGCGTATCATCCGCAGAAGATGCATTTCGTGTTTTAAATATTGGAAAAAGGAATGATACTGTCTGGAGTATTGTATATGATTTGAATTGCAATGTTTTATGGTTCAGGAATAAGAAACAGCTCATTCGTAATATTTCGCTTGATACGGTTGATTTTAGTGAAAATGCTCCGTCGCTTTTGTTTGATATTGATTGCGAGACAAAAGATGTTTGCATGGAACAGTACAGTAGATATTTGAATCGTAAAAACATAGAACATTTTTACAATAATTCTAATGCGTTACATGCTCTTCATTTATCAGATGCGAATTTTATTATCAGCGTAATGGATGAACATATTGAGCAAATTGAGAAAGAAGCAGTATAATGAATAAAAAATATTTATAATTCATTAATATTGAAAAAAAGCCCAAAATTTGGTAGTATAGTATAAAGAAACATAACTTAAGTATTCTGTGTGGAGGGCAAAATATGATGATAACAAATGATAAGTTTAACGAAAATGAAACAGAATTTGATGGCGTTACATTAATGAATAAGAAAGCACTGCTTTGCTATGGAATAATAGCGGCGGTGCTATTTTTGGCCTATATTATGGAATTGATAAAAGGAAACCGTACGGGTCTATATGTGTTTGTGTTTTTACTGATTTTACTTATTCCATTCGGATTGACATGCCTGTACAGCAGGCTTCATCCAAATGGCACGGCTGTCCGATATGCTATTGCAATTTCATATTGCGTATTGTATGCTTTTGTTCTATGGACATCTACTAGTTTAATTTCTTTTGTATATATCGTTCCCATGCTTTTGATAGTCACAGTATTTGCTGATGCAAAGTATATGTTAGGCGTCGGTGTTGCAGCGACGATGATTAATCTTGTTTTTATTGGTATCAATGTTTCAAGGGGAGCGTCCGCTCCAGAAGATATTGTTTCTTATGAAATCCAAGTTGCTGTAATTGTTTTACTAACTTTATTTGCTTGCATATCTGCAAATACAAGCAAAGTAATATTTAATTATGATTTGAAATTAGTTGAACAGGAACATCAAAAGCAAAAAGAGATATTTGAGAAAATTGTAGCTGCAACGGAAAGCATGTGCAATATGATAAGCAAAATTGATGAAGAATCAAAAGCAATGTCATTACAGGGAGAAAGTAGCAAAATTGCAATTGATGAGATTGTTACCGGGACGAATGAACTGGCAGGGACGATACAGAATCAGCTTCATATGACAGATTCAATTAACCAGTTGACAGATGCAACTGTGCATCTTGTCAGTGATATTCAGGATAAGTTTGAGGGAACAAGAACAGTAACTTTACAGGGAACTCAAAATATGCAGGAATTAGCAAATGCATCTGATATTAGTAAACAGGCATGCGATACGGTTCATGAGACAATGACATGTTTAACTAGTCAGATTGAACAAATGAAATCAATTTTAGGAATGATTGAGAGTGTTACAAAGCAGACAACACTTTTAAGCTTAAACGCAAGCATATAAGCAGCACATGCCGGTGAAAATGGCAGAGGCTTTGCTGTTGTTGCTGATGAAATCAAAACGCTTGCGGAAGAGACGGCAGCAGCTACAGCCAAAATCAGTACAATTTTTGAGGAACTCGGCATGCAGGCTGTAACAGCAGAGAAATCTGTGGGAAGTCTTTTGGAGGCAAATGACAGTCAAGTATCATTGTTGCATGAAACTTCAAGTACATTTGAAGTAATTAAGCAGGACATCGATTCGGTTAGCCAAAGTATCAATACACAGGCTGACTATATGAGCAGCGTTTCAAGTAGCAATGGAGAAATTAATGAATCTATTGAAGGATTGAGCGCGTTCAGCGAACAACTTCTTGCCAATACTGAGAATACACAGGGATTAACTGAAAAAACAATTCAGGGAACAAAGGAAATCAGTGATATGCTTGGACAGGTCATGTGTGATGTGGATAGTTTAAGACAGCTTATTAAAATGGAGTAAGAGAAATAATAGTGGGACGAGGCAATATTATTTATGAGACATTCGATTAAGAAGAAGTTTGCATTGATTTTCAGTGGCTTGATGGCTGGGACAATTCTTTTGTGCTGGTTTGCCAATACTGTTTTTCTTGGTAATTTTTATACAAGGCATAAACAGGAGGTTCTCCAGAAATCCTACGAACAAATTGATGCGGCCTCTAATGAGGGAGATATTCAATCCGAAGAATTTGATGTAAAGTTTGAACAGATTGCATCCAGATATAATTTGGACATGTTGATTCTTGATTCTGATACACAGACAATCAAATCCACCGTAAATGATTCGGGAGTGCTTTCAGATCGACTTCTCAGTTATTTTTTAAGAGGAACAGGAAAAGCTGAATCTCTATATTCGAATGACAAGTATCATGTTCAGAGAATTTATGATCCGTGGATGAATATGGAGTTTATTGAACTTTGGGGTTTATTGTCAAATGGAAATATGATAGTAATGCGTTCTCCGATGGAAAGTATTCAGGAAAGTGTTGTCATTGCTAATAGGTTTTTGGCTTTGGTAGGTATGATTGCAATACTTGTAAGCGCATTGGTCATTTGGTTTGTTTCAAAGAAAATCACGGAGCCGATTCTGGAACTCGCAAGTATTTCAGAACGAATGACAAATCTTGATTTTGAAGTGAAATACACTGGAAAGAATAATAATGATGAGATAACTTTACTTGGTGATCACATGAACCAATTGTCAGGCACACTTGAAAAAACAATATCTGAATTGAAAACTGCCAATAATGAGCTACAATTGGATCTTGCGCATAAAAATGAAATAGACGAGATGCGCAAGGAGTTTTTGTCTAATGTTTCACATGAATTAAAAACACCGATTGCTCTTGTACAGGGATATGCTGAAGGGTTAAAGGATTGTGTAAACGATGATGAAGAAAGCAAAGATTTTTACTGTGATGTTATTATTGATGAAGCAGGAAAAATGAATAAGCTTGTTAAAAACTTGTTAGAGCTTAACCAGCTGGAATGCGGGTCTGATAATGTGATTATGGAGAGGTTCGATATTATTGAACTGATTCGAAACTGTACAAATGCGATTGACATTATACTGAAACAACAGAAGATTAACCTTGTGTTTCATTATACGGAACCAATTTATGTATGGGCTGATGAGTTTAAGATTGAACAGATTATCAATAATTACCTTTCAAATGCAATTCATTATGCGCAGGGAGAGAAAGTAGTTGAAATATCTATTGAAAAGGTAAAAAATCACATCCGTGTAAAGGTATTCAACACTGGCCGACCGATTCCAGAGGAGTCGATTCCTCATTTGTGGACAAAATTCTACAAAGTAGATAAAGCCAGAACAAGAGAATATGGTGGAAGTGGAATTGGACTTTCCATAGTAAAAGCAATTATGGATTCAATGAATCAGCAGTATGGTGTTATAAACTATGATAATGGAGTTGCCTTCTGGTTTGAATTGGATGGAAAATAATTGATTGCATGGTTTGATAATGCATGATAAAATATATTGCGAATATATGTTAATTAAACGGATGATTAAGCAGTGCATATTGGAGGATAAAATGGCTGGACATGGAAGTTGGCGAAAAAGAATATCCTTGTTGGTAATAGTAACAACAATGGGGCTTCAGTTGACCGGATGTAGTCTGATACCGGAAGTGGATGTGACAGAAGAACAAAGCGGCTTGATTGCGGAGTATGCAGCAGGATTATTATTAAAATATGAGAGCGGTCATGAAATTGGTCTTGAAAAATTAACGGAAGAGCCAATTACAGATGAAAATGCAGAAACAGCTATTGAAGGTACACCGATTGAAGAAAGTGCACCTGGAGTAGAACAGGCTGACAATCAGGACGCTCTGAATGCTGCAACTGAAGTATTGCAGAACGATAATACAGCTCCGATTACCAGTTCGGCAGTTCCACTGGCAAGTGCTTTGGGACTGGATGGGTTTGAAATTTCCTATCAGAGTTATGAGATTTGTGATTTCTATCCAAAAGAGGAGTCTGATGCTATGATTTTCTCTATGCAGGCGGCTCCGAATAAAGACTTATTGATTGTTCATTTCAATCTTACGAATGTTACTGAGTCGGATCAGATGTGCGATATGGTTGATTCTGATGTAATGTTTAGGTTGATAATAAATGACAGTGAGCGTATTAATGAACAGACTACAATTTTATTAAATGATCTTAAAGTGTATCAGGATATGGTGACAGGTTATGGAACAGTAGACACCGTGCTTGTGTTTGAAATAGAAAAGGGTTCGCAGGATAGTTTTGAAACACTACAGCTTCTTGTTAAAAATGGGGATCAGGAAAATACATATGCACTTCAGTAATATGGATTTAGTATAACTGAATGATTAGATAAGACATGGCCAAGTGCTGTGTCTTATTCTTGTTTGGCATTTGTTGGTGAAAAACACAAGCTATTATTTTGCGCTTTCTACAGATTTATATATTGTAAATCATTTTAATGAGTGATATAATTTTATAGAAAATTTATAAAAAAAACATGAAAAATAAATCTTATTAGGTAATAATTAATAAAATTGTTTATATATAGAAGAAACAAATGACTGAATGGTGAAAACGGAATGAATAGAGAAGAGATACAGGATAAATTGCTGAAAAGCTATGAAGCCTACTATGATATCGAAAAATATGATTGTGAAAATGAGGTACCGTTAATTGCAAAATGTACCTTTTCTGTTCATTCAATGAAGTATGTATTAGTAAAGAGTGCTGTTTTGTGGAGCGCAGATAGCAATGAACATGTATTTATTTTTTCCACAGAATATTTAACCAAAGCGCTTTATGAAAAGTGTCGTGATTATGCATATGAAAAGGGGATGGCTTTGATTGATCCAAAGCCGGGGCATATGTATACATATATTACGACAATTTTTTTGTGTGACGAGTGTGATATGGATGCCAGGAAAGCACTGAAGAGGTGTCGTATTCATAAGAACTTCCACTTTTCACTATATGGATGGATGGATTTTCATACTGCTTTAGTTATTTCTGATAGAACAGAGACAAACAAGGATTGTATCGTTACTAACGGAAGTGGTCATGAAAATGCAAAAATAATAAAAAAAATATTATATGTATCAAAGAAAGGGAGGTAGTAACGTGAACGCAGCAGTGATTTTAGTGATCAGTATTGTGTTGTTAGGATGCGGCTATTTGTTTTATGGAAGATGGCTTGCAAAGAAGTGGGGGGTTGATGAAACCAAATCGACACCTTCTCATGATCTTGAAGATGGGGTGGATTATGTGCCTGCAAAGGCGCCAGTATTAATGGGACATCATTTTTCTTCAATAGCAGGTGCTGGCCCAATTAACGGACCTATTCAGGCGGCTGTATTCGGTTGGGTTCCTGTATTCCTTTGGATTATTGTTGGCGGAATCTTTTTTGGTGCAGTACATGATTTTGGTGCTTTGTTTGCATCGATTCGCCACAAAGGACAGTCAATTGGTGAAGTTATTGCTGATACTATGGGAGCTAAGGCAAAAAAAATGTTTATCGTTTTTGGCTATTTAACACTGCTTCTTGTTGTAGCTGCATTTGCATCAATCGTAGCTAATACATTTGGCGTAAAAGAGGGCATGGATGCTGTTGCAGCAAGTGCTAACCAGTCAACAGCAATGATTTCCTTATTATTTATTGTTCTTGCAATTGTATTTGGTTTCTGTGTTTATCGTAAGAACGCACCTATCGGCGTGTCAACAGTTATTGGTGTTGTAGGTATTATTGCAATTGTAGCGATTGGTTTGAATTGGCATCCAATTGCATTGACATCAAATGTTTGGATGATTATCCTTGGTGTTTACATTTTAGTAGCATCTGTAACTCCTGTATGGATTCTTCTTCAGCCTCGTGATTACTTAAGCTCATTCCTTCTTTATTTTATGATTATTGTTGCATTTATTGGTATTATTGGCGCTGCATTAACTGGAAATGCCAGTCTTGATATTCCGGCGTTTACCGGATTTACAGCAGCTAATGGAAACGGTTTATTTGCAAAAGGAACATTGTTCCCAGCATTGTTTGTAACAATAGCCTGTGGTGCTATTTCGGGCTTTCATTCCCTTGTTTCATCAGGAACAACAGCTAAGCAGATAAACAGTGAAAAAGATGCGCTTCCAATAGGATATGGAGCAATGTTAGTTGAATGTATTGTTGCAATCATCGCTTTGTGTGCAGTCGGTTTTGTTTGGAACACTGTAAGTGGTACAGATGCTGATGCATTAAAATCAGCTGGTCTTGCAGCTCCGACAGCAGTATTCGCAAAAGGTATTTCAAGCATGATAGGAACTTTTGTTGGTGCTGAGAGTGAGGCCGTTACGGTTTCATACAGCATGTTGATTCTTGCAGTTTCTGTATTCTGTTTAACATCACTGGATACTGCAACACGTCTTGCTCGTTACATGTTCCAAGAGTTTTGGCTTGCACCGGGAGAAACAGAAAAAGATGCAAAAGGATATAAGAAAGTTCTTTGTAATCCTTATGTAGCTACAGCAATCACAGTTGTACTTGGTATTGCACTTGGTATGACAGGATATGCAAAGATTTGGCCATTGTTTGGTGCTGCTAATCAGTTACTTGCTGCACTTGGTCTGTTAGCAATAGCTGCATGGCTTGGGAAAATCGGAAAGAAGAACAAAATGCTCTTTATCCCGATGGCATTTATGCTTATTGTAACAATCACTTCACTATGCTTTACGTTGAAATCCAATCTTGCTACAATCACAGGAGAAGGTGCAGTATGGAGTATCATTCGTATTGCAATTAGTATATTGCTTATTGTACTTGCAGTCATTCTTGCAATTGATGGTATCAAGACATTGATCAAACAGGGATCCGGAAAAGAAGAAGCATAATCTTTCATTTTATTCTTAAACTGTCATATACATAACGACATGAATAACAAAAGGTCGATAAAGCGAGATAGTTACAGCTTTATCGACCTTTTTTGAATTTACTGAATTTGGAGATTCAAATTTATATGAAATTTGTTTGAAAAAAACAAAAATATGTATTGACTTTATAATTCACACATGGTATTATACAAAAGTTGCGGGTCGCAAGACATTAAAAAAGCAGCAGGAACC
>CAZOHM010000079.1:0-8430 GCA_964579795.1 uncultured Lachnospiraceae bacterium | reverse complement strand
GTTTCTATCGAAGAAGCTGCTAAGGCAGGTAAGTTTTAAGCTGAATATTTTGAAATTTCCGGGCAGGCATTCATTTGTCTACCCGGATTTTTAGTTTTAATTAAAAAATTTATTCTTCCTTTTTATGTCTCAGTTCGGTATAATGGATATAAAACTTGAATGAAACGGGAAAGAGATACTATTATGACACGATCAGAATTCCAAAAACTAGCAGAAAATATAATTTATCTTGATGGAGCAACAGGTTCAAATCTTGTAAAGCGAGGAATGCCTGCAGGCGTATGTCCTGAAACATGGATATTAGAACATCCCGAGGCACTTATTGGCTTACAGGAGGAGTATCTTGCAGCAGGAACGAATATTATTCTGGCACCAACCTTTACATCCAATCGAATTAAGCTTAAGGAATATGGATTGGAGAATCAAATTGATGAAATTAATATACATTTGACAGAGCTTTCAAAAGAAGCCATTCGCAGACATAAAATTAATCACCCTAATGCAGCAGCCTTTGTTGCAGCTGATCTGACTATGACAGGACAACAGCTTTCTCCTATGGGAACAATGGATTTTGAGGAGCTTGTTTCCATATATAAGGAGCAGCTAAATATTCTCATAAAATCTGGTGTGGATCTTGTTTTTATAGAAACAATGATGAGCTTACAAGAAACGAGAGCAGCAGTACTTGCCGTCAGAGAGCTATGCGATTTACCTGTTATTGCTTCCTTGACTTTTGAAAATGACGGACGAACCTTATATGGAACAGATGCACTGACAGTGATGTCTGTTTTGCAAAGTCTTGGTGCTGATGCAGTAGGAACAAACTGTTCAACTGGTCCTGATAAAATGCTGTTAAATGTTCAAAAAATGGCAAAAATCGCACAAATTCCAATTGTCGCAAAACCTAATGCTGGTCTGCCTCAACTATGTGAAGATGGTAGTACTGTCTACCAGATGACACCTGAAGAGTTTGCAAAAGAGATGCTTTCGATAATTGATGCAGGAGCATCAGTTATTGGTGGATGCTGCGGAACGACTCCTGCGCATATTCAGGCACTTGTAAATGCTACCAGCCATTTAAAACCGAATAGACATAAAATCCAAGACTCTCTACGTTATCTTTCTTCAGAAAAAGAAACTGTTTTATTTGATTTGGATTCCCCATTTATGATTGTTGGAGAACGAATCAACCCAACCGGTAAGAAAAAGCTTCAGGCAGAGCTTCGAGACGGAAATCTGGATTTGGTATATGAGTTTGCAGTCGATCAAGAAGAACAGGGTGCTTCATTACTTGATATCAATATGGGAATGAGTGGAATTGATGAAAAAGAAATGATGCTGAAGGCTATTGAGGAAGTAACGACTGCTGTCAGACTGCCTCTTGTCATAGACTCAAGTCATATTGATGTGATCGAACAGGCACTTAGACGATATCCAGGACGTGCACTGATTAATTCTATCTCCTATGAAAAAATCAAATTTGATAATTTGTTACCTATTGCAAAAAAGTATGGAGCAATGTTCATTTTACTTCCGCTTTCTGATGAAGGACTTCCCAAGTCATTAGATGAAAAGAAAGAAATTATTCACAGAATTCTAGAACGTGCATATGAACTTGGAATCAGCCGAAATAATATTGTTGTAGATGGACTTGTTGCAACGGTTGGTGCAAATAAGCTCGCTGCGCTTGAAACATTAGAAACAATCAGATACTGCAAGCAGGAATTGAAATTACCTACAATTATAGGGTTATCAAATATTTCATTTGGATTACCGGAACGTTCTAATGTTAATTCGAGTTTTTTGTCACTGGCTATTCAGGCAGGGCTGACAATGGCAATATCTAATCCATCACAGCAACAGCTTGTTGCCAGCGCATACGCTGCTGACATGCTTCTCAATAAGCCGGATTCAGATATTCGATATATTCAGTTTATTAATACCTTAAAAGAAAACTATCCTGATATGGCACCAATGGGAACAATCAGTATCAAACAGACATCGGTTCAACAATCGGATGTAAGCCAAAGTATACAAAAAGGTTGTCAGGCAGAATCAGCAGAAAGTTCCCGGTTATCAGATTCTATTTATAAAGCAGTTTTAAGTGGAAACAAAAAATCTATTGTATCATTTTCACAAATTGCATTGGATAATGGACGAGAGGCAAAAGAAATACTTGATGAAAGTTTACTTCCGGCGATTAATGAAGTTGGGCATTTGTTTGAGACAGGTAAATATTTTCTTCCACAGTTGATTGCCGGAGCCGAAGCAATGAAACTTGCAATTGAATTTCTGGAGCCATTGCTTATTAGAGAAGGATCTTCTGAGAAACAGTATACCGTTGTCATTGCATCTGTTAAAGGTGATATACATGACATTGGCAAAAACCTTGTAGCTCTTATGTTAAAAAATTATGGCTTTAAAGTAATTGATCTTGGAAAAGATGTTGCAAAAGAGGATATTATTCAAGCTACAAAGGAGCATCATGCACATATTATTGCTTTGTCAGCATTGATGACAACTACAATGCAGGAAATGAAGGAAGTTGTTGCACTTGCAAAAAAAGAAGGATTACAATCAAAAATCATGATAGGTGGTGCTGTGATCACTCAGGAATATGCAGATGAAATTCAGGCAGACGGTTATTCAAAAGATGCTCAGGAAGCGGTTAAGCTTGCTCAAAAACTGACAATGGAATGCACTATTGCATAAAGGAGAAGAAATGGCAGAAGAAAAGGAATTAAAAAACGAAGAATCATCAATGACAGCTGCTACAGCAGAAAAAGCACAGGAAACGACATCGGAAGCGTCATCTGAACAGGCTAATGTTTGTGAAGTCGTGCAAAAATCAAGCAAAAGTAAAGATGTAAAAAAATTGGATAAAAAGGAATTACTTGCTCTTGATGAAGAAAAACTTTCATCTGTAAAGGACTCCGACTTAAAGGTCATTGCAGAACTGTTACAGGAAATAAGAAATGAAAACAAGCGCGAAATGAAATATGCTCGTACACAAATGCGTCTTGCTGTTTTCACATCATTTATTTCTTTAGTCATTATTATTATTGTAGCAATTGGTGTAGCATTCATCATTCCTCGAGTCACATTACTTGCTAATGAAGCAGAAGCTATTTTACAGCAGACAAATTCTTTGATGATTCAGGCAGAAACTGTGATGGATAACATGGAGCACGTCACAAATGATTTGGCAAAAGCAGATATAACAGGAATGCTGTCAGATGTGGATAATCTTGTAACATCAAGTGAAGCGAGCATGTCAGAAGCAATGAAAAAGGTAACAGACATTGATATTAATTCTCTAAACCAGGCAATAAAAGATCTTGGTTCGATTGTTTCTCCTCTTGCAAAGCTTCTCGGACATCGCTGAAATGGAATTCAGATACATATGACTATACAGAAATGACAGAAAGGATTGGGTAAATTATGATAGGTGCAGATGCAATGGTAAAATGTCTTCAACTGGAAGGCGTGAAAACAGTATTTGGCTACCCTGGCGTAGCCATCTGCCCATTTTTTAACAGTATTCTTAATACAGATATAGAATCCATACTTGTAAGAACAGAGCAGAATGCAGCACATGCTGCAAGCGGATATGCAAGAGTAAACGGGGGTGTCGGCGTATGTGTCGCAACATCTGGTCCTGGGGCTACAAATCTGATTACCGGTATTGCAACAGCTTATGCAGACAGCATTCCTCTTGTTTGCATTACAGGTCAGGTTGATTCCGCACTGCTCGGAAGTGATGTATTCCAGGAAGCAGATATTACAGGAGCTGTTGAATCATTTGTAAAGTATAGCTATCTTGTAAAAGATGCTGAAGATATTCCTCGTATTTTTAAAGAAGCTTTTCATATTGCTTCAACTGGCAGGAAAGGTCCGGTTTTAATTGATGTGCCTATTGATATTCAGAATACATCCATTGGAAAATTTAAATATCCGGAGGAGGTAAATCTTAGAACCTATAAACCAACAGTAAAAGGACATGCTGTTCAAATCAAAAAGGTGATGAAAGAACTTTCTAAGGCTGAGAGACCAATTATCTGTGCAGGTGGTGGAGTAATATTAAGTGACGCCAAAAAAGAGTTACGTGAGTTTTCTAGGAAATATCAGATACCAGTTGTTTCAACAATGATGGGAATTGGTGTTATGCCAACAAACGATCCGCTATATTTTGGAATGGTCGGAAACAACGGAAAACCATATGCCAATCACGCTATGAATGAATCTGATTTACTGATTATGATTGGTGCACGTGTGGCCGATCGTGCAGTATCCCAGCCTGATTTGATTACAGAAAACAAAGTTCTTGTGCATATTGATGTGGATCCTGCCGAAATCGGGAAAAATGTCGGACCTACAATTCCTCTTGTTGGAGACATCAAGCATATTTTTGAGGATTTTGCCAAACAGGAATGTGTCTGTGATTTTTCTTTATGGCTTCAGACACTGAATCAGTATAAAATGGAAGTACCAATTAAACGTTCTTCATCTGAAAAGTTTGTAGATCCTGCCAAATTTATTAAGATGTTATCTGAAAAAATGGATGATAACGGTATTTATGTTGCAGATGTTGGACAAAACCAAATGTGGTCATGCGGATATCATATTGTAAAGAATGGAGTTTTTTTGACATCAGGCGGAATGGGTACAATGGGTTATTCTATTCCGGCAGCTATGGGAGCAAAAAAGGCAGCACCTGACAGGCAGGTAGTCGCTGTGTGTGGTGATGGTTCTTTCCAGATGTCTATGATGGAGCTTGCAACCTTACAACAGCATCATATTCCTTTTAAAATAATTATTTTTCATAATGGTTATCTTGGACTTGTTCGTGAATATCAGCATAAAACATATAAAGGTCATTATTCAGTTGTCGACTTGTCAGGAAGCCCGGATTTTGGTAAATTAGCTGCCGCATATAATGTTTCTTACATTAAAATTGAAAATACAAAGAATATGAGTCAGCAGTTAGATGACTTCCTTAGTATGGAAGAATCTGTTTTAATGGAATGTATGATTGATCCGATGGAAACAACAAATTAAATCCGATGCTAGAAAAGAGGAATTCATATGAAAAGATTATATTCAGTTCTTGTTGAGAACCGGTCAGGTGTACTAATGAAGGTTGCTGGATTGTTTTCCAGAAGATGCTTTAATATTGATAGTCTTGCTGTTGGTGAAACAGATGATCCAAAAGTATCATGTATTACAATTGTTTCATCAGGTGACAAGCGTACTCTAGAACAGATTGAAAAACAGCTGAACAAAAAAATTGATGTAATTAAAATTAAAACATTTTCTGAGGATGAAAGTATTAGTCGAGAACTTATGCTTGTAAAAGTAAAATATACAAAGAGTAATCGACGTGAACTTATGGAAATATGTGAGATTCTTGGTGCGCAGATAGTTGATATGTCAAAATCACTGATGACTATTCAATTATGTGACATTCCTGAAAAAACCGCATTACTTATTCAAATGCTTGCTTCTATCAGTGTTGTTGAAGTAGCGCGAACAGGAACACTTGCTCTACAAAAGTGCGTTTTAAGTGATTCATAAATAAACTATTGCATTACTTTTTGACAGTAAAACCTGTCTTTGTTATAACCTGTGTTTATATGCTGTATGAATGTGACACATACGTTGACAAGCACTATAAATGTTGTTAGAATGGGAAAAGTGGTAAGTTTATACCAGTTGTTTTACAAACGGTTGAGCAATCAAAAACGTATTGCAGAAGGGATTTAACATGCAGAAAAAAGTATTTCAGCTGATTGTAGATAATACCTCCGGTGTATTGAGTAGAATTTCAGGATTGTTCAGTCGCAGAGGATATAATATTGAAAGTATTACAGCCGGAGTAACTTCAGATCCACGGTTTACTCGTATTACGATTGTGACAAACGGTGATGAGGATATTTTGGACCAAATTGAGAAACAAGTCTGCAAATTAATAGATGTTCGCTTAGTTAAAGAGCTTGTTCCGGATGATTCAGTTTACAGAGAATTAATTATGGTCAAGGTGAGAGCTAATGCTGAACAGCGGCCGGGTGTTATTGCTGTTTCTGATATTTTCAGAGCAAAAATAATAGACGTTGCCATAGATTCTTTGATTATTGAGCTTACCGGTAATCAGGCAAAAATTGAAGCGTTTATTAAGCTGTTAGAAGGATATGAAATTTTAGAACTTGCAAGAACAGGTATTGCTGGTCTTTCAAGAGGTACAGAAGGCGTTGTTAATTTTGATTAGTTAGCTAGAGGGCAAAACCTTTCAGTTATAGAAAGTATTTAAAATCATAGGAGGAAAAGAAAATGGCAAGAATTTTTTATCAGGAAGATTGTAATCTGTCTATGCTCGACGGAAAGACAATTGCTGTCATCGGATATGGCAGTCAGGGACATGCACATGCATTAAACGCAAAGGAATCAGGCTGTAATGTCATTATTGGCTTATATGAAGGCTCTAAGTCATGGGATAAGGCAGTTAAGCAGGGTTTTGAAGTATATACAGCAGCAGAGGCTGCAAAGAGAGCTGATATTATTATGATTTTGATTAATGATGAGAAGCAGGCAGATATGTATAAGCAGGATATCGAGCCAAATCTTGAAGCTGGCAATATGTTGATGTTTGCGCATGGTTTTAACATCCATTTTGGCTGTATTAAGCCACCTAAGGATGTAGATGTAACAATGGTTGCACCTAAAGGACCTGGACATACCGTAAGAAGCGAATATCAGGCTGGAAAAGGAGTTCCTTGTCTTGTTGCAGTTGAACAGGATGCATCCGGCAAGGCACTTGATAAAGCACTTGCATATGCACTTGCAATTGGTGGTGCAAGAGCTGGTGTACTTGAGACAACATTCCGTACAGAGACTGAAACAGATTTATTTGGTGAGCAGGCTGTTCTTTGCGGTGGTGTTTGTGCTTTGATGCAGGCAGGTTTTGAAACACTTGTAGAAGCTGGATATGATGAGAGAAATGCATATTTTGAATGTATTCATGAAATGAAGCTGATCGTTGATTTGATTTATCAGTCAGGGTTTGCTGGAATGAGATACTCTATTTCAAACACAGCTGAATATGGAGACTATGTAACTGGTCCAAAGCTTGTTACAGAAGAGACAAAGAAAACAATGAAAAAGATCCTAACCGATATTCAGGATGGTACATTTGCAAAAGAGTTCTTATTGGATATGTCCCCAGCAGGTCGTCAGGTTCACTTTAACGCAATGAGAAAGATTGCATCTGAACATCCATCTGAAAAGGTTGGTGCAGAAATTCGTAAGCTTTACAGCTGGAATAATGAAGAGGATAAGTTCATTAATAACTAAACATTTTATGATTAAGAAGTCTTGCTTCTGAATAAGAAGCAGGGCTTCTTTTAAAGCATAAAACATTTGACAGATTATATTGTATATGCTATTATACTATGGTATGCCGCATAGCGAGGTAATAAGTGTATATTTATACCACCATAGCTAGCGAGTAAAGAAATAGGAGGTGCCCTATGTACGCAATTATTGCAACAGGTGGAAAGCAGTATAAGGTTTCTGAAGGCGATGTAATCAAAGTAGAAAAGCTTGGTATGGAAGCTGGAGATACTGTGACATTTGATCAGGTTCTTGCTGTTAGTGATGATAAGCTTAAGGTTGGTGATGATGTAGCAAATGCATCTGTATCAGCTACTGTTGTAGACAATGGCAAAGGTAGAAAAGTGATTGTTTACAGATATAAGAGAAAAAGCGGATATCATAAAAAGAATGGTCATAGACAAGCATACACACAAGTTAAAATTGATAAAATCAATGCTTAATTAGGTGGCTTAGATGATCATAGCAAAAGTCCAAAAGAATCATGATGGCAGTTATCTTTCTTTTTCATGTACAGGACATGCTGGTTTCGCTAATAAAGGAAAAGATATTGTTTGTGCTGCAGTTTCGATTCTTGTAATCAATACTGCAAATTCAATTGATCAGCTGACCGATACATTATTTGAATGTCATTCTGGAGATTGTATCGAATGGAGCTTTCAAACAGTTCCCGATGAAAAGACAATACTTTTAATGGATGCCATGCTTTTGGGACTATCAGAAATTCAAAACGAATATGGAAAACGATATTTGAGACTTATTTTCGAGGAGGTGTAAACCATGTTGAAATTGAACCTTCAATTTTTCGCTCATAAAAAAGGAATGGGTTCTACTAAAAACGGTAGAGATTCCGAGTCAAAAAGACTTGGCGCGAAGAGAGCTGACGGACAATTCGTAACAGCCGGTAATATTCTTTACAGACAGCGCGGTACAAAGATTCATGCAGGTGTGAATGTTGGACGCGGCGGAGATGATACTTTATTTGCATTAGTAGATGGTGTTGTCAGATTTGAAAGAAAAGGAAGAGACAAAAAACAGGCTTCC
>CAZOHM010000078.1:0-8646 GCA_964579795.1 uncultured Lachnospiraceae bacterium | reverse complement strand
GCTTTTGCCGTGTTCATCGTTATATTGTATCAATGTCATTGTCCTAATGAATCCTTGCCCATGTGGTGCTTATCCGGATTTAAAAAAATGTATGTGTACAGAAACTGCAAGAAAACACTATATGGCAAAAATTTCAAAGCCTTTTTTAGACCGAATGGATATCTGTATGGAGATTCCGAGAATAGAATATAAAGATCTGACAGGAAACTTGACAGAAGAAAGCTCCGAGAATATAAGAGAACGTGTAGTTCGGGCGCGTAAAATACAGGCGACCCGCTTTTCAAAGGAAATGTATAACTCGGGGATGGGAGTTACAAAGGTACGCGAGGTATGCTTCCTGGATACACCGGGCAGGAAACTGATTGAGTCGGCTTTTGAACAGTTTTGTTTAAGCGCACGTGCTTATCACAGAATTTTAAAGACAGCAAGAACCATCGCGGATTTGGATGAAAGCACAAATATTTGCGAACGGCATTTGGCAGAGGCAATTCACTATCGAATGATTATTTAGTAAGCAGAAACGGAAATACTGGGAGGTACAAAAAAGTGATATGCGGGCAGGAAGAATATGATTACTGGTGGGCAAGTATGCAGAACGGACTTGGAAGAAACATGAAACAGATTGCAGAAATGGCTGGTGGAACGGCGGAATTGTATCAAATGAATGTGAAAAGAATTTCTGAAATTCCGGGTATGTCTAAAGGTTTTGCGGCTTATATTAATAATAGAAGAAACGCGTGGAAACTCGAAGTGGAATATGACAAAATGAGACAGGCGGGAATTGAGTTTGTTCCGTGGAATCATCCAAAATATCCACGGAAACTGCGCCAAATTTCTGATCCGCCGTTTGCATTGTTTGTCAGAGGAAAACTTCCGGAAGAAAAGGAAAGCAGTGTTGCTGTTATTGGAGCGAGAGACTGCTCGGCATATGGAAGAATCATGGCAGAACATTTTGGGCGTGAACTTGCAGAACAGGGTATTCAAGTAGTCAGCGGAATGGCATACGGGATAGACGGAATAGCTCAAAGCGCAGCATTACAGGCAGGAGAAAGTTCATTTGGGGTGCTCGGGTGTGGGGTTGATATTTGCTATCCAGCATCTAATAGAAGTCTGTATTCACTTTTGCAGGAACAGGGAGGGCTGATTTCGGAGTACTGTCCCGGAACCAGTCCAATTAGCAGGCTGTTCCCAATGCGAAACAGAATTATAAGTGGATTATCTGATGTTGTGTTAGTAGTTGAAGCAAGACTGAAGAGCGGTACATTGATTACAGTAGATCAGGCATTAGAACAGGGAAGGGAAATTATGGCAGTACCGGGAAGGCTGACTGATCCGTTAAGCACTGGCTGTAACAGCCTGATTAGACAAGGCGCGCAGCCAGTTTTAGATATAAACGATATTATGATTCTTCTTGGTAAAAAAAATGAAAAAAACATTAAAAAAACACAAAAAGAAAAAATTAAGCTTGAAAGCATGGAAAAATTAGTGTATACTTGCACCGATTTGTATGCGAAGAATTTGGAAGAAATTGCTTCTAGGGTTCCATGTACAATTTCTGAACTTTTGCATATATTAGTATCGCTTGAATTAAAGGGACTGATTAGGGAAGTAAGCAGGAATTACTATGTCAGAACCGGAAAGTATGAGCAGTAACATCGGATCTGATAAAGTGGGAGGAATTAAAATGGCTAAGTATCTGGTAATTGTGGAATCACCGGCAAAGGTGAAAACCATAAAGAAATTTTTGGGTTCTAATTATGAAGTAATGGCAAGCAATGGACATGTGAGAGATTTGCCGAAAAGTCAGCTGGGTGTTGATACGGAACACGGATATGAGCCAAAATACATTACAATTAGAGGAAAAGGAGATATTCTTGCGGGGCTTCGTAAGGAAGTAAAGAAAGCGGATAAAATATATCTTGCAACTGACCCTGATCGTGAGGGGGAAGCAATTTCCTGGCATTTATCAAAGGCATTGAAGCTTGAGGATAAAAAGGTTTATCGTATTACTTTTAATGAGATTACAAAAAATGCTGTAAAAGAATCATTAAAAAATGCAAGAGATATCGATATGAATTTAGTGAATGCTCAGCAGGCAAGGAGAATGCTTGACAGAATGGTTGGATATCGTATTTCGCCGCTGTTGTGGGCAAAAATCAAGCGAGGTCTGAGCGCCGGAAGAGTGCAGTCAGTGGCACTTCGTATTATTTGTGACAGGGAAGATGAAATTAATGCATTTATACCGGAAGAGTATTGGACATTGGATGCCGATTTCCAGATTGCAGGAGAAAAGAAGCCGCTAAAAGCACATTTATCAGGCAAAAGTGATGGCAAATTGACGATTAGTTCAAAAGAACAAATGGATGCTGTATTAAAGGAACTGAAGGGAGCCAAATTTCAGGTTTCTGATGTAAAAAAAGGAGAGCGTACAAAAAAGCCGCCACTTCCGTTTACAACAAGTACATTGCAGCAGGAAGCAAGCAAGGCATTAAACTTCTCCACGCAGAAAACCATGCGGATTGCACAGCAGCTTTATGAAGGAATTGATATCAAGGGTAATGGAACTGTTGGTGTAATCACCTATCTTCGTACAGATTCTACAAGAGTCGCAGAAGAAGCACAGCAACAGGCCAGAGCATATATTCTGGAGACATATGGTGAAAAATACGCAGGCGTAGCAGCGACACCGGGTAAAGAACAAAAGAAAATACAGGATGCACATGAAGCAATTCGTCCAACGGATATTCAAAGACATCCGATGTCACTTAAAGATTCTCTTTCAAGAGACCAGTATCGTTTGTATGCACTTATTTGGAAAAGATTCACAGCAAGCCGAATGAGCGAGGCAAGCTATGAAACAACTTCCATAAAAATAGATGGAAATGGATATCGTTTTTCTGTTGCTGCATCGAAGCTGTTATTTGATGGTTTTATGGCTGTATATACAGAAGAAGATGAGGAGAAAGAGCAGGCAAATGTTCTTTTGAATTCAATTACCAAACAGTCGAAGCTGACATTGACCGAATTTGATGAAAAACAGCATTTTACACAACCGCCCGCTCATTATACGGAAGCTTCTCTTGTAAAAATGCTTGAGGAAATTGGAGTAGGACGTCCAAGCACGTATGCGCCTACTATTACGACTATTTTATCCAGGAGATATATTACAAAGGAAAATAAGAATTTATATGTCACCGAACTGGGAGAAGTTGTAAACCGTATGATGAAGGATGCATTTCCAAGCATTGTTGATATGAATTTTACGGCAAATTTGGAAATGCTGCTTGATAATGTGGGAGAGGGAACAGTTGACTGGAAAACTATTATCAGCAATTTTTATCCGGATCTGGATGAAGCAGTAAAGAAGGCGGAGAATGAACTGGCACAGGTCACAATCAAAGAAGAAGAATCAGATGAGATTTGTGAAAACTGTGGACGCAGGATGGTAATAAAATATGGACCGCATGGAAAATTTCTTGCTTGCCCGGGATTCCCGGAATGTCGTAATACAAAACCATACCTAGAAAAGATTGGTATTAAATGCCCCAAATGTGGAAAAGAAATAGTAATTAGAAAAACAAAAAAAGGCCGTCGTTATTATGGCTGTGAAAGTGGAAGCGAATGTGAATTTATGACATGGCAAAGACCTGTAGAGATTCCATGTGAAAAATGTGGTGGTCTTATGGTCGAGAAGGGCAATAAGCTTCTTTGCATTAATGAGTCATGCGGACATGTCATGCAAAAGCCGAAATCAGAAGCTGAATAATAATAATATTTGTGTTATTGTATATAATAGTGTGAAAATATTTTGTATTTATAAAAATATTCCAAAAATAGTGCAGGAGTCATTGATTTCTGCATTTTTTTATGCTATCCTTCAATTGAGTATGTTTTGGACATATTTGAAAGGACACAGGAGTGGAGTCGACTTGATTGTGTGCGGCTATAGTTTTAGGAGGGATAAGAATGAGCAGTGTTCAGTTACTTGATAAGACACGCAAAATTAACAAACTGTTACATAATAACAATTCCAGTAAAGTAGCATTTAGCGATATTTGTGATGTTTTAAAGGAAATTCTGAAGTCAAATGTGCTTGTAATCAGTAAAAAAGGGAAAATCCTTGGAACAGGTGCATTGAGTGAAATAGGTGAAATAGAAGGACTTTTGAAATATGAGATAGGTGGAATTATTGATCATATGTTGAACGAGCGCCTTCTTGGTGTTCTTTCTACGAAAGAAAATGTCAATCTGGAAACTCTCGGATTCGAACTGGCAGACAGTAACCGTTATCAAGCAATTGTAACGCCGATTGATATTGCCGGTGAACGGCTTGGCACACTTTTTATTTATAAAGTAAAAGAACAGTATACGATTGATGATATTATTTTATGTGAGTACGGCTCTACTGTTGTAGGACTCGAGATGCTTCGCGCGGTAAACGAAGAGAGTGCTGAGGAGAGCAGAAAGCTGCAGGTGGTAAAATCTGCAATTGGTACACTTTCCTTTTCTGAAATGGAAGCGATTGTTCATATTTTTGATGAATTGGAGGGGAACGAGGGCGTTCTAGTTGCCAGCAAGATTGCAGACAGAGTTGGAATTACAAGGTCAGTAATTGTAAATGCACTTCGTAAGTTCGAGAGCGCCGGTGTAATTGAGTCAAGATCCTCCGGTATGAAGGGCACTTATATTAAGGTTCTCAATCCGGTGATTTTTGATGAAATTGCACAGCTGAAAAAGAAAAAATAGAATTAAAATAAAATGCTTGAGTAATTTTTTTACAAAATTCGCATATATTGTATAAAGTACTATTGAAACCACTTGATATTGCATACTGGTCTACAATGTGCACAATATAAGGTAGTTCTTTTTGAAAAAGTTCTTGTATTTTTTTACAAATGCTATATAATAAATTGAGGAAGGTGAGCAAAATGATTAATACAGGTGTATTTGATTATATCAACGTGCTTGATAAGGCGGCTGACGGAGCATGGCTTCGCAATGAGGCAATTGCAAACAATATAGCAAATGTAGACACTCCGAGATACAAGAGACAGGATGTGTCATTTGAAGCAGAGTTGAAGCAGGCCTTAAAAGCGTCCAAGTATGAATCACTGGATAATAAAGTATCAAATTTGAACGAAAAGCTGTCTCGGATTGAGCCACGTACATACACAGATTCAGCTAATTATTCTTATCGTCTTGATGGAAATAATGTTGATATAGATAATGAAAATGTTGAATTGGCATCTAATCAGCTTAAATACAATGCAATGGTACAGAGCATTGACAACGAATTTTCGAATTTAAAGACTGTTATTAAATAACAATTACAGAATTGATATTTAGGAAGGGACGGTGGATGTATGAGTATCTTTAATTCCTTTGGTGTAAATGCTTCAGGAATGACTGCAGAACGATATCGAATGGATATTATTTCCCAGAATGTTGCAAATGCAAATACAACAAGAACTGAAGACGGAACACCTTATAGACGTAAAATTGTCACATTTCACGAAAAAACGACAAATCCATCTTCGTTTGGCACAATTTTTTCGAAAAGTAGAGGACAGGATGTCGGAGACGGTGTCAAAGTTGCCGGCGTTTATGAGGATAATACTGAAGAAATGAAAAAAGTATATGATCCCTCACATCCGGATGCTGACGAGGATGGTTATGTATGGTATCCAAACGTCAATATAGTGACAGAAATGACAAATATGATTGATTCATCAAGAGCGTATGAGGCAAATGCTACAGCATTTAATGCAAGTAAATCTATCGCTGCGAAGGGACTCGAAATAGGAAGAACCTAACTATATATAGAGCTTAAGAGTTTTTTATTGATGTACAAAAGGATATGACTCAGGTCATAATTATTGGAGGACACAAATGAATATTTCATCAATGCTTAACATCGGCTCGGAAGCAGTTGCCCAGGCCGCTTCGAAAGCGTCAACCAATACTGCTGTGCAGACAGACAACAGTTTTAGTACAATGTTTGATTCCGCACTCAGTAATCTCAATGAGACCAACTCTCTAATGAATCAGTCAGAAGAGGAAAAGGTAAAATTTGCACTCGGTCTCACAGACAATACGCATGACTTATCAATAGCTGCTGAAAAGGCTTCGACTGCCTTGAGTTACACAGTAGCGCTACGTGACAAATTCATTGATGCATATAAGGAAATTATGCAGATAAATATTTAATATACGGAGATACGAACAGTGGAGAAACTGAGAGAAATTCCGCAGAAGATTTTAGAGTGGTGGAATAAATTCACGGCAAAACAGAAAACAATTATTGTCAGTGTAACGGCCGGAGTCGTACTGACACTTGCAATCTTAGCAACGATTTTAACAAGGCCTCAATATGAGGTCTTAATTACGTGTGAGTCAACGAAAGATGCTGCACAGATTATTGATCTTCTCGATGGAGACAGTATTGCACATGAGGTAACAGACGATGGGTTGATTATTTCTGTAAAAAAAGAAGATGTTGCAGCAGCAACATTACTCCTTGGAGCAAATAGTTTTCCGGCAGATAGTTACAGCCTTGATGCTGCACTTGGCGGAGGATTTTCCACAACAGAGACTGACAAACAGAAAACCTATAAGCTATATCAGGAAGGACATTTGGAAGATATTATGGAAGCACAGGCGGCGGTTAATAAGGCCTATGTTACTTTATCGATTCCTGATAATGATGGAACGCTTCTTGCAAAGGAAGAGGAAGCATATGCAAGTGTTATGCTTGATCTGAATGAAGAGCTTGGCCAGGGTGTGGCAGATAATTTTGCAAAGAACATTGCAACAGCGCTAGGCAATAAAACTACGGAAAATGTAACAATTATTGATTCAAATGGCAACCTGCTTTTTTCTGGTTCTGATACAGCAGAAGGCGGGTCAAATGTAGTTAACACATCTAATCAGATTGCTCTGAAATCAGAAGCAGAGCGTCTTGTGAAACAGGAAGTTACACAGGTTTTACTTGGCTCCAACCTTTATGAGGATGTAAAGGTTGCACCAAATCTTATGATGGATTTTTCGGCAGTAAACGAAACTGAACATAAGTATACACAAGCTGATGAAAATGGTCAGAATGTACTGTCTCATGAGGATACATATGAATCAGAGGGCACAGGAGGAACAGGCGGTGTTCCGGGAACTGATACGAATACTGAAGAGCAGACATATGTGATGGAAAACGATGCCAACTCTAATTATTCAGTAGCAGAAGAGTCCAGAGATTATCTCCCTAGTGAAAAGATTACTGATAAGACAGTTCCACCTGGAGCAATTCAATATGATTCTTCTTCAATTGCAATTACAGCATCGCATTATGTAATTTATAAGGAAAATGAGCTTAGAAATCAAGGCTTGTTGGAAGGAATTACATTTGATGAATTTATGCAGCAGAACAGTGAAATGGTCAAAAAAGACGTTGAAGCAGATATGATTACACTTGTTGCAAACGCAACTGGGATTCCTGCTGGAAATATCTCAATTATTGCTTATGATGTACCTATTTTCCAAGCAAACGAGACTAATGGCTTAGTGGCTGCAGATATTGCACAGATTGTTTTGATAGTTCTTATTCTTGCTTTACTTGCATTTGTTGTATTTTCGAGTCTTCGCAAGGAGAAGAAAGAAGTGGAACAGGAGCAGGAACTTTCTGTTGAATCTCTTCTTCAGACTACACAGGAACATGAAATTGAAGATATTGACCTTGAAGCAAAATCAGAGATTCGGCTCATGGTTGAGAAGTTTGTTGATGAAAATCCAGATGCAGCAGCGGCCTTGTTGCGCAACTGGCTTAAAGAGGAATGGGGGTAAGCGGCAGTGGCAGGACATTCAACTAACCAACAGCCTAGTTTTCCGGGGGTACAGAAGGCGGCAATTTTATTAATTGCTTTAGGACCGGAAAGATCCGCCTTGATCTTTAAGTACTTAAAGGAAGAAGAAATAGAAGATTTGACTCTGGAAATTGCCAATACCAGGAGTATTACTCCTCAGGTAAAAGAGAGCGTTATTGAAGAGTTTTATCAGGTTTGTCTTGCACAGCAGTATATTGCTGAGGGTGGCATAGGTTACGCAAAGGAATTGCTTGAAAAAGCTCTTGGATCTGATAAAGCAATGGATGTGATTGGACGGTTGACTGCATCTCTACAGGTGAAGCCTTTCGAATTTATCAGAAAAACAGAAGCTTCTCAGCTTCTAAACTTTATTCAGGATGAGCATCCGCAGACAATTGCTTTGATTTTATCATATTTGAATCCTGGTCAGGCTGCGCTGATTGTTTCGGCTTTACCACCTGACAGACAGGCAGATGTTGCAAAACGTATTGCATTAATGGATCGTACGTCTCCAGATGTTATCAAAGAAGTGGAGAAAATTTTGGAGTCGAAGCTGTCCTCACTTGTCAACCAGGACTACACAATTATTGGTGGAGTCGATTCTGTTGTAGAAATTTTGAATACTGTAGACAGAAGTACAGAAAAACATATTATGGAAACTTTGGAAATCGAAGAGCCGGAACTTGCAGACGAAATCAGAAAGAAGATGTTTGTATTCGAAGATATTCTGCTGCTTGACGACAGAGCGATTCAAAGAGTACTGCGAGATGTTGACAACAATGACCTTGCCATT
>CAZOHM010000077.1:0-8901 GCA_964579795.1 uncultured Lachnospiraceae bacterium | reverse complement strand
AGCTTCGTACAATCAATCCTGACGGATTTGTTACAGCAGGTAATGCATCAGGTATTAACGATGGTGCAGCAGCAATCGTTGTAATGAGCGAAGAAAAAGCAAAAGAACTTGGTGTAAAGCCGATGGCTACATTCGTTGCAGGAGCACTTGCAGGTGTTAGACCTGAGGTTATGGGTATTGGTCCTGTTGCAGCTACAAAGAAGGTATGTGCAAAGACTGGCATGAAGGTTGAAGATTTTGATCTGATTGAGGCAAATGAAGCATTTGCAGCTCAGTCTGTAGCAGTTGGAAAGGATCTTGGCTTTGATTTGAGCAAACTGAATGTAAACGGTGGAGCAATCGCTCTTGGACATCCTGTTGGAGCATCAGGTGCTCGTATTCTTGTAACACTGCTTCATGCAATGGAAGCACATGATGCAAAGAAGGGTCTCGCTACACTTTGTATTGGTGGTGGAATGGGCTGTGCTACAATAGTAGAAAGAGATTAATCAGTATTTTTATACACCGGGATGGCAGATGGAATACGTCTGCCGTCAAGGTGTTTTGTTGTGTATAGGCAGGATAATAAAATAAAGGAGAAAAAGTATGGAATTTGTATTGTATGAGCAGAAAGGCGCAGTAGGTATTATTACAATCAATCGTGAAAAAGCATTGAATGCATTAAATTCAGCTGTTCTTGATGAACTTGATAAAACACTTGATGCAGTAGATTTGGCTGCAGTCAGATGTTTGATTTTAACAGGTGCTGGACAAAAATCATTTGTCGCAGGCGCAGACATTGCTGAGATGAGCACATTGACTAAGGCAGAGGGTGAAGCCTTTGGTAAGAAGGGTAACGATGTTTTCCGTAAGCTTGAAACATTCCCGATTCCTGTAATTGCTGCAATCAACGGCTTTGCACTTGGCGGCGGATGTGAGATTTCCATGAGCTGTGACATTAGAATTTGTTCAGATAATGCTGTATTTGGTCAGCCGGAAGTTGGTCTTGGTATTACACCTGGCTTTGGCGGCACACAGAGACTTGCCCGCATCGTTGGTGTTGGTATGGCAAAACAGATGATTTATTCTGCTCGTAATATTAAAGCTGATGAGGCATATAGAATTGGACTTGTAAATGCAGTATATACTCAGGAAGAACTCCTTCCTGCAGCTGAGAAGATGGCAGCAGGTATTGCCAAAAATGCACCAATTGCTGTTCGCAATTGTAAAAAGGCTATCAATGACGGTCTTTCAACAGATATGGATCAGGCAATTGTAATAGAAGAAAAGCTGTTTGGAAACTGCTTTGAAACAGAAGACCAGAAGTATGGAATGTCCTTCTTCCTAGATAAAAATAAGGAAAAAGTAAAAGAAGCATTTAAGAACTGTTAAGTAATTGCTGAAGCGGATGATTTGTCCGTAGCAGCAGATTATCATAATAATACAAATTAGGAGGAAATACAATGAAGGTAGGAATTATCGGTGCAGGAACAATGGGCTCAGGTATTGCACAGGCATTTGCTATGACAGATGGCTATGAAGTATGTCTTTGCGATATTAAAACAGAGTATGCTGAGGGCGGCAAGGCAAAAATCCAGAAGAATATGGATTTCCTTGTAGGTAAAGAGAAAATTTCAAAAGAAAAAGCAGATGCAATCATGGCAAAGATTTCAACAGGTTTGAACGATATTTGTACAGACTGTGATTTGATTGTTGAGGTTGCACTTGAAAAGCTTGAAATCAAGCAGAGTATTTTCAAGGAATTAATGGAAATCGTTAAGAAAGAGTGTATGTTTGCTTCTAACACATCTTCTCTTTCTATCACAAAGATTGGTGAAGGACTGGACAGACCAATGATTGGTATGCATTTTTTCAATCCTGCTGACAGAATGAAACTTGTTGAGGTAATCAAGGGCGAGAATACTCCACAGGATATGGTAGACAAAATCAAAGGAATTGCAGCAGAAATTGGCAAGACACCTGTAGAAGTCAAGGAAGCTCCGGGATTTGTTGTTAACAGAATTCTTGTTCCAATGATCAATGAAGCAATTGGTGTATTTGATGCAGGAACAGCTTCAGCTGAGGATATTGATATTGCTATGCAGCTTGGTGCATCTCATCCAATGGGCCCCCTTCATTTGGGAGATTTGATTGGTCTTGATATCTGTCTTGCAATTATGGAAGTTCTTTATACAGAAACAAAGGATGAAAAGTACGCTCCACAGCCACTTCTTAAGAAGATGGTTGCTGAGAAGAAGCTTGGCAGAAAAACGGGTGCCGGATTCTTTGATTATTCTAAATAAAAGACTATTTAGAATAAATTGAGTAAATCGGGTAATGAAAGTTTTGCAAATATAAAATAAATTTTATGGAGGAATAATCATCATGGATTTTGCATTAGGTAAAGAACATGAAATGGCGAGACAGCTTTTTAAAGATTTCGCTGAAAAAGAAGTAAAGCCTCTCGCACAGGAGGTTGACGCTGAGCACAGATTTCCTAGAGAGACAGTTGAAAAAATGACTAAATACGGGTTCCTTGGAATTCCTGTTCCAAAGGAATACGGCGGACAGGGCGCAGATATTTTGACATACGCAATGTGTGTAGAAGAACTTTCAAAGGTTTGCGGCACAACAGGCGTTATCGTTTCTGCACATACATCACTTTGTATCGACCCAATCTTAACATTTGGTACAGAAGAACAGAAGCAGAAGTTTGTAACACCACTTGCAAAGGGTGAGAAGCTTGGTGCATTCGGTTTAACAGAGCCAGGCGCAGGTACAGATGCACAGGGACAGCAGACAAAGGCAGTTCTTGATGGAGACGAGTGGGTACTGAACGGATCAAAATGCTTCATAACAAATGGTAAGGAAGCAGACATTTATATTGTAATCGCTGTTACTGGAAAGATTGAAAAACGTGGTAAGACTCAGAAAGAGATTTCTGCATTCATCGTAGAAAAAGGAACACCTGGATTTACATTTGGAACAAAAGAAAATAAAATGGGTATCTGCGGATCATCCACATACGAGTTGATTTTCACAGACTGCAGAATTCCAAAGGATAATCTGCTTGGTGCAAAGGGTAAAGGCTTTGGTATCGCAATGCACACACTGGATGGTGGACGTATCGGTATTGCTGCACAGGCACTTGGTCTTGCAGAGGGTGCACTGGAGACAACAATCGCTTATGTAAAAGAAAGAAAGCAATTTGGTCGTTCTATCGCACAGTTCCAGAATACACAGTTCCAGCTGGCTGATATGGCTACAAAGGTTGAGGCTGCCAAGCTTTTAGTTTACAAGGCTGCACTTAAGAAGGATGAATACAAAAAGAATCCAAGAACATCTTATTCCTTTGAAGCTGCACAGGCTAAGCTTTATGCTGCAGAAGTTGCTATGGAAGTTACAACAAAGGCTGTACAGCTTCATGGCGGTTATGGCTATATCAGAGAATATGACGTTGAGCGCATGATGCGTGATGCTAAGATTACAGAGATTTACGAAGGAACTTCAGAAGTTCAGCGTATGGTTATTTCTGCAAATCTGCTTAAGTAAGATGCGAAGAAGAATTTGATATGTGATGGACTGATTTCAGAACAATCACATAGTCAAAACGGAATCATAAAACAATAAAGGAGCGAAAAGATACAATGAAAATCATCGTTTGTATTAAACAGGTACCGGATACAAAGGGCGGCGTAAAGTTCAATCCGGACGGAACACTTGATAGAGGTGCGATGCTTGCAATCATGAACCCAGACGATAAGGCTGGTTTGGAAGCAGCACTCAGATTGAAAGATCAGTATGGCGCAGAAGTAACAGTTTTGACAATGGGTCTTCCAAAAGCAACAGATGTACTTCGTGAAGCTATGGCTATGGGCGCAGACAAGGGCGTTCTTGTTACAGATAGAGTACTGGGTGGAGCAGATACATGGGCTACTTCTACTACAATTGCTGGAGCAATCAGAAATCTTGAATATGATTTAATTATTACAGGACGTCAGGCAATTGATGGAGATACAGCACAGGTTGGTCCTCAGATTGCTGAGCATCTTGGAATTCCTGTTATTTCCTATGCACAGGATATCAAGGTAGAAGGTAATAAAGTAATTGTACAACGTCAGTATGATGACAGATATCACGTATTAGAGGCACAGATGCCATGTTTGATCACAGCTCTTTCAGAACTGAATGATCCTCGTTACATGACTCCAGGTGGAATCTTCGATGCATGTCAGGCAGAAATCACCACATGGGGCAGAGCAGATCTGAAAGATGTGGAAGATTGTAATCTCGGTCTTGCAGGTTCACCTACAAAGATCGCAAAAGCATCAGATAAGGTTCGTAAGGGCGCTGGTGAAAAGGTTACACCAGAGTCTCCGGAAGAGGCAGTCAGCTACATTGTCGGCAAATTGACCGAGAAGCATGTATTATAATAAGGGTGGTGAAAAAGATGAATTTAGAAGAATATAAAGGCGTATATGTCTTTGCACAGCAGGTTGATAATGAAATCAGCGGTATTGCATATGAATTATTAGGAAAAGCAAAAGAACTTGCAGCACCATTAAACACAGATGTTACAGCAGTTTTGATTGGCTCAGGCGTAAAGAGTCTTGCAGACAAGCTTGCAGAATATGGTGCAGATAAAGTCATCCTTGTAGATGATCCTGAATTAAAAGAATACAGAACAGAGCCATATGCACACGCTCTTGCATCTGTAATTAATAAGTACAAACCGGAAATCATGTTAGTTGGTGCAACAGCAATCGGTAGAGATCTTGGTCCTACTGTATCGGCAAGAGTTGCAACAGGTTTAACAGCTGACTGTACAGTACTTGAAATTGGTGATTTCCCATTGGTAGCTATTCCTGGAAAAGAAGATGAGCAGAAGCATAATCAGCTTCTCATGACACGTCCTGCATTTGGTGGAAATACAATTGCAACAATTGCCTGCCCGAACAACCGTCCTCAGATGGCTACAGTTCGTCCTGGTGTTATGCAGAAGATTTCTCCAATCAAAGGCGCAAAAGCAGTTGTAGAAGAGTTTAATCCGGGATTTACACCTAATAACAAATATGTAACAGTTAAAGAGGTAGTTAAAGCAGTTACAGATACAGTAGATATTATGGATGCAAAGATTCTTGTATCTGGTGGACGTGGAGTTGGAAGTCCGGAGAACTTCAAGCTTTTGGATGATCTTGCAACAGCAATCGGTGGAACAGTATCCTGTTCACGTGCAGTTGTAGATTCAGGCTGGAAACCTAAGGATTTGCAGGTTGGACAGACCGGTAAAACAGTTCGTCCTAATGTTTACTTCGCAATTGGTATTTCAGGTGCTATTCAGCACGTAGCAGGTATGGAAGAGTCTGATATTATTGTTGCAATCAACAAAGATGAAGACGCACCTATCTTTGACGTAGCTGATTATGGCGTAGTAGGGGATCTGAATAAGATTCTTCCTCAGCTGACAGCTCAGGTTAAAGCAGCAGTAGCAGCTAAGAAATAAGTACCAGTAAAGCTTAATCTTAAGAAATTTATTCATATAATAAAGACAGGCAGACCGAATATTCGGTCTGCCTGTCTTGCATTATATAATATAAATTCTTTTATGAAAAGTACTTAATGCCTTAAGGATTATTCAGAGAAATGTAAAAATCGTATACATTATGCCAATCAAGATAGGAACTAAGGTGTGATGACAGCTGTATATGAGCTACATATTGAGGATCTGAATTTCAAATAGCGTGAATCCAAAAGGTGCTATTGTAGCAGACAGAGTCAGAGTGTGATCATTGATTGTGCGGTATTCAATGCTTTCCAAAAGGTGATTATGAGCCTTGAAAAACTGAAGCTTTGCATTGGAAAAGTATTCAGGAGCTCCATTGTTTAGCCAGAAATCATAAATACTTCCATGTTCGCGGTCAAATGTATGTGTTGTGATCACGCAGCGCGAGGCGTTGATGTTCTCTATCTCGATATGGAAGGGCTTATTTTCCATATGATCAAACACTTGGTATCGATCATAATAAGTCAGCATAGAGTGGTCGCCGTCTGCAAACTGCTGGTGATAATGACAATAATTCCATAAAAGAACGCAAATACGATTGCCGTCCTTAGTTATGATATAGTCGTCACCGCGTTTGAGTAATTGATCGGATAAAGAGGCAAGTGCCCAGAAGGCAAAAAAGGCAGGCTTTTTCAATCCAGAGCGACTGAGTAAACCAAAGCTTCCGCAAAACTCATGAGAAGGAACTCCATCCTCATCTATCAAATCAGATAAACACCAGTAACACAGACTATGAATTCGGTTTAAATTATGCAATGTATTATGGATAATAAATACGGCCATAAAAGCAGTATCATGTATATAATCACGAATTATGGGTGTACTGTTCCATTCATTGAGGTGCAGAGGAACAGCAGTATAATCGGTAGACTGCAGATAGGCTTGAATATCTGTAATGTTCTTTTCAAGTTCATTTTTCTGAAGTAGAAGCTGCTGCAGTTTTCTGGTGCTGGGATTCTTTTTCATTTGTATTGGATATGGATGAAGACTGATGAAATCCACAGGTATCTGTCTTGCGGTACAATACTGTAAAAAAGTAGAAAGGTGATTGTAGTCTTCAAAAACAAAGCTTGAAAGAGCAGGACCGCCAACAATCAGATTCTCATGAATTGATTTAATGATACGCACACTGGACTCATATAGCTGCAGGTATTGCTTAAAGTCTCCATCCCAGAAGTCAATGTCAGGCTCATTCCATATTTCGAAGGTCCAAGTCAGAACTTCCTTCAGAGAGTATCGTTCAATGATATGCATCATAAAGTTATGAATGAGCTCTTCCCAAAGCTTTAATGATTTTGGAGGTGTTGTATTGGCAGTATAAAAATAGAGCTTCGTATCTCCAGAACAGAATGCATCTGGGGTAAAACCAAGCGTAATATATGGCTTACAATGCTGTTCAATGATATAGTCCAGTATTTCATCCGTATGATAGAAATTGTATATTGGCTGTTCATTTTGCATTCTGACAACATCCATTTCTTTGTTAAATATCCCAAAGAACCGAATGTAAGAAAAACCTATTTCCTCTTGAATCTGACGAAACTGCTTTTGAAATCGAGCCTTGAGTAGATCATGTGCACGTCCTGTTCCAGTCATTCTAAGATAGTACTTTTTATATGAGGCTGTAGGGGCAATGTACGAAAGACGTATGTCAGTAGATACACCTGTATCAGAATAGTGGCTGGGGGATGCCGATTCTTCATCAGTAATCAGATATTTGTAAGGAGTATCTGAATCCTCATGATGATAATTTATGTAGGTGCCAATACCAGTATCAATTGTGTCTCGCAGACTAAATATCAAATCAGAATTCAGAGAAGTCTTGTTTTTTCTGAAGGCACTTGGAGAACACGCACAGATTTCCTTAAAAATACGATTGAAGGTTTTACTGTTGCTGTATCCATGGCGTAGATAAATATCGGTGATACAGTCATCTGTATATATTAAATCATATTGAATCTTTCGAATGCGACAAAAGTTTAAGTACTGAGAGAAGGTGGTTGTGGTGAATTTCTTCAGACAATGTGACAGGTAATAGACACTCAGATGTTCGATCTCAGCAATACTGGCAACAGACAAATCCTCAGTATAGTGTGCATCTATGTAGGAGAGAATGTGTTTGATGCGTGAGACATTGTTATAGAAGGTGCTCTGCCCGGAAGCGGTCTGTTTGCCAGCTTTGGAATAAGGTGTTAGCGAAGCAATGATATTACAACAGAGCAGGTTAATATTTGTCTTGTACTCTTCACTGTTTGTATCCGGGAGACTGGAAAGTTCAGATGCAGTTTTCAGTATATCAAGGCTCACCTCTCGGTAGAATTCAGAGTCTGGCAGACTGCTGAAAATGGTCGGATAGCATGTTTGCTTGATGTCAATATGCAGGTTATGAAAAAAGCATTCGTTGATTTGTAACAGAACAAGCTCTCCGTCCTGTTGCTCATCGGATTCACACGAATGAATCTGACCACTATTAATAACAGCAAATTCCTGTTCTCTCAAGAGATAATTCTTACCGTCAATGGTCAGATTGAGGCGACCAGATAAAACAAAGAGCAGTTCCAGCTCAGTGTGCCAATGAGTAGTGGCTTTGATATAGTTCATTTTATAAACCAATAGGTGCATTTCATTTTGATACTTAATTAACTCATATTTTGCTGCCATAATACCTCCAAAATACTATTGAAATACTTTTTAAATAATGAACTTGATAGGCTATAATACCTTCATTATACATCAAAAACGAACAATTAAAAGCAAAAATTGAGAAGAATAGAAAAAACAAAAAAAAAGGACAAAAATTGAGGATTATATTAAAGATACAGACGCGACATTCTCGAAATTAAAAGTTATAGTATGAATATCACTTAGTTATCAACAATAAAAGGAGGATTTTTTGATTATGAAATTGAAAAAAATGATCGCTATTTCAATGGCAAGTGTATTGACTTTAGCGATGATTGGCTGCGGAAGTAGCAATCAGGGGACAGAGGAAGTAACAGAGGCAGCAGCGGAAGCAACAGAAGCACCTGCAGAAGAGGAAGAAGTGGCAGAAGCACCTGCAGAGGAGGCAGCAGAGACAACAGAGGCTGCAGCAACAGGAGAATTGAAGTACACAGATATTACATTGGGAGAAGATTACACAGATCTGACAGCAACGATTAAGGTTTTAAATCACAGAACTGATATGGGAGATGCAGATTACCCAGGAAAGAATTGGGAGTCCTATATTGCAGATTTCAATCAGATGTATCCAAATATTACAGTAGATCTTGAGGTTTTATCAAATTTTGCTGATGAAGGACTGCTTCGTCTTCAAGACGCAGACTGGGGCGATGTTATGGGAATCCCGGCTGTAGATA
>CAZOHM010000076.1:0-8968 GCA_964579795.1 uncultured Lachnospiraceae bacterium | reverse complement strand
GCAGGGATACGATGTCCCCACCAGAGCTGACGGCTAATACACCAGTCTCTGATGTTTTCCAGCCAGTGAAGATAAATCTTATCAAATCGTTCAGGAACAAACTGTAATGAACCTGTTGACAGCGTTCTGCCCTCTCTTGTTGATTTCAAAACCTCAATCGCAGGCTTTGCGAGTTCTTCCATTGCAACAAACCACTGCTGTTTTGCCATCGGCTCGATTGTGCAGCCGCAGCGGTCATGTGTTCCGACATTATGAGAATGATTCTCGATTTTTTCAAGCAGGCCCTGTGCCTCCAGATCAGATACCATCTGTTTTCTAGCTTCATATCTTTCCAGTCCGGTGTATTTCCCGCCCTTGTCATTAATTGTAGCATCATCATTCATGATATTGATAATTTCAAGCTGGTGTCTCTTTCCAACCTCAAAATCATTCGGATCATGAGCCGGTGTAATTTTAACAACACCTGTACCAAACTCTTTGTCTACATAAGAATCAGCAATCACAGGAATTTCTTTGTTGACAAGCGGAAGGATTACCTTTTTTCCAACAAGCTCCTGATATCTTTCATCACTTGGATTGACAGCCAGTGCAGTATCTCCCAACATTGTTTCCGGTCTTGTCGTTGCTACAATAACATAGTTCTTATCATTTGCTTTGACTGGCTTTTGGCCTGCTAATGCAGCCTCTGCCTCCGAAGTTCCTGCAATCGGATATTTGATATGCCAAAAATGTCCGGCCTGTTCCTCGTGTTCAACCTCAGCATCTGAAATGGTTGTTTTGCATACCGGACACCAGTTTACGATACGATTGCCCTTATAAATATACCCTTTATTATACAGGTTGAGAAATACCTCTTCTACTGCTGCCGAACAGCCTGCATCCATTGTGAAACGTTCACGATCCCAGTCACAGGAGGAACCCATTTTTTTTAACTGTTCAACAATCTTTCCACCATATTCTTCTTTCCACTCCCAGGTCTTCTTCAAAAAGCCTTCTCTGCCTAGCGTCGCCTTGTCAATTCCCTGTTCTTTCAGAGTAGCTGTAATTTTTGTTTCTGTTGCGATTGCTGCATGGTCAGTTCCTGGCACCCAAAGCGCATTATATCCCTGCATTCTTTTAAATCGAATTAAAATATCCTGCATTGTACTGTCAAATGCATGACCCATATGGAGCTTTCCGGTAATATTTGGAGGCGGCATCACAATTGTAAATGGCTTTTTGCTCCTGTCAACCTCTGTGTGAAAATATTTCTTGCTTATCCATTTTTGATACAGTCTGTCCTCCAGACCATGCGGATCATATGTTTTTTCTAATTCTTTGCTCATAGCGCTTCTCTCCTTTTACATGCTGTACACCCGATAAAAAAGCCCCTGCTGTTTACACAGCAAGGGCGTCATCTCATTCGCGGTACCACCTTGATTTATCTCTCGTCCTCCGTAACGTGGAGCCAACGGATACTCCTACACACCTTCTCAAGAAAATCTTAAGCTTATGGCTTCAGAATACCGGTTCAAAAGCTACCTTCTGCATATCCCTTCCCGGCAGCCTCTCAGCCGGTGAACTGCCTTCTCTGATGGGGTAATATGCATACTCCTCTTTCTCATAACCGATTATCAAATATATTGCATTTATCATAATCAACAGAATACAATTTGTCAATTCATTTTTCATTAATTTTCTTAATTAACTGCAATCACATTACTGAACCCTTCTAGTTCATATGTGTTGCTAACCTTTACCATAACCATTCCCGGACCCGATACGGTAAATGAGTTTGTATAATTTGCAAGCTTTGTCCAACTCTGTCCACCATCCATACTATAGGCATAATACAGTGGCCGGCTCTCATTTTCCAGTGTTACAATATTAACTGTACGTCCTGCTGCCGTAATAGCAACAAACGGCGCGGTAAAATCCTGTATTACAATCGGTGCCGGCTTATTCGGAACGGTTACCTGCTTCTTCGTATTTGTTTTACTTAATCCGAAATAATTTGCTATCGCTGTTGCATCAGAAATACCGATTTGCTGCCATTTGTTCTGATATACTGACCAGTCTGCATCATTATCCATATATCCATGTTCCAGTATAACAGCCGGCATCGAATATGATGCACTTCTGCTGATTATTCCGTAATAATCCTTACCCGTCTGATTACTCAGACGAACCTTGACACCTTTATTCAGTAATCCAAAATTACTGCTTAAATTCTTAGTCAATGCATCTGCAACATCATAAGCTACTGCATTTTTATTAAATGCAGAAATAAATGCTTCCGTTCCAAAATACTCATGACTGCTTGTTGCATTGTAATGAATGCTCACAAGCAAATCCGCATTGACGCTCTTTGCATAATCGACACGATTTTTCAATGACACATCGGTGTCTGTTGTTCTTGTCATATAGACACTTACATTCTTATATTGACTGAGCTCTGTCTGCAGTGCATTTGCTGTCTGAAGTGTAATATCCTTCTCCATTGCCTGATAATTTGCACCCACCTGACTGTTACTCGTCAAATCCGGTCCACCATGACCGGGATCAATTACTACGACTATCTGGTTCTTTTCTGCTGCATCTGCAGAAACTGTTAACATTACACAGGCTGCCATAAAGGCTGCCATAAAAACTGCCTTAATTTTCATTGATTCTCCTTCTGTCTTAATAATATACTCCGCTGTAAATTAGATTCCGACTGTATTGCTTCCAACTGTTTCAACTTTGATTAAATTCGTGTTTCCCTGTGAATCAACAGGTACGCCTGCAGTAACCACAACAGTATCCCCGTTTTCAACCATATCAAGCTGCTTGGCACAATCTATACCATGTCGAATTAAATCCGTTGCTGTATTCTGAAAAAGAGCAAGCACCGGAGTAACACCCCAGGATAGGGCAAGCTGGTGAAAGGTCTTTTCCGAATAGGTGGCTGCTACAATTGGAGATTTTGGACGATACTTTGAAATCATGCGTGCTGTTCTTCCACTTTTTGTAACTGCAATAATTGCCTTTGCATATAAATCACGTGCTGCCCTACACGCTGCGTCACAAATGGCATCTGTTGTCAAATCATGTGTATTAATCTCATACTTGTCATCTCTATACAACTTCATTTCAAACATATCATGCTCTGCCTGATTTGCGATCTTTGCCATTGCCTCCACTGCCTGCACCGGATATTTACCCATAGCTGTTTCTCCAGAAAGCATGACTGCCGATGTTCCATCAAATACAGCGTTGGCAACATCTGTTATTTCCGCTCTCGTTGGATTTGGATGTTCAATCATGGATTCGAGCATCTGAGTTGCTGTAATTACCATTTTCCCTTCCTGATAACAGCGTTTTATGAAGCGCTTTTGAATACCCGGAAGTCTCTCATATTCCACCTCGACCCCCATATCTCCTCTGGCCACCATAATTCCATCTGAATGTGCAAGAATCTCTTCAAAATTGTCTACACCTTCAATATTTTCAATTTTGGATATAATTCTGATTTCATGACCGCCATGATAATCAATAAATTTCCGCAGCTCTATCACATCTTCTTTTCTGCGAACAAAGGATGCTGCCACAAAATCCACCTTCTGTTCAACGCCAAATCGTACATCATCCTTATCCTGTTCACTCATATACGGCATTTCCAGCTTCACACTCGGAATATTTACTCCTTTATGATCGCTGATTTTCCCACCATGAACTACTTCACATATGATATCAGTCTCTGTACAGGACTTCACACACAACTCAATATTTCCATCATCAATAAGCACCTTATTGCCTTTTACAAGCTGAGAAGGTAAATCATTATATGTGACAGAAACTATTTTGTCTGTTCCATCTGTTTCCTTTGTTGTGAGCGTAAATTCAGCCCCATCTTCAAGCATCTCCGACTCTTTTTTGAAATTACAGATTCTAATCTCCGGTCCTTTCGTATCAAGCAGCACTGCAGCAGGAACTCCCATACGATCTCTCACTGCGCGAAACATTTCTATCGTTTCCTGATGATATTCATGTGTACCGTGTGAAAAGTTCAATCTTGCAACATTCAGACCACTGTTTATCAATTTTTCAATCATTTCCGGGCTTCTGGATGCTGGTCCTAATGTACATACTATCTTGGTTTTTCTCATCGTTCTCTCCTTGACTCACATTATTCTATGTATGCCTATCTGCCACATACCCAATTGAATATCTTAATCATTTTTGCCACTTTTTACAAGCAGTCGATATCTACATTAGCCTTATCTTAACATATGAAACACACCCGCTCAATCTTGTCCATTTGCTGTATAAACAAGTACAATCGCACTCCTTGGTCCCATTGTAATCCTGTTGTCAGACAATACTCTCTTTTTCAAAACACTATTCTGATAAGTATCTGCTACAAGCTGCCATTTTCCTCTGCCAAGCAAATCTGGAAGTATGATTTCTTCTGATTCCCAGTATGTATTAAACGCAGCGTATACAATATCATCCTTCACTTTCGTACGACCTGCAAACATTACACCTACCTGCTTGCTTTCCCACGAGAAATTATCTGTAAACGGATATTTTCCATGCGTACTGACAAACGGAAACCCAAATGAACAAAGCGAAAGATTTTTTCGCATGACTGCATGAGATTTTCTGAAACGAATCATAAATTTGAAAAATTCAAACAGCTCCCTGTTTTTTTCAAGAAGACTCCAATCCAGCCATGATATTTCATTATCCTGACAGTACGGATTATTGTTGCCAAACTGTGAATTTCCGAATTCATCTCCAGCATAGAACATGGGTGTGCCACGGCTACACAGCAGGCTGACACATGCGTTCATAATCATTCTTTTCCTAAGCTTTTGTATATCCAGATTTTGTGTTTCACCCTCTTCTCCACAATTCCAGGAATTTCCGTTGTTATCTCCATCCTCGTTGTTCCATCCATTTTGCTCGTTATGCTTCTGATTATAGGCATACAAATCATAAAGAGTAAATCCATCATGGCAGGAAACAAAATTCACGGATGCATTTCTTCCACGTGTCTCCTCTGGATACAAATCTGCAGACCCTGTTAATCTGAGTGCGGCTGCCTGCGCTTTTCCATCATCACCTTTTAGGAATTGTCTCATATCATCCCTATATTTTCCATTCCACTCAGCCCATCTGTTCCATGAAGGAAAGCTTCCCACCTGATACAATCCACCTGCATCCCATGCCTCAGCAATCAACTTCACATCGCCAAGAATAGGATCAAATGCCAGACTCTGTAAAAGTGGCGGTTTGCTCATTGGTGATCCATCTTCATTTCTTCCGAGTATGGATGCAAGATCAAATCGGAATCCGTCAACTCTGTAATTAACAACCCAGTATCGCAGACATTCCAATATCATCTGCTGCACAATTGGGTGATTGCAGTTCAGTGTATTTCCGCATCCACTGAAGTTATAATAATAACCATCCGGTGTCAGCATATAGTAAATATTATTGTCCACTCCTTTAAATGAGAAAAAAGGACCAAATTCATTTCCCTCACCAGTATGATTAAATACTACATCAAGAATTACTTCTATTCCGTTATCATTCAACAGTTTGATTGTTTCTTTTAGTTCATGTCCTTCATGGTTATATTCTCTTTCGGCCAGATAGCATGTATTTGGTGCAAAAAAACTGACTGTATTGTATCCCCAACATTCCAAAAGTTCATGCCCATTTAATTCTCGCCTGTTAAGCATTTCATTAAATTCAAATATTGGCATCAGCTCCACACAGTTAATACCTAACTCCAGTAAATAAGGCAGCTTTTCCTTGATTGCAGCAAAGGTTCCCGGATATTCTGTCTTGGAAGACGGATGCATGGTGAAATTTCTCACATGCAGCTCATATATAATTGTATCCTCCATAGGGATCAACGGTTGCTTTGCAGCTCCCCAGTCAAAATCATTTCTAACAACACGTGCTTTATAAAAATCAATATCATCGAACTTCTTTCCCCATACGCTCTGCCCTGCTACGGCTCTTGCATATGGGTCAAGAATATACTTCGTTTTGTCAAAGAGCAGTCCCTTTTTAGGATCGTTTGGTCCGTCGAGGGTATATGCATATTCAATATCATGAATATCCAATCCGTAAACAAGCATGGAAAAGGTATGTCCTATTCTATAAGTTTCGGGATATTTTAGCACTGCAAACGGCTTAGTCTCCCTATGATGGAACAAAACAAGACTACAGCTCGTTGCCTGATGCGAATGAATCGTGAAATTTACACCCTGCGCAAGTGCTGTGGCTCCATTCATATCAAAGAAACCGGGGCGCACATGAAATCCACTGATTACATTCATTGCTGGCAGGTCGCTTTTAATTTCTGTTTCCTTTTTCATTGCGTATTTCCCTCCAATATTCTTCAAACCGTTCTATAGAAAGAGGCTTTGAAAAATAAAATCCCTGAATCATATCACAACCTATCTCTTTTAAGTAAGAAGCCTGTGCTTCATCCTCCACACCTTCTGCAACAATTTCCATTCCGATATCATGTGCAAGTTTGATAATGGCACTTACAATCTTCATTGCCCTTTCCCCATTCTCGGGGTTAATATCAAAAAACTCCTTATCCAGTTTCAGGACATCAACCGGTACATCCTTTAACATATTCAAGTTAGAATAGCTGCATCCAAAATCATCTATGGAACAGGTTGCTCCCCATTTATGAATCTGATCAATCAGCTGGCTCAGCTTTTGTGGATTTTCATATGCTGCGTTCTCTGTAAACTCAAATTCCAAATACTTGACCGGTGTTTCCGGATCCTCCATGATACTTTTAAATTCCGAAATAAACAATGGATTATGAATACTGATTTTTGAAAGATTTACAGAAATGACAACTGGCGTCCATCCTCTTGCAACCCAATCCTTTAATATTTTACAGACTCCACGAAGCATGTATAGATTCATTTTGATAATTGCACCGTTATTTTCAAATACAGGAATAAATTCTGCCGGAAAAATCATTCCTTCATTTGGATCCTCCCAGCGTGCAAGTGCCTCAGCTGCATGTACACATCCCGTTGACAGCTCTACCTTTGGCTGCAGATATACCTTAAACTCGCCCTTTTCCATTCCTTTCAGCATACGGTTTTTCAAATCATTTTCTCTTGCCAGCTTCAAACGAATTTCATCCGAATACAACTTATATCCGAATCCGTCAATCATCTCTATTCCTGAAGCACATCTTGCCATAATTGCTCTGTCTGTCATTTGCACTACACTCAGATTTTCTTTTTCCACCTGATAAATTCCGACACATACAGACATTTGATTCGTATCCATTTCCCCTGCTGGCAACTTGTTCATACTTTTTTTCATGTTTTCCAAACGTTTCACAAGCAGATTCAGATCAGATGCTTCCAAAAGCATAAAAAAGTGGGCTCCCTGCGCATGACAGATTGCCTCATTTTTTTGAAGTGCCTGTTCAAGAACACAATAGACTGCTCTAAGAATCCGAGTCCCTTCTGCTCTTCCCACATCATCATTTACCATCTTAAAATGAATAATATCATAAAACACAACTGCATATTTTCGTGATGATTTTACCAGATTCTGCACAGTTTTCTCAAAATAATGAAAGCTTTTTCTGGTTCGACTCTTTTTTTGATTTTTCCACATACTATACAACTATGCGATTTCTTCCGCTTTCCTTTCCCTGATACAGCTTATCATCTGCCTCTTTAATCTGTGCATTGACTGGTGTATCCGCTGTTCCTTCAGAAATTCCAATAGTCAATGTAACCTTATGGGTATTTCCGTTATAATTTACGCAATTTTCCCGGATAGTTTGAAGAATCCTGTCCGCCTCTATCCCTGCTGCAAGTCGTCCCATATTTTCAAACAAAAGGAGAAATTCTTCTCCACCCCAGCGAGCTGCATACCCAAAGTTTCGCATGCCATCATTCAACAGTCTGGCAACTTCCTTAAGTACAATATCTCCACATTCATGACCATAGTTATCATTGAATTGCTTAAAAAAATCAATATCAGCTATCGCGATACTGTAAGTCTCCCCTTTTTGACGAATTTCATCCAGTTTATGCTCTGCACTACGTCTGTTATACAAACCTGTCAGGACATCTCGTTCAATTAGTTTACGCAAAGAAGCCTGCACTCTGATTGTAAATCTTCCCATTTCGCCAAGCTCATCTCCTCTGTCTGCCACAATCGGATTCAGCTCTGCATCTAGATTTCCTGACGAAATATCTTTCAAAAAATCCATCATTTTTTTTATAACCATGACAATATTTGATGCAAACCTGACAATAAACAAAGCAGTAATAAGCAGAGCAAGAACCATAATCATAATATTCTTATAAACAGCAGATTGTACCGTTTTTTCAATTTCCGCTGCCGGCTTTGCTGTCGCAAGCATTCCTATACAAGTACTTTTGTCATGTGTAAATATTGGTTCATAATATGCAAAATAACGTTCATGATTAATTTCAGCATTGTTGAAAAACTGTGCTGTTCCCGTTGTCATAACCTGTTCAACTATCTGTCTGTTTGCTCATGTATTTATGTATCGTTTATTGTCTTTGTCTGTAATAGTCGTCAACATACGTGTGTCAGAAAAGAACATGGATATTTCCACATTGGTTTTATCCTTAATCTGGTCAATTACCATATAATCTCCATCCAGCTGTTTTTCACCCTTGTAGAAGGTGACTGTGTTACTGGTCAGCTCCACACGATAATCTCCGGGATACATGGCATCATAGGATGCCAGCACAGAAATCCCCAAATTATGCAGATTATTAATTGTTTCTGACTGAATGCCATCAATAAGTGTATTTGAACTGTATATAATCATTACAAGTCCAAAAAGAAACAGCGGAAGTAATGTCATATATAAAAAAGTTCCATACAGGCTTTTGTTCCCACGTCCTTTTTTAATAGTAGTCAGTTTTTTCATCGGGCTTCCTCCATGCCAAGTATGTCATATAATGCC
>CAZOHM010000075.1:0-9100 GCA_964579795.1 uncultured Lachnospiraceae bacterium | reverse complement strand
TACTGAAAAGATGCAGATCACTTGGTTTGGAACCAATGTATTTAGGAATTGATAAGAAGTCTAACAGGACTTTGAACAGAGCAAATAAGAAGATGAGTGAGTATGGTCTTCAGTTAAGAGAAAAACAGAAAGCAAAGTTTATTTACGGCGTTTTGGAAAAGCCTTTTAGAAATTACTACAAGAAAGCCGATAGAATGAAAGGGATGACAGGTGAAAACCTGATGATCCTTCTTGAAAGCAGACTTGATAATGTTATCTTCAGAATGGCATTTGCAAGAACAAGAAGAGAAGCAAGACAGATCGTAGACCATAAGCAGATTACTGTAAATGGAAATGTTGTAAATATTCCTTCATATCTTGTTAAAGCTGGAGATGTAATTGAAATCAGAGAAAAGAGTAAGTCTTCACAGAGATATAAGGATATTCTTGAGTCAACAAATGGAAGACTTGTTCCAGATTGGCTTGACGTAGATCAGGAAAATTTAAAAGGAACTGTAAAGGAACTTCCAACACGTGAAGTAATCGATGTACCGGTTGATGAGATGCTTATCGTCGAGTTATATTCTAAATAATCAGTATCCTAAAAAAGGAGGTACTTTGCAGTGTTTGATTTTGAAAAGCCGAAGATTGAGATTGTTGAAATTTCAGAAGACAAAAAGTACGGAAAATTTGTTGTTGAACCACTTGAAAGAGGCTATGGAACAACGCTCGGAAATTCTTTAAGAAGAATTATGCTTTCTTCATTGCCGGGTGCTGCAGTAAGTCAGATAAAGATCGATGGCGTTCTTCATGAGTTCAGTTCTATTCCTGGTGTTAAGGAAGATGTTACTGAGATTATCATGAATATTAAGAGTCTTGCGATTAAGAACACCAGCACAACAAATGAGCCTAAGACAGCTTTTATTGAATTTGAAGGCGAAGGTGTTGTAACAGCTGCTGATATTCAGGCGGATCAGGATATTGAAATTTTGAATCCGGAACTTCCAATTGCTACGTTGAATGGTGGTTCAGATTGTAAACTTTATATGGAGCTTACAATTACAAGAGGTAGAGGATATGTCAGTGCAGACAAAAATAAAAATGAAGACCTTCCAATTGGTGTGATTGCAATAGATTCTATTTATACACCGGTTGAGCGTGTGAACTTAACAGTTCAGAATACTCGTGTTGGTCAGATTACTGATTTTGATAAGCTGTCACTGGATGTATTTACAAACGGTACACTTGCTCCGGATGAGGCAGTCAGCCTTGCAGCAAAGGTACTTAGCGAGCATCTCTCTTTATTCATTGATTTATCTGAGAATGCAAAAACAGCAGAAATCATGATAGAAAAAGAAGATAATGAGAAAGAAAAAGTGCTTGAAATGAATATTGATGAGCTTGAACTTTCTGTTCGTTCCTATAACTGCTTGAAGAGAGCAGGCATCAACACTGTAGAAGAGCTGACAAACAGAACTTCTGAAGATATGATGAAGGTTCGTAATCTTGGACGCAAGTCTTTAGAAGAGGTTCTTGCAAAACTGAAAGAACTCGGCTTACAGTTAAATGTAGGTGACGAGTAAAGAAATGTAGCCGTTTATGTCAGTAAATCCAAAGAGTATGACAAGACGATTGTAACTGTTAATCATGCCGTTAAGGCAGTATTCGGTAAGTAAGCCCAAAGTGCGTGGCCGGATATCAGCAAGTGTACATGTATAATGTACAGCCAGGAGGAAAATCATGGCAAAGTATAGAAAACTTGGCAGAACATCTAGCCAGAGAAAAGCATTACTTAGAAATCAGGTAACAAATCTTATTTATCATGGTAAGATTGTTACAACAGAAGCTAAAGCAAAAGAAATCAGAAAGATTGCAGAAAGTGTAATTGCACTTGCTGTTAAAGAGAAGGACAACTTCGAGACAGTTAAGGTTCAGGCAAAGGTTGCTGTAAAAGACAAAGATGGCAAGAGAGTAAAAGAAGTCATTGATGGAAAGAAAGTGACAAAGTTTGATACCGTTGAGAAGGAAATTAAGAAAGATATGCCTTCCAGACTTCATGCAAGAAGACAGATGCTGAAGGTTCTTTATCCGGTTGTTGAAGTTCCTACAGCAGGAGCAGGAAGAAAGAGAAACACAAAGGAAATAGATCTTGTTGCAAAGCTGTTTGATGAGATTGCTCCAAAGTATGCAGATCGTAAAGGTGGCTTCACAAGAATCGTAAAGATTGGTCAGCGTAAAGGTGATGCAGCAATGGAAGTATTGATTGAATTAGTATAAATAATTAAGTAAATCCGCAGAAATTATTTCTGCGGATTTTTTTGTGGTAAGGCAATCTATTAAAACACACCTTCTATGCAGGTGTACAAACAAATAAAAGGAGGTAATTCAAATCGACATAAGTACTTAATGATATTCGAAAGACATACTCGATGAGCCTTTGGGCTCCAACGTCAGTAATAATCTCTTATAGGGGTAGTGTAAACCACCCGTTCAATGGGTGGTTACGATTATTTTATGGCTGTGAAATATCTTTTTCAAAATGCTGATAATCCTTCACGCGTTTCCAGTCACCACCCCAAGTAAAGTTGTGAGAGGTGAATAGACGATATGCAAGATCCTCATGTGAAATTTTGGCGCGAAAATCAGCTGTTCTGTCAGTATATGCTTCAGAACCGGCAGGCTCAACCTTTACGGTTCCATTAGACCATTTGATATATGGATTATAAAATGGGTTCAAATCAATCGCAAGACCATAAGCGTGTTGCGATAATGTACTGCTTCCTGACACCTTTCTGTAATTAAAGCATGAAGTATTATCTGCCAGCATGGACTGTGTATCATCGCCCTCATAATTATCAATCAATTCAATGCGTTCAATTGGATAGCTGGCTTGATATAGCTCATAGAAAATTTCCACTAAATCCTGAGCAATTGCTTTGTGACAAATCAATTCACCTTCGCATTCAGTATTTTCAAAATTAATATACTTAATAGAAAGATAGCGTAAATCTTCGTATGAAATATCCGGATTATCCTGATAAGATATACCACGGATACGTTTCTTCACAGAATCAGAAAGTGATTCATAATAAAAACCATCCGAAAAAGTAATGCGGCCATCCGTCGAAATCTCTTTGCCTGCCGAAACCTCTTTGTCTGCCGAACTTTTCTCGCCTGACATTTCATCTGAAACGGTGACATCAATTGAAGCTGATACGACGACATTGTCCGATATCGTAACATCGGAATCAGATTTATTTGAAACAGTTCGGTTACAGCCTGAAAGTATCAATAAAGAAAAACCTGTAAAATACAAGTGATACAGTAGAAGTTTTGAATTTATTCTTTTCATCATAGTTTTCTTCTTTACATGTGATTGCGTTTTGTTTGCTAACATTTATTATACATGAGCTTTGCGTGCGATTCAATTAGCTGTTGTGCGGAATAAGAAATGGATGAAACAGTGTCAGGAGTCTTTCTTGCATTTAGCAGAGAAATCACGTATACTACGAAAAGGAGTACCTCGAGAGGAACGAAAAGAAAAGATTATGGGAATCATTGAGACAAAAAAGCTTGTTTTTGAATATATTCGTCGTGATAAAAATGGAGCGGTTGATGGAATAAACCGTGCAATTGATGAGGTTGATCTGGAAATTGAACAGGGTGACTTTATTGCCATTCTTGGGCATAACGGTTCCGGGAAGTCTACACTTGCAAAACATATGAATGCGATTTTATATCCGACAGATGGAACGGTGTATGTAGATGGAAAGGATACCTCTGATGTGAGTCATCTATGGGATATCAGACAGACAACCGGTATGGTTTTTCAAAATCCTGATAATCAGATTATTGGAACGGTTGTAGAAGAGGATGTTGGTTTTGGCCCTGAAAATATGGGTGTTCCGACAAAGGAGATATGGGCGAGAGTTGAAGAAAGTCTGAAAACAGTTGGAATGTACAAATACAGAAAGCATTCTCCGAGTAAACTGTCTGGTGGGCAGAAACAAAGAGTTGCAATCGCCGGAGTAGTAGCAATGCATCCAAAATGTATTGTGCTTGATGAGCCGACTGCCATGCTGGATCCCGCCGGTCGTAAGGAAGTTATTCGTGCAGTTCGTGCGTTAAATGATGTTGAAAATATTACGGTCATTTTGATTACTCATTATATGGAAGAGGTAATTTACGCTAACAAAGTATTTGTCATGGATGAAGGGAAAATTGTTATGCGTGGTTCGCCACGTGAAATATTCTCACTGGTAGAGGAATTAAAGGAAATTCGATTAGGTGTACCTCAGACGACATTACTTGCTTATGAATTGAAAAAGGAAGGATTACAGCTTCCTGATGGAATATTATCAGCGGAGGAACTGGTGGAGGCATTATGTCGATTATCGTAGACCATGTCAGTTATATTTACAGCAAAGAAACTGCATATCAGATTAAGGCTCTTAATGATGTCAGCCTAAAGATCAAAGAGGGAGAATTTATCGGTCTGATTGGACATACCGGTTCGGGTAAGTCTACTCTTGTACAGCATTTGAACGGTTTGTTACGAGCAAGTAGTGGAAATATCTATTATAATGGTGAAGACATTTACGATAAAGACTTTGATATGAAGAGACTGCGCAGCAAAGTAGGACTTGTGTTTCAGTATCCAGAGCATCAGCTGTTTGAAGTCGATGTATTCTCGGATGTTTGTTTTGGACCGAATAATTTAGGTCTGTCAAAATCAGAAACGCAGCTGCGTGCATATGAAGCACTGAAGCAGGTAGGACTGGCAGATGAGTATTTTTATCAGTCGCCTTTTGATTTATCTGGTGGAGAAAAGCGACGTGTGGCAATAGCCGGTGTTCTTGCTATGAAGCCAGATGTGTTAATACTTGATGAACCAACTGCTGGATTGGATCCAAGAGGAAGAGAAGAAATATTAACTTTGATTGCACAGCTGCGTGAAGAGTCAAATATTGCGATCGTACTCGTATCTCACAGCATGGAAGATGTCGCAGAATATGTGGACAGGATTATTGTTATGAACCAGGGGCAGATTGTGTATGATGATACGCCTCGTACAGTGTTTTCACATTATCGGGAGCTGCAGGAAATAGGACTTGCCGTGCCACAGGTAACAAGCATTCTGTATAAAATGCGTGAAAAAGGATTCCCGGTACGTACAGATGCAATTACAGTTGAAGAAGCAAAGCAGGAAATTCTTCGCCAGTTTAGAAGAAATATATAATAGTTCATGAGAGAATTCAGGTAATTATAATGATCAGAGATATTACATTAGGACAATACTATCCAACAGAGTCTATATTGCATAAGCTTGATCCACGAGTAAAAATATGGGGAACGTTGCTATTTATTATTTCCCTGTTTCTATTTGAAAATTTTATTGGATACGTTGTAGCGACAGCTTTTTTAGTAATTGTCATTAAGCTGTCTAAGGTTCCTTTTTCTTTTATGGTAAAGGGTCTAAAGTCAATTGTTATTTTAATGATGATTACGGTGCTGTTTAATTTGTTCTTAACACCCGGTGAACCGCTTGTAAGCGTGTGGAAATTTACAATTACTATTGAGGGACTTAAAACAGCAGTATTTATGATTATTCGATTAAGCTATTTAATCATTGGATCTTCAGTTATGACGCTGACGACAACACCTAATAATTTGACCGATGGTATGGAAAAGATGCTTCGTCCGCTTCGTATATTCAAGATTCCAGTACATGAAATAGCTATGATGATGTCCATTGCACTTAGTTTCATTCCGATACTTCTTGAGGAAACAGATAAAATTATGAAAGCACAGATGTCCAGAGGTGCTGATTTTGAAAGCGGAAATCTTATAAAAAAGGCAAAAAGTCTGATCCCATTGCTTGTTCCTCTGTTTATTTCTGCATTTAGAAGAGCAAATGATCTTGCAATGGCAATGGAAGCAAGATGCTATCGTGGTGGTGATGGTCGTACGAAAATGAAGCCATTAAAGTATTTACGCAAAGACAGAGCTGCATATGGAGTACTGTGCTCTTATATTGTAATGATAATCTGTGTAAGAATTTTTTGGGGTTAGGAGAATCTGATGAGACGAATTATGCTGACGGTTGCGTATGACGGAACGAATTACAGCGGCTGGCAGATACAACCAGACAAACTCACAATAGAAGGTGTTTTGAATAGAGAATTGTCAAGACTACTCAAAGAAGATATTAAAGTAATTGGTGCCAGCCGAACAGATGCAGGTGTTCATGCAGAGGGAGCAGTTGCTGTATTTGATACAACGTCACGTATTCCCGGCGAAAAATTTTCCTATGCATTAAACCAAAGCCTGCCAGACGATATTCGAATCAGAGAATCCAAAGAAACTGCAGCAGATTTTCATCCAAGGCGTGTAGCTGCAAAAAAGACATATGAATACAGAATTTGGCATGATACATTTCCAATGCCTACCAATCGATTATATACACATTGGGTCTACACACCGCTTAATCTGCAGGCAATGCAGGAAGCAGCAGAAAAGCTTTGCGGTGAACATGATTTTGCGGCGTTTTGCAGTGCAAATACGCAGGTGGAAACAACCGTACGGACAATATACAGCCTGAAAGTGACTGAGAAAGAGCATCTGCTGACTATTTGTATATGTGGAAATGGATTTTTATATAATATGGTACGGATTATTGCAGGAACGCTTCTTGAAATTGGTCAGGGGAAAAAAAATCCGGATAGTATCAAGGAAATACTTGTATCCAAAGAACGAAGCAAAAGCGGTCCAACAGCGCCGGCAAAAGGATTATGTTTGATAAATTATGAGTTTTGATAAGTTGACATGCATGAATGCACATGATAAAATTTGTATGTACTTATATTTTTTACATGAGAGAGGAGATTCATAATGGATCAGAATAATGTACCAGGAAAAGGCGCGGCTACCGCAAGTTTAGTATTAGGAATTATCGCAGTTGTATGTTGGTTTTTTGGCTATTCATCAATCCTTTCAGTAGTATTGGGTATCATTGGTCTTGTAATGGCATCTAACGCTAAGAAAGCAGGCTTTGAGGGCGGAATAGCTAAAGCTGGTTTTGTACTTTCTTTGATTGGTTTAATTGGTGGCGCAATTTTCTTTGTTGCTTGTGTTGCTTGTGTAGGTGCTCTTGGAGCAGCTGGAGCATTAGCATCATAGATTTTTTGCAGTCAATGAAAAAAGAAGACGTGTTTCACGTCTTCTTTTTTTCTGAATGAAAGTATTTGCTTTTGAAACGAATGTACAATAAGAGCGAATAGTAATTCACTGGGGTGAAGGAGAAAATATGCAATCTGATATAGTCATATTTGGACGTACAGTTCCTGTTTATGGACTGATAGGCGCAGTTGGAGTTCTACTTGGTATGCTGTATATGGTATGGCAGTGTTATAGGAAAAAGATTAAATTTGATGATGTTATCTATATTTATGTTGGAGCAATGATTTTTGCAATGATTGGAGCAAAGCTTTTATATATTTTACAACAGCTTCCGGTGCTTATTCGTGCATTTATTGAAAGCAGAGAGATACTATCTTTGCTGCATACAGTTATTTCGGGTGGATTCGTGTTTTATGGAGGGCTGTTAGGTGCCATTATAGGTGCGATGATTGTAACAAGATTTTTCCAGTGGAAGCTTTTAGATTTCTATGCAGTACTTGTTCCGGTAATCCCGCTTGTACACGCCTTTGGAAGAGTAGGCTGCTTTGTGACCGGCTGCTGTTATGGCATACAGACCCACAGCAGACTTAGCGTAGTATATCAAACATCATTATTTGCTCCTAATGGGGTGCCGCTTGTTCCTGTACAGATTATAGAAGCGAGTATTGATTTGCTGATTTTTCTGGCGTTACATATTGTGGCACAAAAAAATAACATGAAGCAATACTTGTTAGATATTTACATTTTATGTTATGCCCCGGCACGGTTCACTTTGGAGTTTTTTAGAGGAGACATGATTCGTGGAAAATTGCTAGTATTCAGCACATCACAGTGGATTAGTATTCTGCTCGTGATAGCTTCGATTATCCATTTGACCAGGATGAAGTATAAAATTAGTAAAAAAGAAATGAAATAAAAAAATCAATTAGAAAATCATGAAAAGAATATTGACACGCAAGGGTGAGTGTAATATAATAATTCAATGTGACGACGTGCGGAATGTATGGAACCATAGCCCCGGTGAGATACAGAAAGCCATGACACAATAACTATTAATGAAATTGACCGCAGGGTCTTTTTTACGGAGGTATCATAATGAAAACATTTATGGCTAGTGAGGCTACCATTGAAAGAAAATGGTATGTTGTAGACGCTACTGGATATACATTAGGACGTCTGGCATCAGAAGTCGCTAAAATATTAAGAGGAAAGAATAAGCCTATTTTCACTCCTCATGCAGACACAGGTGATTATGTAATTGTCATCAATGCAGAGAAGATTTCAGTAACAGGCAAGAAGCTTGATCAGAAGGTTTATTATCATCATTCAGATTATGTTGGTGGTATGAAAGAAGCAACATTAAGAGAAAAACTTGACAAGGCTCCAGCAGAAGTAATCGAGCTTGCAGTTAAGGGAATGCTTCCAAATGGACCTTTAGGAAGAAAAATGTATAAGAAATTATTTGTCTATGCAGGCGCAGAGCATCCACATGCAGCTCAGAAACCTGAAGAATTGAAATTTTAATAGAGGATTGAAAGGAGGAAATTACAGTGGCTAAATCATCAGATAAGTTCTACGGAACAGGAAGAAGAAAGAAATCAATCGCAAGAGTGTACTTAGTACCTGGAAAAGGTAATATTACAATAAATAAGAGAAGCATTGACGAGTACTTTGGTCTTGAGACATTAAAGACTATCGTTCGTCAGCCGCTTGCAGCAACATCTACAGCTGACAAATTTGATGTTCTTGTAAACGTTCACGGAGGTGGATATACAGGACAGGCAGGTGCTGTCAGACATGGTATTGCAAGAGCATTGCTTAAGGTAGATGCAGAATATCGTCCTACATTAAAGTCAGCAGGCTTCTTAACAAGAGATCCACGTATGAAAGAAAGAAAGAAGTACGGTCTCAAAGCAGCTCGTCGTGCACCACAGTTCTCAAA
>CAZOHM010000074.1:0-10043 GCA_964579795.1 uncultured Lachnospiraceae bacterium | reverse complement strand
TGTTAAAGCCATCTGATGGTGGACCAGTTGCTGTTCCTTCACAGGATATGGTACTTGGTATTTACTATCTGACTATGGAAAAATACAAGGATTATACAAAGGATCCAGATTTTACAGGTGAAGCAGAGGCAGAATATCAATCAGTTGAAGAAGCAATTGCAGCTTATAACGCATATCAGGCAGAAAAGCAAAAGGCAGTGAAGGCAGGCAAGGATGGTGCCAGCTTGAAGAGCCAGCCGCTTGAAAGAGAAACATTTATCCGTGTTTGTGTAGATGCAGACAGAAACAGATGGGTTCTTTGCCAGTTTGTTGATATTCTGGGCAGATATTATCATTCACAGAATCAGGCACTGCTTGCATATGAGAATGGTGAGATATCTCTTCATCAGAGAATCAACGTCAGACGCGAAAAGGTTGATAAGGACGGTAATCGTGTTGTTGGTATTTTGAATACGACACTTGGCCGGTTGATTTTTAATGAAATTCTTCCGCAGGATTTGGGCTTTGTTAATCGTGAAGACCCAGAGAATGCTTTAAAGCTTGAAATTGATTTCCATGTTGGTAAAAAGGGCCTGAAACAGATTTTGGAGAAGGTTATTAATACACATGGTGCTACAAAGACAGCAGAGGTATTAGATGATATCAAGGCTATGGGATACAAGTATTCTACTAAGGCTGCGATGACAGTTTCAATCTCTGATATGACTGTGCCGGGTAAGAAGCAGGAAATGCTTGCTAAAGCACAGGAAACAGTTGATTTGATTACACAGAATTTCAAACGTGGTTTGATTACTGAAGAAGAGCGTTACAGAGGTGTAATCGAGACATGGAATGACACAGATAAAGAACTGACAAAGGTTTTGCTGGATGGTCTGGATAAGTATAACAATATTTATATGATGGCTGATTCGGGTGCCCGTGGTTCTAACCAGCAGATTAAACAGCTTGCCGGTATGCGTGGTTTGATGGCTGATACAACCGGTCGTACAATTGAGCTGCCTATTAAATCTAACTTCCGTGAAGGTCTGGATGTACTGGAGTACTTTATGTCCGCACATGGTGCTCGTAAAGGTCTTTCCGATACTGCTCTTCGTACAGCCGATTCAGGATATTTGACAAGACGTCTTGTTGATGTTTCACAGGAATTAATTATCCGTGAAGTAGACTGTTGTGAAGGTAAAGATGAAATTCCGGGTATGTATGTAAAAGCGTTTACAGACGGTAAGGAAGTAATTGAAAAGCTTCAGGATAGAATTTCAGGAAGATATTCTTGTGAGACGATTTATGACAAAGAAGGAAAAGTAATTGTAAAGGCTAATCATATGATTACACCAAGACGTGTTGAAAAGATTATTTCTGTTGGTGTAGACAAAGATGGAAAGCCAATTGAAGGCGTTAAGATTCGTACAATTTTGACATGTAAATGTCATAATGGAATATGTTCTAAGTGTTATGGCGCCAATATGGCAACTGGTGAAGCGGTACAGGTAGGTGAAGCAGTCGGCATTATTGCCGCACAGTCTATCGGTGAGCCGGGTACACAGCTGACGATGCGTACATTCCATACTGGTGGTGTTGCCGGTGATGATATCACACAGGGTCTTCCTCGTGTCGAGGAACTTTTTGAGGCAAGAAAGCCTAAGGGACTTGCTATCATCTCTGAGATTGCCGGTAGAGCAGTAATCAAGGATACAAAGAAGAAACGTGAAGTAGTTGTTACCAATGAGGAAACAGGCGATTCAAAGACATATTTGATACCTTACGGTTCCAGAACAAAGATTACTGATGATCCAGAAGGTCAGATGATTGAGGCTGGTGATGAGCTGACAGATGGTAGTGTTAATCCTCATGATATTCTGAAAATCAAGGGTGTTCGTGCTGTACAGGATTACATGATTCGTGAAGTTCAGAGAGTTTACCGTTTACAGGGTGTTGAAATTAACGATAAGCACGTTGAGGTGATTGTACGTCAGATGCTTAAGAAAATCAGAATTGAAGATAATGGTGATTCTGAGTACCTTCCAGGAACATTGGTTGACACACTCGATTTGGATGATATCAATGAACAGTTGACAGCTGAAGGAAAAGAGCCGGCTGAAGGTAAACAGGTTATGCTTGGTATTACAAAGGCTTCACTTGCAACAAATTCCTTTATGTCAGCAGCTTCTTTCCAGGAAACAACAAAGGTTCTTACAGAAGCAGCTATTAAGGGAAAGATAGACCCATTAATCGGACTGAAGGAAAATGTTATTATTGGTAAGCTGATTCCTGCAGGAACCGGTATGAAGCGTTATCGTAATGTAAAACTGGATACCAGCTCTACAGATACGTTGACTGTGACAGAGGATAATGATTACGTAGACTTTACTGATGATGCAGAAGATAATGTTGAACTGGAAATCAGTGAGGAAGTTACAATCGAGGAATAAGATAAGGATAGTATAAAGCTCCAATCAGTGGAAATTCTGATTGGAGCTTTCTTATATTAGACGTTTTACATTTTCATTTTTTTCATGAGCAAATCTGCATTGGTTGCATAGGTAAGCGCGGTTTTTTCGCTGATGGTTCCGCTTTTGTATAGATTGAGAAGACTTGTATCCATTGCAACCATGTCTTCGGCTGCAGACGAGTAAATCATACCATCAATTTGATGAACCTTTGATTCTCTAATCATGTTTCGAATAGCAGGTGTAAGTGTCATAATTTCAAATACAGGAGCAATTCCTCCATCAACAGTAGGAACAAGCTGCTGAGATACAACTGCCTGTAATACCATGGAAAGCTGAATTGCAATCTGGTGCTGCTGGTTTGGCGGAAAGGCATCAATAATACGATCAATTGTATTGGATGCGCCAATAGTATGAAGTGTCGATAAGATCAAATGTCCTGTTTCGGCTGCTGTCATAGCAACGTTGATCGTTTCGTGGTCACGCATTTCTCCAAGAAGAATGACATCCGGACTTTGTCTTAATGAAGCACGAAGTGCTGTCAGGTAGCTTTCTGTATCAGTAATAACTTCACGCTGACTGACAATGCTCATTTTGTGCATATGTAAGTATTCCAAAGGGTCTTCAAGTGTAATAATATGTGCTGACCTTGTTGAGTTGATATGATCAATCATACAGGCAAGTGTTGTGGATTTTCCGCTTCCAGCAGGTCCTGTGATAAGAACAAGTCCTTTCTTTTTATCTGCAAATTTGATAATATTCTCGGGAATACCGAGGTCAGACGGCTGTGGTATGGAAAAGGTAATTACTCGGATAACCGCAGACAGAGAACCTCGTTGCTTATAGGCACTGATTCGATAACGAGCAACTCCTTTGATTGCAAAGGAAAAGTCATCATCACCGGTTGTCTGCAGACGTGACATATCACGATCCATAGCAAGCTGGTAAATCGCTGTAATCAGCTCAGCCGTATCTTGCGGCATAAGCTTATCTTCACAGAACAATTTCATCTGTCCATTTGATTTATAGGTCAGCGGAAGACCGGCAACAATGAAAATGTCTGACGCACCGTCCTGTGTGATTTTCGTTAATGTATCTGTAATTAGCATGAATAGTCCTCCTAAAGATTAGTCAAAAATCATTAATCCGGTTTCGCCGCCGGAACCATTGCTCTTGTCAGCCTCTTGCTGCCATGTTTCATTAGTTACAGTCTGCCATTTCTGAATATGGAACAGAGCGGAATCATCTGCATCAGGATAATTTACTGACAGAGTCACCTCCAGATTTTGTGTATTGTTTACCTTGACAGAATAATGCAGTGTATATGGAGTTGTAGTTGTATCTACAGTGATGCTGTCATTGTCTGAAAAAATATCCTGTATAGAATCCATGTAGGATGCTTCATCACTATTGCTGCTGTTTTGCTTTGCAAGAAGTGCTTCAATATTAGCCATATAGATTTCAGCCATCCTGTTTGCGTCATAGAATGCAGTTGTGCGTGCAGCAGCCTGTTTGCTGAGTCTGTAATCTGAATTGGCGCTTAGGAAAGAAAGTGCTGCAAAGGTTACAAGACAGAGTAAAACAAAGGTGACCAATATGGAGGATGAACCGACATTCATGCCGGAGGAAAACTTTTTCTTCATTATAAAGAACCCCTTTATTATATTTTCGCTCTCAGCCCTTTGGTGTATTCATATACTTTGTAGCAGAGAGAGAATAAATCTGTTCATAGGTAGAAAGCTTAACTATTTGTATTTCCATGTTTTGAATGGCTCCGTTTGGAAGCAGTGTAACATCACTGACATATTCTGCATCTTCAGGTTCGCAGGGAAGAAAGTTTTCATCATAAAATACTTCGAAAAATGTATCACTTCCCTGAATTGCATCCGGATACACTGATAAAATGCTGTCAATCGAACCGTCTGTTCCACGCATGACCTCAGCAAATCCCTGAGCGGCTGCAACTGCAGAATTGAGTTCCTTTGTTTTTTCTCCTATTGTGTGTGCTTTTACAAAAAACTGTACACACACTGCTGAGGCAATTGAAAAAAACAGAATGGTAATAATTAATTCCATCAGAAACAGTGAGGTTCTTGATTTTGTCTGATTATTCATAAACTTCATCGCCTCCGTTCGTACGGCTGTACAATGATACATAAAATTCAATCTCGTTGTTATCAGTATCAACAATATGAAATTTGTACAGAGAATCGTTGATTTCTGTTGCCGAGAAATCAGTGAGAGCCAGAATGTTCTGCCCACCGGAGAAATCAAACATGAAATTATCCTTTGCGGTTATCTCTTTCAGGTAGCCGTCGTGCGAAAACAGATAGGTACAATAGTTTACATCATCCTGAACTTGTGTCAGGACAAGAACTGGCTGCTCGTCAATAAAACGTACCTCTGCACCGCCAACAGAATCATGCTGGCGCATCTTCTCTGTAATATAGGAAAGAGAAGTACGAGAAGTGAAATTTGTGTCCATATCTGAAACTGTTGAACGATATATTTTGGCGCCGAACAAAATAATAAAAAGTGCCGAAACTAAAAACGCACAAAAAAGAGCTAATATAAAAAGAATATCTACGATCGGTTTTTCACGGTTTTTAAAGTTCATTTCTGATTCCTCTCTATGATCATAAAGGTTGGCATGATGTTGGATCCTACAGCCTCGTAATCAATAATAAAAGCCTCATGGTCATAAGTTAATCCATAGTTTTTTTCTATATAGGAAAGAGAAGGAGGATACATTCCTTCTACGGCATAGCAGTGAACAATGTCTTTATTAAGCGCATTTTCCAATATCTCTTTACCATCATTGACGGAACTGTTTGAAACAGCGGAAATACCATAAAGAAAGATTCCGATAATAAATAGAAAAAAGAGTATGGAGAAATTCACAGATTGTATGATTCTTTTTTTAAAGTCCGGTTTTTGAAAACGGTTCATAACATCGCTCCTATCCAATGCTGGACATTATGCCCATTAATGGCATCATGACAGATAATAAAATCAAACATACAACTACGGAGAGTATAATTACGAGTGTAGGCTCTAAGACAGTAATCAGGTTATTAATTTTATTTTCCACTTCCTCATCATAACCGATAGCAATTTTTTCAAGTACCTTATCAACAGAGCCAGTTTTGTAACCAATGGTAATCATGCGAGAATACATATTTGAAAAAATGCCAGTTTCCACGAGTACGTCTGAAAAGGAGTTTCCCTCACGCAGCATTTCTCTGCATTTTTGAACTTTCTTTTCCATAACAGTATTGTCAACAAGATGTTCTACCATTTCAAGGCTTTGATCTGTATCAAGACCGGCACTCATAGTCAATGCCATTCCGCTTGCAAAGCGTCCGGATGCAATCTTTTCGTAAAAGGAACGTGTTGCAAAGAAGCTCGAACAAAAGGCAGAGAAGTTCTTTTTTCCAAGCTTTGTTTTTGCAAAAAAGAAGTATGCCAGTACAAGCAGAACAAAGATACTGATAAATACAATAGAATAATTGCTGATCGTAGTGCCAAAGTTCAACAAGCCCTTTGAAAAACCGGTCATTTCTGAGCCGAGTTCCACAAATACCTGATTGAAAATAGGTAATACTTTTATAACAAGAACAAGAATAACAATTAACATCATACCGACAATCAAAAATGGATAGGTGACCGCATTCTTAATTCCTTCTGCAATACTTTCTTCCCTATTATAATGAAATGCAAGGGAGCGCATAACTTCTTCGAGTTTTCCTGACTGTTCTCCAATCTCAATCATATCCAGAGCATATTTAGGAAAAACACCGGAAGCCTCTACCGAATGATGAAAGGTATCACCCTCATTACACTTCTCAGATATTTTCTGGAGTATTTCCTTTCCTTCAGAGGAAACTGCATCCTCAAGCATAATAGAGATGCCTTCCATAGGAGAAATTCCTGCATTTAAAACCATGGCAATCTGCTCACAAAATACATAGAGCTCCTTGTTTGATAACGTTTTTACGCTTGTACTGCTTTTCATTGTTCGTCCTCCTAGACAAGATTATCTGATTTTATCAATAAACATATTTTGTAACGTAGTTATCTCCACTTCCAATGAAGTCTTTTAAGTCCTTTTCGCTGCTGTTGGCGGCAAGTGTCGGATCCATAAGTGTCCATGTTTTGCCGTCAAATGAAATAATTCCATTAATCCAGCCTTCATCTTTGATATAGGTACTGACCCATGCATGATAGGCACTTCCGGCATAACCGATTTCCAGCCTCGTCGGAATACGCTGACTTCTGAGCATGGCAGCCATTACTGCAGCATAGTCAAAGCAAATGCCATTTTTATCGGAAAGAATTTTATCTACATCAGGTAGATATCCTGATTCTACAGTGGCCGCTTTGTCATGGTCATAGGTGATGTTTGCCGTTACATAATCATATACTGCTGCAACAACATCCAAATCACATGTTGCACCGGCAGCCAAATGCTCAGCCTGTTGAACCACCTTGGAGTTTTCAGTAAAATTCACATATTGATTAGGATATAGGTAAGGTCCTAATTTGTTTTTAATAGAAACATCAAAGTCATCTGAGTAGGCAGTTGCATACTGGTCTTTACTGATATTTTCGTATACAACCACGCGATAGGAACCACTGTCAGCTGTAAGCGGCAAGCATTCGTAACCGGTACCAAGATTGTAGGTGTATGTAACCTGATTAGGACCGGTAAGCTGAAGCTTAACTTTTTTATTGCTGCCTTTGTAGTTTGCCAGAATATACCCTTCTGATGAGTTAGAAGCATCAATGGTAATAATCTCATTGCCATACAGCTTGGAGTCACCCGGTATTGGAACAAGTACAAGAGCTTCATTGGAACGGCTTCCGTTTTCAGTGGATGCTTTTGTAATAGAAACACCGGATTCTGAAGCGGCTTCCTGACCGCAGGCAGTCAATACCAGAGCGGCAAATGAGGCAGTTATTATTAAAATAAAAGCGACACGGAAATGATGTCGAATTAAATGAAACATCGTGATCTCCTTACTTTTTGCTTTCGGATAATATTGCCTGCAGAACATTTCCATTCAAATCCAGAATGTAAATATTCAGGGTTTCACCATCATAGGGAAGTGAAACGGTATGTGTGGCAGGATTTACATACAGAGGAAGTACAATTGATCCATCAGCTTTTTTTGCGTAAATGTGTGTGTAATCTATATCGGACCCATTCAGAGTCATAACAAACTCATTAGTAAACAGCTGGTGATCTTCAATGGCCATCTGCTGTGTCGGTCCTTTTGACATAACAAGAAAGTCTGGATTGCGGAATGCGAGTGGTGCAAACAGTGTCAATATCAGAAAAGCGGTACCAACACATTTTCCAGTCTTAGTGAAGGCTGTATGTGCGATTCCCTTTAGAACAAGCTTGTCAAAGGGAATGGTATTGGGTTCCTGATGACAGGCTGCAAACACATTTTGCAGTGTCTGATTCGCAGTATCCATATCTACTGAATATTTTTTCTTAAAAAACACTTACATTCCCTCCTTTCTGAGCAGCTTTTCCAATGATGAATGCCCACTTGCAAGATATCGCTTGACAGTACTTCTGCTACAACGCAATGCATCTGCGATTTCTTCCAGCTTCATTTCATTATAGTAGCGCATTACAATGACCTGCTGTTCGTTGAAAGGTAAGGACAGAATTGCATTTTGCAAAGTATGAACCTCATCACTTTTTTCATAATTATCTTCAGGGTTGTGCTCAAGATAATCGTCTTTCATGATTTCCAGCAAATCAGAACTGCATTCTCCATAACGCTTGTTGTGTTTCTGACAAATATCAAAACATACATGGAAGCAAATCTGGTTCAGCCAGGCAACAAAGAGAGAGGGATCTTTTATTTTCTTTATGTTCTTAAGTGCGCATATGTATGTTTCCTGAACAGCATCCTGTGCAAGAAACTGGTCGCGTAAATAATGTCCGGCATAATTATTTACATGTTTGTAGGTTAATGCATACAATTCTGCGAAGGCATCACTATCATTCGCCTGAGAACGCAAAACCAGACTGCCTATGTATGCATGATTGAAATCAGGCATGACAATTACCCCCGTTTTGCTTTTTTGTATACAAGAGAAACCAGCTCAGCAAAAGTAGTAGCGTTTGCATCGGAATTTAATACATAATGACAGGATAACATGATAGGAAGCTGATTGTTTGTGTTGTATTCTTCAAGAGAAGAACACAAATCTTTTAAAAACTGATCCATAAGGAGCAGTGTACAATTTTCCAGTACGGCAAGAAATTCATTACCACTGTTACGACCGACAAATCCATACTGGTCACCAAGTGTTTCAAAAATATTTGAAAAGTCTTGCAGAGATTTGTTACCAGCGTCACGACCCAGTGTCTGATTGATTTCCCCAAGATTTGATATGGAAACAAGTGCACAGCCAAGTGTGGCAATATTTTCGGAATTTGTGTATTTATCAAAAATCAAATCACAGCTGTAACGGTTTGGAATGCCTGTCAGGGAATCCAGAAAAGCAACCTGATTCAGTGCGTGAGTGTCAATAATATTTTTTTCCAACTGATGAAAGTCCCAAATGATAGTAATGAGGGAATAGATCATGAATGCCCAGAGAAAAACACAGATGGTTAATAGATTCTTATTTGAATATACATTATTCTTTAGCAAAGGATCCAAATAGAGATAGCAAAAAAAAGTACACCCAAATACGATCAGCAGAATGAGCTGTATCATTTTGAACAGCTTGTAACTCTTAAAGTAATCATTTTTCATGAAAATTCCCTCCCACGTTCCTTGTTCATGTAAATTAATCTTCTATATTAATAAGGTAAAGAAAATTAAACTAGTTTTATTATAATCTAAAATATGACAAAAGAAAATATAAAAAGGTGAACCTTTTCGAAAAAAATGACAGTCTTTAGTAGTGAATGAACAAATTGGATAACTGCACATACTCAATTTGACTTAAAATATAAAAAATAACGTGGAGGAACAATTATGAGGATACGGAACGGACTTTATAAAATACTGGTGGTATGTGCTGTCGCTGTTTTGCTTGCCATCCCAGCCGCGAACATTAGCTTTTTAGCACAGACAGTCAATGCAGCTGAACAGAAGGAAGGAACGAAACTTCAGGATTATGATTTGGTTGTAATACAGGATGAGGATGTTCCACTTGCAATTCCTGTAGAGCATAATTATACAGGATTAGCTGTGTGGGTAGTATGTGGTACGGCGATTATTTTGGCATTGGGTGTTTATGGCATCTGGTATTATGCATGTAAAAGACGTATTTCAGCATTACTTGTGAATCTTTCAGATAGTGAAGCGAGAAAATTGATGTCTGATGTCTGTTTTTTTCATCCACGCAAAGCCATGCAGACAGAAAAGGAAATAGAGAATAGAATTGTTGATGAATATGTAAGATAATGTAGGATATATTGCGAAAAAATGTGGAATAGTCCTTGACATCGAGAATGTAAACACATATAATAATCTAGCGTGCATCAAAATGCGTCTTTTTGTTGTGCATGCTAGATTTTTTAAATTATATCACAGGAGGTGAAAAGAATGCCAACATTTAACC
>CAZOHM010000073.1:0-10133 GCA_964579795.1 uncultured Lachnospiraceae bacterium | reverse complement strand
ATGTTACCAAGGGCATTACCAAATGGTGTTGGCTCCATTGCTTCTTTAATTTTACTAAGCGTTCTATTAATAAATCTTCATCTTTAAATGTCTGCAACAATTCCGCTGTGTTTCTAGCATCGTCAAGAGCATCATGTTCTCATCCAGAGAAATCAATTCCAGCCATGCCTACGTAGAGTATCATTAGGCAAAAAAATATGTAGGATTACACCACATGAATTATAAAGTAGATTCCATTCTCGGAGAAAACAGACGAGAAGATAAGGAACAGAAAAACAAAATAAAAAAGATACCATCAGATAGCATATATGGGTAATCATCAGATTTGAATTTGATGGTTACCCATCTTTTCCAAATAATTTTATATCCTATGTGAATCGTAATCAATAATTGAGACAAAATGTTATAGATATATTAGGACTTAATAAAAGCCAAGGTTACATTGAAATCAGAAAAGTTGAAAAACCTGTATAACTTATTTTTATAAAATTTTCTTCTCCGGGAGCATCCTAATATCAGGTGTTCCTTCCACTAACTTATTAAAGTTCATATCCATATACTTACAAGAATTCTATCATCATTACTGTCCTATAATATGTACTCTATACAATAAACAAAATTCCTTAAAATAAATTTTAACTGCTAGATTTTGCCTACACTTACTTTTGCAAACTGGCAGTTACTTTTGCAAAAGTTTATAATTGATATACCTTTGTTTGATCAGGAAGGGGTTTTTATGCCAATACAACTTTCCTTACCTGAACGTATCATTATCGAAAAAAAGATACATTAAGATTATTCGTTCGCTACTATATGGAAGACATCTGAACAGATCTGCTTCCACAATTGCAAGAGAAGTTCTACATTATCGCTGCTTTATTAAGCGTATACCTCTACCTGGCAAAAATGACTGTATTAAATATAGAAACTGCTTAATTAACACTGCTTGTGAAGATGATTCTTCACATAGATGTTCCAGTTTTCGATGCAAGCACTGTCACAAGAATAAGCATTGTATAGACTTTTACAACAGCTATATCTCAAGCCAATGTCCATTGCTTGATAAACCTCCTTATGTTTGCAGCAACTGTCCAACACAGCATCAATGCCGGAAGAACAAAGCTTATTACTCTGCACACAAAGCTGATGTTTCACATCACAAAACTGTGCGTGATGCTCATAAAGGCATACGTAAAGCTCCATCTGAACTGCGTCATATCGAAGCTGTTATTACACCTCTAATAGCCAAAGGGCAGTCATTAAACCATATATGCACTACCCATGCTGCCGAACTAGGTATAAGTGAACGAACTCTTTACAACTACATAGATAAAAATGTGTTCAAAGTTAGAAATATAGACCTCCCCCAAAAAGTAGTCTACAGAAAACGTCGTTCTAAGAAGACTCTTACCAGATTCGAATACCAATATCGTCAAGGTCGGACTTATGCGGATTTTCTGAGTTATACGGAGGCTTATTCCGATCTTCCAATCGTTGAAATGGATACCGTCAAAGGAAGCCGTGAAAAAGGAAAAGTTTTTCTCACCATAATCTTCCGTGACTCCAGCTTCATGCTAATCTTCCTGATGAAAGATGGTACGCAGGCTAGTGTAATTCAAGTCTTTGATGCATTAACCGATATGCTTGGCATGGCTTATTCAAACGGCTTTTCCCAATTATATTGACCGACAACGGCGTGGAATTCAAAGATCCTCAATCTCTTGAATTTAATCCTGCTGGCCTCCCTAGAACAAAAGTTTTTTTCTGCGACCCTCTAGCATCCTGACAAAAGCCACAAGTAGAAAACAATCATCGATTGATTCGAAGAATATTACCTAAAGGAACCAGTTTTAACAGTCTTACCGTACAGGATACATCTTTCATTGTGTGTCATATCAACAGTGTTTTGCGTGAACAATTCGGTGATAAAACACCTTTTCACTGATGAATTCCAGAGACGAAAAAAAGTTGCTGTCAGTTCTAAACCTCTCACCCATTCCACCGGACGAGGTTACGCTGAAGCCTGAACTCATCAAACACTAATACATCATCAATTGATCAAACAAAGGTATCCATACTCCATAACAAAACGGGGTCTCAGTTACTTTTGCAAACAATTGATGCGTCGTGTGTTTCCTATGTTTCAAAATAGACCTAAGCAGAAATAATTCCCTAAGTATACTTTTATCTGTACTCGTCTCTGTGAAATTGCTTTTTTTTAATTATTACATCATACTTTAGTTTATAATTATATCATACCTATTTCGACCTTTTTTACCATTCATTACATTTTTTATACCATTCATTACATTGTATCACCATCCACATACTCAAGAAATGCAAAGATGTTTGTAGCGTGAAGTTATTAAATATGTACTGAATGTATATTTTGTGCATGTTGAAGTATAATAATGGCAAATAACTGTTGGTTTGCTTCTATTTCTGAACATACTAAAAAGACGGTATCGTTTTTTTGTGCAAAAGTTAATGTGGCACCATCTGCAAGAGAAAATATGAACTTATGCCTAGTCGGTCAACAGATTGTATTTTATTTCTTGATTAGTAATGGACTCAGGTTAACTTCATCAGGTGGGACTGGCGAGAGGTTAAGGGCATCCAGCAGTTTTTATTGTCTTTTCCTTTCATTAAGTCGAAAGGTGTCTTGTTATTCAAAGTCTCTTTGTGATAGCTGTTCAAATGACATAGTATTATGCGCACATCTTCTACCTGTTAAATTAGTAAATGAACTTCGCTTTGAGACAATTTGGCGCAGTAGTACATGTGTTTTTCGATGTGAGGCTCTGTCTTTGGGACATAGGATCACAATAGAAAATTCGGGTGCGTATATGACCTAATGCCCCAGCTCCTATTCTCGAGTTTGTTAATAGGGTGCAAACGACAGAATCTCAGAACCGGGCATTTGTGTATTCCACCTATACAACTGCTCCGCTTGACAGCAATTACTATGTAATTGATAAATTATCAGAAAAGGGATATTGTGTAACCACGCAACATAATTTCAAGGCACCCGGAGCCAGTTCATTTCTTTATGCAAACCCAAAACTACCTGTAGTAAAAAGCAGATCCATATTTGCACAAGACATTCATCATCAAATACAGGACTTTGCAAAAAGCAATCGATTTTACAAGTTTCAAAAGAAGAGGGGACTACACACAAGAAGTAATTGAAAATGAATATAACAAAGAGTATTGACATAGTAGGTTATACCAAATATTTTCTATATCATTTCTAAATTTAATTTTTTGTCATCCTGTATATTCCGCGTAGCTTTCCGTCAGAATTACTCTTCGAATTCCAAAGCGAAATGTTGATTGCACTAAAATATAAATCAAATTTAAAAGTAAAAAAACAAGTATTATAAGCCATACATTTGTATGAAATGGCATATAGTCACCTATTTGAATTGACAAAGAACGCAACACCATCTTTACAATCAAAATTGATGGCCACAATGTCAAAGCAAAGGAAATCCAAAGGATTGGGCGATAAATATCTACCAGCATTTTTCGGATTTGCTTTACCTGGTATCCCATCAAATACAAAATTAACATATTTCTTGTACTGGACTGAAAATGGATAAGTAATGCCAAAAACAATACAATGCAACCAATCAGACATCCTGTTGCTTGATTAATAACAGCACTCATCCGATTACTAACTGCACCGCGTTCAAGTGCATCCAATTTCATTGCACGTGAAGTTTTAACAGCCCTTTCAGAAATTAACGAGGCACTATAAATACCATTATAATCGTCTTCTTTTACAGAACATAGCTCGCTCACATCTTGTTCAGATGCATACACCCATCTTACTGTTGCATTAAATGCAACATCAGTTATTGCAAGTGATAAATTATCTTCCCCTGCTGCAGCTTCTATCACATCACCCTTATTCAATCCATAAAGCTCCTGCAACTGCGCACTGATTACAATTTCTCCTGGCTTTGGATATTCAATAGCATTACCGTTCTTATCAAATAATTCAAATAAGGATCTATTTTCATGAACAGCTACCACAATCCAGTCAATTTTATCATTTTTACTCATCAATATTGCATTTGTTTTCAAATAAGTTGTAGTATTTTCCCCATCTACCTTAGCAGTTTGGATTTTATCAAAAGAATATTCATAGTTATAATAATGCCCCTGTGTTTGAGATTTATAAACAGTCTGACTACTTATGTTAAGAGAATAGGCCAGTAAAAACATAACCGAAAAGCATATCACTGCCAGAATTATTAAAACAACGGCAATAGGATTACGGAGAGATAATCTAACAGAAAACCGTTGTTTTTCAGGGAATAGATTCGCAACTACATCTGCAAACTTTAACATTGGAGTCATTGTGCCTGTTTCATGGCTGCTTGCAATTAATTTTCCTGTTTCTTTTTTACGAACAGATCCCAAACAAAAATATGCAATCAGGCAAAACACTAACATTGGCAAAAATATACCCGTCATAAATGTGGATATTCCAATGCCTCTTTTCACATCCGTAACCAAGTAGGACTCTTGGTAAGCATTTAATAAAACCACTGACACAAAATATCCCAAAACAATGCCGATAGTGGCTCCAATCAGGGTAATTTCAGCTGTAAATATAATGAATATTTTCGAAATCGCAGAATCATGATAGCCCAGATTTTTTATCGTACCAATTTCTTTCCTATTTTGCTTAATAAAACGGGAATAAAATATAGTAAGCACAAATCCAGTCAAAAGTATAAACGAAAATAGAATTGTTGCAGCCAGCGTCGTATTAGAGGTCAGTGCATTATAAAATGCCTGCTGGTCTTCTGTAAGTGTATGCAGACTTTTAAGTTCTGCCATATTTGCATCAATAGAAAAATGAACAAAAAAATACATAAATGAGGTAAAAGTCATAAGCAGCATGATTAACATCATAAAAATACGGCTTTTTATCAGTTCCTTTACGATCTGCTTTTGTACCAGTTTCATATCACTCACCCCATTTCATATCCATCGGAGCAATCGGATTTTCATTATACTTATTACTCGCCACAATACCATTCTTTATAGTAATGACACGATTTGCTGTTTCTGCGATCTGCTGGTTATGCGTTACAAAGAGAATCGTGATATGATATTTTTTTCTTAATTCATGTAAAAGCTGAACGACATTTTTACTGTTTTCTTCATCCAACGCACCGGTCGCCTCATCACAAAACAAAACTTCCGGTTTCTTGATGACGGCTCTTGCTATGGATACTCTTTGCTGCTGCCCTCCCGATAGTTGAAATGGAAATTTGTTCAAAAATGAAGTGATACCCAGCTGCTGTGCTAAATCTTCAACCAAAAGACTCTCCTTTTTCGGATGAACCCCTAATAAAATATTTTCACGAACGGTCAGATTATTGAGCAGCATATAATTCTGAAAAACGTTTCCTACATACTTTCTTTTCCAGTCTGCCATTTGTTTTTCAGATAATGCGCTTATTTCAAGCTCTTTGTACCACACTTCACCTTTTGACGGTTTTAACATTCCGGACAAAATATTCAAAAGAGTAGATTTCCCGGAACCACTTGGTCCTAACAGTACTGTAAATGTATTTTCTTCCACTTCCAGATCAATTCCCTTAAGCACTTCTTCCCGATCATCAAATCGTTTTTCAATTTCTTTTGCTTTCAAAACATATTCCATATCACAACCTCCTCCAAAATAAATCCAGCTCAAATGTACACTGCACTTTTCAAGGTCTACATCTAAGCTGGATTAAGGATTTTTAGTGATTCATCTGTTCTTTTCTTTTTCGAATGATATCATTGATCTGATTTACATCTCTCTTGATTTGAAACATATCAATAATACATCCGATTGCATAAACTAGTATTCCAATGACTGCAAGAACCCATCCAGGTATGCTCACAAACCAGTGAAAAAAATAACCTGCCAAAAAAAGTACTGCTAAAACACACCCAATCTCAACAACTACCTCTACCAAAATGTATTCACTTTCAAAGTGTTTAAGCAGAATCAAAACAATTTGTATTACAACACATGCGAACAATACTTGGAATACAGTTTCTATGCACAAAAATCGTCCCTGATAAATCAATGCTACTATACACAATATGGTCAATGCCAACCCTGTCATTGCCAAAGTATTTCTGATAATATTTTTCATCTTCTAACCTCTTTCCATGTTTTAAACTTCAATGGTTTTTGTATTCAGTATGTATTTTGTTTCAGCTTTTCCTTAAGCAACGGAACAAATTTTCTTGTTGCGTTCACCCGTTCCTGATTATTCAGGGTGACTTCCAGTCTACTGTTAAAAAGAGGTTTCACACAATCCAGCATTTGTATATTGATGATACACGATTTACTGACTTGGACAAAATCAATGTCAGAAAGTTCCTCAAGTATCTGATATAGCCGAAGTTCCGATTGATACACTTCATCTCTACAATAAACAAACGTTCTTTTATCTACGCTCTCAATATAGTAGATTTCTGAAGCACGAACCAGTTTTTCTCCCTGTTCGGATTTACATCGTACCACCTTGTCCGCCGAGCGAACAAGTACAATTAGTCTTTCAAGTTCAGCATTTCGATGTGCATATCGAATCAGCACTTCTATTTCTTTTTGGGATAGATTTTCTTCCAATTTTAGAATCAATTCTGCTTTCCTCTCATTCTACCAATTTTATTTCCAACTACAATCCTCTATCTACCAACCTGCATTTTATTGCAACCCAAATGCATCATTTCCACCAAAATATCTCCTATTCCTCTTAGAGCGACGGAGTTATCCATAAAATTCCAGTTTATAGTTTTCTCTTTACGCATCTTCTTAAACTTTTGTTCAAGAAGCATCCCTCGCTTTCAGCTCGATCAATTGAGATTTTCTATTTCTTTACCATATTTATTTCAGCAATATTCAATTCTTGTCTTTAGCTCATTGTACACAGTTTTCCCTTGAAAACATATCCTATTTTTTCATAGCAGGCATTTGACGCAATATAATCTGCATCTGTATAAAGCATTGGAATATAGCCCGCATCTTTTACAAGTTTTGTTACATAATAAACCAAATTTTCTGCATAATGTTCCCTGCGAAACTCCGGACGGGTAAACACAAGGTTAATCGATGCCAGATTTCCCTGTGTTGAAAACTTGCAGCTTGCGACATTGTTTCCTTGATCATCCTTCCAGAAAAACATATTTTGTGTATTTATGAATGCTTCTGCATCAACACGATAACTATTACGATCTTTTTGATCAATTCCAGTTTCCTTGTGGAACAAATCAATAAAATCCACCAGTTCATCAACATCCTCTCTGCCGCACCGATAAAGGAATCCCTCCGCTTTTCTGGTTGGTTTTACAGGGATTGGACAATCATATACAAACATATTCATGGAAATAGATATTTTTTTACCATCTACAGCAGCTCTCTCAACAAAAAATTTTGCCAGATCATATTTGAGATTAAAATGATATTCACCCCCCAACAGGGAATGCTCTAATATTATACGATATATATTCTCCTTTTCCGGTTCAGACACATCATCCGGAGTCCATATCCACACTGGAAACGGACTGGTTGTAAAACATATAATCAGCTTTTCATGGTCGGTCAAAAGCAGTTCACACTTCTCGCCAATAATTTTTTGAAGCACCAGAAATGTATATTTGTCATTCTCTAATAATTTATAATCCCGCTCATCCACAAATTTATCCATTTGCTTTATTTTGGACCTCCTAAACCTTTCTTTTCATCTGTTAATAGTTTCATTTATATATTTTTTCAAATTCAAACGCTCTGTTTATCTTGTGCTAAATACCTTGTTTTGGGTACCACTTACGTGCATACGCACCTTTATCATCTCCGAGCGAGGTTCTTTCAATACTTTTTTCTTTGTTGCTCTTTTCGCTGTGCCCATAGATTCTCGCCTTTTCATAATGTATACGTTCTATTTAATCATCCAATAATTTTTGTACGGATCCCTTTGTATAAAAATTCTCTTTCGAACCATAAATAACAGGTTCGATTCGATTCGCCTTTACATAATAGGACAGATTCTGTTTTGAGCATCCCATGCTTTCACATGCGTTTACGGAACTAATAATACTATTTTGCACAAAACGATAAAAATCCATCACACCAATTGGTAATATCCATCTTTTTTCTCTTAAGATTTCCTTTGGTATCTCGACATAATCCTGAAATGCTATGGTGTATCCTCCGACACCAACCCTTACGGATTCCAGGAGTTCTTTATTTTGGAGTAAATTTTGTATATTCTTATTTCCCGTCGCAAGTACATTCAAATCGATTTTGCTTGTAACGTTATCCCAAAACAGACAAATAATCTGTCCATCTTCAGACCAAAAGCACTCTGACACATTCGAATCCATGCGTTTTACAATGCTCACCGGTACTTCTTTTTCCGATATCTCTTTGACCATGCATTGATCCTGAGAACATTTTCCATCCGACAGGGCAAGTAATGCCCTTTCATTGTACTCTTTCAGTTTGGCATTCTTTAAAATCAGACCTATGTTCTGTCTTCCACTTGGAATCACACGTTCTCTGACCCACAACAGTGATATATCCTTCGGAACAGTATAGATTCCTTTCTTCACCAATCCCTGAAAAAGAAGGGGAGCTTCCCACTCATGGATATCCTCACAAAGCTCTATCACATAGCTATTTGACCGTTCATAACAATACAGATATCCAATGGCCTCTTGACGATCAAGATCACTATCAAAAATTGCATATACTCTCATAATATTTCCACCTCGCATAAATCATCTCCCACATCTTATCCATATGGGTTTGCGACATTGCATTCTCTAAATCAGTAAATAAAATTTCTTTGTCCGACTCAGTTAATTTACTTTTAAATACATTGGGGTTCCCTACCAACTTTAAATTATCAAGTGTAGATCTGCTGCCAATATAGTTTTGACATGGCTTATCCGCTGCAATATCGAAGCCTTCAATTTCTTTTTCTGTAAAACAAGAACAGAGCAAAGACAAACCATGATCAAATAGTGGTGCAATTCGTATGCTTCTCTTTCTTGCGTTTCTAAGAATTTCAATATTGGCTCCATGCCGGTCACGATTTAAAATAAGGTAATCGATCACAAGCATCGTATCGATATGCTCCTGCCACCCATTCCTCACACAGAACTCATAGTGACTTTCATTTTCCTCACGATTAACAACGAAATAATCATCTAAAGCCGCTTTAGATTCGCCTCTCTCTTTGAAGTCCCTGGATGCACAAACCCAGGTTGTGTATGATTTCCCATCCACTTCAATATCTGCATAAATGAGCTGATACTCCAAATGTGGAACCTGAAGAATATCAAGAAGTCGGTCTACTACAATTTCATTCACACTCTCATGCCCAATAATTCCCTTTTCACTATCAAAGTTTGATAACTTATAATATGTTTTTTCTCCACCAAGAGTAGATTGTGATTTTAAAAAAGTTCCTGCTGTTCCACTAGAGGTACGTACATGAGACCATTTTAAGTACGTTAAATCCTGCTTTTCTGTAATAACTTTATTGTCCACATGCGTCTCCTCCTCATAAAATAGTGCCCATAATTCTTTGTTTCTATTTGACTCACATCAAATATTTATATTGATATTATATATTTTTATTTGACCCACGTCAAATAAATTTTATATTCTATGACATCTTTAAAATGCATAAAAGTGATAAATCAAGTTATTCATTGCACAACTTTTGCTACCAAATAAAGCGTACCGAATCGGTACGCTCTTCTTCCTATTTGTTCCACAAAGAAAAGAAATATCATGCTTATCTTTTTCTATAAATCTCCATGTTGTTATATATGTACCAGGAACAGATAATGTCTCACCTGATATAAACGCTCTATTCTATCAAAATACTATATTAATACCATTCGGCTCCATAATTTTTTGAACTAATTCTCCACTTGTCATCGAGATCTTATCATCAACACTTAGATCGAAAGCAGTTGTACCCATTACAACAATTTTTCCAGAAGCCCCCTTTATCATCTGTTAAAACATTTAGTTTATCATCTTTTACCCCTACCATATATGATAAAATATGTACACATATTGCTATTAATTCTTCCCCAAGGTT
>CAZOHM010000072.1:0-10205 GCA_964579795.1 uncultured Lachnospiraceae bacterium | reverse complement strand
AGGAGGTATTCACATGAAGCATTATTCTGTACGCATACTAAGTTTATTAATGATATGCACCTTTATGGCAGGCTGTACGACACCACCTGTTAGTGCACCTAAGGAAGAGACACAGCAGGCAGGATCTGCAGATGCAAAGACAGTAGATGAGCAGACAACAGATGAAGTTGCGACGGCAAGTGAGGAGGGATTACCGAATGTAGGAGAGGATTTTTCCGGTTTCGAGGTGAAAGAGATTATCCCTATGGATGTGGTTGGAGCAACTGGAATCCTATATAATCATACAAAGTCGGGAGCTGAACTTTTATATCTTAAGAGTGAGGATACCAATCGCTCCTTTGATATTACCTTTCGTACACCGGCGCTGGATGAGAAAGGAAAACCACATGTGTTTGAACATATGACCATTTGCGGGTCACAAAAGTATCCGGATGCCAATATGTTCTTTCCTATTTCTAATCAGACCTATAATACTTATGTAAATGCCTATACTTTTCATGGTATGACATCTTACCCTATTGCATCTCTTTCTGAAGAACAGTTGATGTCTTTGATGGATTATTATCTTTCCGGCATTTTTGAGCCTTTGTTATATACTGAGCCAAGACTCGTAGAAAGAGAAGCATGGCGTTATGAACTGGAGGATAAAGAGGAAGAAATCAATATTGCCGGCACGGTATACAGTGAGATGCAGGGCGCATTGACTCCATCGATGACAGCACGGAACAATAACATAAAAACACTATATGAAGGAAGTACAACGGCGCATAAAAGTGGCGGTGTTCCTGATGCAATCCGAACATTGACCTATGAGGAGCTTGTGGATTTTCATGATACGTACTATCATCCGTCCAATGCACTGATTACACTTTATGGAGATCTGGACATTGAGTCATATCTTTCGTTCATTGACAGCACATATTTAAGTAAGTTTGATAAAAAAGAAATTAAAGTAGACATGGGGAAAATTGAACCCTATACGGAAACAAAGTATGCAGAATATACAGTTCCGGTAGAAAAAGATGCTGAAACAAAGAATACGTCTATAATTTATTATAGTTTTGCCTTAAATGGAGCAGATTTGAGTGATGTGTGCTCAATGTTGATACTTTACAATGCCATAATTCAGGAGTCATCACCTGTGATGCAGGCGATACATGGGAGAATGCCACAGGCACAGATTAGTGGAGACCTTGATTTTGACAGTCCGTCAGCACCATATTTTACATTTGTAGCAGAGGGTGTGAATCCTGAAGACAGAGACCTATTTACACAGGCAATAGATGAGGGTATTAATGTTTTAGCTTCTGATGGTGTTTCAGAGGATGCATTGGATTCTGTTCTTGCAGAAAGTAAACGATCTCTTTTGACAACACAAGAGGAACAGGACCTGGGTGTTAATGTCAGTCTGAATACTGCTTTAGCATGGACCTATTTTAATGATGTAACTTATTATCCGACTTATCAAAAAGCAATTCTTGATATGACCAAAGAACGCGCGGATGCGTTAATTGTGAAATATTTATGCAATAACAGGCATCGTGCCGTGAGTGTAACGAAACCTGTTGCAGGAGCAACAGAACAAAATGCAGCGGCACTTGACAATGAACTAAATAAAAAGAAGGAATCTATGTCATCGGAAGAAATAGATCAGTTAGTGGCCAGCTCACAGGAGTTCATGGAATGGGCAAATACACCTGCATCATCAGAGGTGCTGTCAAAAGTAATCAATATGAAAGTGAAGGATTTACCTGAGGAACAGCGCCATTATGACATTACCGAGGAAACAGAGGATGATGTTAGATACTTAAGTGCTCCTACTGAAACCGATGGCGTGATCTACAGCGAGTTAATGCTTGATGGAAGTGCGATTCCAATTGAACAGCTGCGAGATGTGCAAACATGTCTGTCTCTAATGGGAGGTCTTGATACAAAAAATCATACAAAAGAAGAAGTCTCTACCTTGATTACACGATATCTTTCTGATTTGTCAATGGAATTAAATGGAGCATCAGGATATCAGAATAAGGGATACAAAGCAGCAGAAATTTCATGGAAGGGTTTGAAGGAAGATGCCAAGCCGGCTACAGAGACGCTTTCTGAGATTCTTTTTGACACGGATTTTTCTGATACAGAGACGATTAAAAACCTCTTGGTCAGAAGTGAATCTGATTTTACAAACAGAATAGATGATGATCCGTTGACAGTACAAATAAATCGTTCTCTCGCTATGGTAAATGAATATTCGGCATATGATGAATACACAAGTGATTATGGTATGTATACGCATGATCAGGAGCTGATTAAACTTGCAGATACAGATCCAAAGGAACTTACCAGAAGACTTACAACAGCACAGACTCTATTGTTGAATCGAACAGATGCAACTGTACTTTTGGCTGGTGATCAGAATACGATAACCTCTTACAAGAAAGGCATTCAGCAAATTATGGATGCAATGACGGCAGAAAAGAGAGAGAAGATTGATTACACATCTATAATGATTCCGAGAAGAAATGAAGGAATCATCAACAATTCTACCGTACAGATGAATATGTTGATTACTGACAATAGTAAATACAGCGGAAAAAGTGGTGTCATTTCCATGTTAATTGATGATGCTTATATGCTGCCTCAACTTCGAAATGCATTGGGCGCATATGGTGCATACTCGATATTTGGACCTTCTCATGTAGGTTTCTACACATATCGGGATCCAAATCTTGAAAGGTCCTATGAGATTTTTGCCGGTTTGCCGGAATTTCTTCGTACTGCTGATCTGACACAGGAGGATGTAGACGGTTACATTATCGGAAGATACAGTAGTATTTCCAGACCGTTTGGATTACTGACTGGTGCAATGAAAGCAATGAAAGATCCGATGATTGGCTGCTCAGAGGAGATGCGGCTGCAGTGGATGAAGGACGCCAAGGCAACGACAGTAGAGGATATACGCGCTTCGGCAGACATATGGGATACATTAACTCAGAATGGAGTAAGATCAAGCTCCGGTACAGAAAGTTCGTTAAAGTCTTCAAGTGAATTATTTGATGTCTTTATTTATCCAGATGGAATAGAGGAGTAAACAGAAGAGATTCATTTTTCAAAGTATTTCGCCAGATTGGCAAACCTCTTTTTTTCATGTATAATATAGAATTAAATATTTAGACAGTCTGTACAGACGGTACAGACTGTCTGATACTTAAGAGGGTGAGGAACTATGGCGATTACAGAGACAATGATTCACGAACGTTATCAGATAAAGGATACGATTGGGTTCGGTGGCTTTGCGACTACATATCGTGCACTCGATACAGTGACGAATGAAATTGTGGCTGTCAAAGAATGTAAAAATGTTCAGCCAAAGGACAGAGAGAAGATTAGCCGTGAAGCGCAGATTATGAGGGACTTATCTGTATGCTGCGGAATAGTAAAGATACGGGATTACATTGAAATGGATGAAGCTTCCTACATTGTGATGGATTATGTAGATGGAATTACATTGAAGGCGCATATAGAAAGACATGGAAATCTAAGCATGGAGCAGGCACTTGATTTGCTGCGTCCTGTAATGGAGTCTCTCATTTTGGTACATCAAAAGGGATTACTGCATAGAGATATCAGTCCGGATAATCTCATGCTGCAGCCGGATGGAACATTGAAGCTGCTAGATTTTGGTGCTGCCAGAAATGTATCTGATGAAAATGATAAAACAATGACGATGGTTCTAAAGCCAGGCTATGCACCTGAGGAACAGTATAGAAGCATGAGTGCTCAAGGGACATGGACGGATGTGTATGCTCTGTGTGCGACCGTCTATTTTTGTATTACGGGTTATGCTCCTGTGGATAGTCTGCAGAGAATGTATGAGGATGTTATAAAAAAACCATCGGAAATGGGGGCACAGATATCTTCTGTGGAAGAAACCGTGTTGATGCATGGAATGGCACTTCGCAGTGAAAACCGAATCAGTACAATCAACGAGCTGCTGGAAGCCTTTGAACATTCCAAAACTCAGGCATATCAGGATACACAGTCAGCAGATTCACAATTGACAGATACGCAGTCACAGCCAGTATACAGCCAGACACAACAGATAAATAATCAGTCTCAGATTTCACAGTCTCAAAATAACAGAGTTACAGCATCAGGCGACGTAATGAAGCCGGGAATTAGACTATCGAAGGCATTGATTCCGGCGGTAGCTGCAGTGTTTTTTATATTGATAGCGGGCTTCTTTATCATATCTCAAAACAAAGAACCTGTAGATGATGATTTTAGCGGATCATTTGTTTATTTAAGTGATAAAATCATCACTGAACAGGAAATCACTAAACTGAAAAAGAATGCAGAGCTTAATAGTGTCTGCTTTTCTATGTGTACAATCTCAGATGAGATCATGGAATCACTGTCAACGCTGGAGCAGATAGGCAGTATTTCATTTTCTGACTGTGTAGGATTTACATCTCTTGAACCAATGGCTAAGATGGCAAATCTTCATGATATCAGTTATGAGATATATGAGGAAGGCGTTACAGTTGACGGAAATGAAATATTTCCGGTAGATTTTCCGTATGTGACAGATCTTTCCCTGCATCTGTATGAGTGTGAGCCTGGAATAGAGTTTATGGAACATTTTGATAAGCTGACTTCTTTAATAGTAAGTGGAAATTCCAGTGAGGAGAATAATCTGCTTCAATTTGACTCAATTAACTTTGTAAAAAACATGCCTGATCTTACATATATCAGTATTCGTGAAGTCGACATTCTTTCCGATGACATTTCTCCTCTTACGGCGTGTGAACAGCTTGGTACAATAGTATTGAATGATACTTCTATCACGAACATTAATGGACTTTCCAAATGCGAAAACCTGTCATTTTTAGACCTTTCGAATAATCAAATTTTATCTATTTCTGAATTTAAGGATAACAATCACCTGAGGACATTAGATGTCACAAACAACAGGCTGACTTCGCTTGCTGGTTTGGAAAATGCGACCGAGCTGTGGAGTCTGTATGCAGGACAGAATGAACTGGTGGATCTGGAAGTGCTTCGGGATAAAACGGCCATGGAAACGCTGGATGTCGGACAGAATAAGCTCATCTCCCTGGAAGAGTGCGAAAACATGGTGAATTTAACAGAAATAAACGCAAATGGGAATCAGATTTGTGATCTGTCAGGACTTGAAAACAGTACGAGTCTCACAGCGCTGCGCATCAAGGAGAACCAGCTGACTTCTCTGGAACTATTAAGAGACCGTTTTTCTGAGTTAGAACAGCTGGATGTTGCAGGTAACCAAATTAGTGATCTTTCTCCACTTTTGACCTGTGAAAAACTGCAAATTGTCAGAGCAGATAGGAATCAGCTGACAACACTTAAAGGACTGGAAAATAAAGCTGAATTATATGCTGTTTCAGCCTGTGAAAACCAGATTTCTGATATTAGCGCACTTGCTTTTTCATCGCAGCTTTATTATATCGATCTGGCTCATAATGAAATTACCGATATAGAAGTACTGAGTAATCTTGAGACAGATGATAAGGTGTTATTCCTCGAATATAATGAGATTGGTGATGTCGATTTACTGCCAATAGAGGGGACCTATCGATGTATCAGCGTCTATGGGAATCCACTTACAAGCTATGAGCGAATGGATCAGTTCCTGGCTGAAAATCTTTACCTGCCTGATGTTGCAGGAAACGAATATGAGAAGCTTCTGAAGGGCGAGGATGTGTCTATTCATTTGATTGATGTAGATAAGAGCAGACAGGCTGAAGTCAAACGATTCTTCAGTAATCAGGACAGGTATGTTTCGATTATGACGCATGAGGAAGCCGACGAGGATATTCAGTTTATCAGAGATTTGGCGGTACTCGATTAGGAAGGAAAAAACATGAGAGCAGTATTACATTGCAGTGTACATCATCAGCACGAACAGGATATCGTGCTTGATGGCAGATGTAAAATCGGAAGAGACGAAAAGCAGAACGATCTGTGCATCAGTCACAGTGTGCTTTCCAGAAATCATGGAGAGTTCTTCCTTCAATATGGAAAATGGTGGTATCAGGATCTTGGCAGCAGCAATGGTACGTTCATTAACGGCAGAGCCATTACAGAGCCGGTCAGACTGTCGTCAGGAGATAAAGTATCCTTTTGCATGAAGGGAACACTGCTTCCGCTTGTTGAGCTTACCTTTGAAGAGGAAAGAAAAAAAAGCCGGGCAGATGATGACTCCAAAAAGCTTGTTATAGATATTAGAAAGAGAGAAGTCATCACTGCACAGCAGAGAAAAATACTGTTGAAGGATATCCATATGCAGGTGGAACAAGGTGAAATGACACTGATCCTTGGCGGGTCCGGAGCGGGAAAGACAACCTTTATCAATGCAGTGATGGGATATGAAAAGGCGGATGGAACGATTCGCTATGGAAATATGGATATCTATGCTGATTACGAAAAGATGAAATATGAGATTGGATTTGTTCCGCAAAAGGATCTTCTGCGTGATGCGGATACGGTTTATGATACTCTGTACAATGCAGTTCAGATGAAAATGCCGGAGCAGATGAATGAGCCTGAACACAGAAAACGTGTGGATGAAATCATGGTGCTGCTTGGTCTTAATAAGCAAAGGGATACATTAGTTAGAAAGCTGAGTGGCGGGCAGCGAAAAAGGCTAAGTATTGCAATGGAATTTGCGGGGGATCCACAGTTGTTTTTTCTGGACGAACCGGATTCCGGGCTGGATGGAATTATGGCCAGAGCTCTGATGGAAAAGCTGCGTGAAATTGCTGATATGGGAAAGATTATCATGGTTATTACCCATGCTCCGGATCGTGTGGTAGAACTGTTTGATAAAGTCATTGTTCTTGCAAAGAGTAGTCAGGATGATGTTGGACATCTTGTATTTCATGGCTCGATATCGGATGCATGTTTATTCTTTGACACACATTCACTTGAGGAAGTAGTGAAGCGTATCAATAACATTAACGAAGGCGGAGAAGGAAGAGCAGACGAATTCATTATGAAATGGGAGAAATGGAATGAGTGATGAACAAAAGGCCGGTATGGATGATTCTGTCAGACATATTTCCCGTCTGGAACAAATGGGAATTTATACGAAAAAGTGTTTCCGGATTTCTTATCATGAGAAGGGATATAAGGTTTTCTTTAGTGTGGCTCTGATTATGCTTTTAATTTGCAGTGTGACCGGTAAAGAAATGTTTGTCGAGGCAGATGCAACAAGAAACGGAAGCTTTGCTGTGATGAGTGCCTGTATCTGGATTGGTATTTTCAACTCTATCCGTTCCATTTGCAGAGAACGGGAAATTCTGAAACGAGAACACAGAACAGGGCTGCACATCTCAGCCTATGTCATGGCACATGGTATTTATGAAGGTGTACTGTGCCTTGCGGAAGCAGTGATTGTACTGCTCTTTATATGGGTATTTAACCGGACTGATTTTCCAACAGAGGGAGTCGTATTAGTCCCGTTACTTGATTTTTATATTACTTTTTTTCTGATTATTTTCAGCGCTGATGCATTAGGAGTAGCGGTTTCTTCACTTGTAAAGAATGAAAACTCTGCCATGACAGTAATGCCATTTGCATTGATAATACAGCTTGTTATGTCAGGCACAATTTTTGAACTGAAGGGAATCACAAAAACGATATCTCTGTTTACGACGAGCAGATGGGGCATAGCAGCTATCTGCGCATGTGCGCGAATCAACGATCTTGGCTGGTTTTATTTTAATGAAGAATATGATTCGACTTTTGCTAATATGACACGTCTTTGGCTCTATCTTGGTATATTTGTAGTCGCATTTTTACTGATAGCAGTCTTCAGTCTGGAATGGATTGATCATGACAAGAGATAGTCTATATTTCAAAGACATTGCTGGAATAGGAGTATAGATGAATGTAGTGCAATCAGAGCTGGATGGGAGAAGAAATGAATCGCTTTAACAAACTGGTATATATTATCATATTTGGCTGCTGTATCCTGTTTCTTGCCTATACAATGTCAATCGCTAGTCATATTGATACACAAAATCGCCGTGTGGAACCACTTTGTGTTGTCGGAACAATGGAAAAACAGGATGGTAAAATGATTTTGCGTGGTCATTTTGACCGTGACATACAGGAAGGCGAGCAGATACAAATGTATGTGCACAGGGTGAACGTGCGGATTTGTCAGAATGGAAAGGAGATATTTTTTTATAACAATACAGAACAGTATGGCAATTATACTTCCTATGTTGGGACAGGCTGGGTCAGCTGTTACGCACCTGACATCCGGCAGACAGATCAAATCGAGATTGAAATAGAAAGCATTTATAATAATCTGCAAAATGTCGGGATGGATATTTTTCCAAATAAACTCTGCGTTGGAGACAGAGGAGTACTATTGCAGCAGAAACTGCGAGAGAATATGATTAAGATCATGGTTTCTCTACTGATTCTCATATTTGGACTTGCCTTTATGGTTGCTATTTCTACACTTCAAGTCATGGGAACAAAGCTTTCAAATGGATATTTTGCATGTGGCATACTTCTTGTCACGGGAGCAATTTGTACCTTTATTGATTACGATTATGTGACACTTTTATTTCAGAACACTTATGTAGTGAATGCAATTGACATTCTTACACAGATTTTGATTTGCTACTTTATTATGATTTTCTTTAAAAACAACCTGATAAAACCGAGACTTCAGAAGCTTGCCAATGCTTTGGTTGGCATATGGACGGCTGTTACAGCGATAACACTGCTTGTTCAGGTATTAGGATTTGTAGATCTCATACAGGTGATTTCTATTATGCTGCCCTATGCATTGACATTTGTTATTTTTCATATCATCTGTGTTATTCTGGATTTTAAGGAACATGACAGTGTGGAATCAAGACTTGTACTTGTTTCAGGAGTGATCATGAGCGTAAGTGCAGTATCAGAGATTATTCACTATTATCTGACTGCATATTTTTGGATTACCCTATATCAGGTTGGACTGCTGCAATTTGCTATTGTAGAATTCTATGTTACGATGGTATTTGCAAAGAAAAGCATTCATCAGGCAAGACGTACATCTATGATGGAGCAGGAGGTGCTTCAGAGTAAGATAGCGATTATGCTGAGCCAGATACAGCCGCATTTCCTGTATAATTCGATTTCCTGTATTCAGGAGCTGTGTTTGCAGGATCCTATAAGAGCACATCAGGCACTTGGACAATTTGCAAAGTTTTTGCGTGGAAACGTAGATTCATTGAACAGTTCAGAGCTGATTTCCTTCGAACAGGAGCTGATACATATTGAGAATTATCTTTATCTGGAGCAAATCAGATTTGAAGATATGCTGAAAGTACGCTACTCCATAGAAGTTAGAAATTTCTATCTGCCAGCGTTATCGGTTCAGCCGATTGTCGAAAATGCTGTTCATTATGGAGTCAGCAAAAGGGATGAAGGCGGAACAATTACCATTGAGACAAGAGAGGATGCTTTGAATATATGGATTGTGGTGACAGATGATGGTCCGGGCTTTGACATAAATAAAGTCTTTCAGAAGACGAAATCGTCAGGCGGGAGAAGTCATGTCGGAATTACAAATGTCAGAAATAGAATTAAGATCCAGTGTAACGGCTCTGTTACTGTTAAAAGTGAAGAAGGAGCAGGAACAAGTGTGAGCATACAGCTACCAAAGAGACAGGAGAGAATTTATGATAGTTATAGCAGTTGACGATGAAAAACTGGCTTTGTCTGCGACAGTGCGAGTCCTGCAGGTTGTTTTTGAAAATGCAGTAATACAAGGATTTGGAAAATGCAAAGATACTATCGAATATGCCGAACAGCTGCATAGTGAAGGCAAGGTTTTGGATTATGCTTTTCTTGATATTGAAATGCGTCAGATGACCGGTATGGAGCTTGCAAGACAGCTAAAGACCATTTTTCCGAAAATCAGAATTATCTTTATTACAGCACATGACCAGTATGCACTTGAGGCGTATAAGCTTCATGCAAAGGGGTATCTGCTGAAGCCAGTTTCTGTAGAAGAGGTAAAGGAAACATTGGAGGCTATGGAGGTTTCTTGGAAAAGTAGTACAATAATAGAGAGAAAAAAGAGGATTCGAATTCACACCTTCGGTAATTCTGATGTTTATGCAGATGATATTTCGGTTACTTTTGAACGCTCCAAGGCAAAGGAA
>CAZOHM010000071.1:0-10351 GCA_964579795.1 uncultured Lachnospiraceae bacterium | reverse complement strand
ATCACTGATTCTCTTCTCTCTGTAATACGAATCACTCTTCATATGCTGTGTTGATACCTCTTCGAAGATGGCTCCATTCACTGATGAAAAGGCATGATACTCCCCACGAAGTACCGTCTGCATATCGCCGGGTTTCATTTTCTTGGCTGGCTTCCCATCAATTTCAACCTCCAGATCTCCATAGAGTAACTGGAATGTCTCCTCTTTGATTCGGTGCGCATGTTCCGGATGTTTCTGTCCCGGAAGTACAATAATATATTTCTTGCAATACTCACGATTGATGATATTGATGATGATTGCCCCATATTGTCTGAAATGAGGAATTCCATAATGATGTGAAAGTTCTACTTCATAGTCCTCACCCAAGGCAATTCCGGCCTCAAATAGCATACCTTTGGCATCGTGGATTGCATTTCTGACGACTCCAACTCCGGTGGTCTTAGCCGTTTCATGGATTTCTTCATTGACTTTATAATCCTTAGTTGCTACCGTCTTATCTGCCTTAAACTCACCACTGGTCATCTGCTTCTCACCACATGGCATTGCAAAGAAAACATCATCTGCTGACATCGTTTCTCCCGCCTTGATATCACGCTTTGCAAAAGTTCCTCTCATCAAAGAACGAAGTGAATCAATCTCAGCCTGACTGATATATTTTTCATCATTTTTTTTAGTTTCGCACATTGATTTTGCCAGTAATGCCGCTTCAACCCATCTCTCAGCCTGTTCCGGATTCATAGAATAGGCATTCAATGTAATTGTTTCCGTCGGAAGTCCTACATGACGCTCTAATATGTTGGCACCTTTGGCAATTGCCAACATCGGAACCACATTCTCGTCCGGAGCTTCGTGCCCCGAATATCCAATTACTATATCACGATATCGTTTGTTCATTCGATCAATAAAATTCAGTTGTAATCCATCTAACGGTGCCGGATATTCTGCAATACAATGTAAGAAAGCAAACTCACAGCCACGGTGTGTAAAGAAATTATACAGCTTATCAATATCAGCCATCGTCTTGCCACCGGTTGATATAATCAGAGGTTTTTTCGAAGCTGCCACCTCTGCAAGCAATGGCCAATCAAGCGAAGAGCAACTTGCCACCTTAATAATATCTACGCCCTGATCCAAACACCACTCTACGCCTTTCTCATCAAAAGGAGTACTCATGGTAATCATACCCTCTGCACGAATCACATCAATCAATTCAGAGAACTGGTCATAATTTAGTCTGGTACTCATAAATCTCGGAATATGCTTTACATCAGTTCTGTCCTTATAATCAGGATGAATAAAGGTATCCAGATCACGGTACTGTAATTTCACGGCCGCTTTGATATTGTGTTTTCTTGCAATCTTACCCATTGCTTTGATAATATCTTTTCCATGTTCAACACTACCCTGATGACTATTGGCCATCTCAAAGATAAATAAATCCTCAAAGATACTTTTTTCCTGACTCATACCATTCACCCCGTCTTCTTATGTTCTGTGCAAAAACCATTGTTTCTACTTATAAATATATATCGGCTAAATTTCCAAAAATGTTAACCGATTCTTAAGGTCTTCTTGAATCCATTCAGATTTTTCAATCAGTTCTTTTGTATAATTAATCCCGATTGTGCTAGCTTCTATGAGTTCTTCTCTAATATCCTCCTTCTGCTTATACGCATTTTCCAGTACAGAATGAATCGAATTCTGCATCAAATATTCCACGTAACACATCACCGGATTCTCATCAATTTCTTTGCCTATTTCGTTATTATATTTAAACAGTCTTTTCATTTCTCCGCTGTTTTCCTTATGCTGTGTAGCAAGTGCATACATTTTCTCGTAGTTTTGCAAGCTTTTTCTGCTATCCACAATCAAATTCCGGAGATACGCAGGTATTTCGCCCAAATATGCTTTTAAATCATTTTGCTGATCCTCCGAAAGCAGATAATCACATTGACTGATACAAGATGCAATATCTACCTCTTTTGTGCACTCTTCTTCTATTGTTTCACGAAGACTCTTTATAATACTTCCTTGAATCAATGCCCCATCCTCAGTTGCATCAATTACTTTTAATGTTTCGTTGCCTCGAATCTGTTCTTCAAACCAACTTTTATAAAGAATGAATTCGTTACTTGATAAGATGGGATTTCCGTGAATGTCAATTGTTGTAGTCACTGTCCTCTGGTCTATGCTGCTATTGGCACGTACTGTATTCTCCGCATGCGTCTTGTTTCCTGTGTACGCAAGATCCTGTCCAACCAAAATAATCGTATGTATCTCTAATAGTACTGCAAGCGCAAATGCCACATTGGCTACAGATCCTCCAGATGACAGTGCTGGGAACGTAATCTTTTCTTTTTGCATAAATTTAGTGATGTGTTCCAAGTCTTCAGATACAAAAAAATGTGTCTGTTGATCCTTAATTGCACATATCGCTGTAGAAAGAAGAATCACAGCAGGTATTAATGCTATCCTCTCATCAATAAAATGTTTGGGATTTTTTCTTCCATCAACGCATACATATAAATCTGGAATAATATCTTCCTTTAACAGCGCAGGCAGCGCAGAATCTGTAGCAATCATCAAACATTTTCCCATTGCATTCTTCAGTTCCTGTATGTTTTTGCTAAGTGAAGGACCTGCTGCCACGATAATCGCCGGAATATCCTTTGGAAGTTTTGTATATAAAGATAGTAGCGAAAAGCCCTTAATAAATTTAGAATAATTCGAAAAGACATTATTATAGTATGCCTTTCCATATCGTTCTTGTACATTTCTAGAAGATGTGATTGAATTAATAATATGTCTTATCGTCTCAAAGTACTCCGCTTCCTCTGTAGGAAACAGCACTTCATAATTAATATATTCGGACCATAGCATTCCTTGAATACTACTATAGTTCACTCTGTCATACAAAAGGTTCTTCCATGTATCCTTTTCAAAATCCGGTACATATAGATAAACATGTTCACTCGAAAAGATTCCTGAATAATCAAATACCTTAATTGCCGTCTTGAGAATTTCAAGAGTTGGTTCCATAATAATGATTTCATATTTGTCTTTGCATTCCTGCATAATCTTCCTGACATACATACCATTCCCCAGTCCAAAAAGAATGAATTGCTTTTGAAAGCAGTCATTCTTCATGTTAGCATACCAGTCATCTAGGAGTTCTTCACTCTCATACAAAGAATCTAATTGATATTGTTTTTCGTCTTGAATAACGTAAAGAACTTCTCGATTTTCTACAATTGCAATGCCCACCTCCAGATCAGTTGAACCTTCTTCTGATTCTTCAATCGCCTGTGCCAGTATCGGAAATCGTCTGCGTAGAGTAACAATATTCTTCTCATAAATCGTTTCCTTCATGATGCGGATTCTCCTTTGATCATTGAAGCATATAATTCTAGATTTACTAGCGTTTCATTATATAGGACATCAATCTGTAGAAAATAGTCCTCTGATTCTAATGCATCCAGTATCCTCTGTAATTGATTCATCCAGTACTGTTGGTCCTCTCTGACTTCCGCAAGCTTCTCCTGCTGATAAGATGCTACAATCTGAGGCAGAATTTCTGAAATGCCTTCCACGAGTACAATCAAATACTGCTTGGCTAATTTGTTCTGGTTCATAATCAAAAGTAATCTATATTGCCTGATATATTCTTCAACCTCTTGAATCCGCTGATACAATTCTTCCATAATTGCCTCCATCAATACGCTTTCTCTAAGCATACCAAAATCAGAATTTATTGTAAAGAAAAAAGGATTGGCAGATGCCAATCCCTTTTCTTATAGTAGTTGTAATTATCCAAGTAATGTCAGAACACCCTGTGTTGACTGATTTGCCTGTGCAAGCATTGACTGACCAGCCTGTGAAAGAATGTTATTCTTTGTGTACTCAACCATTATTGAAGCCATATCTGTATCACGGATTGCAGATTCAGCTGCTGTTGTATTCTCAACGATGTTGTCCAAGTTAGCAATTGTATGCTCCAGACGATTCTGGATAGCACCAAGCTTTGAACGCTGTTCAGATACTTTAGCAATTGCCTGTGTAATCTTAGTGATTGCAGCCTGAGCCTTTGCACCTGTAGAATCTTTCATAGAAATATCAGAATATGCTACGCCAAGAGTTGAAGCCTTCATGCCCTGAATACTGATTCTGATACGCTGTGCATCAACGTTCTTAGCACCAACCTGGATATCTCTTGAAAATCCACCTGTTAACAGGCTGAGTGTGTTGAACTGTGTAGACTGAGCAACACGTGAGATTTCTGATGTCAGAGCCTTGATCTCAAGATCAATAGCCTTTCTATCTGCGGAAGTATTCGTTCCGTTAGAAGCCTTAATTGCCAGTTCGTGCATTCTCTGTAACATACTTTCAACTTCTGTTAAAGCACCTTCAGCTGTCTGTACTGCAGATACACCGTCCTGTGCATTTGCTGAAGCCTGTGTAAGGCCTCTAATCTGACTTCTCATTTTCTCACTGATTGTAAGTCCTGCTGCATCGTCTGCTGCTCTGTTGATCTTGTAACCAGATGATAACTTCTCTGTAACCTTTGCCTGAGCTGATGTTGTAACACCAAGCTGTCTGTTTGAGTTCATGGCTGTCATGTTGTGTTGTACTACCATAATATTTTCCTCCTTGATTGTGTTGCGGCTTCCATGTCCGCTTCTTTTGTGGTTGCCGCAACCGAATTATTTATCTCTAACTAACTGTAGTTGCGTCACGTTTAAGTAAGCTTCCTTACTTGTATTCTATATCGGATGACTTTTTAAATACTTAACCCCATTTTTTAACTTTTTTCTCTTTTTTACATATTTCATACAATATAGAAAGTATACGAAAAAGGGACCAGTTTCCTGATCCCCTTCCGTAAGGTTTGCGTACGTTGTCTTATATTGTCGGTAGTGATTAACCAAGTAAGGATAATGCACCCTGTGTGGACTGATTTGCCTGAGCAAGCATTGCCTGACCAGCCTGAGCAAGAATGTTATTCTTGCTGTAGTTAACCATCTCAGATGCCATATCAGTATCACGGATTGCAGATTCTGCTGCTGTTGTATTCTCAACAACGTTATCCAGGTTGGCAATGGTGTGCTCCAGACGGTTCTGAACAGCTCCTAATGCAGAACGCTGTTTGGAAACTTTTGCAATTGCCTTTGTAATCTTTGTAATAGCATTCTTTGCTGCGTCCTGAGTGGACATACAAATTGCTTTTCCGCCTGACTTCAAGCTTAATTTAGCTGAACTCATCGTGGAGATCTGGATTGTGATAGTCTGCTGAGATACTCCTGCAGCTCCTACCTGTAAGGTCTTTCCTTTGGAGAACTCACCATTCAACAGATTCAATGTGTTGAACTGTGTGGACTGCTGTACACGATCGATTTCAGATACAAGAGCGTCTACCTCAGCCTGAACAGCCAAACGGTCTGCTGATGTGTTGGTACCATTGGATGCTTTGATTGCTAACTCATTCATTCTCTGTAACATGGAGTGAACTTCTGTTAACGCACCTTCAGCGGTCTGTACACAGGAAACGCCATCTTCTGCATTTGCAGATGCCTGGGTTAATCCTTTGATCTGACTTCTCATCTTCTCACTAATGGTCAAGCCTGCTGCATCATCTGCTGCACGGTTGATCTTGTAGCCGGAAGACAACTTCTCAGTTGACTTAGCCTGTGAAGAACTTGTGATACCTAACTGTCTGTTTGAGTTCATAGCGGTCATGTTGTGTTGTACTACCATAGTTTTTCCTCCTTGAATTTACGGTGGCATCCTTGCCACTCGGTGTTTGGTTTGGTAATGAAACTTGCCGGTCGTACGCACCATTAAGGTTCATTACGTTGGGTTAAGTAAGTTTCTTTACTTATATAATATATCGGTAAGTTTTTCGAAAACTTAATACCGATTATTACCACAAATAAACTATTTTTTTCTGTCAAGGAACTGTGCATCAATCGTATTGATCTGTTTCATATTGTTGTAGTAATCATTGACTTTCTTGGAATTAGCCTTTGTCTCATGGAGCTTCTTTCTTTCTACGGACAGCTTTGAGAGTACCAGTTTGCGATTCCTCTCTTCCTCTGTCTGAATAGCTACGCTCTTCTCCGTCACTTCGCTGACAAGCTCCTGCAGTGTTCGAATCTCTGAACGGTATTCTTCCTTGTGGGCAAGTAACTCTTCTCTTACGCGCTCATATACTGACTCAAAGCCATCATCCATCAGATTTAACTGATCAATGAGCTTTGCTTTCGCGTCCACTGTTGCATCAAAAGCATCTGCATCAAAAGAATCCTCTGATACCAGACGGCTCTGTTCCTGATTCTGCTCCAGAATTGCGTCTAATACCGTACTTTTTTTCATAAGACCATCAATCAAGATCTGAATATAACGATTTGCCTCTGTCATACTTTTGCCCTTCTCATGACTTCCTTCCAAGTATCGCGCATCGTACGGAGATGCTTTAATACTTCCTCCAGGATTTCTTTATCCTTGTGAAGATTCGCTAATACGAGTCTCTTGAGCAGATAATCGTATACGGCATCAAAATCCTTGGCAACCGGGTAATCATGATTCAGAGTAGCCTTAAATTCCTCAATGATCCTCTGTGTCTTCATGATATTGTTGTGTGCTTTCTCGATATTGCCCTGCTCGATTCCCATGATTGCAATATTGCAAAACTTGATAGCACCCTCGTACAGCATCAGAGTAAGCTCTGCCGGTGATGCTGTCAGGATCTTACTATTAGAATACTGTGCATAAGCGTTTTTCAGTGCCATATTGTCTCCTCCTTGAAACTCTTAATTTAATTGCCACCCAGAAGTCCGGATAATGCTGACTGACTCGAATTCAAGTTGGCCATTGCTTTCTCCATTGCAGAGAACTGTTTATAGTACTTGTCCTCTATCTTAGCCAGCTTCTTCTCCTGCTCGCTTACCTTCTTGGTATATTCCGAATACTCGGATTTCATTTCTTTATCATTGTATACGGTATAAGCGCTGCTGAGTGTGGTAGATGACATTTTCTTACTTAACTCGTTATACAAATTAGTCGTCAGCTTTTGGAAAAACTCACCTACTGCTTCAGGATCCTTTGCGATTGCTGTTCTCAGCTTATCGCTTTCCAGAGAAGTCACAGAGTCGTCCTTATCACCATCGATATGGAAACATCCTTTCTCATTATCTGCCGAAAGGAAATAGCTCATGGTACTTATGCCATAGGTTGACAGGCTGACTGTCTTTCCATTAACGGTAAAGGTCTCCGCCATCGCATTCTTCATCGCATTCGTAACACTATCCAGAGTATCATCACGACGAAGCAGGGAATCCTTGATCTTCTGTTCCCACTTCTTCACCTCATCCTCAGTCATTGCTTCCTTCTCTTCATCAGTCAGAGGCTCGTATCCCTTGGAAGATTCCGCATTGAACGATTTGTCCATAGCGGTTACCAGTGTGTTATACTCTTTGATCCAGCTCTTGATTCCATCATAAATTGCATCAACATCATAATCGGTGGTCAAGCTGATGGTATTATAGGAAGTCGGGTCGTCTGGATCCACTGCCGTTTCCTTCATGCCCGTCTCAGCCTTCGCTGTAATGGTAAGCCCATTAATGGTAAAGGTATTGGAATCGGATGTAAAGCTTGCATTATTCAAATAAATCTCCGAATCCTGTCCGATAATTCGAACTGCAGAACCGGTGGTACTTCCCGTAACCGGCGGATTCGTAATCATTTCCTTTGCTGCTTGCGCTCTAGCCAGATAATCAGCTTCCACATCTGCCTGAACAGTATCAAGCTTTCCTCCATCCGGATTCTCAGCTGTACCATCAATCTTGTCAATGGTATCCAGTGCGGTTGTTTTTGCATCTTCTGCAGATTTAATATTTGTATAGGAATTGGAAATATTGCTCGCCAATGTGCTCGCAATTTTCATTTTCTCTTTATCTTCTGCTGTAGCCGTACTATCATTTTGAACGGTCTCATTATCCTTCGCAAGAATAGCAGAAATATTCTTTCTTCTTACGCTTTCATCAACGGAATCCTTGTCCGTCACTCCATACTTTTCTTCCAGTTCAGCCGCAGATAGCGTTGTAAGCTTTTCTATTGCCGACTTATATGCATCGTTGACATCCGCTTCTGCAACAGCACCTTTATTCTCCTCCGTACCGTCGCCATTTAAGTACAGATTCATATCTGAAATCTGCTTATCGGCATCGACTACGTTTTTCTGGGCTTCTTTCAGTATTTCTTCATAATTTGCAGTTCTCTTGGCTACTTCTGCATCTATTAACGCGCGAACCTTAATCGTAGTCGGATGTGTGGGATCGGTATAATGATCTGCATAATCGGCCAGTAAGGAATATGCACCACCCGATGAAAAATCAGAAGCAGCAATCAATCCAAGCTTATCCATGTTGGCAGCTGCATTGGCATCATTCGCCGTCATGGTAAAGTCTTTTTCAACACCGGTACCCGTCGCATTGACGAAAAATCTCTGATTTGCCACATCATAGCTTGCTCCAAGTCCCGTTGCTGCTATCTGAGAAGCCAGTCCGCTCAAGGTCGTGGATTCATTCATCGTGACCGTATACTCTTGTCCTTTGTTGGTAACCGTAAAAGAACTCTCTCCTGTCACTCCCATATCCCCGAGCGTCGTGTCAGCTGTTGGTACTCCACCAGCCTGTGTTGCAATCTTGCCACCCGTGAGATAACCTGCCGTAGCAAGCTTTTTTACAGCAAGCGTCTGAGCGCCGACAACCGCGCTGTCACCCGCAACTACGGATGCTTTGGTTTCATCCGATACTGCTGTCTTTTTCTTTCTATAGCTGGACGAAAATCTCATATTGCTGAGACTCTTACTGTAGAAAGAGTAAATTTTCGTGTTCATTTCCTTCCAGGAGTCCTGTTTCCAGGAAAGCTTTGTCTGTGCCTTCTTTAAATTGTCCTTCTTGGTGCTGTAGGCTTTTACTAATTCTTGAACCATGGAATCGGTATCCATACCGGATACCATACCTGCTAATCGAATTGACATAGCTACCTCCTATCTCTTCTCATCAACGAGAATTCCGGCGAGTTCCCATGCCTTGGCTATCATATCCAGGGTCTTCTCCGGAGGCAGCTCCTTGATGACTTCTTTTGTCTCTTTATCTACGATTTTGATGGTGACGCGATTGGTCGCCTCATGAATCCCGAATTGTGCCTCGGAATTGGTCATCTTTTTATTCAGCTCTTCAATATACTTCTTAATCTTGTCTGTCTGATCCTTGAATGCTGCTTCTGTCTGGTTCTGGCTGTTCTGACCGTTTTGTCCACCTTGACCGTTCTGTCCGTCATTGTCTCCACTTTTGTCCGATTTCTCAATCCTTGCTGTTGTATAATCTACCTGAGAAGCCATTTCCTGCATAGCAGTTCCATCCGTGTATTCCGCTGCAGGCTTCGCGCTGACCGGCTGCTGAAGCGGTGCTGCCTGATAACTCATAGCGCTGTTAATAGGTTCTATTGACATTACATTCACCTCCGTGTTCATGTGAAAAAACAAATATAAATGGGCTCTTTTATCTTATATCGGATAAACATTGGAAAAGTTTAGGTTTTTTCGAGTTTATCCCAAAAGATTCTTCAGTGCTTCCATATTACTGTCTGACATAGATTCCTTATTTGCTTCCTGTATCTGAAGATATACTTCCTTTCGGTAAACAGGGATTTCCTTCGGTGCAGAAATACCGATTTTCACCTGATCTCCTTTAATATCCAATATTGTGATTTCAATATTATTATTAATCATTAATGCTTCGTTCTTTTTTCTTGATAAAGCCAGCATATTTACTCACCTGCCCTTTCTTTTGCTGCCTGAAGAATATCATAGACAGGGTATTTCACTGCATACTGGTCGCCCTCTGTGATGACCTGGCATCCCTTTCTCTCAGTTGCATTGATGACAATAGGCGCTTTTAAATTGATACTCATTTGTGTAATATCCTTAGGAACTGTCATGGTTACCAGCACCAGCATTTCTTCCGGCTTAAGGTCTCCGGTCGGTTTAAGCAGTTCCTCCTCTACTTCAGGATTGTAATCCGGTACTATCATCAGGGGGTCAATTACCGGCATAGCAAACGCCGGTTCCTGAATGGATACCATCCAAGATACGGTTGCTTCCTGCTTCTCTGAATTATGAATCAAAGTAAAATCCTGTAGCTCCGGAAATCCAACGATTCCTCCTGCAAAATGAATAATCTTATCGTCTTCCACCGTTACTTCCCCAAATACTTTTGTGTTAATTGTCATATTTCCTCTCTCTATACTTTCTTATTTATTTTGCACAAAAATGTCTTTATTTTAGGCATTT
>CAZOHM010000070.1:0-10718 GCA_964579795.1 uncultured Lachnospiraceae bacterium | reverse complement strand
CAACGCCGTCCTGGATGAACTTCTGAGCTGCTGTAATCTGCTCGTCATTCTTAAGTGAGTATGCGAATGATGCTTCGTATCCGTTTGCTTCAGTAAACATTTCCTTTAAATCTTTATCATTAGCTGTACGATATCCGGACTCGTTAGGGTCATTATTGATAATACCAACTTTGATTAATTCTCCGCTTGCTGCAGGTGCTTCTGCTTCTTCTGCTGCCGGCTCTTCTGCTGCTGGCTCTTCTGCTGCTGGCTCTTCTGCTGCTGGCTCCTCAGCTGCTGCTGGTGCTGCTGCTGGTGCTGCTGCGCTTGATCCACATGCTGTCAAACCAAATACCATGGCTGCAGCTAATACGACTGCTAATACTTTTCTCTTCATAAAAAAATCCTCCTATAAAATGTTCTCCTCAAAGGACCATTCCTTTGATGGTTTAATCTTATAGCAGGATTATCAATAACTCCATGCAAAAATAACTTTCATTTGTTCATTTTTCTATGCCAAAACAAATATAATTTTGAAAAAGTTGAATTTTCTATTTTGAAGGTTTATTTTTTTATTTTTGATTCTATTTTAATTTTCTTCAAAATTATATGGTAACCGGACACCTATTGTTGTTCCTTCTCCGTATATACTTTGTATCTGAAGTCCAAATGCCTCTCCAAACTTCAGGCGGACTCTTTCATTAACATTGAACAATCCATAAAAGTCCTTTCCGTCTGACAGTTGCTGATGTAAGCCCTCCATCACCTGTAAAAGTCGCTCTTTCTGCATTCCAATTCCATTATCCTGTACATACAAACAAAAACAATCCTCAAACAGTTCCCCACTTATTGTGATTTTTCCTTTTCCACGTTTATTTTTTATTCCATGATAAAGCGCATTTTCCACAAGTGGCTGCAACGTAATTTTCGGTATCAGATACTCTCCAAGTTCCTGTGGAACAGAAATTTCATATTCCAGAATATCTTGATAACGAACCTGTTGAATCTCCAAATAGCTTGTCACATGCAATAGTTCTTCTCTGACAGGAATAATATCTTTTCCTTGATTAAGTGAAGTCCTGAAAAACTCCGAAAGGCTTCCAACCATACTTACAACCTTATTCTGATCTCCAGCCTCTGCCAGCCATACAATTGTATCCAACGTATTATATAAAAAATGAGGATTAATCTGCGCCTGAAGAAGTTCCAGTTCAGCTTCTCTTAAGTGAATCTGTTCCTGTGTTATTTGTGTAAGCAATTCATTTATTTTATCAATCATTGTATTCAATGAATCACTCAGTACCTTTACATCGGCACCATTTGTAATATGTGACCGAACTGTGAGATCTCCTTTTGCAACTCGGTCTGTCACATCACGCAATTCTCTGATTGGACGTGTAATACTTCTTGGAATATAATAAGACAGAAAGAAAATAATAACAGCCAGCACAGCTAGTGTAATAGCTCCAATCTGAATCAGGTTAATGTATATCTGTTGATATTCTGTACGCGCCTGCTCAATATCACGCATTTCATAATAAATATACTGCAAAACAGATTCTCTGATTAAGGAAGTTACTATCTGAATATCGTTTTCCCATATTTCAATATTATCATCATATCGGTTTCCTGTCTGTAAATTTTCATGAATTCGCTGTGTATAAGTCTCAAGATTATTAAGGTATTTCTCAACACCAGCAATACGATCTGCATTTTTACTTGAGCTGGTTGTTTCTGCGAGGCCCTCTACAATTCTGTCAGCCTCCGCTATGGTAGGCATCAGATCGGACTCCTCAAAAGATTTGTTACCTACAATTACAAGATAAATTTCGTAATCAAAGTCTTTCTTGAAATCCAGACTGAACTCACTTGCAACTGTTGCGGAATTGACCATCGCATCATAATCCTTATTATATTTCCAAAGATTGTAAAAGCAGAGTACAATAAATACTGCTGTTGGAAACAACAGCAGAAAATATGAATATCGAATTTTGGATGCAAGATTAGTATCAGTATAGACCTTTTTAATCTTCTCCTTCATAGATTATTCTTCTCCTTCAGCGGCATGACCTCCACGATACTGTGTGGGAGTCATTCCCTGTGTTTTCTTAAACAGATAAGAAAAATAATGAGGATCTCTGTAACCAACATTCATACTGATTTCACTACTTCGCTTACTCGTGCAGCGAAGCATTTCCTTTGCTTTATTCATTCTGAAATCAGTCAGATACTTAATAAAAGTCTGCCCTGTCTGCTGAGCAAACACCATACTTAAATGATTTGGTGAAAAGTTTACATGTGATGCAAGAAGATTCAGAGAAAGCTCTTCTTCTGCATAATGACTCTCTATATATCGGCATACCTCGTCTGCAATATCACCATATCGATTACTTGCTGCCTTATTTCTGCATTCAATTGCCTGTCTAACAATTCTTTCAACATAATCCTGTGTACTTTTAACTGTAGACAAAACCCCTGATGCGACATCAAATGCCTCCAGAAGATTTCTGTCCATTTGAAGACTGTCCAGAAATTCAATGACGCTAAAATATACATCCATCGTAAGATATTGCCTGAAAATATTAGAATCAAGCGCATGTTCTCCAATATTTTTAAAAAACTCATCAACAAAATATCTGATCTCTTCACAATCTCCCTGTTTTAAAAATTCACGTACTTTTTGTCGGTCAAGCTGCTTTGGATCTACATTGCTGATATTAAATTCCTCACGTACAATATAGGCACCTTCCTCAATATCGCTGCTGTTCAAAAACATATTTCCATCTACAAGAAATCTGTGTGCAAATGCATGGCTGGCGTTTTCAAAGGATACCGTCAATTCTCTTAACCTGTTTACCGGTTTTCCTATTCCACCAAAGTACGATACACTCTCATATTTTTGGAAAATCTCTTTCAATTTCTTAAGACATTCTTCCTGTATAGCAATAAGTTCTTCTTTGGAATCAGCCTTGAACACAAGTGCCTTTCCTTCTAAATTTCTGTCAAACATCAGCATATTATGCATGTCTTCAAACAGAAGAATCTTATTTTCTATTTCCACAAGACTGTTAGAGTACTCCTCCTGTCCATGCTTTAATGACTTCATTTTAATAAGGACAATATTATACCAGAGTGCTGATAAATCCATGCCAAGCTTCCTTGCCGTTTCAAGAAGCTGTGGAACCGGCGTTTCACCGCTTACTAGATTCTGGAACAAATCCTTCTTTGCCTGTTGAATATTCTCAGCCATCTCCGCTTTGAATTTTTCCTGAATTTCCTGCTCTTTTTTTCTGCTGGCTATCTTTTCTGCCAGCTTATCTACTTCCTCCAACAAATCTTTTCCGCTGATTGGCTTCGAAAGGTATTGAGCTACACCTATTTTAATCCCTTCCTTCGCATACTCAAATTCAGCATAACCCGACAGAATAATAATCTCCATCCATGGAAATTCTGATTTAACAAGCCTGCTGAGCTCCAGTCCATCCATAAAAGGCATCTTAATATCTGTAATTACAATATCTGGTCGGAGCTTCTGTATCATTGGAAACGCAAGTTCCCCATCACTTGCTTCGCCTATGAATTCATATCCATTCTCAGTCCAGTTAATATTATTTTTGATTCCCTCACGTACTACAAACTCATCTTCAACCAAAAATATTTTAATCATCTTATTTATTCCTCATTATCGTACCGTCAATACTACTTTCATTTTCATCGGCAAAAAAACAGTTCTAATATGAACACAACTGCACAGCAACTGACAGACACTTGAAACAGGTTTGCCCCAAACCATGCAAGCAGAACACCTGCAACCATTGCAGCAAAGCCTGCTGCCGGTATTTGTGTTGCTTCCATAATAGCAGGAAAAGTCATAACTGCCAATGTTACATATGGCACATAGTATAAAAACGATTTTAAAAACCGGTTTTTAATCTGCTTTCGAATCAATGTTAACGGTAAAACACGGATAGCAAAAGTAACAGCCGCCATAACAGCAAGATATATATATGTATTATGCGTCATTCTGAGCATCCTCCTTTACCGGAAAAATCGCTGCTGCAACTCCTGCAATCACTATCGTCAGTATAATCAGTCGCATTCCTTCTGACAAATCCCTCAGTATTGGCAACCCTGCTGCCACAAAGCTTGCCACAAAGCTGATTAGAACCAGTGCTGTCACAACATGGTTCCTCCGTGCCGGTGGAATAATCACTGCAAGAAACATTCCATACAATGCAACGCTTAATGCACTGACTGCTCTTAACGGTAAAATCTCACCCACTCCAATTCCAAGGAATGTACCAATTGCCCAACCCGGCATTGCAACAATCATTGCACCATAATTATAATATGGATCGAGAGCTCCCGGCTGTGCAATAGATATTCCAAATATCTCATCTGTCACATCAAATCCAACTACCAATCGATGAATCAGAGATGTTTTTGGAGAAATTTTCTGACTGAGCGCGCAGCTCATCAGCATGTAACGCGCATTTGTAATTAATGTGACCAGTGCCATCTCCAAATATGTTGCCTGTGCTGCTATTAATGTAAATCCTGCATATTCTCCTGCTGAAGCATTATTCAGTAAACTGGCTAACATTCCCTGAAATGGAGTCAGTCCGGCATTTCTTGCTGCAATTCCAAGCGTAAAGGAAACTGCAAAATACCCAAGTGCAATCGGTATTCCGTCTTTCATTCCTCTTCTCAGAACACTCATATGCTGTTTCAATTTTTCTTTCATAACTAAGCCTTTTCCTCGTTACTTTTACAAAAACACAAAGGCAGCTACCTGCCCTTGTGCTTTTCTTTCTTTTTTAACTGTTTTAAATCAAACTGTCGCTGTTTCTCCTCTTCCTTCTTATCCCGTTTCCTGCTTTTCCGTTCCAATTTCAGTTCTTCCTGCTGCAGCTTTAACGCCTGCTGGGATTTTGTTCCCATTCCGGTATTTTGCAGCTGCTTATGAACTTCTCTCTGCATTCTTTTCGGATTTGGAAGAAAAGTCTTAATTTCAGCTTTCACAGCCGGACTGAATTGCAGTCTGTAAGCATTTTCAATGAGAAAGCTCTGTACCTCATAATCCTTTGGTTCTGCACCAAATGTTACCTTACATACAGACAACTTACCATCATGATATCTTTCAAATACTCCAATCCAAAATGGATTCTCAAAAAAAACGTTACATGATACTGATACTCTGTCCATCACTCATTCCTCCTTATTAATAAAACAATGAACAAAGAATGGACGACCAAGGAGGAGGGCTACTTACAGCTCACGCTGCGTCCGGACTACCTACCGGTTCTGTACAATCAGTATTACACCGATGTATGTTGTGTTTTTATCTTTGTAGTATGATTATAAAGCAATCTCTGCTTTTTTTCCACATGATTTCCTTTGTTTTTGTAAATAATGAAAATATTCTGCAGCAAATTGCAGCTTTGTAGCATTAAAGTTCTCTTCCTTAGAATATACATAATAGCAACAGGCACGGGTAGAAAGCACAATACACATTCCATTTCCTCTGTAATCATATTCTATCTGAACAGATTCCATAACATTGGAAGAAAAGAAAAGTGTTTTCGGCTGAAATCTTTCATTTCCATTAATCTTTAGCTTAAATCCATCTTCTGTATGATACAGTTTTCCTGTTCCTATATCAATAAATCCCTTTTCATTTGGAAGAGCATAGACATTAACATCAAAATCTGCATGGTACTCAAAGCGCTTCACTTCTTCTATCGTATTCAAACGTTCTCTCTCATACCAATCCGGGATAGATTTTTCATTTTGAGACTGATCAATTAACAGACCATTTTTATTTAAACGCCATTCTGCTCCGCAAGCATTGCAAAATAACTGTTCTCCTTTTGATCGCATCTGAAATTGTACTCCGCATTTTTCACAGCAATACAGCACTTTATGCAGTCCCTCAGCTATATTTTTTTCTTTTATCTGAATTCCTTTTTCCTTTTGCCACACATATTCATTATATGACAGCGCTTCCTCTATTCGTTTCTGTAATTCTTCTGCAGAAATTCTGTTAAGTTCATTTTCATCACAAATGAAGTGCGCGCTAGCTTCCATCTTTGTCTTCCGGGTATGACTTTCATCCCAGAAAGGATTTGCCAGATAACTGCCATGAATAGAAACTGTAACGACAGGAACACTCAGCATTTTGCATAATCGCCCCATATTTTTCGGTATTAAGGAATTTACACCTGCATTACAGTGTCTCGCCTCCGGAAATAATACAACAATTCTCTTTCTATCAAGTGCATATTGAATGTTTTTGATGACAGACAACTCAGGCACATACCGACGTTTTCCGATACAGCCAACTGCACGATAAAGCTTCTCTCCGAAAGCCGCATATCCTTCCATATCAGACACGTAATTCGCGCGATGTCCAAATAAAACGAGAGGAACAACATAATAGTCCGAAAAACCCTGATGAGTTGACAACACAACATACGGCGGCCTCAGTTTTTTTATTTCTTTATTGTCAATTTTTAAAGAAAATTTTCGTGTAGCAAAAAATGAAACACCCCAAACAATCGGCATAAGAAATAAACTCTGTGCTCGCGGATGTTTTTTCATATCAAACGGCGTAAAATCATTTTTCTTATTCATCATCTGTGTCATCCGTCTTTTTTTGTCCTCTCCAACAATATAATTTCAATACAATTTTTATAAACTACACATTTCTTTTTTGTCATGTTAAAATAGTTTCATTACACATTAATAAAGGATATCATTAAGTATGAATAAATACAAAGCGGAAAAAAGCATACAAGCAGATCTGTATGAATTACAGGATCTGACCTATAAGCATTTTCAAGGAGGATTAATTCCAAATGTCAATCCGGATACTGTCATCGGTGTTAGAATCCCCCTTCTAAGAAAGTACGCAAAAAAACAGAGCAAATCTGAGTCCGCAACACTATTTATGGACTGCCTGCCACATAAATATTTTGACGAAAACAATTTGCATGCTCTGTTAATAAATGAAAGTACCGATTACACTTCCTGTGTAGCTGCAATAGAAAAATTTCTCCCTTATGTAGATAACTGGGCAACATGTGATTCTCTTGCCCCCAAAATTTTTCAGTCAAACCTATCGGCTCTACTTGAAAGCATACATATATGGATCAAATCAGAACATACCTATACCATTCGCTTTGCCATCGAAATGCTGATGAAGTTCTATCTGGATGAACGTTTTTGTCCCAAATATCTTCAGCTAGTTTCAAATGTACACTCACAGGAATACTACGTCAATATGATGATTGCCTGGTATTTTGCAACTGCTCTTGCCAAACAATACGACGCTGCACTCCCATATTTAGAAACACAATGTCTCGAAGTATGGATTCACAATAAAACCATCCAAAAATCTGTTGAAAGCTATCGCATTACAGCTTCGCAAAAAGCATATCTGCGAAGTTTACGAAGAAAATAACATATTATTTACTTTTTCAGTAATGTAAATATCTTCCTCTGTATATGCAAGTTGATATCCCTGCACAACTTGTGGATCATGTTTTTTCAGAATATCCTCAAGTTCCATTGCCGTACTGCGTTTTTTCGGAAACCGGACAGCCGTATCAAACTGGTTCTCCAGATGTAATCCAATTTTTCCGGCTAACTCCATCCATTCTTTCTTTGAATAAAACTTAATATGGCCATCCTTCTTCATTTGCATGTATGCGTCAACAAAGCGCTCTTTATCATCATCATTTGGAGCCGGGTCTGAAACAAACAGCTTGCCTTCCGGTTTCAATACTCTTGCTATCTCTGAAAAAGTTTTTTCAATCAATGGGAAATGATGCAGGGCGTATCTTGAAATTACCATATCAAAAGATTCCTCTTCAAACGGAAATACAACTCCATCATACACAACAAAACTTAAATTGGATAATTTCTCATGCTTTGCCTTTTCTTTATTTTGCTGCAAAGTCTTCTCCACAATATCCAAACCAATCATTTTAGTATTTGGATATTTCTTTGCAAGCGGAAAAGAAAGATATCCGCTTCCCGTACCAAGATCTAATATCCTCATTCCATCATTTATCGGAAGAAGCTCCATTATTGCCTGTAAATGATCCTGATCCTGTGTCTGTTTATTATAATATTCTCCTTCGAGGAAGCTTTTTTCAAACTCCAGCTTTGTTGCTATGATACTATTTTTAGCTGATTTTTTAGCTAAATTTCTCATTTATTTTGCCCCTTTGGTTTTCTTAAATCCTCATAAAGTGTCAGGAATTTTTTTTCTGACAATATCTCATTCGTTATATACCTTCCATCATAAAATACAGCATAATTTGTCCATGCTGCGGGCGCCTTCTTTGCTTTCTCCAAAGAGTCAATTTTCACGCTTGTAAAATCTATGCCGTTATTTTTTGCCAGTTTTTCAATTACCGGCACATATTTTGCAGTAAACGGACATCCATTTGTGTAATAAACTACAAACCCTTTTTCCTGAATACCTGGTACCTTTACATGCTTCATAAACTTAGGAACCTCTGCTCCCTTGTCAAAAGGAAGATACATCAGTGTAAAATAGGGCTCTGCACTGTCCGCAACAAGAAATCCTTTATGCTCCAGATACTTTGGATCTGATAAATATGGCATCTTTTTAGGTGATGAAATAACCGTAATACCTTTTTTCCCTCCTGCTTTTGCATCCTTAATACACTGATCCAGCAAGTCATTGGAATATCCTTTTCCTTTGCAGGAACCGGATACCCAGAAACAATTGATATGAGTATATCCGTCAGCATCTATCGGCACCCATGCTTTTTCTGCAGGAATATACTCAATAAAACATTTTCCCCGCACATCAGCTTTCAAAAACACAAGTCCTTCATCCATCTGCTCTCTTATCCACTGTTTTTTTGAAGCAACCTGAGGATCCTTATTATTTGATATTGCGCAGCAGATATGCTCATTTTCAAGATTTTCCGGTGTTAGTTTTATATAATCCATATCGTCCTCCTTTTTCAAGACATATCTTATTATAACAAAACAAACTTGACATTAGTATGTCAAGTTTGATATTCTACATCAATTAAATTGTAGTTTGCTGAACTAGATTACTGAATACTTGCAAATCCTTTCTCCAAATCAGCTATGATATCATCGATATGCTCTGTTCCGATAGATAAACGAATCGTACTCTGATGAATCCCCCGATCCTCTAACTCTTCTAATGTCAGCTGACTGTGGGTTGTGGTTGCTGGATGAATCACAAGACTCTTAACATCTGCTACATTTGCAAGAAGAGAAAAAATCTTTAGTCCATCAATAAACTGATACGCTTCCTCTTTTCCTCCTTTGATGTCAAAGGTAAATATACTTGCACCACCATTTGGAAAATACTTTTTAAACAGTTCATGATCTGAATGTTCAGGTAGTGATGGATGATTCACATGTTCCACCTGCGGATGCCTGCTAAGATACTCCACTACCTTCTTCGTATTCTCTGCATGCCTGTTGAGTCTTAGCGATAATGTTTCCACTCCCTGCAAAAGTAAGAAAGCATTAAATGGAGAAATTGCAGCTCCTGTATCACGAAGCAAAATTGCCCGAATGTATGTAACATAAGCTGCTGCTCCTACTGCATCCACAAAGGAAATACCGTGATAGCTTGGGTTTGCCTCCGCTATCTGTGGATATTTTCCACTCTTCTTCCAATCAAACTTTCCTGAATCTACAATGATTCCACCAAGCGTAGTACCATGTCCACCAATAAATTTAGTAGCTGAATGTACTACGATATCTGCCCCATGCTCAATAGGTCTAATCAGATATGGTGTACCGAATGTATTATCAATAATGACTGGTATGCCATGCTTATGTGCCAATTCAGATACTGCATCAATATCCGGAATATCTGCATTTGGATTTCCTAAGGTTTCAAGAAATACCGCTTTCGTATTAGATTGGATGGCAGCTTCCACTTCATCCAGATTATGAACATTAACGAATGTTGTCTCTATGCCATAAATCTTTAAAGTATGCTCCAAAAGATTGTGACTTCCTCCATAGATTGTCTTCTGTGCTACAATATGGTCTCCACTTCCTGTAACAGCTTCAATTGCATAAGTGATAGCAGCTGCACCACTTGCTGTGGCTAATGCTGCAACACCACCCTCTAAAGCTGCAATTCTTTTTTCCAATACATCTTGAGTTGAATTGGTAAGTCTTCCATAAATATTTCCTGCATCACTCAAGCCAAATCTTGCAGCTGCATGTTCAGAATTATGAAATACATAAGATGTAGTCTGATAGATTGGTACTGCTCTGGAATCTGTAGTCGGATCTGCTTCCTCCTGTCCTACGTGTAACTGTAATGTCTCAAATCTGTAATCGCTCATAATTAATCCTCCATAATTTTCATTGTCTAGTATTTCAATAGGTTTTGTAAACATATTATAGCCAGCTCATATCATTTGCACAAATACACAAATGTTAGAGCTGGCTATAACAATTTCTTATATCACAAGCTGTATCTGTCTGATTGGATGTTACTCTGCTAAGTATTGCCACGTCTGTGTAAATTAGAGAAAATCATACCCTTCTATATCGAGTGCAACTGTGATACTTCCATCACTTAGATCTTCATCCGCAAAAATTATGTGTAGTCAACTACTTCCGTGTCATCAATACTACCGTCTCGACGTGGAAAGTATCTGCGAACATATCATTCAAATGTATGGTGAAAGCCGCCTTGACAG
>CAZOHM010000069.1:0-10788 GCA_964579795.1 uncultured Lachnospiraceae bacterium | reverse complement strand
TACGACTACGGTTAGGAAGGCAAATACCATCCTTTGAAATTGATTTCTTGGCATATTAAATCGCTCCTTAGATTAATTTTTTGTAAATTTGACATAAAAAAGACACATGTGAATCTGGAAATAGCTATGAAAAAATCCATAGTACCGTAATCAGATTTATGTGCGTAAAGCACCACATGTGTCGTTATGTATCAATATTAATTTACTTACAAAGTATATCATATAGAATGAGAGAAAATCAAATAAAAATTAGATTGAATGTCAAATAAATTAAAGGGAAGTACACAGAAAAAAATGTTGAGAACCTGGAACTTTGTGGTATTCATACAGCTTTGTTTGAAGCCATTTTTGTTCTTGTGTGTGACGTTATTGGAGGAAAATGTACTTTGACAACGTAAAAGTGAATTGTTATAATAATATTACCGAGTGGCATGTGCGTAAATCCAGGAATGGATTTACGCATTTTTTTTATGTCATCAAGTATCTAAAAGAGGTTGGATTTGACTTTTAGATATCATAAAAATGGAGGTTCTAGAAAGTGGAACAAAACAGAGAAACAAACAAAATGGCAGTCATGCCAGTAGAAAAACTGATGTTGAACATGGGTATCCCGATGATATTATCCATGGCATTACAGGCTGTTTACAATATTGTAGACAGCGCGTTTGTCTCAAATATGAAAGCTACAGGAGAAGCGGCATTAAATGCACTGACACTGGCTTTCCCAGCACAGATGCTTATGGTTGCAATCGGAATAGGAACTGGAGTTGGAACCAACGCGCTTTTGGCAAAAAGTCTTGGACAAAGGAATCATGAGAAAGCAAGTCGTGTAGCAGGTAACAGTATTTTTCTAGGTGCAGTGATTTATCTTGCGTTTCTTTTATTTGGAATATTTGGAGTGCGAGGATATATCTCAACCCAGACTTCTAATCAGCAAATTTATGATATGGCAGTACAGTATTTGACGATTTGCTGCTGTATTTCTATGGGAATCGTCTTTTTTTCGATTTTTGAAAAACTGCTTCAGGCGACTGGAAGAAGTATTTATTCAACAATAGCTCAGATCGCAGGAGCTGTCGTAAATATCATTCTTGATCCTATCTTAATTTACGGATTGGTTGGAGCACCAGAACTAGGAGTTGCTGGTGCAGCTTATGCAACTGTTATTGGTCAGATTACTTCCATGGGGTTGGCACTTATTTTCCATTTAAAATTCAATAAAGAAGTGGACAACGCACTGAGATATAAAAAACCATCTCGTCCCATTATTTTGGAAATCTACGCAATTGGTCTTCCGGCGATTATTGCTCAAGCACTGATGTCTGTTATGACATATGCATTGAATGTTATTTTTATAGGAGTTGGAGAGAATGTTGTAACAGCGTATGGTCTTTATTATAAGATTCAGCAGTTTATTCTCTTTTGTGCGTTTGGCTTAAGAGATGCGATTACTCCAATCGTAAGCTTTAACTATGGAATGCGAAATGGAAAGCGAGTAAAAGCAGGAATTCGATCTGGAATGCTTGATACATTTATTATTATGATTGCTGGTCTGGTCTTGATTGAGATATTTGCAAATCCGCTGTCAAATATTTTTGGATTATCTGGGGAAACACAGCAGTTATGTATCAGCGCAATGAGAATCGTATCTATAAGCTTTATTTTTGCCGGAATCAACATTGCTTATCAGGGAGTTTACCAAGCATTGGATTCTGGATTGGAATCATTAGTAATCTCGATTTTGAGACAAGCGGTTATTATATTGCCTCTTGCATATGTGTTTTCGAAAATTGCAATTGCAAATGCTTCATTTACCTGGTTAATCTGGATTGCTTTTCCAATTACCGAGATTGTCAGCTCAGCAGTAGCCTTCTTATTAATGAAACGTATTCATCATAAAAAACTTGTAGGAATGGAGGAATTATAATGTCAAAGAGAATTATTACAATTAGTCGTGAATTTGGAAGTGGTGGCCGGTACATCGGGGAAGAGATAGCGAAAGAATTGGGGATTACTTATTATGATAAGGAAATAATTGCGGAGACTGCCCAAAAGACTGGCCTGGCAAAAGAATTTATAGAAGAAAAAGGAGAGTATTCTCCTATGAAAAATTTGTTGGGATATGGCTTCATTGGAAGAAACCCGAATGGACAGTCTATGGCGGATATCCTTGATTCGGTCCAACGCAGTATTATTATTGAAGCGGCTGAGAAAGGACCATGTATTATCATAGGTAGAAATGCGGATTACATATTAAAGGATCGTGAAGATGTATTAAATGTCTTTATTACAGGTAATGAAAATGAAAAGAAGGAAAGAATCTGCAAGCTATATGAAAAGACTGAAAAGGAAGCAGAAAAATTAATTCATGATATTGATAAAAAGAGAAGTATTCATTACAAATTTTATACTGAGCAAACCTGGGGAATGGCTTCGAATTATTCAATTACATTAAATAGTAGCGTACTGGGATATGAAAAGTGTATCAATCTGTTAAAAGAGTTATATCAAGGGTAAATGTTGTTTTTAATGAAAGCACTTGGATATCGAGAGAATTCAATATGGAAAATACAGATGGATTTAGAAGTATTAATCTGATATAATTAGTTTAAAATAAATTTGAAGAAGTAAGGAAATGATACATGAACATTATTATAGTAAATGGACAAAATCATAAAGGCAGTACCTATCATATGGGCAGAATCCTTGCAGAGAAATTGGCAGAAGAGAGGAACATAACAGAGTTTTTTTTACCACGTGACCTTCCGCATTTTTGCCTAGGTTGTTATTCCTGCATTGAAGATGAAACGAAATGTCCGTTTTGGGATGAGAAAAAAATTATTCTTGATGCTATGGAGAAAGCGGATCTATTCATATTTACTTCTCCTAATTATTGTCTTGCACCATCAGGTGCTATGAAGTCGTTTCTTGATTTGTTATTTGATTGTTGGATGGTTCACAGACCAAAAGAATGGATGTTTAAAAAACGTGCAGTTGTATTGACAGCATCTGCAGGCGCATTTTGTAAGAAAGCAATGCAACCTATCAAGGATTCTTTGTTTTACTGGGGAGTTCCGTACATAAAGAATTATGGAATTGCCGTACAGGCAGCAAATTGGAGTATGGTAACATCCAAAAGAAAGAAAAAAATCGAAAAAGATTTATCTAACCTTGCTGGAAAAATTGATTGTTCAAAGCCTCCTCATATCGGAATTAAAACAAAAATCATATTTAATATTATGAAAATGATGCATGCAAAGGGATGGGATTCATCACCACGAGAAAGAGAGTATTGGGCGGAACACGATTGGCTCGAAAAGAAAAGACCTTGGTATTATAGCGGCAATTCAATTTCCAAAATGAAATCCATCACTGAAGGAGACAGATTTTTGTCGAACAGGAGAAATTAGAAGTGATCTGATTTCTTTTTCGCAGCAATATATGAAAAAAGTTACTCCACAGATGGTCAAGATCTCAATTGGCTTGCGAATACAAGAATTGGTAAAAGATCTTTCAGATTCGTGGTTTGAAAGCAATCATTTGGAAAAAGCTATCTGTTATTGAGAAAAAGAATATCATTAATAGTGTGGATGTATTTTTAATGGAATAAACAGCAAGAAAGTATAGAGAAATTCTTTATTGGATTTCTCTTATATTTTAAAAAATGCAAGTGAACACTTGCATAAAAGAGAGAATAATATGGACACAAGAGCGATCATTGTGAACGATGGAGGCGTAAGTTTTGAAAGTATATCAGATTAAGGTGGATTTTCAGGTGACAGAACAGATTAAAAGATATGTATATGTGTACTTAGTTGTTGGAAAACATTGCTATCTTATTGATTCTGGCGTTGCAGGGTGCCATCAGATGATTATTGATCAGATACATAAAATAGGACGAGATGTGTCAGACTTAAAGGCAATTTTTCTGACTCATGCTCATCCGGACCATATCGGTACTGCAGCTTGGTTCAAGGAACAGACCGGATGCGCAATATATGCAAGCAAAGGAGAGGCGCCTTGGATTGAAAACATAGATTTGCAATTCAAGGAACGACCTATTCCGAACTTCTATACCTTAGCGGGGAAATCAGTAAAAGTAGATAATTGCATAAGGAATGGAAATACAATAAAATTAGATGAAACATTTTCAATTAAAGTTATAGGAACAGCGGGGCATTCCATTGATGATGTGTCATATCAGATAGAAGATGTGATGTTTATAGGAGACAGTATACCGGTAAAAGGAGATATTCCGATTTATGTGGATTGTGATGCAAGCATGAGCAGCTTATGTAGAATTCGAGAAGAAAGCATATGTAAGTGGTTTTATCCAGCATGGGATATTTCGTATGATTACAAGATGATGTTTGATAAGACAAGTAATGCCATGCAGGTAATCAAAGAAATAGATACGGCTGTAAAAAAAGTAAACAATGAAAAGATAAATGTACAGGATTTAATTAAGAAGGTGTGTGAATTGCTGCAAAAACCAGAGCTTAGTTTGAATCCCTTGTTTGCAAGAACAGTAATGAGTCATTTGGCTTAAAAGAAGACGTTAAAAGTTTAAGACGAAAATGAGAAAGTGTTTATGGAGCAATCAACCATTCATTTTGCACCTGTGATACTTAATCCACAGAAGATAATCTGTATTGGGCTCAATTACCGTGAACATATTAATGAAACTGGACTTCAGAATGATTCGAAGCCGGGATTTCCACCTGTGTTTTCAAAATTCAATAATGCATTAATTGGTCACAAAGAAGAGCTGCATCTTCCAAAGAAAGCAAAACAGTTTGACTATGAAGCAGAACTTGTTATTATTGGAAAAGAATGTAAAAACGTCTCGAAAGAGGAAGCAGAAGATTATATTGCCGGATATACTGTGGGAGATGATTTTAGTGCAAGAGACATGCAGTTTGTATCAAGTCAGTGGACAATGGGAAAAGCATGTGATGACTTCGCTCCTGTTGGACCATATTTTGTATCAAAAAAAGACGTGAAAGCAGATAATTTAAGTATTTCATGCAGAGTGAATGGAAAATACGTGCAGAAATCAAATACTTCAAAAATGATATATTCCTGTGCAGAAATCGTAAGTTACTTATCAGATTACATGACACTAAATAAAGGAGATCTGATTTTTACAGGAACTCCTTCAGGTGTTGTTCTTGGAAAAGATAAAGAGGATCAGGTGTGGCTTAAAGCTGGTGATGTGGTTACAGTAGAAATTGAAGGAATTGGTGTTTTAGAAAATACATTAGTATAAAAGTGGAATTCCTATCAGCAGCTCATTATTTTGTTTTACAATTTGTTGATTAAACGTATATAGATGAAAAAAGATGAATGGTGGAATTGGTATCCCTTTTTTTGTGAAGAATGATAAGAAATCTTTTGATATTAATGAAGCATTATCATGGGAAGGAATCGTACCAGTTACTGAGGATGAATTAAACAGAATTACAGAAGAATGCATTCTTATATGTAAATAGAGAAGTGCGCCCTTTTATTTGGATGCTTAAGAAACAGTTAGAGAAACAATGAATAAGCATTATAGTACAATTGATTGATAAGAAGATTTTGTATTTAACAAAGGAGAATATAACGATAATGAGAAGAGCCGATAGAGAGATTCTTGACGAAAAAAAGATAGATGAGATCATTTGTAAATGTAAAATATGCAGAGTAGGCTTTAATGATAGTGGTAAAGTATATATTGTTCCATTAAATTTTGGATATGTGAATGAAGATGGAAAAAGAGTTTTCTATTTTCATAGTGCTAAGGAGGGGCGAAAAGTTGATTTGGCTTATTCAAAACCAATTGTTGGATTTGAGATGGATACATCCTATGAATTATGGAAGGCCGATATCGCATGTGAATTTTCGGCTGGATATCAAAGTATTATAGGAGATGGAAGGATGAGTGTTATCGAAGATATTGATTTAAAGCAAAAAGCTTTAACTGAGATAATGGCAATGAATACCGGAAAAAGGGATTGGAGTTTTGCGCCGCAAATGATAGATACCGTGGCTATATTCAAATTGGAGGTAATGAATATCTCTTGTAAAGAGCATGTAAGATAACCCATGATAACAGATTATTTCATTATGAGTGATGTGAATCATGAAATCAGATACTTGAATTTGGAGGGTGAATAGAAATGAAAAAAATAGGTTTAGTAGGTGGAACCGGACCGGAATCTACACTTATGTATTACAGGGAATTAAATTCTCGAATCGATCAAATGACAAACGAAACAAGTATGCCTGATTTGGCAATTGAAAGCTTGAATTTTCGCAGAGCCTGGAAGTATGTTACAGAGGGAAACTATAGTGATTTAGCGTCATACATTTCTGAAAAAGTAAAGATGCTGCAAATAGGTGGGGCAGAAATAATATCATTGACAGCTGTGACAATGCATATCGTGATTGATGATATTGAAAATGATACAGGAATTTCCATGGTAAGTATACCTAAAGCAGTATGTGAAGAAGCTTTAAAAAAAGGATATAAGAAAGTGGGATTATTAGGTACTATATTCGCTATGGAACAGGATTATATGAAAAAAGATTTAGTTGGAGTGGGAATAGATGTTGTTATTCCTCACAAATCAGAAAGGGAACTAATAGCAAAACGAATCTATGAGGAACTTGAAATTGGTATTATTAAAGAAACTACGTTAAATGAGTTTAACTGCATAATGAAAAGAATGAAGGAAGAGGATCAAATTGAAGCAGTTATTCTTGGCTGCACGGAATTACCGTTACTATTGAATGATAAAAACTGTATTCTTCCGTGCCTTGATAGTGTAGATATTCATATTCGAAAATTAATAGAGCTATCAATGTAGATATTGTAAGAAGAAGGAAGATGCAATATGAAAGATGAAGCTTCACCATATTTATGTCCGCAATCAGCGGTAAAAAAGATAAAAGCAGCAGCCCAAAATCAGACAATATACATTTATGGTGTCTCCGGATGTGGAAAGACATCCTTTGTCCGGTCGTATTTCGCAAATAAACAGTATCAGTATATATCCATAGCAGATGTGAGAACAGATGATGTGGGAAGGCTTCGTAAAATAGAGGCTCCAGTACTTGTACTGGACGATCTTCAGCTGGTAGGCGATGCGTGCTTTCGGGAGGAACTATATCCGGTAATACAGGAACTAATCGAGAACCCGGATATACAGTTGATTTTAGTTGCAAGATGCAGAGTGCCGGAATGGCTGATGCCACTTGATATCAGATATGTATTCTACACAATCGGGGAGCAGGAGTTCTTTTTTAGTAACAAAGAAATTGCTGAGTATATCAGTAAATGGAACATAAGTATACCACAGAGCTTATTTGATCAGATCGTACTGCAGTCAAGAGGATATCCAATGTGGATCAGAATTGCAGCACTGGAATTTCAGAGGCAGAGCGCAAATGGTACAGTACAAGATTTGACAGACGAAGAAATCCTTGAGCTTACCCGGAAGAATTACTGGGTGTATCTGGAGCACTATGTATATGATCAATGGAATCAAGAGCTTCAAGAGTTTTTGATGAAACTCTCTATCGTTGAGAGCTTTGACATGGAGCTCATGCAGATGCTTACGAGAAGAAATGATGTTGGCAGGATGCTTCTGGAAGCAGAAGAGATCGGTAATTTTCTAATCAAAAAGGACAACAATACATGGGAGCTACGGCGTGCTATGAAGTGTTCTCTCAGATTACGTCTGAGAAAGAAATATACGACAACACAGATCAATGACTTGTACAATTATGCAGGACATTATTATGAAATGAAGAATGATTATCTGAATGCACTGAGGATGTACGAGGCGGGTCACAGTAATGAGCATATTTCAGCACTGTTAATTTCAAATGCAAGACAGAACCCGGCAAGTGGACATTATTATGAGCTTCGTAAGTATTATCTGGCACTTCCGAAAGAGAAGATTGCAAGAAGTATTGTTTTGATGACAGGAATGAGTATGCTGCAGTCTCTTCTCATGAACGAGGAAGAAAGTGAATACTGGTACAGGCAGCTTGAAGAAGCAGCGAAGAAACTGAAGGGAAGCGAGAAAAAGGAGGCTGACAGCAAGCTTCTATATCTGGATATTGCTCTGCCACATAGAGGAACAATTCAGATGGTCAGTCTGTTAAAGCATGCCAATGTCCTACTGGGGGCACGTACGGCAATACTGCCGGAACTCTCTGTGACGAGCAATCTTCCCTCTATGATGAACGGAGGCAAGGATTTCTGTGAATGGAGTAAAAGGGATAGGGAGCTTGCAAGGTCAATTGGAAAGCCGGTAGAATTTATTCTTGGAAAGTATGGGAAAGGTCTTGTTAACCTTGCACTAGCTGAAAGCATTTTTGAAAAGGGTGGAGATGCTTCTGAGATTGCGGCACTTGTTCAGAGGGGAAGGATGCAGGCAGAAACAGGTGGTAAGGTAGAGCAATGCTTTGTCGCAGTCGGTATTCTTGTGAATCTGCATATTCTGCATAATCATATGGAGAATGCAGTAGAGCTGTTGCAGAGTTTTTACAGAAAGGCTTCCACGGAAGCACCGCAGCTATTGTATAATATAGATGCACTGCAGTGTCGGTGCGATATGTACTGTAACAAACAGGAGGAAGTGAACGGCTGGTATCAGAAAGCACCGGATGAAAATCTTGATTTTTCCGGAATGGAAAGATTACGTTATCTGACAAAAGCGCGTATTTATATCCAGATGCATAGATACAGCAAGGCAATGGGATTATTGGATCAGATTTCTTTTTATGCACAGAAAATGCAGAGAACCTATATTTTAATAGAAATCCAGCTGTTACGCGCTATCTTAAACTTTCAAAAAAAGAATCAGGAATGGAGTACTGAATTTGCAGAGGCTTATGATAAGGCAAAGGAATATCACTTTGTTTGGGTGATTGCACGGGAAGGAATTGCGGTACTGCCATTACTCAAGGCATATCGTACGGGAAAGCATGACGAGTACGATCTTGCAGTCATGGAAATGACATCTATAATGGCGCAGAGCTATCCCCTCTATATGAGTCACCAGTCGGAGCTTACAGAACCACTGACAAGGACAGAACAGCAGATTCTGCAGATGCACTGCGATGGAATGCCTATACCGAAAATCACGGAGCTTTTGTCCGTGTCGACGAATACTGTTAAATTTCATAATTCCAATATTTATCGAAAACTTGGCGTGAAGAGCAAATCTGAGGCGGTTACTGCTGCAAGGAAGCTTGGACTCGTACATTAGATGTGGCATGATTTTCGCTTCAGATGAAAACTATACTTTTTGGTAGGTTACATATTTTGAATCCTGTGATAACATAGCAAATGTTAAAAAAAAATTAGGAGCTTACAAAATAATTGTGAGCAAACACAGGAGGAAATGAGATTATGAAAAAGAAGATTTTAGCAGTTGTATTGACAGTAGCAATGAGTGCAATGGTATTAACAGCATGTGGATCCAAGGCAGCAGAGGCAGAAGCACCTGTAGAGGAAGCAGCAGCTGAAGAGACAGAAGCAGATGAAGAGACAGCAGACGCAGGTTCAGATGAGATGGTATCTGATGAGAGCTTTGCAGCATTACAGGATAACTTTGCATCACTGACAGAAGCTTATGATTCTGTAGCAGAGCTGTATAGCTCAGATGAGATTGCAGCAGATGCAGACATCGAAGCAACAATGAACCAGGCAGCAGATGTGATTAACCAGATGGGTGAAATCACACAGGATACACTGACAGAAGCAGATGCAGAGCAGTTAAACAGCGCAATGATGGATATTTTAGATGGTCTGTCAGCACTTGTAGACGGAATGACAGAAGCAGACGCAGGTTCAGATGAAATGGTATCTGACGAGAGCTTTGCTGCATTACAGGATAACTTTGCATCATTGACAGAAGCTTATGATTCTGTAGCAGAGCTGTATAGCTCAGATGAGATTGCAGCAGATGCAGACATCGAAGCAACAATGAACCAGGCAGCAGATGTGATTAACCAGATGGGTGAAATCACACAGGATACACTGACAGAAGCAGATGCAGAGCAGTTAAACAGCGCAATGATGGATATTTTAGATGGTCTTTCAGCAATTGTTGACGGAATGACAGCTGCAGAGTAATAGCTAGATTTCTAGAATAACGTAAAAGTAGTTTGCAATAAGTTTGAGGCAGATTTTCAAGGTTAATAATTACCTTGAAAATCTGCCTCATTTTTCTGTAATCCCTGTAGAGGTAAAGGCAGAAGAAAATCCGAAAGCAAAGAGTTTGCGAGCTTTCTGTGATAAACAATATTGAAGGTTATTTTATTTGAATTTACAATTGACAATCAATTCATACGTGCTATAATGCACACTGTACATGCGATGTACATTGTACACAAAGGAGAATCATATGTCAAAAGAAGAGATAAAGAACAGAAAAGAAGAAACCTATCGCAGAATATTGGATACTTCATGGGATATTGCCATAGCAAATGGACTGGATGCATTGTCAGTTAGGAAGGTAGCAGCGGCACTTCACTTCGCTCCGAATAATCTTTATAATTATTTTCAGAACAAAAATGAGCTCATCTATCAGTTGAAGAAGGATGCGTATGAATGGACGTTGGCGGTTGTTTTTAAGGATATTCCTGACTTTAAGAGTGCTCGTGAAATGATGGAATATGTAGCACGTAAATTGATGCACATTGCTTTGCAGGAGCCGGAACGGTATATTGTTATGACTGCAGACCAGATTATGGATTCAGAAGAACCGTTAGATCATCAAATCAATGACT
>CAZOHM010000068.1:0-10913 GCA_964579795.1 uncultured Lachnospiraceae bacterium | reverse complement strand
TTGCCTATATAGTATAACTGTTTTATTTAATGATTGCAAATAGTAATCATTAAAACAAAAAAGAGAATATCTGCATATTTTACAGATATTCTCTATCATACTTCTTACTTTTCTTCTCCAACATCAAATCGAATTACATTCCATGATGCCGGTTCAAGCTTTGTTTCAAAAAATCCTTGATCCATCGTATATGTCTGTTTGTTAAATGGTTTAACCACTTCCTTTTGCAATGTATTGAAAATTTTCATTTCTTTTCCTTCCATCGCTTGATATTCCAGTACCGCTGCTTTATTAAAGCTATGTAGATCTGCACAAAAGTCTATTTGATGTTCAGTATTTCTGTTTACAGCAAAAATGGTAACCTCTTTCTTTTCTTCATTATATACTGTTACTGCCTCAATATCTGTTACATCTGCATGTTTACATGTATCATGCTTTGAAGTCGTTAATACTGTTTCCAGTATGGTTCCTCTTCCATACTTTGATGCATGATAAAACGGATAATAGATGGACTGTTTCCAGACACCGCCCATATTTTCAGTCATAATAGGTGCAATTACATTTACCAACTGTGCCAGACACGCCATCTTCACCCTGTCCGCATGCTTCATTAAAGTAATCAGCATAAGTCCTACCATAATTGCATCTTCATAGCTATAGATATCTTCCAGTAAGTGAGGCGCCGTCTGCCATGGTCGATTTCTCATTGTGTCATCATCTGCTTCTGACGAATGAAACCAGACATTCCATTCATCAAAGCTGATGTTTATTGTCTTTTTACTTCTTTTTCTTGCTTTTGCATAATCACATGCCGCAACTACTGTATGGATAAAGTCCTCCATATCCTGTGTCAAAGCAAAATAGTCTGCTGTATCATTTTCTTTATTTCCATAGTATTGATGCATGGAAATATAATCAACCTCATCATATGCCTCAGAAAGTACCGTTGCTTCCCATTCTGGAAATGTAGGCATCTCTCTAAAAGAACTTCCGCATACAGAAAGCTCTATGGTCTCATCCATTATCTTCATGGCTCTTGCCGTTTCACTTGCAATACGACCATATTCTATAGCTGTTTTATGTCCAACCTGCCAAGGTCCATCCATCTCATTTCCAAGACACCAATTTTTGATCTTATATGGCTTCTCTCTTCCATGACTTCTTCTTAAATCACTGTAATAAGTTCCTTCATCCATATTACAGTATTCCAGGAGATTTAGAGCATCTGTCAAACCTCTGGTTCCCAGATTAACAGCCATCATAATATCAGAACCGGCTTTTTGACTCCATTTCGCAAACTCACCTAATCCAAACTCATTCGTTTCCTTTGTTCGCCATGCCAAATCCAGTCTGGGTTTTCTGTCTGTTCCAACACTGTCCTCCCAGAAAAAATTAGATACAAAATTACCTCCGGGATATCGAATTATTGGAATTTGAAGCTCCTTTACAAGCTCCATTACATCCTGACGAAATCCGTCCGCGTCTGCCAAAGGATGACCCGGTTCATAAATACCGTGATAAACCGAACGGCCAAGATGTTCAATAAATGATCCATAAATCCGGTTATCCAACGAACATTTCACATATTCTTTATCAATAATCATTTTTGTTTTCATTTTTTTACCCTTTTACTGCTCCAGCTGTCATACCTTCTATCAAATACTTTTGGAAAAGAAGAAAGATTACAAAAATCGGAATGATTCCAAACATGGATCCTGCAATTAAAACATCATAGTTATTTCCATATGGCGTTAACAGTGTATTCAGACCAATTGGAAGTGTAAATTTATTTGCACTTCTAAATACAAGCAACGGCCACAACATGTTATTCCAGGAATTCATTGCACATAGTATTCCCATAGCTGCAAATGCAGGCTTTGTAATAGGAAGCATGATTTTTACACAAATTCCATATTCTGTTGCTCCATCAATTCGTCCAGCATCCAAAAGCTCTTTTGGAAGAGAAGACATATACTGTTTAAAGAAAAACACAGTAGATGCTGCACAGATTCCTGGTAAAAAGACACCGGGAAGTGTATCAATCAATTTCAGTGTAATCATTTCCTTGTATAATGGAAGCATTAATATTTCAAACGGAACCATCATAGTTGCAATAACAAAGAAAAACAACAGATTTTTCAGTTTAAACTCATACATGGAAAGACCATATGCTACAAAATAGCAGATAAACAGTGTCAGAACAACAGTAACGATTGTTAATACCAAACTGTTTTTATACCAAGTAAAATACTTTATGGAATCTGCGTTTCCACTAAATAAGTAGCTATAATTATTAAAATTCATTGTTGTAACATCAAGATTGATACTTAAGCCTTTACGAATAAGCTCTGTACCCGGTCTAAATGATGCCATAAGTCCTGCTAAAAGAGGAAATGCAATTAAACCACATAGTATTACAAACAATCCTGTTGCAAACACTGTTTTAATATTTTTACTTAAATTCGCACTTTTTTCTATTTTCACAGAAGGGGTTTGTTCTGCCATATTATTTCTCCTCCTTCTTGAATGATCCATTCAATACAAGCTGTCCTATATTAATTATTAATGCAATTACCAAAAGTACAAGACCTACCGCGGACGCATAACCAAGCTGATTCTTTTCTATTCCTCTTCGATACAGATATCCAACAATTGTCAAACCAATATTATTTGGAGACGCTGTACCATTTGCATAAAGCATAAATGATTCAAGGAACATAGCAAGACCAGCATAAATACTGATTGTTAATACATAAATTGTAGTTGGTTTTAATAATGGAATCGTAATATAACAGAATTTCTGCCAGCCTGTTGCTCCGTCAATATTTGCCGATTCATACAATGCAGTATCTATTGTTTTTAATCCGGACAGGAAATAGAGCATGTTGACACCTGTCCATCTCCAACATGCCATTAACGTTAATGCAAAATATGTAGTGGATCTGAATTTCAGCCATTTTTGTACTGCAAAACCGAGCTGTGTCATTAATACGTTCATCTGTCCTGTCTGATATTCAGAAAACATTAATCGAAACAGCGTACCTGAAATAACAATAGATGTAAGTGCAGGAAGATATAAAATTGCTTTCCAAATTCCTTTAGCTTTTACAAGTCTGGAATCCATCAGCACTGCAAACAGCATTGGAAATGGAATCAAAAAAACAACTGTTAAAAGCATATACTCAAAGCTGTTCAATATTGCTGTATGAAATACCGTATCTGCCAGAAGCTTCTGATAGTTTTTGAATCCAACAAATATTTCTCCTGCTGGTTTAATATCCTGAAAGCTCATTGTAATTGTGCTGCACAACGGATAAATCCAAAAAATAAGAAAGCTTAATATAAATGGAACTACAAATACATACGGTGCTACTTTTTGTGAGTAAAGAAACTTTTTTACTTTCATATCCTTCTCCTTCATGATGGCACTTCTATAAAAGGAGTGCCCGGGATAACCCCGAGCATCTCCCTAATTTATATTACATACTTTACTGTTCCAAATCAATTGTAGATTGTGATGTTGCAAGTGCCTCATCAACTGCTACGCCATCCTCAAGAATAGAATTCAAGGTTACGTTGCACATATCCTCATTGATTGTTGGACTAATTGCTACTACAGAAATTTTTCCAATATTATCTTTGATTTCATTTAATACATCATAAGGATAGTTTCTGAAAAATGCATTATACTGATTGCTGTCATCATGAATAATGGACTCGTCTGTCCACATTTCTGTATTACATACGTCAAATCCGAGCATTTCCCAATTCATCTGCTCACCTTCCATAGACATCTTTGCATAGCAAAGGAAATCTGCTGCAAGAGCTGCATCTGTTGCCTGACTTGTTACAACTGTTCCTGTTCCACCAATACCTACTGAATTAGGCTGACCTTCTGCAAATACTGGACATGGAGCAATATACCAGTTACCCTTTTCTTCAGGCATATAGTTTGTAAATCTGCTCATATACCACATAGCCTTCGGGAATGATACAATATTATGATCAAGAATGTTTTGGAAACCTGCTTCCAAATCTACATGTCCGTCAGGTGATACTTCTGCGACTCCTGATTTCAACCATTCTGTCTGCATGTTCAGCATGTTCTTTACAGATTCGAGTTCTACATTAGCCGGTCCATCAAATCCTCCTGTCCAATCCTCACCGTACTCTGCCATTGCAAGCCACAGCCAGTCAACACTACCTGTATCTACAGATGTAAAGTATTTACCTTCCTGACCAACGGCTTTGATATATTTCTCTCCAAAAGCTGTGTAATCATCCCATGTCTTTATTGCATCTACATCTTCCTGCGTAAATCCTGCTTCTTCAAGTGCTGCCATATTATAATACATAACGGTTGCGCCTACGTGGAATGGTGCTCCGTAATGCTTTCCATCTGCTCCTGCATATGTATCCATTCTGGACTGTACCATTGTTTTTATATATGGTGCGGCTGCATCATCAAGCGGATATAACCACTGATCTGCTCCTGCAACTACATTAGGAAACTGACCTACTTCAACATCACACAAATCTGGTGCACCTGTTCCTGCCTGTAAAGACATTAACAGTTTGTTATGCATATCAGCATATGGATAAGTAGTAAAGGTTACTTCGATTGTCTTATCCGGATTTTCTTCATTCCATTTTTCAACCATTTTTCCGTAATATGTATTATGTAACTCTACAAATGACCACATTTCCATGTGTGTTCCGTTTGCATCTCCGACTGTCGTAACTGCTTCCGGTTCTACTTCTCCAGTTTCCCCTTCTGTATCTTCTGCCGATGCCTCATCTGTTGTTGCAGCATCCTCACTGGCATCCTCTGCGGCTGTGTCCTCTACAGCTGCAGCATCTGCTGCGTCTGCAGGTGGATTCGTAGCACCGGATCCACAGCCTGCTAATAAAGTTGCAATCATTGCTGTACTTAATAATACACTAAGTAACTTCTTTTTCATGAATAATCCTCCTTTTGATTCATGTTTTGCATTTTATAAAATAGTTTACAAATCTATGTTTTTTGACAGATTTTTTATTTACAAGTTGTTTTTAAAGTTGTTTTTTTTCAAACAACGTATGCAATTTGTACAATTCTCCATCAAAAAATTTATCTTTGTATATGAATTGTACAATAGTACTCTACACTTGTCAATATGTAATTTATTATTCTGTATAATATTTTAGATATTTCTCAACTTTTAGTTTTTTATATATCTTTTAGGCTTTTCTAAATTATTTATGTTTGACTAATGTGCTATATCTCGCTATACTAAGTATAGTTAATAACTAATGCACTTTATTTTACATTTGTCATAATTATTTTTTACGAAAGGAATCTAAACAATATGCTACACATTAAATCATTAGATGAAGGACTTCCCCTTTTTAAAGCACTTGGTTCTGACATTCGTATTGAAATCATTAAAATTCTTCTGGAAAATAAAAACATGAATATGAATGAGCTGGCTACTCGACTGAATATTACTAACGGTGCATTGACCAGTCATATTAAAAAGCTGGAGGATGCTGGTATCATCACTATTTCAAGTGAATCTAACGGTCATGGCAATCAAAAAATATGTTCTGTATATATTGATAAAATATTAGTCGATTTTGATACAGAGGAAGATAGTAAAAACGTTTATCAGACTTCTCTGAAAATTGGACATTACTCAGATTTTGATGTATTTCCAACATGCGGTCTTGCATCCTCTACATCTCTGATTGGCGAAGTTGATGATACTCGTTACTTTGCACACCCCGATAGATATAATGCAGATATTCTCTGGTTCACAAAAGGTTATGTGGAGTATGTAATTCCTAATTTTATTCCTTGCTCACAAAAAATAGACCAGCTTACTATTTCAACCGAGCTTAGCTCAGAGGCTCCCGGTAGTAATGATGTCTGGCCATCTGATATTAAGTTTTATCTCAATGATATTTGCATTGGCATGTGGACATCACCCGGTGACTTTGGAGATGTAAAAGGTATTTTTACACCAGACTGGTGGTATTCCAACTGGAATCAGTATGGACTGTTAAAGCTTCTGGTAATTAATAAAAAAGGAACTTTTATTGATGGTCTCCAGATTTCAGATGTTTCTATTTTGGATTTTGATTTTGATTATCGCAGCACAATTAAATTTAAGATGGCAGTTGAAGACGATTCTGCACATGTTGGTGGTTTGACAATTTTCGGAAAAACATTTGGCAATTACAATCAGGATATTAATATTCGCATTAATTATAGTCCAATAGCATGAAAAATGGCAGCAGATGTATAATTACATTACACCTGCTGCCATTTTTCATATGGACATTGATTTATATTTACTGCGGCCCGCAGCTCTACGAAGCAGCCGCAGGCTCCACAAAATCCGTCTTTTAGATAGCTGCATGCTTTACATGCTGTCAGTCTTCTCTCATATATTCCGGCTTCTGTTCGGATATCATCATCTAAGCTTTCTATACGATTCTGAATATTCTGCAAATATGCATGTTGATCAATTTCTCTTAACAAACATTTTCTGCAAATTTGTTCAGACATATCGTTTCTCCAATCATTAATCATTTTTCGACTATTTTACTCTGAGCAGAACAACACTGCATGGTGGCAGTATTGCCTTTATTCCCTGCTCAGTCAGTTCATATGCATAAAAACGTTCTTCTTTTACTTCTTCTGGCTGTTGAAATGTGTTATGTGCTGTCGTTTTTCCTGATACAATAGATGCCTCTACATTTTTTGTACATAACTCCATAAAACTGATTTCTAATTCCTGACTCTCTGTGGCAGACAAATTATTTATTGTGATATTCACTGTTCCATCTTTACTTACAGATACAGACTCCTGCAGATTTGGTACCATGTATTCCTGTTCTTCTCCAATACATTTTACACCTTTAAGACAACTGGAAACAAGATCTGCGTTTTGATGATATCTGTACATATGAAATACATGGTAGGTCGGGGTAAAAATCATCTTAGGACCTTCTGTCAAAATAACAGACTGAAGAACATTTACTGTCTGCGCGAGATTTGCCATCTTTACGCGATTACAATTCTTGTTAAATATATTCAATGTAATACCGGCTATCAGCGCATCTCGTACCGTATTTTGCTGATACAGGAATCCCGGATTCGTACCTTCTTCAACTGAATACCAGCTGCCCCATTCATCCACTATCATACCTATTTTCTTTTCCGGATCATATTGATCCATTATATTTCCATGTAATTTAATCAAATACTCCATATACAAAGCCTTGAACAGCGTTTTATACCATGTCTCGTTATCAAACTCTATTGCACTTCCTTTTATTTCCCAACCCTCAGGATGAACATAGTAGTGCAGTGACAGACCATCCATTAATCCATGAAATTCTTCCGGAACATTATCAAATGTAGTTTTCAGTACTTCTTTTGTCCAGTAATCATCTGCTACATTCGCTCCTCCACAAATCTTATTAATTGGATGCTCTGGAGAATAATTTCTTACATATGTCTGATATCGACGATATTCATTAGCATAGTACTGTGGTGTCATATTTCCGCCACAACCCCAGTTTTCATTTCCAACACCAAAATAATCTACCTTCCATGGCTTCTCGCGACCATTTTCTTTTCTTAAATCTGCCATAGGTGACATACCCTCAAATGTCATATACTCAATCCATTCAGACATTTCCTGTACAGTCCCGCTTCCAACATTTCCGTTAATATACGTTTTACATCCTAGCTGTTCACATAACTCAAAAAATTCATGCGTACCAAAGCTATTGTCTTCTACAACTCCACCCCAGTGTGTATTGACCATTTTCTTTCTGTTTTCCTTTGGTCCGATTCCATCTTTCCAATGATATTCATCAGCAAAGCATCCTCCTGGCCAGCGAAGAACTGGAATATTAATTTCTCGAAGTGCATTTACTACATCTGTACGCATTCCATTTTTATTTGGTATTTCAGAATGCTCTCCAACATACAGACCTTCGTAAATACATCTTCCCAAATGTTCAGAAAAGTGACCATAGATTTCCGGGTTAATATGTCCTTTCTTGTCTTTCTCGTTTATATACAGCTTTACCATTTTTCGCTCCTTTCAAACTACATTATTTATAGTGAACACCCCATATTGTTTCATTGTTTTTTCCTGCTGCCGTAAAACAAATTACTTCATTTCCAGCTTCATCGGTCATTTCAATAAATACTCCCTCATATGTATCCTCTCCAAGTTGAATCGTCACATATGGCGTCTCTTTTTCCAATATGAAGCTTCCTTCTTCTGTTTCTCCTTCGGTGCTGTCTTTTTTTATTGTCCCATCAGAATAAAGCTTTAATTCTTCTGGTTCATGAATCTTTTTACTAATATCGAGTCCATGATTTACTACATAATATGTCCCTGCCAGCTCTTTTGAGAAATATCCTTCCATTCTCAGCGTTTCTCCATTTGTTTCAAACGGAGCAGCTACAAGCCACCCATTTTTATTTGTAAACATCTGGTGTACTCTTGGCTGATGAAATTCAGATCCATCATCAAATCGTTGGTGATATACAACATACATTTTTCCATCATCATCTATCAGCGCAGAATTATGTCCTGGTGCCATATAAGCCTGTTTTAAGCTTGGAAAATCATAGTTACCCATCATTTTCAGTCCATAATCTTTATTATACTCCGGATTCGATGCATCTACCATAGTCATTGTCTGTCCAGCAGCATCCACGTATGGTCCATCTACATTTTCTGACCGAAACTCACGTATCTGATATCCGCCTTCTCGTGTCAGGCTTCCATAAGAGACAAATAAATAATAGTATTTTGTTTCTTCGTCATAAATAATATATGGACCTTCAATAGACTGATGATACCCTCCTAACAAACGTTTTCCAAAATAAGAATCTACCTGATTATTTTCGTCCTTTTCAGGATGAATCGGATATCCGGTTTCTTCATCAATTTCCAATAAGAAAATACCACCAGACCAAGAACCATATACCATCCACATTTTTCCGTCTGCATCATAGAATACTGTAGGATCAATGCAATTTGGCCAGTATTGATTATTATATCCTAAACCAGACTGAGTATAATTCTTTATCTCTGACTTATCCACATAATCCAAAAAATTTGTTTTTAAAATCGTCGATTTAATAAATCCAGAATACAATAACGTATCCTTATACTCATACGGTCCTTGTATCTGGTCTGATGTCGCCATGCAAATATTGGAACAAACATAGGTAGATGATGTACAAAAATACATCACATATTTTCTCATGGCTTTGTTATAAATCACATCCGGCGCCCAGACAGAATACCAGCTGTCACTGTTTTTCCCTACAAACTGAAATGCCTTCAAATCGTCATCAAACAAGTTGCTGAACAATGGATTTCTCTTACTTACACCATCTGAAAATGATTTCCAATGTACCAAATCTTTGGATTTAGCAGAAGACATATGTGTTCCAAAAATGTAATAGTAACCATCGTCTCCTTTAATTATTGAGGGATCATGCACCGATGCCATAACACCCAGATCACCAATTTTAATATTTTCTTTTGCTGTCTCTTCAAATACTTCCGTCCTATTTCCACAGCCTGTCAGTCCAAAGTCTACAGTCGTTAACACAGCTACTACCACTATTGCTGTAATAATTGTCCTATTCTTTCGATTCATTTTATCTTTCTCTCTCCTTATGAAATCTCAGACAGAATTAAAGGAAAATATCGGCATACCCTCTTTACTCCAGTTTAACTTCATAAGCATCGTATGACGATTAGGGTCATCCAGCGGATCCCCTGATATTTCTTTTTTTGTCCGTGCATGATAGACCATAATATCATTTCCATTTTCATCCTTTGTAAATGAATTATGTCCTGGTCCATAAATTCCTCTTATATCATCGCTTTGCAGCACTGGTTGACGCTCCTTTTTCCAAGAGCGAGGATCAAGCAGATTTGCATTTTCTGAAGCAGTCAACATACCTATACAATAATCACTGCCTGTATCACTGGCAGAATACGTCAAAAAAATTCTTCCATTATGTTTTATCACTGCCGGTCCTTCATTTACCCAAAAGCCTTTTCTTTCCCAATCATAGTCCGGAGTAGTAAGTAATACCTGTACTGTTTGCATCCTGTCCGGTGCATTCATCTTTGCAATATACAAATTGGAAATCTGTCTTCCAACACCTATCTTCTCAGCCCAGACACAATACAGTTCTCCCTTGTTTTCGAAGATAGTCGTATCCAAAGAAAACGCTCGAAAGGAAAACTCATCGGCTTCTGCCGGCTTAAGCATACCAAGCTCTTTCCAATCTCCCCTAACCGGATCCTCATCTGTACATTCCAGCACATATGGTCTGAGCGCCCATATATCATCCACCTCACTTGCCGCAAAATAGATATACCATCTTCCGTCTAAAAAATGCAGCTCCGGTGCCCATATATGCTTACTCATCAAACCTTTTTCATGCTTGTGCCAAATATAATATTCGTCTGCATCCGCAAGCCCGGCTAACGTGTCTGCTTTTCGAAGAATAACTCCATCATATGCCGGTACTGATGCTGTAAAGTAATAGACTCCATCCACATGCCGATATACATATGGATCTGCTCTCTGAGAAATCCATACCTCATTGTATTTCAGACTATTTTGTTTATTCATTCTTAATCACCGTTTTCTTTCAAAATCATTTGCGCTTTATTGATATGTAAACTATTTTAGTATGGTCTAAATTATACAAGATATTTTCTTATTTGGCAACTTCTTTTATATTTGACTTCTTCACTGTATCTGTATTATAATTTTGTCTGTATTTATGGAGACGTATCGAAGCGGTCATAACGGGGCGCACTCGAAATGCGTTTGCCCTCCGGGGCACGAGGGTTCGAATCCCTCCGTCTCCGCTC
>CAZOHM010000067.1:0-10938 GCA_964579795.1 uncultured Lachnospiraceae bacterium | reverse complement strand
TCAGAGTACCGATAGCAAGGCTTGCAGCAGCTCAGGCAGCAATCAATAATCGCTAGGAATTAATTTGCGACCAGTATATTTAAAATCCCCGATTACCGCATTGATACGGCAATCGGGGATTTTTAGTGCAAAAGTCCAATCTTGCGGTTTTTTGTATATCAATATGAATAACTTGAAATATTTGGATGAATGCAATAAAATAGTCATGGAAGAAAATGAAATATGGAGGATAGGATGCAGATGCGTACAGAACGTGGAAGAGATGTACTGATACTATATTCCCGAAGCGAGGAAATATTTCATATGGTGACCCACATTGTTGGTGGCGCGTTTAGTGTTGCTGTAACGGCACTATGTGTTATTCGTGCTGCCGTTCACCACAGTGCATACAGTGTAATAGCAGCAGCTGTATTTGGCGCGTTGATGATTACATATTATTGCATGTCTGCGATTTATCATGGGTTAAGACCAAGACGGGAAGCAAAGACTGTATTTGCCAGACTGACAGCCTGTGCAATGTTCTGCATGATAGCAGGAACTTATACATCACTTGCTTTTTTTATTTTAGAGAGTGGAAGACTGGCTATCGGATGGAGCCTGTTTGGAATCTGGTGGGGGATTGCTGTGATGGGAGTACTGTTTAACGCATTGGCAGGAGAAAAGTATAAACTTCTGACATTGATTTTATATATGGTAATGTGGTGGAGTGCAGTCGGAGCGCTGTTTATACCAGCGTTATCTACAGCACTTGGTGCCGGTGGTATTTGTCTACTGCTATTTGGTGCAGCTGCATATACTGCAGGAGCATTTTTGTATTTATTTGACCAGAAGCATGACTACCTGCATGCACTTGCACATCTGTTTGTTATCGCAGGAAGTCTGCTTCAGTCATTGTGTATATTGTTTTATTTAGTATAGAGATAAATGTCGTAGTCTTTCTTTTCTGTAACATATCCAATTATGGTACTTTCCGGTATCTGTTCTTTTAGTTCATCAAGAAAAGCATCCGCGTCAGTTTGAGAAACCGCAATCAGAAGTCCTCCGCTTGTTTGAGGGTCGTAGAGAATGTCCTGCATTGCACGCGTGACGGATGCGTCAGCATAGACGCCACATCCGGCATACTGTCTGTTGCGATATGCACCGGCAGGAATAAAACCCATTTCTGCAAGCTCATACGCTTCCTTATGGTATGGGACATCTTCTGAACAAATATGGAGAGTACAACCACTTCCCTGTGCCATTTCATAGCTGTGACCAATCAGGGAAAAACCGGTGACATCAGTACAGCTGTGAACTGGATATTTTACCATGACATCTCTTGCTTTTTTATTAAGTGTAGACATTTGTTTGTAAATACGCTCAAGTACATTTGCTTCTACAAGGTCTGCCTTTGCACCGGTAGTCAGAATGCCGATTCCAAGCGGTTTTGTCAGAATCAGTACATCACCTGGCAGAGCACCACAGTTCTTTAGGACTTTTTTGGGATGTACAAAGCCTGAAACAGAGAGACCGTAAATCGGTTCAGCACCATGAATGGTATGCCCGCCTGTAATAATAACACCTGCTTCGTATGCTTTGTCATAGCCGCCATGCAGTATTTCCTGTATTTCTGACTGTTCCATGTGCTCAGACAGACACATAATGTTCAGTGCAAGCTTTGGTTCACCACCCATGGCATAAACATCACTAATGGCGTTAGCCGCAGCAATCTGTCCATATAGATAGGGATCGTCTACAATGGGCGGAAAGAAATCGGTAGTCTGTACAAGCGCGGTGCTTTCATTAAGTACATATACGCTTGCATCGTCGCTTTTGTCATATCCGACAATCAGATTCGGATCATGATGTGTTTTAAATCCATCAAGCAGTTTGACAAGTGTACCGGCACCGACCTTTGCGCTACAGCCGGCACAGGAGGCAAGCCTCGTAAGATTCCCTGTTGTTTCCATGAATTAACCTCCTAACTGTGCAAAGCACGATATATAACATGATATCCATCTGCATCAACCTGTACGACTTGCTCGACCTCTTCAGGATATGTGTTGTCCGGACAGGGGCATGGTGATACAGCATTGTAGGAAACGCATGTGCCGCAGCTGCTGCTGAGTCTTCGCGGAACAGGCATTAACTCTGCTTTAATATGTAATTCTTCGCACAATGATTTGTAGTGGACGGCACCATAGTGAGAGTAAAAGGCTGCAATATAGTGCATTATTTTGTGATGGATACGGAATAATCTCCGCCTTGTTCTTTATATGAAACGTGATAGCCCAGGTGCTCGGCAAAACGTGTCACATTTTCCCGTGATGTCAGATTGTCCACAATAATCTGATACGCGGATTCTTTCGATGCCATGGCATTGCGAAGTATAATAACTGGTTCGGGACAGGATAGTCCTCTTGCGTCTAATTCTTTCATGAGTATGTAAGCCTCCTCTTTCTTATTTTATAGTCTGGTAGAATATCTGTCTAGAGAAACAGCCTTTATTCACTTTTTTTACGAAACGTATTTAAAAGTGCAATGACTGTTACAACAATGATTCCAATAACGACTGCTATTTTACCATTTGCAGTAGGACCTTCTCCGCTGGAGGCAAGTCCGAAGTTATGTGCAAATGCAGCACCAATCATCAGACCGAGAACTGTAATGGCACTGTCTACGTTTCCCTCTCCAGAAAGGACAAGCTGTCTAAGCGGGCAGCCGCCAAGAAGTACACAGCCAAAGCCGGTGAGAAGCATACCAAGAAAATTCCAGATACCGTCAGTATGAGCAATTGGCTGCCCTGAAAAACCAAGTGCAAAGAATGTGCCAAAGCCGCCCGCGGTAAGTACAAGATTCATGATCAGAGCAGCAGCAAAAATGGCTGCAAAGCCGAGTAAAAGCTTACATTCATGAAATAGAACGAAATCACGAATACCACCAACCATACAAAGTCGTGTACGTTGTGCAAGTGCACCAACAATCAGACCGACTGCAAGGCTTATGATGATTGCAGCATGCTTTGCGCCGGGACCGCCATCTGCTTTGGTAAAATGGATAAATGCAGGTGCCACAATCAAAAGAATCAGGAAAACTATTTCAATGACTGGAAGAATGCTTCCTTCAACATAGGATGCACGATAAGTTCGTTTCAGAGAATATCCTTTATTCAAAAAGAAAATGCCGGCCATTATTCCACCGATGAAACCTGCAAGACCAACAAGTGCATTTAAGTCGCCGCCTGCAAGACGAAGAATCATGCGGAATGGGCAGCCGAGAAACATCAGACAGCCAATCATTACAAAAAATCCGAGAGTGAAACGAGTGAGAGGTGAACTCCCACCCTTTGGTGAAAACTCTTTTTTGTAAATTGCCAGAATAAGGCTTCCTAGAACAAGACCAATGATTTCCGGACGAATATACTGTACAGCTGCAGCAGTATGAAGCCCTAAAGCACCTGAGGTATCACGTAAAAAGCATGCAATACAAAATCCCATGTTTGCGGGGTTGCCAAGCAGAACAAGTAAAGCAGCAAGAATACCTATGATGGCACCTGCGATAACAATTGTTATTTTTTCTATTTTAAAATCCAATTGATTCCCTCCTGGTAGATAGATTGTTCATAAGAAATATGAATTTATTAAGTATAGCATGCGGTCAGCAAACTATCCAATCATATATATTAATAATTATAATATAATTATTTGAATATTAAATAAATGAGATGTATAATGAAATAAAAACGGATAAAGAGGAAACGATGGGAGATATTTATTTTGACAATGCCAGTACGACCTTTCCAAAACCGCAGTCTGTTCCTGATGCGGTGTATCAGTATATGATTGAGAATGGCTGTAACATCGGCCGAGGCGGATACGGTAAGGCATATGAGGCAGAGAAGCTCGTATATGAAACACGAAAGCAGCTGAAACAGTTATTTTGTGGTGATGATATCAAAAATGTAGTGTTTACAAAAAATATTACAGAGAGTATGAATATACTTTTGAAGGGACTTCTTAAGCCGCATGACCATGTGCTTGTTTCTTCAATGGAGCATAATGCTGTCATGCGTCCACTGACACAGCTTGCAGCAAATGGAGTGAGTTTTACAAGAGTACCATGTAATATGGAAGGAGTGCTCGAGCTTGAACAGCTGGAGGGCTGTCTTACAAAACAGACGCGGGCAGTTGTTATGACACATGCGAGTAATGTATGTGGAACGATTCTCCCGATTGAAAAGGCAGGAATGTTTTGCAAGGAGCATGGTCTATTGTTTATAGTAGATTCTGCACAGACAGCCGGTCTTGTAAACATTGACATGCAGACAATGCATATTGATGCACTTGGATTTACAGGACATAAGGGTTTACTTGGCCCACAGGGAACGGGTGGATTTTTAATAAAAAATGAGCTTGCTTTACAAATAACTCCTCTATTGTCTGGTGGAACCGGCTCTATTAGTCATACAGAAGAAGTACCTGAATTTATGCCGGATCGATTTGAACCCGGAACAATGAATCTGCCAGGTATAGCGGGTCTGCATGCAGGACTTAACTGGCTGTCTTCAACTGGAACAGAGCAGATTTTATATCATGAGCAGGAACTTTGTGGACAATTCCTTAATGGACTGACAAAACTGGAACAGGATAGTAAGGTGAAAATCATAGGAAAGCACAGCACAACAAACCGTGTAGGAGTTGTATCCATACAGACTTTACATATGGATATTGCCAGAGTCTCCCATGTGCTTGAACAAACATATGGAATTATGACAAGGGTAGGCTTACATTGCGCGCCGTCAGCACATAAAACATTAGGTACCTTTCCAACAGGTACTATACGGTTTTCATTTGGATGGTGGAATACAAAGGAAGAGATTACAATCGCATTGAAAGCATTGGAGGAGATACTTTATGGAGCTTAAGCAGCTGCAATCATTTGTTGCAGTCGTGAAGTGCAACAGCTTTACTAAGGCAGCAGAGAAACTTTATGTTTCGCAGCCAACCGTCAGTGCACATGTTCATGCGCTCGAGGAGGAGCTGCAGGTTAGTTTGATTATTCGTACTACTAAAAGTATACAAGTTACACAGCATGGAATAGAGCTATATGAATGTGCAAATAATATGCTGGAACTTAGAGATTCACTTTTAAAAAGATGGACCGAAAAGACACCTAAAATCATTGAATTAGGTGCATCGACAATCCCGTCAGCATATATTCTTCCAAAACTGCTTCCAAAGTATGGAAAACTGCATGGCGATACATATTTTTCAATACATCAGAGTGACAGTAAAGGCGTAATTGATGGTATTTTACAGGGAAGATTTGATATTGGACTGATAGGGATGTATCCACAGGAAGATTCACTGGAATGTATTCCATTCTGTAAAGACAGAATGGTACTTGTCACACCTGTTAATGAGCATTTTTTAAAGCATCTGGAGCTTAAAACTACACCTTTCGAGCTGTTACGTATGGAGCCTGTGATTATGAGGGAAAAAGGAAGCGGCAGCAGAAAGAGTACAGACCGTTTTTTTGAAAGCATTGGAATTACAGAAGAAATGCTGACAGTCAGTGCGAGAATCAACGACCAGGAGTCAGTGAAAAATCTTGTGGCAGGTGGACTCGGAATTTCCATTATTTCCGAGAAGGCAGCCGAAAATTTTATTGAAGAAAAGCGGCTGTTGAAATTTTCACTTCCAGAACAGACTTCTGAGAGAGATCTTTATATTATTTATCGAAAAAGTCCATATTTAAAAGATTTTATTCAGGAGTTTACAGCTTTTGCACAAATAAATTCCTAAGTTTATAATTAACAAAGAGGAGAGAAGCATATGACAAGAGAAGAACAGATTAGAGAAATAAATGAAGCAATCAGTGCAGGACAAAATGCACTTGCTGCAATCGGAGAGGCAGAAAGGCATCTTGGCAATGCAAGAGGACTTGGTGTCTGGGATATGCTTGGTGGTGGTCTGGTAAGTGGTATATTAAAACACTCACAAATGGATAAGGCACAGGGGTATGTGAGCCAGGTACAGGTTTCCATGCAGAGATTTCAAAGGGAGCTGCAGGATGTAAACATGAATGTTGATTATGGCGTTAAATTTGATGGTGTTACAAAAGCAATTGACCTTTTTTTCGATAATATTCTTGTAGATGCTTTGATTCAAAACAGAATCAGAGAAACACAGGAAAACTTGAAAAAAACAAAGTTCCAGGTACAACAGGCACTGGAGCAGCTGCAGCATATGCGGGATACTATTTAAGCAGTATTAAAATCCTTCTTGACAAGTACAATACAGAATTATATAATAGCAAAAAATGATGAGGTATTGTATGTTAATTGTATCAGAGGCTAGACATTCAACAAAGTAAATAGTTGATAGTAGTTCCGTTCAAGTTTTTGAACGGTGCTATTTGTTTGCCTTCAATATGTGAATAATATATCAGATTAAGCATAGCCGTAGGGCTGTGCTTTTTTTGTGCAATAAGCCAGCATGCAGACTACAGTGGATAGGCTTGTCTGCATGATTTAACATATGAAAAATGTAAATTAGGAGAGAATATGGATACAGAAAGAATTATTGAATTTAATAAAATAAAAGAGATGCTTGCCGAAAATGCATGTACGCAAGAAGGAAAGAGAATGGCATTTGAGCTGTCACCCTATATGTCGCAGACAAAGGTTGCGGCAAATATCAGAGAGACAACAGAAGCCAGAGATATGATTGAAAAATGCGGAAATCCACCTGTAACGGCACTACAGGGAATTGCAGAGTGGATTGAGCTCGCGTCAAAGGGAGGCTGTCTGATGCCGGATCAGCTCGAACAGATTTCATTGACTTTGACAGCTGTCAGACGCTTGAAGGATTATTTGAAACGCTGCAAGCAGTTTGAAATCAGTCTGGCTTATTATGAAGAAAATTTGGATTCACTGGATGATATCAACCGGGAAATCAGCGAGAAAATCAGAGGAGGCCGTGTTGATGACTTTGCCTCGAAACAGTTAAAAAGTGTGAGAGAGGCAATTGAAAGAGCAGATACCAAAATGCATGAGAAAGCAGATGCTGTTATGCGTGCAAATAAAGAATGCATGTCAGACTGCTTCAGTACTGTAAGAAATGGACACATTTGTATTCCTGTTAAAAAGGAGTATAGGCATAGAGTGAGTGGCTCGGTAGTAGATAAGTCTTCAACAGGAAATACGCTTTTTATTGAGCCGACGACAGTGGCAAAGTATTATGAAGAACTGCAGGAGCTTCGACTCGATGAGGAAAATGAAGAACGTCGGATTTTATATACGCTATCAGTGCAGTTATCAGATAAGGAAGAAATTATTTTTCAGAACAATAGTACAATTGAAAAGCTGGATTTCGCTTTTGCAAAGGCCAAGCTAAGTCTAGGACTTAACTGTACAGAACCAATCATGAACACAGAACGTTATATCTGTATTAAGAATGGAAGACATCCGCTAATGGATCAGAGTATGAATGTTCCACTTGATTTTGAAATCGGGAAGGGAATCAGAGGCGTTATTATTACAGGTCCTAATACCGGCGGAAAGACAGTTGCAATCAAGACAGTCGCCATAAATTGCATGATGGCACAGAGCGGATTGCACGTGCCGTGTGAACAGGCACAGATTTGCATGAATAATGCATTTTTGTGTGATATAGGAGACGGTCAGAATCTGGAAGAAAATTTATCGACATTCTCGGCACATATTACAAATGTGCTTGATATACTTCGACATGTTAGTGGGGAAAGCCTTGTTGTGATGGACGAACTTGGCTCCGGTACAGACCCGGCGGAGGGTATGGGCATTGCAATTGCGATTCTGGATGAACTGAAAAAAAGCGGAGCACTGTTTCTTGTGACAACACATTATCCACAGGTGAAGGATTATGCAAAGAAGGAAGACAAAATTGTGAATGCCAGAATGACTTTTGATAAGGAAAGCTTGAAACCGCTTTATCAGATGGAGATAGGAGAAGCAGGAGAGAGCTGTGCATTTTATATTGCCGGAAAGCTTGGTATGCCACAATCTATGCTTAAGAGAGCAGCAAAAGCAGCTTATGGGTCAAAAGAGGCAGTGGATGTGGCGAAACTGTCAAAGGAAACTGAGCTTGGAAATGTATCTCATACAAAAATACAAAAGAAAAAAGAAATTCATACACAGACAGATGCAATGCAGTTCCAACTAGGAGACAGTGTCATGGTGTTTCCAGACAAAAAAATAGGAATCGTATGTGAAACCGCAAATGAAAAAGGCATTCTGCGTGTACAGCTGCAGAAGAAAAAAATATGGATCAGTCACAAACGTGTAAAACTGCATGTGAAAGCTGAACAGCTATATCCTTCTGATTATGATTTCTCAATTATATTTGACAGTGTTGAAAAGAGAAAAGCACAGCATGATATGGGAAGAAAGTATACAGAAGAAAGTATTACCTATACAGAATGAGTGTCTGAAGAATTTCTTCCATATAAAAATGGGTGGGCAAATGATTTGTTAAAAAAGTCAATCAAAGGTCCCATAAAAAAGGCAGTAATGATTGTTCCGATGCCAACTACGCCGCCAAGAAAAAATCCGACAACTACACAGAATAAATCTGTGCCAATGCGCAAAAATTTGAATTTGCCGAGTTTCTTATCAGTCATAATCAGGGAAATTGCGTCGTAAACGGAAACACCCTGATCTGCTGTGAAATACAGAGCTGAGGCAAAACATAGAATGATAACACCTGTAATCAACAGGACAATTCTAAGTGGCAGTGATGGTGATTCGCCGATAATGCGTCCAACAAGGTCATCAGAAAACTGAACAACATAGCCAAGAAGAAAGATATTGATAAAGGTTGCAATACCAATGTAATGTTTATCCAGAAGGAAAATCAACAGGAGCATCAGCAGATTGAGCAGCATGTACAACGTGCCAAAGCTTAGGAATGATAACTGGTGGCTGATACCATTTACAAAAACCTGAAATGGATCAGTACCAAAGGCTGAACGACGGAATAACCCAACAGATAATCCAGACAGGAGTACTCCAATCAGTGTCATGCTAATTCGTTTTTTAAATAAAGGATCCTTCATGATTTGTTTCCTTCTTTCTGAAAATTGTATTAATTGTAGAATAAAACAATAAAAAATGCAAGAATATATGGGAGATTGCTCCTTGCATTTTCTGAATAAATATAGTATTCTTACATAGCAATCATGAATGAACGATAGACAAAAGCATGGCTGAACAGCCATGCTTTTGTCTATGTAATACAACCCGTTTTATACGGAAGAGGCAGACAGGGATCTGCAAGAGGAGTTATATATGGAAGAAACACGTTATGAAGACACTACAGGCATAGATGAGAGAATTCTTCGAGCAGTTAAGGAACTGGGCTTTGAAATCATGACACCTATTCAGGCACAGGCAATTCCGGTGATGCTGGAGGGACGTGATGTCATTGGACAGGCACAGACTGGGACAGGAAAGACCGCAGCATTTGGTATACCGGTATTGCAGAGCGCAAAGCCGGAAGAAGGGCTGCAGTGTTTGATTTTGTGTCCAACACGAGAGCTTGCAATTCAGGCTGCAGAAGAAATCAGAAAGCTTGCAAAATATATGCATGGGGTAAGAGTACTTCCTATCTATGGTGGACAGGATATTTCAAAACAAATCCGTTCTTTGCACGGAAATGTACAGATTGTAGTCGGAACACCCGGCAGAGTGATGGACCATATGCGTCGTCATACTTTAAAGATGGACAGCCTGAAAACAATTGTACTTGATGAAGCTGATGAAATGTTAAATATGGGATTTCGTGAGGATATTGAAACAATACTGACAGAAATTCCAAAGGAGCATCAAACAGTGCTTTTTTCTGCAACAATGCCACAGGCGATTTTACAGATTACGAATCAATACCAGAAGAATGCTGTAAATGTGAAAATTGAGTCAAAGGAGCTTACGATTCCGCTTGTAAAGCAGTACTATTATGAGGTAAGCAGGCAGAACAAAGAGGAAGTTACAGCAAGACTGATGGATTACTATAATCCAAAACGAAGTCTGATTTTCTGTAACACAAAGAGAATGGTTGATGAACTGGCAGAGAATCTGACCGGAAGAGGTTATTTTGCAGAGGGACTCCATGGTGATTTATCTCAGGCACAGCGAGACAGAGTTATGGCAGGATTTAGAAGCGGAACAACGGAAATTCTGATTGCAACTGATGTTGCTGCCAGAGGAATCGATGTTGATGATGTGGAAGCAGTATTTAACTATGATGTTCCACAGGATGTGGAGTATTATGTACATCGTATAGGGAGAACAGGAAGAGCTGGTAAAAAGGGACGTTCTTTTACATTAGTAACCGGTAGGGATATTTATAAAATCAGAGAAATTGAAAAAACCTGCAATACAAAAATAAAAGTACGTGCAGTACCGAGTGCAGCAGATATTACGGCTGCAAAGTCAGAGAAGATTCTGCAGGGTGTCATAGATATTCTTCATGATAAAGACCTGACAGATACACTTCATTTGATTGAACAGAAGCTGGATGATGAAGACTGCACTGCATTAGAGCTTGCAGCAGCATTTTTGAAGCAGCAAATGGGTGATGAGATTAAAGAACTTCCGCCACAGGAGCCACGCTATAAAAAGAGGAAAGGTCTTGGCAATGATGTGAAGAGCTTCAGCAATGATGCTAAGAGTGGCTATAAGTTCCGTAAGAAGAAAGAAGCTGCCTACAAACAGGGCGAGAAATCTAAAAAAGAAGTGCGTGCCAAGGATGTAAACAATCGTGGTGAACTGAAAGAAAATAAGAAACGTAAAAGCGAAAAGAAATAATATGACAGATGTCAATTGACAACAGCCCACTGTACTAACATAATAGTACAGTGGGCTGTTTAATTGTATAGCAGTCTTTTATTAAACCACCTGCTATGCAGGTGTGTCCACAG
>CAZOHM010000066.1:0-11093 GCA_964579795.1 uncultured Lachnospiraceae bacterium | reverse complement strand
TAAACTATGTGGTTTCCAATACATATTTTTTATATGAGTTTCACGGATTATGGTGTAAGATAGTAAAACATCAATCCCGGACTTTGATATGCACTTCTCTCAGCTGCTGTTCAGTCACCTCATTTGGTGCGCCACACATCAAATCCTGTGCAGAACCTGCCATCGGAAAGGCAATTACTTCACGAATGTTTTCTTCATTACGAAGCAGCATAATCATTCGGTCAACTCCAGGTGCCATACCTGCATGTGGTGGTGCTCCATACTGAAATGCCTGATACAATGCCCCAAATTTGCTCTTCAGTGTTTCTTCATCATAACCTGCCAGTTCAAATGCTTTCACCATAACCTGCATATCATGATTTCTAACTGCACCAGAGGAAAGCTCTACACCGTTACATACAATATCATACTGATAAGCAAGAATATCCAGTGGATCTTTTCCTTCCAGTGCTTCCAGTCCGCCCTGTGGCATGGAAAACGGATTATGCGTGAAGCCCAGCTGTTTTGTATCCGGGTCCATCTCGTACATCGGGAAATCATTCACATAGCAGAATCGATATGCCTTCTTTTCACATAAATCCAGCTTGTTTCCGATTTCTATGCGAAGCTGTCCTGCATAATAGGCAGCTCTCTCTTCCTTATCTGCAATGAAGAAAATCGTATCTCCTGCGGAAAGTCCTGCCAGATTCAATAGTTCTTTCTTATATTCCTCAGGAATAAATTTATCAATCGGTCCCTTGTAGCTTAAATCATCTGCAACCTCCAGATATCCAAGACCACCCATTCCCATATCCTGCGCAAATTTTAACAGCTTCTCATGAAAACCCTTGGACATTTCTGCATGTACTTTAATTGCACGAACGCATCTGCCGACAAACGGTTTGAACGTACACTTCTGAAAGAAGTCTGTAACGTCAATGATACGAAGCGGATTTCTCAAATCCGGCTTATCTGTTCCAAATTCCAGCATTGCCTGCTTATAGCTGATAATTGGATATGGTGCAGCTGTAACAGCGTATCCCTCTGGCGCGAATTTTTCGAAGGTTGCAGACAGCACCTCTTCTCCAACTGCAAATACATCCTCCTGCGTTGCAAAGCTCATTTCAAAATCAAGCTGGTAAAACTCGCCCGGTGAACGGTCCGCTCTTGCATCCTCGTCACGAAAGCACGGAGCAATCTGGAAATACTTATCAAATCCAGAAACCATTAATAACTGCTTATACTGCTGTGGTGCCTGTGGAAGTGCATAGAATTTCCCTTTAAATCGTCTGGATGGAACAATATAGTCTCTTGCACCTTCCGGAGAAGATGCGCAAAGAATCGGTGTCTGAATTTCCAAGAATCCCATTTCTGTCATTTTTTCTCTTAAATATGCAATGACCTGAGATCTGAAAATAATGTTATCTTTTACTTTCTGATTACGCAAATCCAGGTATCTGTGTTTTAAACGTACATCTTCTCGTGTTTCCTTTGAAGTCATGATTTCAAATGGAAGCTGTTTGTACACTTTTCCAAGCATATCAATACTCATTGCCTCCAGCTCAATCGTACCAGTTGGAAGCTTATCATTGTATGTTTCCTCATCTCTTTTTTCTACCGGACCTGTAATTGATATGCAGTTTTCTTTCGTCAGTCCTTTTAGAAGCTCTGTTTTTCTGATTACTACCTGCAGCACACCATACATATCTCTAAGATCAATAAAAGAAACACCTCCATGATCACGAATATTCTCTATCCAGCCTGCTACTCTTACTGTTTTTCCAATGTGCTGCTCACCGATTTCCTTCATCGTCATTTCTCTGTAACAATTTGCTTTCATACAATCTCTCCCTTTCTTCTGCTGATTTCAACTTACTGCCTTATTGCACAAATAAAGGGACATATGCAAATCATATGTCCCTTATGTCCTGTCCCTTATGTTTCAAAACTGTATTTTCGTAGTAATGACTCCACGAAATCAAAAAATCCCGGAATGTTTTGCATTCCGGGACGAATATACGATGTGATCTCCATTGATCCTGTACATCCGCGGTACCACCCGCCTTGAAAGCCTTAAGACTTTCCACTTAATACTTAACGCGTATCACGTGCTGCCCTACACAAAAATGATTCAAGCAACCAGCTCCGGAGCGTTCCCTGTATCTGTATACCCTAACAGCGCTCTCAGTCGGTGACGCCGTATTCCTGTCGGGCTCGTAGATATGAGTCTCTTTCTCTGCCTTTAACTAACTGGGGTAATATTAGCACACTTTTTTTCATGTTGCAAGTTTTTTATTTTTTTCTCCAGGTTTACTTATAATTGTTTTCTCCAGGTTCTCAAAGAGAATAGAAGAAGCATTGGAAACAGCTCGAGTCGACCGGCTAGCATATCAAACATCAAAACATACTTGGACAATGGACTGAATGCACTAAAATTCGATGCCGGACCAACCAGCTCAAGTCCGGGACCAATATTGTTAAAGGTTGCCGCTACTGCTGTAAATGTGGAAACAAGATCAAATTTATCCAGACTGACAACAAGTGCAGAAAGAACAAAAACAAGAGCATATGTCATCACATATGTGTTCACCGAACGAAGCACGCTATGCTCAATATTCTTTCCTTCCATTTTCAAAATTTTCACACTACGCGGATGGATCATGGAAGACATCTCTTTACTGACCGTTTTAAACGCAATCACTACACGTGATACTTTCAATCCACCTCCTGTACTGCCTGCGCACGCTCCAATAAACATCAGGATGACTAGAATTGCCTTGGAAAAGGTCGGCCACATATTGAAATCCACTGTTGAGAAACCAGTTGTTGTAATAATGGATGCAACCTGAAATGCGCTTTGCTGGAAGGAATGTCCAATGCTTGAAAATCCACTTTGGATATCAATTGCTATCAAAATAATTGACACAAGAATAATACCAAAATACACACGCATCTCCTCACACTTGAATGCTTCTTTTGGTTTTTTCTCCAAAAGCAGGAAATACACATTAAAGTTTACTCCAAATAAAATCATAAATATGGTCGTTACAATTTGATGATATAGTGAATAGGAAGCAATACTGTCATTCTTGATACCAAAACCACCTGTACCTGCTGTACCAAAGCTGATTGTCAATGCATCAAACACAGGCATGCCGCCGGCAATCAATAATACAATCTGAATCAAAGTCATCACAATGTAAATACCATACAGAATCTTTGCTGTAGACTTAACTTTCGGAACAAGCTTGCCGACTGACGGTCCCGGACTTTCTGCACGCATAATATGAATATTGTAAGCACCTGTCATAGGCAGTATTGCCAGAACAAATACGAGTACGCCCATTCCACCAATCCAATGTGTAAAGCTCCTCCAAAGAAGCATACATTTGGACATTGCCTCCACATCCGTCAAAATACTGGCTCCTGTCGTTGTAAATCCGGAAATTGTTTCAAACAGGGCATCTTCAAAGTTTGGAATCTCTCCACTCAAAAAAAACGGAAGTGCCCCGAACACGCTCAGTACAATCCAGCTGAGAGCAACCGCCACAAACCCTTCTCTTACATAAAAAGAAGAATTCTTTGGTTTTTTAAAGGTAATCCCAAGCAGTAGACATACACCAGCTACTATAAGAAAATATTTGCCGCTTTCTTCTCTGTAAATTAATGCTGTCGCAATAGGAATCAGCATGAAAATGGCTTCCAGCTTTAATACCCAGCCAAGAAAATATAAAATAATCCTTCTGTTCATTGTTGCCCTCTTATCTTAAAATATCCTTTAAATCATTCAATCCTGTCTGTGTTGTCACAATGACTACTGTATCACCTGCTTCAATCGTATCCCGACCATTTGGTGTAATGATTTTTCCGTTCCGATTGATACAGGCTACAAGCAGGTTCGGTTTAAACTTTAAATTCTGCAACGGAATTCCAACAACTGACGAATCCTTATCTACACGGAATTCCAAAGCCTCTGCTTTATTTGCCACAATTTTATACAATGTCTCAATATTACTTCCCATTGAGTTCTGCATAGCACGCACATAGCGAACAATGCTGTCAGCTGTAATCAGCTTTGGATATATAATACTGCCAAGGTTCATCTCATTGATGACATTTTCAAATGCGATTCTATTGATTTTTGTAATCAGCTTTGCATGAGAAAGGCTTGAAGCATAAAGCGCAAGCATAATATTCTCTTCGTCAAACCCTGTCAATGCTGCAAATGCATCTGTATCTTCAATACCCTCTTCAAGCAGTAGCTGTTGGTCTGAACCGTCACCCTGAATAACAATAGCCTTTGGAAGCAGCTCGCTAAGCTCCTGGCAGCGTTCAAAATCACGCTCAATAATTTTTACATTAATATTTGTATCTTCCAGTGCCTTTGCAAGATAATATGTAATCTTGCCACCACCTATCAGCATCGCCGTGCGAATACTGTTGTTCTGAATTCCGGCGCTCTTGAACAATCCAAGTGCCTGTTTATGTCCTCCGACTACCGACACCTTATCTCCTGCCTGCAATTCAAAATTACCGTCTGGAATAATAACATCTGTACCACGTTCAACCGCACAAATCAAAACATTACAGTGCAGCTTTTGAGAAACCTCATATACCTTACAGCCATGCATGGCAGAATCTGCAGGAATTATCATTTTCATAAGCTCCACACGGCCTTTGGCAAACGTATCTATTTTGATAACTGATGGAAACTTTATCAGACGTGAGATCTCAGACGCCGCTGCAAGCTCTGGATTAATCACCATGGACATGTTCAGTTCCTCTCGAATATATCGAATTTCCTTCACATACTCCGGGGTCCTGATTCGTGCAATCGTATGACAATCACCTGCTTTTTTCGCAATCAGACAGCAGAGCATGTTTAATTCATCGGAGTCTGTTGTAGCTATCAGAAGATTCGCCTCTCTGATTCCTGCATCTATCTGCACCTGATAGCTCACACCGTTACCTTCCACTCCCATCACATCAATATGATCCGTGACTGTCCGTAAACGGTCCCCATCCTTATCGATTACTGTAATATCATGTCCTTCACCGTTCAACTGCTCTGCAAGTGTAATGCCAACTTTTCCACAACCGACAATAATAATTTTCATCTCTGTTCTTTCCTCTTTATTAAAATTCTAAACTTGTATCCAATTCTATCACATTTATATAGAAAAACACATGTTAATATTTCTTAACTTTAATAAATCTAAAATCCACGATTGAACTTAAAAAAAAATAATGCTATGCTGTGTGGATAGTAAACAATAACTATTTTATAAGGAGCCGTCATTATGGGAATTATCCAACCAAGAGCATATACAATTCAAAATCTGCAAAGCGACCTTCTGGCTTATCGGCCATGCTGTCTGCAGGAGGCAAAGGATAAAGACCTGATGTTGAAGTATATTGATCAATATCCAGATATTTTAAGTCGTCAAAATGAGCTTGCACACTTTACTGCTTCTTCATGGATTGTGAATCATCAAAAAACAAAAGTACTGATGGTTTACCATAATATTTTTAATTCCTGGTCGTGGACCGGCGGTCACGCTGATGGTGAAGCGGATTTGTGTACCGTTGCACTACGGGAAGCATATGAAGAAACCGGTATTTTTATTCCCATGTATTCGAATGACATTTTTTCTATTGAGGCGGTCAGCGTCCTTGGTCATATGAAGAACAACGGCTGGGTATCCGCTCATGTTCACCTCAATCTCACTTATGTTTTTTTTGCAGATGATTCACTGCCATTACAGATAAAACCAGACGAAAACAGTGGTGTTGAATGGTTTCCGATTGAACAGGTCGTTTCAGCCTCTACTGAGCCGGAAATGCAGGGCATCTATCAGAAGCTGAACAATAAAGTATTTGGCTACAGTATGTTTTAGCTAAGCGGTATGAGTGTCGAACCAATATCCGTAAATGTCTCATAATTATCATGAATTGTTAATGTAAGCTCTGACGTAGTATTCTGAAGCTTTATGGCATAACAGGCTTCTATAGAAGCACCATCCTGTATCTGTGTATCTCTGTTATAAAACTCCTCAGGCGGATTCGCTAATGAAGCAAATGTCTCACAGTCTACACCTTCCTGCATAACTTTCGGTGGAAACACCTCACCAAGGCTCAAGGGCGTCGATGTTTTATTCACAAATGTAAAGAAAATCAATGCAGCTGGATTTCCGTCCGTATCAGTCGTCAGCTGCACTTTTGTGCAGGTCAGAGAAAAATTGTCATTATTTACATTCACTGAGCCGGCTGTACTTCCACTTCCATCTCCACTGCCTTCCTGTGAAGAAGCCTCTTCCGTCTTTTTCGCATCAGTTGTAAATTCACCGCTCTTTAGCTTGCCACTGAAATAAATCAGTCCATAAACAACCGTACACAAAACAAGACCCTCTACACAAAGAATCACAATAGATGTGATTTTCTTTCTCTCCATATCGGCTCTCTGCTCTCTGCTCCTGCGTTGTTTTTCCGGCTTATCCAATACATTTTTCTGACTCGGATGTCCTGAATTGGAGGCTGGTTTCTTCTTACGCCGCCTCACCTGCTTTACATCATTATCCATAAGATCATTTGTTTTCATTACTGTACTCCCCTTATTTCTATTACTGCCACAGCTTCACTGTTTCTCTGAATGCACTAATACTGCTGCAAAATCAGGCATGTCGGCAGCTAAATACTCATAAAGTGAAGCATTTCCCCCATAATGCTGCTCCACAATTACCATAAGCATTGACTTTAACTGCTGTATAAGTGCTTCCCTGCTTTCGGTCAAATCTAATGGCTTAGCATGCAGCATACGGTTCAGCATGCTGCGTATTACAATCTGACTGACATTCACAAACAACTCCTCATACCCTGTGTAATACTCTTCAAGACACTGTCTTATATATGCATCCGGCAGCTGATTCAAAAATCGCTGTTCCAAACGAACCTTCAATAAATAATCATAGATTCTGTCTATTCCACATAAGGAAATATCATCAGCAAGTACCGGATAATCCAATGTCAGAATATGCTTGTGCGGACAAAATCTCGGATCATAGCCTTCAAAGAACTTCGGCATTCCTTTAATAATTGTATCATAATATGCTGCGTTTTCATAGGCTCGAAATTTCTCAATAATTACTTTGTATAACCTTTCTGTCTTTTTTAATTTTGCACATACAAGTGCATACCCTTTTTCATAGACCTCTTCTATTGATGAAAAATCGGAATGAGCAGACTGCGACTGTGTGTCTGTCTGTGACTCTTCCTGTGCCTCATGTATGCAATAGCAGACTGCTTCCATCAGCATGACTGCTGTGTCCTGTGATACAGAGGTACTGCCTTTGCTCGTGTATTTTTCTGCAAGCTTTGCCACAATAGGAAACAGCTCACTTTCCCTTCCCTTCAGTGAAAAAGACTTTTCAATCGTATTCATCCATTGTCCCCCTGCTCATAAAGATTCCCGGCCGCTCACGGATATCTCTCGCAAACTGCTCCAGACATGTGTCCTCAAGATGTTCTACAGAGCCCTCACACTCTCCCTCAAAATGTTTACGCATGTAATCAATCAATTCGTCATCTGTAAGAATGTCCAAACTTTCATTCTTGTACAAATAAAAAATATCCAGAAGACGTTCCATCATTTCCAGATAATTATCCTGATAAATATATGCCGAATCACAAAATGCCATAATCAGTGCTGGTAAAATGCTCTCAGAAAATTCGACTCTTCCATGTGTTTTCAAGCTTTCCTTCCGTTCTGCTAACAGCATAGCAGAATCTTCCTCATTTAATACTAAACCAAAACGCTGCGTGTACTGATTACACTGCAAAAGCTTATCCTGTAGTTTCAGTTCATTTTGCAGTGACTGTCTGATTAACTCATTATCCATCTCGTTATCCTTTCCACATAGCTGTTTTCATGCAATGATACTACTCTGTTTCCACGATTCTATCACATCGATAAATCAGTACAAGTCTTGATTTTTTCTCCATTTTGTGGTAATATGAGACCATAAAAAGACAAATATCTGCTCTCATTATCGCAGATATTTGTCTCTTTTAATTAGATTCTTATGTTATCACCGCTATAGCAATTTCTCGGCACTTCCCATGCTGTGCTTATCCTATTTCATATATTTGGTAAAAAAAGCACATTCATCATCATTACATATTGTAGCCATAGGTTCCTGCATAGTAACGTGAAATACGTGATACAATGGTTTGTCTTCTGTTCCATATACTTTACTCACATAATCAACTCCTGCTTTGTCATATGCTTCTATTAGTAATGGTGCCTGCTCCATTAAGAAATCACCGTATGCAGTCATAATATACGCTGGTGGAAATTTTGCATTGACATGATCCACCACATTAATCAGTGTAATTTCTTTATGAGAACCTCCTTCCGGCAAAAAATCTTCCATGAGTTCTCTATCAACTGCTCCTTTACATATTGACCCGTCTGCTTGGAATAATTCATAAGCTCCGCAATTCATTCCAATCCCACTTGGTATGAATCCTTTGGGTACAGCAAATGGATATTTTGCAGCATAAGATGAATCTGTACAGATAGCACTATAGAGTCCTAATATGTGAGCACCTGCAGAATCTCCTACCATAAATACGTTTTCTGTATCAAATCCATATTTTTCCTCGTTCTCATACATCCATCCAATCACTGTATTTGTGTCTTCCAATGATGCTGGGAACTTTACTTCTGGTGCTAATCTATATGTATAATTAATAACTGCAAATCCTCTCTGTGCTAATCCCATACCATAGAATTGATATATTTCCTTTGTGCCATATACCCATCCACCACCATGTACAATAATAATAACTGGTGTTTTCTCTCCTGCATCTTTTCTCTTATAAACATCCAATAGATTCCACTCTTGATCAGCGCCATACTGAATGTTATCATATCTCACTATATGCTCTGGTGTCGTTTGGCCTTCATCCCTTTTGGCATCATTTGCTGCCCATTCTCTTCTCATGTTATCACTTGTATTAGACATTCTTGTTTTCCTTTCTATATTCTCCAATTGTCATGCCTGTAGTTTTCTTAAACACTCTGTAAAAATATGTTATATTGCTATATCCACATCTTTTTGCTATTTCTTTGATGGAATATCTATCATCATTGCATAGACGCTTAGCTTCATTGATTCTCACTATGGATAAATACTCCACGAAACTTTGTCCTGTAACATCCTTAAATATATGGCTTAAATAAAACGGACTAATTCCAACTTCATTTGCGCAACTATCCAGTGCTATATCTTCTTCATAATTGCGACAGATATAATTTTTAGCAAGTTGAACATACTTCGCAACTTTTTCGTTTGATTCATTCGCTAACTCGTTCTTACCATCTTGATTAACCAATTCTTTCAGACTTTCTGTGTAAGATGATTTCATATCTCCAAAGTTTGAGCACAGATTTCCCAATCCATACCGAAAAGGGGTACCCGCCGCTTTGCCAATCTCATCTGCAATGAGCTGCGCAACCTCCCCACACCATGTCTTTTCTCTGATATGTTCAATTTCCTCTGGGACCACAAGCATAATAATGAGATACTGCTCATTACATGTAGAGAGAAAATCGCACACACCATTCAGAAGATTACTTAAAGTCTCGTTTAGTGTTCGAATATTAATCTGATCTTCTTTTTTCGAAGTCAACATAGTAACAATACATCCTCTTTTGAATTGAATCTTATGAATCTCACAATACTTTCTAAATTCTTCTATATTGGGATAATCAGCAAAAATGGATAAAAGCAATTCACTTTCGAAAGTTGGTACTGCAATCTGAAGTGCCGTCTTCATTTCTTCTTTCTTTTCTCTATCTATCTTTTCATTTTTCACATTTTTGCACATATTAGATATCATTTCTATGGTTTCTTCACGTTTTCCCGGCTTAACTAGATATCCATCTGCTTTCATATTCAATGCTGTCTTTACATAATCAAACTCACTATACGCTGTATTTACAACAAAATGTGTTCTACATCCCTTGTTTTTCAGCAGTTCTATCACTTCCAGTCCACTCAGTCCTGGCATTCTAATATCGATTATTGCCATATCAGGATCAAGGGATTCTATCATATGTTTCAGTTCTATCCCATTTCCTGCCATTCCCACAATTTCAATATCTGGAAATTCTTTTTTGATGAGCATCTCCTCACTTTTCAATGAAAGCTGTTCATCATCTGCAATTACCATGGACAATCTCATGTGCTTGTCTCAACTCCTTATCTCTAACCTTTTCTCTCATATGGAAGAGAAATCGTAATTATTAACCCCGGTTCTGCATTTTTCATTTCCAACGTAACATCATCCTTGTAATATAGTCTAAGTCTCTGGAAAATATTACGAATACCAATATGAGAGCTACTGTATGTCTTTTCCAACAAATTTTTCTGAATCTCCTGTATTCTCTCCGGTGATTCACCAACTCCATTATCTCTAACTTCCAATATAACTCTTTTTCCATCACGATAGGCATTTACGCTAACACATCCGCCCTTTACCATCATTCCAACACCATGTTTAATTGAATTTTCCACTAATGGCTGTAATATCATACATGGAATTGCCTGCCCCATGCATTCTTCTTCTATGAAAAGTTCAAATTTGAATCGATCACCATATCGGTACCTTTGGATAGCAAGATAATCTTTTAGATTGCCCACTTCTCTATCTAATGTTACTATCTTTTTAATATTATCCAGATTGTATCTTAGATATGTAGCCGTCAATTCGATTAATTCTGCTGATTTATCAGCCTGTTCAATTCTCGTCTGTGCAGATATCATGTTCAATGTGTTGAAAAGAAAATGGGGATTGATTCTGGACTGGAGGAAATCCAGGTGGTTCTTTTGTAAGTCACTATAAATCTTTAGATTTTTTTTCTCTGCTTCTGAAAGTCTTTCACGCATATCAGCATCTTCTTCAATCTTTTTCATTTGTGTCTGAATGATTCCTAGCATAGAGTTATAGGCTTCTGCCAAATTTTCAAACTCATCATTGCTTTTTAGGATGATTGGTGTCGCTTCCTCCACATTATCTTCCATAGATTTAACACCCGCCTGAAGTGTTTTAAT
>CAZOHM010000065.1:0-11229 GCA_964579795.1 uncultured Lachnospiraceae bacterium | reverse complement strand
AGGAAGATTGTGTTGAATCCTGAGCCGTATTCGCTCAAAAGCTTTAAAGATAATATTCAAAATGTAATAGGAGAATTAAGCAAAAAAAGAGATATTACACTTACAATATCATCTGAGTTTACTGAAAATGTATCTGTGATGGCGGATTATGTCAGATTAAATCAGATATTTATTAATTTACTGTCCAATGCAGTAAAATTCACTCCACATGGCGGTAAAGTATCATTAAGTATTGAAAGAAGTATGTCAAAGGATGGAAAAGAAGAACTGAAACGTTTTATTGTATCTGACAATGGAATAGGAATGTCAAAGGAATTTATTCCACATGCATATGAGAGCTTTAATCAGGAGTATCGAAATAATACATCAGAGAGAACTCAGGGTACAGGACTTGGACTTGCAATTGTTAAAGAACTTGTTAATCTGATGGATGGAACGATTAAACTACAAAGCAAACTGAATGTAGGAACGACCTTTACTGTAGATTTACCACTGAAAGAGATTACATTGGAAGCATCTAAAGTACAGAGTACAAAAGAAACATATGCGAAACTGCACCATAAACACATTCTTCTTGCAGAGGATAATGATATTAATCGTGAAATTGCGACAGTCTTGCTGAAAAAGTATGAGTGTGATGTGGAATGTGCGGAGAATGGTAAAATTGCGTGTGATAAATTCAGCACTTCAGAACCGGGATATTACAGCGCTATATTGATGGATATCAGAATGCCGATAATGGATGGATTGACAGCAGCCAGAAGAATTCGCACCATGAAGCACCCGGATGCTAAAAAGGTACCAATTATTGCAATGACTGCTGACGCATTTAATGAAGATGAGAGAATAGCCTATGATGCTGGAATGAACGCACATGTTCCCAAACCGTTTGAACCGCATGTATTGTATGAAACATGCTGTAAGTATATAACGTAAGTGTCCGTCGAGGAAAATATTTTTATCATATGTCTTTGGTGAGCGTACAAATGTATATTTTTTTGATTTTTTTCTTGTATAATAGAAAACGCTGTATTATACTTTCTTAGGTGCAAGATGTTTATCGTAAAATTTATGAGGAGAAATCAAAGAAAAGGTGGAGATGTTATGTCATTAAATTTATCTGAAAAGGCAAAGGCGGTTAAACCGTCCTCGACGTTAGCAATTACAGCCAAAGCAAAGGCAATGAAGGCAGAAGGAATTGATGTAGTAGGTTTTGGAGCAGGAGAGCCGGATTTCAACACACCGGAAAATGTATGCGATGCCGCAGTGGATGCCATTCGTAACGGCTTTACAAAATATACACCTGCTTCTGGAACTGATGAACTGAAGAAAGCAATCAGTAAGAAATTTAAAGAGTTTAATAATCTTAATTATGAGACAAATCAAATTGTAATAAGTAATGGTGGTAAGCATTCCCTTTCAAACATTTTTGATGCCATTATTAATCCGGGTGACGAGGTGATTATTCCAGCTCCTTATTGGCTTAGTTATCCTGAAATGGTAAAATTGTCTGATGGTGTACCTGTATTTGTATTTGGAACAAAGGAACAGGGATATAAAGTCAGTGCAGAGCAGATTGAAATGGCTGTGACACCAAAGACAAAAGCACTTGTTTTAAATTCACCGTGCAATCCGACAGGAATGATATACTCCAAAGAAGAGCTGCAGGCAATTGCCGAGGTTGTTGTTCGCAAAGATATATATGTTGTTGCAGATGAGATGTACGAATATCTAATTTATGGAAATGAGAAGCACGTCAGTATTGCTTCATTAAATGATGAAATATATAATCATACGATTACTTGCTCTGGTTTGTCAAAAAGCTATTCTATGACAGGCTGGAGAATCGGATATACTGGTTCAAGTGTTGAAATAGCAAAGCTGATGTCATCTATTCAGAGCCACGCTACTTCTAATCCGAATTCCATTGCACAAAAGGCAGCATTGGAAGCACTTAGTGGACCACAGGATACAGTTATCAAAATGAAAACAGAGTTCAACAGAAGAAGAGAATATATGTTTGACAGGGTATCAAAAATGAAGTACCTGTCGGCATTAGAGCCAAAGGGTGCATTTTATCTGTTTGTTGACGCAAAAGAGGTACTCAGTAAAGAGTATAAAGGTGAGAAGATTGGAACGATGAGTCGTCTTGCTGAAATCCTTTTATCAGATTATGCAGTTGCTATTGTGCCTTGCGCAGACTTTGGTTTCCCTGAAAATTTCAGACTATCTTATGCTATATCTATTGAACAAATTGAAAAGGGACTTGATAGAATTGAAACATTTTTGAATAGTCTGTAGAGGAGTATCAAAATGCTTGATAGAAACGAACGAATAGGCAGAAAGCTTGTTTACAAAGGTGTCATTATTGATTTGTATGAGGATCAAATGAAGCTGCCGGACGGAAGACAGGAAAAATATGATTTTATTAAGCATAAAGGGGCTGCTGCAGTTGTTCCGGTGATGGATGATGGAAGAATACTGATGGTACATCAGTATAGAAATGCAATTGACTGTTATACAGTTGAAATTCCGGCGGGGGGATTAAATGACATTGCTGAGCCGACGTTGGATGCGGCACATCGTGAGCTAGAAGAAGAAACCGGATATTATGCTGATAAATCTGATTTGGAACCATTGATTTCTCTTTATACAACCGTTGCGTTTTGCAATGAAAAAATTGATATTTATGTTGCTAAGAATCTAAGAAAAACCGCTCAGCATCTGGATGATGATGAATACATTGATGTAGAAGCATTTTCAATCGATGAACTTACCAAAATGGTATTTGAAAATCAGATTACTGATTCCAAAACAATAGCGGCTTTGATGGCATATCGCGTAAAATATATGAAATAGAATGTTTCACCCTGTTACTGCATATAGTATAAGGATTTCCCCCAGAAATTCAATGAATGCAGAAGCAGGGTGATTTATTATGAGAAGAAGATGTGGTTTATGCTTCCTAATTGGAATGTGCATAGGTATTGTGACTGCAAACATATATTTTGAAAACTGCACACAGGTAGCTTTGCTTGGGACATATCTGATAGATAAGTATCCAATAATGGAAATTAATCATGCAAGATTGTTACGGTATTGTATGGTAGTAAGACTGTTGCCGCTTGTGTATATTGGTGTGTTTTCGCTGACAATGTTCGGAGCATTCTATTTATTTTGTTATGTTTTGTGGCTGGGATTTTCGTTTGGAGCTTTATTTTCAGCAGCAACGATTCAGTTTGGCGTTAAGGGTGTTCTGCTGTGTGTAATAGGAATGTTTCCACAGTTTTTAATATATTTCCCGATTACGTTTTTTTCATTAAGCGTTGGTTATCAGATTTTTAGAAGAATATATATTGAATGTGAATTAGACTTGCATAATGGAAAAACAAGATATTTGTTTTTGCTTAAATATATTCTTCTTTTTTTGATGTTTATTACAGTTTCCATAATTGGTATATATCTTGAAAGTTATGTTAATCCGTTTCTGCTAAAAAAAATATTACAAATATTTTAACATGATTTTTACAACATGTTGTGACGATGAAAAACTATCGAAACGACATGTTGTATTTTTGTGTCGAATGAACGAAAACACTGAAAAAATAAGGGAAAATAGCAATTGCTTTTCTTTTGAAATCTGATTATAATGAAACAAGAAATGATTGAGGAACGATACATATGTTCTTGCAGGGAAGGGTATTTTATCACATGGAGCAGGAAATTAATGGATTCATTACATATTTACATAATGTTAAGAAGACTTCTACGAATACAATACTGTCATATAAGCGCGATTTAAATAAATTAATGAAGTATTTGAATGATCAGAACATTACGCAGGTTGATAAGATTACTGAAACCAGTTTGAATTCTTATGTACTTTATCTGGAAAAGAATAAATTTGCAGCTGCTACGATATCACGCAATATTGCATCGATGAAAGCTTTTTTTCATTATTGTGACAAAGAATGCGGATTAGTGATAGATCCATCAGAGAGACTGAAGTCGCCCAAAATTGAGAAAAAGATTCCGGAAATACTGACAATGGAAGAAGTTGTTCGATTACTTGAACAGCCTAAGAGTGATACACCTAAGGAAATCCGTGATAAGGCAATGCTTGAACTTCTGTATGCGACAGGAATCCGTGTATCAGAGCTGATTAATTTACAAATTTCTGATGCAAATCTACAGATGAATTATATTGTGTGCAGAGATGCCAATAAGGAACGCGTAGTTCCATTTGGAAATGAAGCAAGACATGCACTGATTCATTATTTGGAGACATCCAGAGATGCGCTTGTTGAGGATAAGACATCTACAATATTATTCGCAAATTGTTCAGGTCAGAAGATGAGCAGACAGGGCTTTTGGAAGCTGATAAAGTATTACGCAAAAAAAGCAGGTATCACAGCTGACATTACACCACATACATTGCGTCATTCTTTTGCGGCACATCTTGTTGAAAACGGAGCTGATTTACGGTCTGTACAGGAAATGCTTGGTCATTCAGACATTTCAACGACCCAGATTTATGCGACAATGAATCATAATAGAATCAGAGAAGTTTATTCAAGAGCACATCCACGAAAATAGTGTTATTAGTATAAAAAACAAGCTGTCTTTTCGACAGCTCGTTTTTTTATAATAAATCAACTTTTAAGAACGTTTATGATAATTCTGCAATTTCATATAGGAGTTTTTTTGAATCTTCCCAGCCAAGACAAGGATCAGTAATTGATTTTCCAAAAACATGGTCTTCAATTTTTTGACAGCCCGATTCAATATAGCTTTCAATCATCACACCTTTAACAAGTTTATGAATATCAGAGCTTAAGCGACGACTGTGAAGTACTTCTTTAACAATACGAATCTGTTCCATATATTTTTTGTTGGAATTAGAATGATTTGCATCAATAATTGTTGCAGGATATTGTAAATCCCATTGCTCATACATAGACAATAATCGATTTAAATCTTCGTAATGATAGTTCGGAATACTGGTGCCATGCTTGTCCACAGCACCTCTTAAAATAGTGTGCGCAAGCTTGTTACCTTGAGTCTTAACTTCCCAGCCGCGATAGATAAAGCTGTGTGCGTTCTGTGCAGCCAGACAGGAATTGAGCATAACAGAGAAATCTCCACTTGTCGGGTTTTTCATACCACTAGCAACATCGAACCCACTGACTGTAATTCGATGCTGTTGATCTTCAACAGAACGTGCACCGATTGCCACATATGACAAAATATCTGAAATATAGCCCCAATTTTCAGGATAAAGCATTTCATCAGCAGCGGTTAAGCCTGTTTCCTGCATGGAACGGATATGCATTTTCCGCATGGCAAGAAGTCCCTGAAGAAAATCCGGCTTCTTTTCAGGGTCTGGCTGATGTACAATTCCCTTGTAACCGGAGCCGGTTGTTCGTGGCTTATTTGTGTAGATACGAGGAATAATGATAAGCTTATCCTTTGTATCATCCTGAATTTTTACAAGACGTGAAATATAGTCACAGACAGAATCCTCATGGTCTGCAGAACATGGTCCGATGATGACAAGGAACTTATCCGTGTTTCCCATAATAACATCAGCAATTTGACGGTCACGCTCTTTTTTTAATTGAATCAATTCCTTTGATAATGGAAGCTCTTCTCGAATTTGTGCGGGAGTAGGCAGTTTTTTTATAAATTCGAAACTCATATGTTTATTCCTCTTTTACCTGTTAATTATTTCTCATTGCATATCATACATGATTAATCTCGTTTTTTCAACTTTAATATTGTATGAAAAGAAATTAATGGATATCCAATGTATGATAGAAATCTAAAATAAAGAGCAGCTGATACTATTTGACTTACAAGGAGTCCATATAGAAATCCTCTAATACCGATATATGAAATCAGAAAATATGTAAAACCTAATCTGATACTGATACTAAGAAGACTAATCAGAAAAGCCGGTGTTGATTTTCCAAGCCCATGTAAAATACTTGCAAGTGCTGTATTTAAATATAGAAAGGGACAAATAAAGCTGAGTGTAGTGATAAAGCTTCCTGCAAGAAGATTATGAAATAGAAAAATTCCCATAAACTGGCCAAAAACAAGAAATGCAATTCCGCAAAGACATCCGATGGAAATACAGGAAATGGCTGTTCGACGTATGGTTTTGAATAGATAACGTCGATTTCCTGCTGTATCTGATTCAGAAACAATTGGCAGCAGCATAACTGCAGCAGAGTTTGTGAGTGCAGAGGGAAACAGAATTAAGGGAAGTGCCATTCCTGTAAGAATTCCATAGATACTAAGTGCATCAGACGAAGAGTATCCATATAACTGGAGCCTTAATGGTATGTAAATCGCTTCTATGCTGCATAGTAAACTGATAACTGTTCGGTTGGCAGTCAATGGAATGCTGAATTTGATTAGCTCGGCGACTTCATGAAGAAAGCCTGAAGAATATCGTATACATATATGAACTGATTCAAGCCTGACACTGTCAGCAACAATTCGAATCAAGAAAAAAACACATATTATAACGGAAAACACTTCACCAACAATTGTTCCTATAATAATAACAGAAAGAAGAAATTCATTACTTCTTATAGAAGTAATTGAATAAACAGAAAAGACAAGCAGTACGCGGGTAACTTGTTCGACAAGTTGTGATATGGCTGGCAGCTTTGTACTCTTCATACCAAAGCAGAAGCCATTGATGCATGCATGAATACTTTCAAGAGGAATAGTGAATGAAAGCAGGCGAAGCAGTATACAACAGCGAGTTTCATGAAGGACTGATTCTGCAATATAGTCTGCATTTATATATAAAACAGCAGAAATAAATACAGATGCAGTTATTGAAATGAATAAGCCAAAAATCAAATAGCGGCATGCACTCTTCAAACCTGATTTTACAGTGGCAGCAGCTACATAGCGGGAAATACCACTTTGTATTCCTGCAGCTGCAATAGAAAAGCAAATAACAGAAATGGGCGTGATAAGCTGATAAATACCAATACCTTCCGCACCGATTGTCTGGGATAAGAATATTCTATAGAAGAAGCCAATAATTCTGCTAAGAAATCCGGCTGTTGTCAAAATTAGTGTTCCGGTTATGAGCGGATGAGCGTCTTTTTTATGCATAAAATCACCAGAATTATTTTATTTCAGTATATTCGTGAAGCTTTGTTGACAGAACGAAATTGGAATGCTATTATGCATATAGATTAATTCGAAGTGGAATACTAGGAAATGAGAAGGGAGTCTTAAGAATTGAATAGAATATATTTGGATAATGCTGCAACAACAAAAACAGCACCAGAAGTTGTGGATGCGATGCTTCCATACTTTACAGAACTGTATGGGAATCCAAGCAGTGTATATGAGCTTGCCTCACAGAGCAAAAAGGCAGTGAACCAGGCCAGAGAAAATATTGCAGAGACATTAGGAACACAGACAAACGAAATCTATTTCACAGCAGGTGGCTCTGAGGCAGATAATTGGGCATTAAAGGCAACCGCAGAAGCATATGTAGATAAAGGAAAGCATATTATTACTTCAAAAATTGAGCATCATGCAATTCTCCATACGTGTGAATACTTACAAAAACGTGGATTTGAAATAACCTATATAGATGTGGACGAAAATGGAATTATTCGGATGGACAGCTTGAAAAAAGCAATAAGACCGGATACAATACTGATTTCTGTAATGTTTGCAAATAATGAGATTGGTACAATACAGCCGATTGAAGAAATAGGGAAACTGGCACATGAAAATAGTATTTTATTTCACACAGATGCTGTACAGGCGTATGGTCAACTTCCGATAGATGTAGAAAAGCTTCATATTGACATGCTTTCTGCAAGTGGACATAAGCTGAATGGACCAAAGGGTATAGGGTTTTTATATATAAGAAAAGGTATTAAGCTTCGTTCGTTTGTACATGGCGGAGCACAGGAGAGAAACAGAAGAGCGGGAACGGAGAACGTTCCTGGAATTGTTGGATTTGGCAAGGCAGCAGAACGTGCTTTGGCAATTATGGAGCAGAAAACAAAAAAAGAAACAGAACTTAGAGATTATTTGATTGAACAGATTTTAAAGCAGGTTCCATATACTCGCTTAAATGGCGATAGAATAAATCGTTTACCTAACAATGTAAACTTCAGTTTTCAGTTTGTTGAAGGTGAATCGCTTTTGATTATGCTGGATATGGAAGGAATATGTGCATCAAGTGGTTCTGCATGTACATCAGGTTCTCTTGACCCATCACATGTACTTCTTGCGATTGGTCTGCCACATGAAATAGCACATGGATCGCTGCGCCTGACACTTGGAGAGGATACAACAAAAGAGGAGATTGAATTTACAGTAGATAAAATCAAGAAAATTGTTGAAAAATTGAGAAATATGTCTCCGTTATATGAAGATTTTATAAAAAAGAATGCTAAGCTGTAGAAGCTGAGCTGTAGAAAGTAAGCTGCAGAAGCAGGAAAATTGGATACATGGAAACAGCACAGAAAAGAGGAAGAGCATGTATAGTGAGAAAGTAATGGATCATTTCTCAAATCCGAGAAATGTAGGAGAAATAGAAAACGCAAGCGGTGTCGGGACAGTTGGAAATGCCAAATGCGGAGACATAATGAGAATATATCTTGATATTGATGATGAAGGTATAATTAAGGATGTTAAATTTAAAACCTTTGGCTGTGGTGCAGCAGTGGCAACAAGCAGTATGGCAACAGAGCTCGTAAAGGGAAAATCCATACAGGAGGCCATGCAGATTACGAATAAAGCTGTTATGGAAGCATTGGATGGTCTTCCCCCTGTAAAGGTGCACTGCTCACTGCTTGCTGAAGAAGCAATCCATGCAGCGTTGTGGGATTATGCTGAGAAACATAATGTTAAGATTGAAGGTCTTTCAAAACCAAAATCTGATATTCATGAAGGGGAGACTGAAGGCGAGAGCGAGGATTATTAATGAAGAAAAAGGTTGTAGTAGGAATGTCCGGAGGAGTAGATTCCTCGGTAGCTGCTTATTTATTGAAGGAACAGGGATATGATGTTATTGGAGCAACGATGCAGATCTGGCAGGATGAGGAAGAACATGTTCGAGAAGAAGATGGTGGCTGCTGCGGGCTTTCGGCAGTAGATGATGCGAGAAGAGTAGCCCATATGCTTGACATTCCATACTATGTTATGAATTTTAAGAAAGAGTTCAAAGAATCTGTTATGGATTACTTCGTAGAAGAATATTTGCGGGGTAGAACACCAAATCCATGCATAGCATGTAACCGATATGTTAAATGGGAAGCTCTGTTACAACGAAGTCTTTCAATTGGAGCTGATTACATAGCAACAGGTCATTATGCGAGAATCGTACAGCTCACTAATGGGAGATACACGCTAAAAATGGCGCCCTCAGCAAAGGATCAGACCTATGCGTTGTATAATCTGACGCAGGATCAGCTTTCTCATACATTAATGCCGGTTGGTGAATATACAAAGGATGAGATTAGAAACATTGCAGAAAGAGTGGGTCTATCTGTTGCACATAAGCCTGACAGCCAGGATATCTGCTTTGTACCGGATAATGATTATGGGAAGTATATCAGTGAAGCAGTACCTGAGAGAATCCCAAAGGAAGGAAATTTCGTCAACAGTGATGGTACAGTTCTTGGCAGACATAAAGGGGTCATTCATTATACAATCGGACAGCGTAAAGGTTTGAATCTTGCAATGGGACACCCAGTATTTGTGAAGGAAATCAGACCGGAGACTAATGAAGTGGTAATTGGAGAAAATATGGACATTTTTACGACAGAATTGTTGTGTGACCATATCAACGCGGTATCTGTACCGGAAATAGAGCATGAAAAAAAGGTTCTTGCAAAAATCAGGTATAGTCACAAAGGGACTGGCTGTACAATTTATCGTATGACAGAACGTCCGGATACACTACGGGTAATATTTGATGAGCCGGTACGTGCAATAACACCGGGACAGGCAGTAGTCTTTTACGAAAATGATTATATTTACGGCGGTGGAACAATTATCTAAATGGTTGTTAAAACAGAAAACGTATAAAGCAGAATTTATGAATTACAGCTTCACAAATTCTGCTTTTCTGTTTTTGAAAACAGTATAATATTGAAAGCCACAGTCCATCAAAAGTGCAGGAATCTTGCTGAAATCATAGGCGATGTGTGCGGGAATATGTGCATCTGAGCCAATTGTAATTATTTCTCCACCAAGCTCACAGTATCGTTTAATAACAGCCTCTGTAGGGTGTGGATGTTCGAGACCGTATTTAAAGCCACTTGTATTCACTTCAATACCTTTACCGGAGGAAATCAATGCACGCAGTATTTCGTCAAGGATATCGGCATATGCCTCATAAGAATAGAAAAGATTTTTGTTTGGACCATATCGCACTGCATAGTCCAGATGACCATACACATCAAAATCATCATAGACTTTTATATTTTCCAGAATACTTTCAAAATATTCCAGGTAGGCAGCTTCTTCAGGACGATCATTATAAAATGTAGACATATATGGATCGCGCCTGTGACAAATGTGTGAAGAACCAATAATGAAGTCAAATGGATACTTTCTAATGTATTGCCTGTAATAATCGGCAATATGTGGCTGTAATCCGAGTTCGATACCAAATAGAATATCGATTTTTCCGGCATATTCATTTTTTAGTTCCTGCAAGGCTTGAAGGTATGCGTCAGTATTGACTTCAAAGTCAGGAGCCTGCTTGGTTGGACGTATAAAATCTCTGTCCATATGCTCTGTAAAGCAGATTCGGCTGAGCCCGATTTTAACAGCCTGTGCAATCATCGTATCCATAGGTGAATCGCTGTCACTGGAAAAAGAAGTGTGCATATGGTAATCACTTTGTATCGTCATGGAAAAACCTCCGAATTCTATAACCTGAATAAATACTATATCAGTATACATGAACTGACCTGAAAAGAAAATAAATATTAAAAAAAAGAAATCTTAATTATCTCAATCATCATTATGCACAACAGAAAGTACAAAGATTTTATCCAATTAGTCAAATTTGTACTTGTAATTTCTACATATATTAGGTAAAATAGACGTGCTGATAAAATTTGTGCACGATATTGTGCGCTTAGTTTTAAATTATAAACCTAGGAGGAATTTTGAAATGGCAGTAAGAGTAGCAATCAATGGATTCGGCCGTATTGGTCGTCTTGCATT
>CAZOHM010000064.1:0-11338 GCA_964579795.1 uncultured Lachnospiraceae bacterium | reverse complement strand
AACGAGTCTTTGCTTTCTGTGTTCCCTGACGATTATTTGCAAGCTGCTGAACAACTGCCATATGCACTAAATGTTCATTGATTTCAACACCGAATACTGCATCGTTCAAATCCATCTTGCCAACTTCTTTGCCTTCCATATTATAAACAGATACGTTTGCCATCTGTGTGTTCCTCCTTTCCATATAAAAGCTACTTAGCAGCCTTTACTGTTTCTTTGATTGTTACTAATGATTTCTTAGGTCCTGGTACAGCGCCTTTTACAAGTAGCAGATTTTTTTCTGCATCTACTCTTACGATTTCAAGGTTCTGAATTGTAATCTTCTTGGAACCCATCTGTCCAGGCATCTTCTTTCCTTTAAATACACGGCTTGGGCTAGAACATGCACCATTGGAACCAGCATGACGATGGAACTTAGAACCATGTTTCATTGGTCCTCTGGACTGTCCATGTCTCTTGATTGCGCCCTGGAATCCTTTACCTTTTGAAGTAGCTGTTGCATCAACCTTGTCTCCAGCCTCAAAGATATCAGCTTTAATTTCCTGAGCAAGTGCAAAATCTGCAGCATTATCAAGCTTGAATTCTTTGACAAATCTCTTTGAGCTTACGCCAGCCTTTTCAAAATGACCTTTCTGCGCCTTCGTAACACCATGTCTGTGAACGATTTCTTTCTTTCCTGCTTTGTCTTTGTTGATGATTTTGTCCTTTTTGTCTACAAAACCAACCTGTACAGCACTGTATCCGTCATTTTCAACTGTCTTAATCTGTGTTACCACACATGGACCAGCCTGCAATACAGTAACCGGAATCAGTACGCCGTCTTCGTTGAAGATCTGTGTCATACCGATTTTTGTTGCTAAAATTGCTTTCTTCATGTTTTACCTCCTGTTTTCGCTACAGCGGAATGTTTCACATTCATACTAGTAGGGGTCTTATTTGTTTTTCATTTTGATATCGATGTAAACACCAGCCGGCATTTCCAGTCTTGACAATGAATCAACTGTCTTCTGGGTCGGTGTAATGATATCGATGAGCCTCTTGTGAGTTCTCTGCTCGAACTGTTCTCTGGAATCCTTATACTTGTGAACCGCTCTTAAGATTGTAACTACTTCCTTTTTAGTAGGAAGAGGTACCGGTCCGCTTACCTGAGATCCGTTTTTCTTTACAGTTTCGATGATTTTCTTTGCTGATGCATCTACTAATTGATGATCATACGCTTTTAATGTGATTCTCATTACCTGAGTTGCCATAAAAAAAGTCGCCTCCTTTTCGCACTTTTAAATCTAAGTACGACAAGCGGTGACTGTACACTCTCCCGTGTGTGTCAGCACTGAATTGCATTCAGTAGATTAAAACCGGAATAGTTTTATCTTGACCAACATAAACACGTCGTTTCTGCAATAATGCAGACTTATGAATTCGTACAGTGACTTGTCGCCAGTTTCCTAACATGACATTCGCTCCACGGAAAACCCGGAAAAACTTCCGGCAACCTCACGCTTCTACGCTATCAATGTCACAGCAAAAATTAGTATACACGACATTTTTATATATTTCAAGCACTTTTTGTACGAAATTGTTTTTTTTTCAATACAATACTATTTTTCTTTTTGATTTAAGAGAACAACTGCCAAAAGTACAAGAATCATACCGAGTATTCCTATAACCGTCAGTCGTTCTTTGAATACAATAATTCCAAGAAGGGCAGCAACTACCGGCTCCACAGAAGCCATAATGGATGCCTTCCCGTTTTCTACTCCCGATAAACCAATTGTATATAATATATATGGAAGAACTGTAGCAAAAAGAGCAAGTCCTGCAGCAAGCAACAGATGTTCTGATACATTTGTATTTATCAGCTTATCCATTGTCACATTAATGGGTACAATTATAAGAGTGCTAATTGATGCAAAAAGGAATGTATAAAAGCTGATAGTAAACGAATGATACCTTCGTTCAAGTGCATATCTTCCAAATATACTGTAAAGCGCATAGCCAAGTCCCGAGCCAAGTCCAATCAGAATGCCAGTCGGTGATATGGTCAGACCTGTTCCGCCTACAATACCGGTTACAAGCACGCATCCCAAAAATGCAACCAGCATAGCGCCGACTTTCTTTCTATTCAGCTTCTCATGAAACAGAACAGCCGAAAGTAAAACAACCATAATAGGTGCTGTATACAAAAGAATTGCTGCCACTGCCATAGATGTCATCATAATCGTTGTAAAATAACAGCCATTAAAAAATGTCAGGCTGAAAATTCCCGTCCCAATAAAACACCAAATATCCTTTATGCGAATCTTGAACAATTTTCTGTCGTAAAGCAGGATTGCGACTGCCATCATCAGCAATGCCGAAAGTACTCTAAGTTCAACAATTTCGAATGATTCGAACCCATCTGACGATAATCCACGCACGAACAATCCCATTGTTCCCCATAATACACCTGATGACAATACACATACTGTTGCAATTTTCTTATTCATTCTACGTTCCTCTAGTATCTGCCTTTAATCTTCGAAACATTATAGATTAGAACCAGACAGCCGTCAATAGCAATTGCGCACTTCCTTGTTATAGTGTATATTTATGTAGAAAACAATTTCGAGAACAAGGAGATTTACGTCATGTGGATTGCGAATAATTGGAAGGATTATGAAGTTATCGATACGAGTACAGGTGAGAAACTGGAGCGCTGGGGAAGTTATCTTCTCGTCCGTCCTGATCCACAGGTAATTTGGAATACAAAGAAATCAAATCCTGGCTGGAAAAAAATGAACGGTCATTATCATAGAAGTGCAAAAGGCGGTGGTGAATGGGAGTTTTTTGATTTACCCGAGCAATGGAGCATTTCATATCAAACACTCACCTTTCATTTAAAGCCCTTCAGTTTTAAACATACAGGACTGTTCCCCGAACAGGCTGCAAACTGGGATTGGTTCTCTGAAAAGATCAGACTGGCAGGCAGGCCGATAAAAGTCCTGAATCTGTTTGCATATACAGGCGGTGCCACACTCGCTGCCGCTGCTGCCGGTGCCACTGTTACTCATGTAGATGCTTCCAAGGGCATGGTTGCCTGGGCAAAGGAAAACGCAAAAAGCAGCCATCTGGACACTGCACCAATCCGTTGGCTTGTTGATGATTGCGTCAAATTTGTCGAGCGGGAAATCAGACGTGAAAATAAATATGATGCTATTATTATGGATCCACCTTCGTATGGACGCGGTCCTAAAGGTGAAATATGGAAAATTGAAGAATCAATCTTTCCATTTATAGAGTTATGCACAAAGCTTTTGTCTGATACTCCTCTGTTCTTTCTTATAAACTCCTATACGACAGGACTGCAGCCTGCAGTACTTTCTTATATGCTGAATACAGCTGTGGCAGGTAAATTCGGAGGCCATGTAGAGGCAGATGAAATCGGACTCAGAGTCAGTGAAACTGGCTTAGTTCTCCCCTGTGGTGCTTCTGGGCGATACAGTGGACGTGCTTAGATCCAAGTAACCCGGAATACAAGCAGACACACAAGCTTCGCAATCCATTGTAACAGGATAATACCAATTCCAATGTACAGACAGATAATCAGTCGCCCCTCATGCTCTCTACCAATCGCAAAATGCTTAAGCAGAAACATCTTAATCATAAACACTATATATACTACAGCAAAATACAGAACTGCTGGATGGCAGCAAAAGCTTTTCACCGGTTGTAGTCTGCAAAGGGCAAAGAAAGCTCTTGTACCTCCACAGCCAGGACAATACAGACCCGTTGTTTTTTTGAAAATGCAGTCTCCAAACTGCAAGAACCAGTCAAGTCTACCGGTCATATGAAGTAAAACAGCAATGATTCCAACAATCATTGCTGCTTTACCAAGAAAATAAAATAATCGGTTTGTTTTTCCTGTCATAACCTCATAACCATTTCCTACATATCAAGAGAATCCATAATCTGCTCATAAAGCATACCTGAATCTCCTGATGAAACTAATGCAACTGCACAAATAGCAGCAATAATACAAAGAACAGCACCAATACCGCCTGTAATCAAGCCTGCGATAGCCATTCCTCTGCCGGCTGCATTTTTCTTCATGCTGATTACTCCGAGTACAATTGCTACAATTGAAAGAATAATAGCAACATACCATGCAGAACAACATATAATAGATATTATTCCGCAAATCATAGAGGCAATAGAAAAGCCAATATTTCCAGTTGGCTGTGGATTATCCCCATTATTCTGTGACACTTCATTTAAATTCATTTCTTCGTTCATTTTATCCTCCTCTGGAACATGTGATGAAATACATAGGTATTATATCATATTTACATAATTATTCCAATCACTTTCTTTTCTGTATTACATATCCATCCTGTTTAGTCACAAATTCCATGGCAGTATGCCAACCGTTCTATGAATAGTCATTGGCTCCTGATTTGGAAAAAACATCACCATTCGATATAAATACACACCAAACATCCCTATACATAATAGAACAAGAAATAAAATCAAGAATCTTGGTTTTTTTCCAATCCAATAGTGAGTAACAAACAGATATAAAAAATATGCAAGCCACGGCAGCAGCATCGGATGCATCTGAAATGATAATGACCATTGTCCTCTCAATAAACAGCCAAATGCCCTTGTCATTCCGCATCCCGGGCATGGAATTCCTGTCAGACCTCTGATGATACATGTATTTCCTGTGAGAAGAAGCATAATCAACAGATAAAATGAGACTGCAATTACAACCAATCCCACATTTTTCATATCTTTTCTCATTCTAAAAATACACTCTTTTACATTTTTCATAATTGATTCCTTCTATATATAGTAATTCTCCATTGCAGGAATTGATAGACTCATGTAAAATGAGAGGAATCAAAACATGTATTTAGGACGGAGGATTTCATGCTCACTGGATGGCTTATAGTAAATCATTTTTTGCATACTGCAAAATTTTCGGAATTATATAACTGGTTTGAATCCGCAGCTCAAAAAGAACAGTTGTCTCTTACAATTCTGTCAAATGCAGATTTTCTGATTGATGTCAGCAGTCAGCAGATTCTTTTGCATGGCAAACCATTTCAACAGCCGGACTTCGTTCTGTTCTGGGATAAGGATATTCGGCTCGCACGTGCACTTGAGCAGCAGAATATTCGTCTGTACAACTGTGCAGATGCAATTGAAGCCTGTGATGACAAATCTTTATGTGCCATTCAGCTTGCCGGAATTGTCAAAATGCCACATACCATTACTGCGCCTATGACTTTTTCCAATATTGGCTACACAGATTTTACTTTTCTTGATGCGGTAGAACAGCAGCTTTACTACCCTTTTATCATAAAGGAATGCTTTGGTTCTTTTGGCATGCAGGTCTATCTTGTAAATAATCACAAGGAAGCGATTGATATTCTGTCAGCCCATGCCGGGACACCTCTGTTGTTTCAAGAATATATTCGTTCCAGTACAGGACGTGATATCCGGATGCAGATTGTAGGAAATCAACCTATCACTGCCATGCTTCGATATAATGACAACGATTTCAGGGCGAACATTACAAACGGCGGCTTGATGAAACCTTGGAAACCAACTCCGGCACAAATTGATCTTTCCATAAAGGTTTGTCAGGCACTAAATCTGGATTTTGCAGGTGTAGACATTCTTTTTGGTGAGCAAGAAGAGCCCATACTATGCGAAGTTAATTCAAATGCACATTTTAAAAATATCTTTCAATGCACAAATATCAATGTGGCAGATGCGATCATGGCATATATTAAGAAGGAGTCCATATCATGAAAAATCTAACAGGATACCTTCTGTATGAGCCGGCAGATGCAGCAAAAAACAACGGCTTCATTGAATTATTTCAGGAAGAAAGCAGGAAATTAAATATTCAATTATCTCTTCTGCTTACTACTTCGCTGTCGCAGCATGATTTCACAACAGAAAAACCAGATTTTATCATTAATCGTTCAAGAATTCCCTCTCTTGCAGAATATCTGGAGTGTTGCAAAATACGTCTATTTAACAGTGCAAAAGTCTGTAAAATCTGTAATGATAAGCAGAGCACTTATGATTATCTGCAATCATACTGCATCCCATATATGGACTGTTGCAGCTTTTCACCCGAATTATGTGTCGCCGATTATCTAACAAAGGCGCAAATCTTTGGTTATCCTTTTGTTCTGAAGCCTGCTGACGGACATGGCGGTATGCATGTGAGCCTCGTTTCCACTTCGCAGGAGCTGTGTCAGAAATTAGATAAAATCAGGAATGAGCGGGGCATACTCCCCAAAATGATATTTCAACGATGTGCGTCTGATATCGGAAAGGATTTACGTGTTTATGTGCTTGGCAATAAATTTGTTGCCGGTATGATGCGAACACGCGCTCATACAGACAGCTCAGAAATCAGAGCAAATTTTTCACTTGGCGGTTTAGCCTGCGTACATACACTTACACAGGAAGAAATGGAGCTTACAAATCGGATTATTTCAGCCTTACCTGCCGATCTGATTGGTATTGATTTTATATATGACCATTCAAAACCTGTTTTTAATGAAATAGAAGATGTTGTAGGCACTCGCATGCTGTATGCTTATACCGACATTAACATCGTCAGAGATTACCTTCACTATATTCTGGCAGTGCTCTCCTGACTTTTGGTACTTCACATTTCACGATTGGCCGATGTTCCTTACTAATGTATCTTCCCGTTTCCAGACAAATACAATCAACACACAGATACATGCAGCAACAACCATTAGGGCAATTTTTACTCCAGACGGTAATGATTCAGGCAAAAGCTTTTCCAGATACAGACCAGCCATATTTAATGCAGCATGAAAAATCATACTTCCCACTACAGTACCTGTCAGCCAAACGATATACCCCATCAGCATTCCTATCAAAAATGCATATACTCCCTGTACAATATTACCATGAAACACACCAAACAACGCTGCCTGTAGCATGTTGGCAATGTAAAATAGCACATGATTTCTGGCATAGCCCAGAATCAATCCGCGAAAAATGCATTCTTCTCCAATTGGTGAAAGAACACAGACATAAATCACTGCAAGCGGTGACATCGAAAGTAACGGAGAAAGTATGGAATCATATGATTTTGCTGTTTCTGGAAACAAACCAAGAATAAATGTCAAAGCATAGGATACCGCTATCTGCATTAATACACTGAGCAAAATAAGCAGACACACATTTCTAATTGACCAAAAGGAACTTTTTTCTCTGTTCTCATTGTCTTTGTTATTTTTTCTTACAAAAGCAATATAGTACCAGCCGCCAAACAAAACTATATAAAGCAGATTGATTAAGCTGAACACATCAATAACATAGGTTGCGTAATCAACTGTACTTACCGATTTAAAGAACAGGGGACCTAACAGACCAGCACCAAATGTGCGAATTACAAGCATCGCTAAATATGGTAAAAAGCAATATAACAGAGTCGGTGATTTTTTCATGGATTCACCCCATTTTCAATTGCCTGTTCTTTCAGAAAATTTAAGAAATCCTCTTTATTTTCCTTCGTCACTTTTACCCCAAATCCCTGAGTCTCCAGATTTGGATCTACCGTATTGTTGTATGCAGCATCTATCATCATTCGACCAATTGCTGGAACAAAATGGCTTGTTTCATAATAATTGCAGTCTGCCTTTGAAACATTGGAAAAGCAGCTGAAATTATAATAATCTGTTACATCAGCCAAAGCAGAGAGATAATCCAGATATCCATTTTCCAAGTCTCTTGCATAGGTCTTATAATAAAGTGGGTTCGTTACAACTGTCAGGTTAATGTTATTTTCTTCACAGATAGAAACAAATTCCTGCATATCCGCCACTGCTTCATCCAGACGAAGCTTATAATAGTCTGCCCAATACCCAACAGCATCTGTTCCATCAAATTCGGTAGGAATATCAAGCCGTTCTGTTCCAGTACGTCTGAACCTTTCTGCATATTCCGGATCATTATCCTCATGATTTCTAATAACTGACAGCGACTGATAAGTCGTCAGCAAATCACAATAGGTTGCATAAAATTCCAAATGAGAAACAAGACCGCCTGTCGGATAAGGGATTCTATACAGCGCACTCTCATGCATGGCAGGGTCAACAAAACATGAAATATCATCTACTAACAGCATAATATTTTTTGGTACAAATCCATTTTTAATTAACACCTTTAATGTATTCACATGCTCAGCGGGAACAGCCTCTGAGCTTGCCATATCATAATATCGTCCACCAGGGATTTGCTCTACATCAATAAATCCTGCTCTGGATGATCCAAATACAAGTGAATCAAACCGATCCTGATGGTGAAGAATATATTTCGTCTTGATAAAATTCTTATTTGGCTCTACACCATTGTTCACCGGACTATCATAATGAAAAATATTATACGGATCAATCAATACATTAACCGGTGCAAATACTGCTGTGAGAATCAAAGCAAACACCAGCAGCTTAATCAGAAACTTTTTCATAACATTCCCTTTTCACACTAAAATTTAAAATATATAAACTCCTGTGTTGTTCCATTATGTATCTTGAGTACAATGACAAGCACAGTTACTGCAATATAAATCAGCCACCGTACAGGAAGCCTTAAGCTGCTCATTTCTTTCAGTAAATCATGTTTTAGGCTTAACCAGTCAAAAACCATTAAAAACACTATCGCAGCACCTGTCTTAAGTACTGACATCCAGCTCATTGTCATCTGTGCCATTGCATTTGTAAATGAACCACCGCTAAACATATGACAAAGGATATAGCCTGCATCCGATATGGAATTCGCTCTGAAAAACATCCATGCGAAGCTTACAGCACAAAAAGTCACTAAAATACTTCCGGCAGTAACAAGCTTAGACTCCTTCAGTTCTTTAGACTGTCTCTTTTCTTTTATTGTATTCTCAATCACCTGATATACTCCGTGAATACCGCCCCAAAGTACATAGGTCCAATTAGCACCATGCCATAGACCGCTCACCAAAAAGGTAATCATCAAATTCAAATTTTTACGCGCCTTTGACACTCTGTTTCCGCCAAGAGGAATATATACATAGTCTCTTAACCATGTGGAAAGTGAAATATGCCAGCGGGTCCAGAACTCCTTCACAGATGCTGACCAATATGGATTTTTGAAATTTGTCATAAGATCAAACCCAAGTAGTTTAGCTACACCAATCGCCATATCTGAGTATCCTGAAAAATCACAATATATCTGAAATGTAAACATAAACGTTGCCAGAACAAAACATAGACCCGAGTAATTTTGCACATTATCAAAAACCACATCCACATACTTAGACATGGAATCTGCGAACACAAGCTTCTTCAGAAGTCCCAGTAAAATTAAACGGGCACCCATTACCGCATTATCATACTCAAATATCTTTTCCTTATCAATCTGAGGAAGAATGTTTCCGGCACGTTCAATCGGTCCCGAAGAGATATTCGGGAAAAAAGATACAAAAAGCGCATACTTGCCAAAATGATGCTCCGCTTGTATTTTCCCTTTATATACATCAGACAGGTATCCTACCATCTGAAAGGAATAAAAGGATATACCAAGAGGCATAATCAGATGGAGCGTTCTTTCCTGTACCGGTATGGCAAATAGACGAAGCACCTTTTCTACACTTTGTAATGCAAACCCTGTATATTTGAACAAAACAAGCAAAAACAATACAACTATGACACCTGCCGTAAGCAGTGTCTTTCTTTTTCCCTGCAGCGTCGCCTTTTCCATATAGAGCGCACAAACATATGATACAACTACTGTAAATAATAACACTGCCAGAAATCTGGCATCCCAGCTTGCATAGAAAAATACATTGGCTGCGAGTAATGCCATCCATCTGAATTTATGAGGCAGCGTCCAATATATCAGAAAAACTACTATCATAAATAACAAAAAAGAAATCGAACTAAATAACATACTGACTTCCTAACCTCTCCTGCTGTCTATCCACAAGATCTGCAATTGTAACATGATCCACAACATCATTAATTGCTTTTTCCAGCTGCTTCCACACCGCAAGTGTATCACAGGTGTCACATCTGTCACATTCATTCACATCACCATCCAGACACGCTACCGGAGAAAGACTGCCCTCCGTCAGTCTTAGTATCATGCCGACTGTATATTCTTTCGGTGCCTTTGCCAGCTTATAGCCGCCCTGTGCTCCTCTGACGCTTTTCACATATCCAGCTTTGTTCAGCACTGCAATGATTTGTTCCAGATATTTTTCCGATATTTCCTGACGTTGTGCAATCTGTTTCACCTTTACATATTCTCCTGTATTATGAACTGCCAGGTCGAGCATTACACGTACTGCATATCTTCCTTTTGTGGATATTTTCATCTTTACATACCATCCTTACTGCTAATGTCGCATCTGTTATTCTTATCTATGCACATTATATATTTCAATTCCTAGTATGTCAATGGAGATTGCGGTACAATTCTAACATGTCGCATCCATACCTCCATCCTGTCTAAAGCAGGAACCAGTTATATGACCTGCGCGCTCAGATGCAAGATACAACGCAAGATCTGCTACTTCCTCCGGCTCTGCATATCTTCCATCCGGATAAGCCGCACCAAATGTCTTTTTCGCGTCTTCTACCGAAACCGCATCTCCAAGCCATGCCTTTTCAATGGAACGCATCATTGCTGTATCAATCGCACCCGGACAAATACAATTTACACGAATCTTTTTAGCTGCCACTTCCAGTGCTACACACTTTGACAACCCGGCAATTGCATGCTTCGAAGAAACATAAGGTGCCATATTTGCAGCACCTACAAAGCTGCCGTTTGATGCAATATTAACAATTGCGCCACTCTCCTGTAGCAACATTTGTCTGCAGGCATATTTCATTCCATACATCGGTCCAAACACATTAATATTATAAACCTTCATAAAATCCTCATAAGTCTGCTCAGTAATCGGGGCATTACGTCCTTCATAGCCAGCATTATTAATCTGTACATCCAGTGAACCAAACTTTGCAATTGTCTGTTCAACCATTTCCTTTACCTGGTCTTCCTTTGTCACGTCCACTACAAATGTCAGTAAATGATCGCTTTCAATTTTAAGTTCCTCTAACAGCTTATTCAGCTTTTCCTGTTTTGTTGAAGAAATTGCAAGCTTGCAGCCTTCTGCTGCAAAAGCCTTCGTAAGTGCACTTCCTACGCCTCCTGTAGAACCTGTAATCATTACTACCTTGTCTTTCAATCCAAGATTCATATTAATACCCTCGCTCGTATTATATAGTAGTAGTGTTTATAGTCCCTCTCCAAGGACTGTTAA
>CAZOHM010000063.1:0-12109 GCA_964579795.1 uncultured Lachnospiraceae bacterium | reverse complement strand
CAGTCCTTGGAGAGGGACTATAAACACTACTACTATATAATACGAGCGAGGAAATTGTTTAATGAAAACTTTTGGAACGATGTTGAAAATTGAAGGAAAACTATCTATTCGAGATATGAACATGATTATATTTGCTATTATAATGCCATTAATCATTCTTGTGATTTTAGGTGTCATTTATGGAAACAAACCGGCATTTGATGGTGCAGATTATACATTTTTAGAGCAGTCGTTTGGAGCACTGTGTAGTATTGCCATTTGTGCAGGGGGATTAATGGGTCTGCCGATTATGGTTTCGGAGTATCGTGAGCGAAAAATATTAAAGAGATTTCAAGTAACACCAGTTAGCCCGGCAATGCTGTTAATCGTACATCTTTGTATTTATGCTCTGTATGCACTCGTATCGGTTGTCAGTCTGTGGGCAGTTGCCGGAGTGTTCTGGAAATTTCAGATGAAGGGTTCACTTGGCATGTTCATAGTTGGCTGGCTGCTCGTACTGATTTCTATTTTGAGCATCGGAATGCTCGTAGGAGGACTTGCAAAGAACAGTAAAAGTGCATCTGTAATCGCATCTATCCTGTATTTTCCGATGCTGGTTTTTTCGGGAGCAACACTTCCTTATGAGGTGATGCCTAAAATGATGCAGAAAATTGTTGATGTAATGCCACTCACTCAGGGAATTAAAGTATTAAAGGCAGCAACACTCGGACAACACTTGGATAATTCTTTGGTATCTGTTATAATAATGGCTGTAATTGCCGTTGTTTGCATTGGTATTTCTATTCGATGTTTTAGATGGGAATAGAATGAAAGGAAGAGATATATGCAGGAGCAGATATTAGCTGTACAAAAAATGCAGGATTACATTAAAGCACATATAAATGAGACTGTGACACTCGCAGATTTAGCGCGGGTGTCTTTGTTCTCTCCATGGTATTCTTACCGTTTGTTTCGCGAGTATACTAATTTTACGCCCGCGGACTATATGAGAAGAATGAAATTGTCTTTATCTGCACTGCGGCTCAGGGATGAGGCAGTGAGCGTGACCGAATTGGCTTTTGATATGGGGTTTCAGAGCCTGGAGGGCTATCAGCGGGCATTTAAGCGTGAGTTTGGATGTAACCCTAATGAATATGCAAAGCATCCGGTACCAATCTGTCTGTTTATTCCGTATGGAGTGATTTACGGTGAAATTAAGCGCCAGCATAAGCGGCTGGAGGAGGAGAGCAACGTGTTTATTCAGGTATTACATAAATCAAGACGAAAGGTTATTATTAAAAGAGGTATAAAGGCAGACGATTATTTTCAGTATTGTGAAGAAGTAGGATGTGATGTGTGGGGATTATTGACAAGTATGCATTCTCTTTGCGGTGAGCCGGTTTGTCTATGGCTCCCAGAAAAATATCGTACACCGTCAACGAGCGAATATGTGCAGGGAGTAGAAGTGCCTGTAGATTACGGCGGAGAGATTCCGGAAGGGTTTGATACTATTATTTTACCGGAAGCGGAATACATGCTTTTTCAGGGAGAACCATTCAGAGAAGAGGAGTATTGCGACGCAATTGAAGGCGTCCAGGAAGCTATCAAGCGGTTCGATCCCGCAACAAGAGGGTACGAATGGGACAAAGAAAACCCAAGAATACAGCTTGAACCGATTGGCAGCAGAGGATATATGGAACTCATGCCAGTAAAGACAATATCAAGAAAATAATAAGGAGTCATGCTACATATGAAAGCAACTATATTTACGATGGGAACAAGAGGAGATGTGCAGCCATATGTTTTTCTTGCACAGGAGTTACAGAAGTCTGCATTTACAGTAACAATCGGTACGCATCCGTGTTGGGAAGAATTAGTGAAGAATGCAGAAATAGAATTTGTACCAATTGGACCAAACGTAGATATGGAGTATGAGGCAGCTGTCATACGCGGCAGGACAAAGAGTCCAATATTGAGTATGATGAAGACGATGAAGTTTGTGTTTAAGATCATACAGAATTCCTCAGATGATATTTACAAGGCATGCAAGGGACAGGATTTGATTATAGTATCACATAGTCATATGGGAGCAGCTGAGGCAGAAGCATGTCATATCAAAACAGTTGATGTAACATTACAGACGCAGACAATTCCTGAGGTTGGAAAGCCTGTCAGCTTTATAAACAGGATGCTTGGCGGACTGATTACTGCACAGATGGTAAAGCCATTTAATAAAATCAGAAAGCAGTATCAGCTTCCAAAACTGAAATCCATGGATGAGTGTATGTCACCTTATCTGAACTTGATTCCAATCAGTGCGTATACAATAAAAAGAAATCCATATTGGGCTGAAAAGAATAAGCTTGTTGGTTACTGGTATCAGGAAGATTTGATGTATCAGCCGGATGAGACACTGCTTAGCTTTTTGCAACAGGGAGAAAAACCTGTTATTCTTGCGCTTGGTGCCATGTCCTTTGAGAGTGAACAGGAGAAGGAAAAGCTTGATATCTTTGTACATGCATTTCAGAAAACCGGCATGCGTGCCATTATTCAGGGATTTCATAAAACACTTGTTGATTATGAGCTTCCGGCGGGTATGATAAGTGTTGGTTCCATACCACATAACTGGCTGTTCAGACAGGGATTTTGTGTCATTCATCATTGCGGATTTGGAACGGCGGCAGCTTCTGTTGTTTATGGTATTCCTTCTATACCGCTCCCACATGTACTGGACCAGTTTGGAATCGCACAGGAGTTAGTTGACCTTGGAGTTGCCTGCGAACCTGTAAAGGCACTGGATTTGAGCGAAGAAAAAATGATAGCTGCTATTTTGGCTGTAAAGGCAGACTATGAAGGATTGTCTGAAAGAGTACTGGCACTGTCCAAAAAAATGCAGGAAGAAAAAGGTCTTGAAACAGCTGTGAAGCTGATTAAAGAAGTATGTGAAACATATTAATTTATATATGAATTTTTTTGGGTAGATAAAATAAATAATCTTTGTTATAATGATATAAGAATTTGAAGAGATTTACATATTTTCAAAAAAGAGGCAGAAGAAACCTGCAAAGGAGGGTGCCGGATGGCAGAACTGTCCATACAAGCAAAAAAAGACAATCTTGACCAGGTACTTGCATTTGTAGATGTAGAGTTGGAAGTATTAGACTGTCCAATGAAAGTGCAGCTTCAAATTGATATTGCAGTGGAAGAGATATTTGTGAATATTGCCAATTATGCATATGCTGATAACAATGGTGAAGTATCTATTTCTACCGGGATTTCTGATACTACAAGGACCTTGTTTATTACATTTACAGACAGTGGGATGCCATATAATCCGCTCCAGAAACCAGATCCGGACGTCTCACTTTCAGCAGAAGAAAGAGAAGTTGGCGGTCTTGGAATATTCATTGTAAAAAAGAGTATGGATGATGTAGTCTATGAGCGAAAGAATGGACAGAATTTGTTAACACTATATAAAAGGATATAGTAATCGTATCATATCTATCACATGAAGAAGCGTCTGAGAAAAATGTCAGGCACTTTTTTTGTCGGGAATGGAAGCAAATTGATCAAACATTAACTTTGATGAATTAATAATCCTGGAACAATTGTAAACAAAAAGCAACATACCAGATATCCAGGGAAAAATTATCTGAAATATTAGCACTCACCTCTTGACAGTGCTAACAGCATGTGCTATAACTTGTATAACAGATAAGCCAAAAGGATGATTTATATTCCTATAATCTGTTTATAAAAAGAATGTCAGGAGGAATGAAGATGAATATAAATAAATTTACTCAAAAATCAATAGAGGCTGTCAATGACAGCGAAAAACTTGCATACGAATTTGGAAATCAGGAAATTGAGCAGGAGCATTTGTTATATGCATTGTTGCGCCAAGAGGATAGCTTGATTTTGAAGCTTATTGAAAAAATGGAGATTCAAAAGGAGCATTTTACAAATCAGGTTGAGAACTGGTTAAATAAATGTGTAAAGGTACAGGGTGGTCAGGTGTATGTTGGCCAGCATTTGAATAAAGTGCTGATTCATGCAGAGGATGAAGCAAAGCAGATGGGAGACGAATATGTGTCTGTAGAGCATTTGTTTTTAGCCTTAATAAAGTATCCGAATGGGGCAATGAAAGCAATTTTCAAGGAATATGGTATTACAAGAGAGCGTTTTCTACAGGCTCTTTCTACGATTCGTGGAAATCAGCGTGTGACAAGTGATAATCCGGAAGCCACCTATGATACACTTGAAAAGTATGGTCAGGATCTCGTAGAGCAGGCACGAAACCAGAAGCTTGATCCGGTAATAGGCAGAGACAATGAAATACGAAATTTGATAAGAATATTATCAAGAAAGACAAAGAACAATCCGGTTCTGATTGGTGAACCGGGTGTGGGCAAGACAGCTGTTGTAGAAGGACTTGCACAGCGTATAGTACGAGGAGATGTTCCTGAAGGACTGAAGGACAAAAAAATCTTTTCTCTTGATATGGGAGCACTTGTGGCAGGAGCTAAATACCGTGGAGAATTTGAAGAACGTTTAAAGGCAGTACTTGAGGATGTCAAGCAATCTGACGGCCAGATGATACTGTTTATTGATGAATTGCATTTGATTGTTGGTGCAGGGAAAACGGATGGAGCTATGGATGCCGGAAATATGCTTAAACCAATGCTGGCAAGAGGAGAGTTGCATTGTATAGGTGCAACGACACTTGATGAATACAGGCAGTATATTGAAAAGGATGCTGCTCTGGAAAGACGGTTTCAGCCAGTTATGGTTGATGAACCAACAGTGGAGGATACGATTTCCATCCTTCGTGGATTGAAGGAACGGTATGAAAATTTCCATCATGTAAAGATAACGGATGCGGCACTTGTGTCTGCAGCAGTTTTATCCCATCGATATATTTCAGACAGATATTTACCGGATAAGGCAATTGACCTTGTGGATGAGGCGTGTGCCCTGATTAAGACTGAGCTTGACTCCATGCCAACAGAGCTGGATGAATTAAACAGAAAACATACTCAGATGTCAATTGAAGTAGAAGCCTTAAAAAAGGAAACGGATAGTTTGAGTAAGGAACGCTTGGCTGTTTTGCAGAAAGAGCTTGCAGAGCTAAGCGATCAGAAGAATGCAGGTATGGCTCAGTGGGAAAATGAAAAGGCTTCATTGGAAAAATTACAAGGTCTTCGTGCACAAATTGAAGAAGTCAACAACCAGATTGAAATGAAGAGTAGAGAGGGTGACTTGAGCAAAGTCAGTGAACTGCAGTATGGAACTTTACCGAAATTGAAATCACAGCTTGCCCATGAGGAGGAGCAGGTCAGAAATGCAAGTCTATCGCTTGTGCATGAAAATGTATCTGATGAAGAAATTGCTAAGATAATTTCCAGATGGACAGGAATACCTATTGCAAAACTGACAGAGAGCGAACGCAGTAAAACGCTGCATTTGGATGAGGAACTGCACAAGAGGGTGATTGGACAGAATGAAGGAGTGACCAAGGTCACAGAAGCTATTATTCGTTCAAAAGCAGGTATTAAAGATCCAACTAAGCCAATTGGTTCGTTTTTGTTTCTTGGTCCAACCGGTGTAGGTAAAACAGAGCTTGCCAAGACTCTAGCACAAAGCTTATTTGATGATGAGTCAAATATGGTTCGTCTAGATATGAGTGAGTATATGGAGAAATATTCTGTCTCTCGCTTAATAGGAGCACCTCCCGGATATGTTGGATATGAAGAAGGAGGACAATTGACCGAAGCAGTCAGAAGAAAACCATATGCAGTAGTGCTATTTGATGAAATAGAAAAGGCACATCCGGATGTATTCAATGTGCTTTTGCAGGTTCTTGATGATGGACGTATTACAGATTCACAGGGAAGAACAGTTGATTTTAAAAATACAATTTTAATTATGACTTCTAATATTGGTTCAGAATACCTGCTGGATGGAATTGACCAGAGTGGTTCTATCAAACCGGAGGTTGAAAAGCTGGTTCTTCAGGATTTGAGAAATCAGTTCAGACCAGAATTCCTGAACAGATTAGATGAAACAATTCTGTTCAAGCCTTTGACAAAAGACAATATAGGCGGTATCATCAAATTGTTAATATGTGACTTGAATAAACGACTGTCTGACAGAAACATTGGAATTGTATTGACTCCTCAAGCAGAAGATTATATTGTGGAAAATGGATATGATCCTGTGTATGGTGCGCGTCCGCTCAAACGATATTTGCAGAAGCATGTGGAAACACTTGCAGCAAAACTGATATTGTCCGATGCAGTCAAAGAAGGAGATACTATTCAGATTGACGTACAAAATGGTGAATTGACAGCAGCGGCAAAAAAGTAAATGGTGATAAGAAGTGAAGATGAAGAAGTACATGATTTTAAACAGTAATATATTTGAAGAAGAGGCAGGTAGAAGCATGCGGTCATATAAGCTTATTATATGCATGATGCTGATACTTCTTATGACGGGAGCATCCGGCTGTGGAAGACAGCCGGATATTCTTGCGCAAGAACCGGTTGTTACGCTTAATGAAAAAGATGGAAAAGCAGATGTAGCAGATGAACCTGGTGCAGGGATTAATGCTGATACAGAAGTCAATACTGATACAGAAGTTAATGCTGATACAAATGTGAAGATAGACACAAACGTAAATACAGATACTAATATAAGTACTGATACTAATGTAAATACAGACGCAAACGTGAATACAGACGCAAACGTGAATACAGACGCAAACGTGAATACAGACGCAAACGTGAATACTGACACAAACGTGAATACTGACACAAATGTAGATACAGACACGAATGTAGACACAAACAAAGCAAGAGAATTGACAACAGATGCTTTAGAGGGAATGACTTCTTCAGTTGAGCTTGTCAGTACACAGTTGTCTGATGATGAGCTTGCATCTTTTTCAAAGGCTTTTAATGCAGAACGTATTAATGGATTTTTGGCATGCAGTTATCAAATCCCTTCCGAAGCAGACGTTGATAGTGTGCTGAAATCAATAGGAACAACAGGTGAACAGATTTCGGGTGCAGAACAGAAAAGAGCCGCAAAGCTGCTTGGCATAAATACGCAGACAGATATTGTGAAATATTCGTCTGATTATGTTAATGATTTACTGCATGCGATGCTTGGTATTGGGATTAGTGATATGAAGCAGGAACCAAAGTGCACATACAGCGCAATAGATTCTGCATATTATATGAGAAAACGTGATATTGAACGATATGAGATTATATGTACTGCAGGCTCAGCAGATGCAAATGGTCTGTATAGTGTTTTTTATACAAAGGGCGGAAATTCAGAGCTCTGGAATGTGATTTTTCAGAAAAAGGATGAATTGTATCGCTTTCATTCCAATATGAAGCTAAAGTCATCTGATTAATTGATTTGTCATATAAATATGGCCTAAAAAATCGACATGTCATGACATTGCGTGACAATTGTCACGACCTCGACCAATTCTATTTACACCCTTTTTTTTCTGTAGTAATATGCAAACAGAAAGCAAGAGGAGGATAAGAATTATGGATGACATAACATCAGGTACACCCAGTCCGGAAGCAAATGCGAATGGGAATGCAAATTCAAATATTCATTCAAATAATAACGGATGGAAGATTGTGCTAATTGTTTTACTATGTATAGTTGCTATTCCAATTGGATTTCCATTATGTATTGCAGCTGGAGCAGTTGTTTTATCACTGGCATTTTCAACCATCGTGGTGCTGATATCGTTGATTGTTGGATTGGGAGCAGCTGCGCTAGGCTGTTTTGCAGCAGGACTTACAGCAGTGATTTTTGGAGTTATCTTTTTGTTCCATGTACCACTTGCCGGTTTTGTAATTCTTGGAGCCGGATTGATTGTACTTGCAATTGGATTGCTGTTTTTGATATTGACAATGTTAATTTGCGGAAAGCTTCTTCCTGCAACGTGTAGAGGAATTGGCAAAGTTTTTGGTGCACCATTTCGCAGAAAGGAGATTGTCGTATGAACCACTTTATTAAAACCTGTTTAACAATTGCATCCGGATTATGTGCGATAGGGCTTGTGTTAGTGATTATTGGAGGCATATTTGGTGGATTTAATCAGGCAGCCGGCATTACAGTAAACGGAGTGCTTTCTTATCCAGGATTTATTGAGAATATAGAAATGCTGAACAATTCCACAGCTGATTATCCAGCTGCAGCAAAGACCGGTACAGTTGAAAAGAATAGCAGTAATACAAATAATGCAGATAATGATGAAATTTCACAGGCTGAGGATTTCTTTAAAGAAGGTAAGGCATCAGACGGTTATTATGAAGATGATGCGGTTTGCGACAGAAACGAAATATCATATATAAGCATGGATATAGGTGCATGTGAATTGACTGTCTGCGAATGGGATGGGAATACTTATAAGATTGTTGGAGAAAATACACCAGGACTGAAATGTTACGCACAGGGCAATACGCTCTACTTAAAAAGCTCTAATAATTATTTTAATCCAGCAAAACGACATTTGGTGACACTTTTTGTCCCGGAGAAAGTAAAGCTGGATAATGTAATGATAGATTTAGGAGCAGGAAAGGGAATTGTAACAGGAATTAAGGCAGACGAGTATGAAATAGATCTGGGGGCCGGTGAAATTATTTGCAGAGATATTAAAGCAGAGGATATGAATATCGACGTTGGCGCAGGCAGTGCAAGCTTTAAAGACTGCATCACAGATGATCTGGAGATGGATATTGGAGCAGGAAGCATGACTTACGAAGGTGATGTGAATGGAAATATTTATGCATCTTGTGCAATGGGTTCAGTAGAAGCTTCAATCAATGGAGATTATCAGGAGTATGACTATAATATAGATGTAACAGCTGGAAATATAGAAATTCTGCAACAGGGAGATAAACTTGTAAGCTTTGAAGGGCTCAGCAGTAGAAAGATTAATAATGATGCTGAGAAGAAGATGAGCCTTGATTGCACAATGGGCAGTATGAGTATCAGGTTTCAATAAGAATTAATGATGTCTGAGAGATAGTGAAGGAGGAAGTAAAATGCAGGACGAATACAAGAAACTGACGAAATCAAGAACAGAAAGAATGGTATGTGGTGTTTGTGGAGGTTTTGCTGAATATCTGAACATGGATCCAACTGTTGTACGTTTAATCATGGTTGTATTTATGTGTATGGGATGGGGAATACTAGCTTATCTGATAGCGGCAATTATTATGCCGGAAAAACAGTAATGTATATTTTTATTTAAAAATGAAATACTTCTTCTTATAGATACAATTGGTAATTATGTATTGAAAAGAAGGAGTATTTTTATGGAAAAAAACAAAAAAAAGCAGGACATATTACATCCGCAGGAGTTGTCAGAAGAGGAAAAAATAAAATATGAAATCGCTGCAGAAATGGGGCTTTTGGAACGTGTGATGACAAATGGGTGGGAATCATTGTCTGCACAGGAAACAGGAAGGATTGGTGGCAAAATAGGAAGCAGTCGACGTCATAAATCATAAGTCACTAATTATATTTAGACTGGGAATCTTTTTTAGCACAGGATTAAGAAGCATTACAATGACAATTCCTGCAAATCCCTGCACGATGTTAAATGGAATACCTGTTGCAGCAGAGCTGACACCTGCGGCAAAGGCTGTGTTTGTGAACTTACCGCTACTGATCATAGAAAGAAAAATTTCATAAACAAAATAACCAACACACATAAAAGCTTCACTGATGATGCCTGAAATAAAAAGTGCGAAATATTCACCTGATAAAGAATGAGAAAACTTTTTTGCAAAATGAAACAGACAGGCTGCAATTAAGGCAGTTACAGCTTTGATAATGAATGTTGCAGGAGCAAAGGCAGCGTAGCCTGAAAACAGGTCAGCAAACATAGATCCAATTCCGGCAGCAAAAGCCCCATAGACAGGACCTAGCAGAATTCCACAGATTAATACAAAGGCATCACCAAGGTGGATGTATCCAAGAGCGGGGGTTGGTATTTTTATTATCATCGTAGCAATACAGGTAAGAGCAGCTAACATAGCAGAAGCAACAAGAATCTTTGTGGTTTTTTGTATTTTCATTGTGCAGATTCCCTCCAGAAAAATTATTTTTAACATCTTACAGCATATTGAAGAATATAGCAAGTCAAATGTGCGGCAATTGATTTTTGACTGAATAATTGGTATACTACGAATAAATAATTGTAATACAGAGGAGAAAAGACATGCAGGCAATCATTTTGGCAGCGGGAATGGGAAAACGTCTGAAGGATCTGACGAGTAATGCAACAAAATGTATGGTTGAAGTGAATGGAAAGACAATGATAGAGCGTGCACTAACTTCTCTTGACAGATTTTCATTATCAAAGATTGTTCTTGTTGTTGGATATGAAGCAGAAAAGCTTCGCAGCTATGTAAAAAAGCTTCCGATAAAGACACCAATCGAATTTGTGGAAAACACAGTTTATAACGAAACAAATAATATTTATTCTCTGTATCTTGCCAAGGATTACATGACAAAAGAGGATACTCTGCTGCTGGAATCTGATATTGTCTTTGAGGATCGACTGTTAAGCAGACTTATTGAAGATACTTATCCATCTCTTGCGCTCGTTGCAAAGTATGAGAGCTGGATGGACGGCACTGTTGTAACACTTGACAATGAGAATCATATCACAAGATTTATTTCCAAAAAAGAGTTTTCATTCAGTAATACAGATGAGTATTTCAAAACAGTTAATATATACAAGTTCAGCAAAGAGTTTTCTCAAATGTCCTATGTGCCATTTTTGGAAGCATATTGTAAAGCACTGGGACATAACGAGTATTATGAACAGGTACTAAAGGTCATTACACTTCTTGATAAGTGTGAACTGAGAGCATGCCCATTAGATGGAGAAAAGTGGTATGAGATTGATGATGTTCAGGATCTTGATATTGCTGAGACAATTTTTGCAGAGGGTGAAGAAAAGCTAAAAAAAATACAGAAACGTTATGGTGGTTATTGGAGATATGAGAACTTGAAAGATTTCTGTTATCTGGTAAATCCATACTATCCTTGCAAACGTCTGAAAGAAGAGCTTAAGGCAGCATTTGATACACTTCTTTGTGAATACCCTTCCGGAATGGATGTCAATACTCTTCTGGCAGCAAAGTATTTCGGTTTAAAACAGGATCAAATATGTGTCGGCAATGGAGCAGCAGAGCTGATTAAGGCATGTATGGATACAACTATTGGGTTGACCGGAGTGGTCTATCCGACGTTCGAAGAATATCCTAACCGTATGCTTCCAGACAAAATATGTGCTTATTATCCTGATAATGCGGATTTTTCCTATACAACTGATGATTTGATGAATTATTTTGAAGATAAGGATATTGAGCAGCTTGTGCTGATTAATCCTGATAATCCATCTGGAAATTTCATTGATGGCTCAGGCGTATACATGCTGGCAGACTGGTGTATGATGCGGAATATTCGATTGATTCTGGATGAATCGTTTGTTGATTTTACAGACGTTGACCAGATTGATCAAGGAACCAATACATTTTTACTACAGAGCATATTGAAAAAGTATCAGAATCTTGTAGTTGTCAAAAGTATTTCAAAATCATTTGGTGTTCCGGGTCTTAGGTTAGGAATACTTGCATCTGCGGATCAAGTATTTATGAAGAAAATCAGATCTCAGACAGCGATTTGGAATATTAATTCTTTTGCTGAGTATTATCTTCAAATTTCTGAAAAATATACGAATGACTATGCAGAATCCTTAGTGAAAATTCGTGAGAGCCGTAAGCAGCTGTTTGAATTGCTTGCAAGGGTAAAAAATTTGAGACCGATTCCATCGCAGGCAAACTATATTTTATGTGAGCTTATGAACCAAACCGGTCAAACTAATAATCTTACTTCGTCAGAACTTGCTGTCAGACTGCTTGAAGAATATCATGTATTTATCAAGGATTGCAGCAGTAAAAAAGGATTTGAAGGGAAAAATTATATCAGGATTGCAGTGCGGGACAACATTGACAATGAATTGTTGAGTGGGGCATTATATGACATACTTGGCATGGAGGAAGCCCGATGAAAAAACTGACTACTA
>CAZOHM010000062.1:0-12279 GCA_964579795.1 uncultured Lachnospiraceae bacterium | reverse complement strand
TCGCAATGGTATTCCAGAACTATGCTTTGTATCCACATATGTCAGTTTATGATAACATGGCATTTGGTTTAAAGCTTAGAAAAGTACCAAAGGATGAAATTGATAAAATGGTAAAGGAAGCAGCTAAAATTCTTGATCTTACGCCACTTCTTGACAGAAAGCCTAAGGCTTTATCAGGTGGACAGAGACAGCGTGTTGCTATGGGTCGTGCAATCGTTCGTAATCCTAAGGTATTCCTTATGGATGAGCCTTTATCAAATCTTGATGCAAAGCTTCGTGTACAGATGCGTATTGAAATTGCAAAGCTTCATCAGAGACTTGGTACAACGATTATCTATGTTACACATGATCAGACAGAGGCTATGACTCTTGGTACCAGAATTGTTGTTATGAAAGATGGTGTTGTACAGCAGGTTGATACACCACAGAATTTATATGACAAACCATGTAATCTGTTTGTTGCTGGATTTATGGGATCACCGCAGATGAACTTCTTAGATGCAGTAGTTGAAGTAAATGGTGATGTTGCAAGCTTAAAGGTAGCAGGAAAGTCTATTCCGCTTCCTCCTGCTAAATCAAAGAAGCTGATTGAAGGCGGTTATGCAGGAAAGACAGTAACATTTGGTATTCGTCCAGAAGACGTATATGATTCAGAAATGTTTATCGAGACATCTCCTCAGAGTGTATTTGAATCAACTATTAAAGTATACGAATTGCTTGGTGCAGAAGTTTACTTATACTTTGATTTAGAAGAGTTCCCTATTACAGCAAGAGTTGACCCTCGTACAACAGCTAGACCAGGAGACACATGTAAATTTGCTATTGATGTAGAAAAAATACATGTATTTGATAAAGAAACAGAGCAGGTTATTACAAACTAGTATGAATTGAAATAGCGGACATTAGCTAAGAAATTGGTTGATGTCCGTTTTTTTATAAAAAATCCATAGAAAACTATTGTTTTACAAAAAGAATGCCCATATAATTATTTATAGTTAGCAGAAAACATATTAATATATCAACAGAAAGAGATGGAAAACAATGATATCCAATCAGATTATTCAAAATTGCATAGAAGAAATAAACAATATTTCCAAAATCGAATTTCTGGTAGCAGATACGCTTGGAAGTGTAATAGCTCAGACAAAGAAGATGATTGTTCCTGAGAAGGCAGTTATCATTAGCTTTTTACAGTCTCCAGCAGAGACACAGGAAGTAAGAGGTGAATTACTTTTTAAAGTATATGAAGATGGGGCATCAAATTATGTGCTTGTTGCAAAGGGTGGAGAGGATACGTTCCTGATAGGAAAAATAGTAGTAAGTCAGTTACAGAATCTAGTGATTGCATATAAGGACAGAGTTGATCGAAACAGTTTTTTCCAGAACTTAATATTAGATAATTTACTGCTGGTTGATATTTACAATCGGGCGCAAAAACTTCATATTGAGGTGGTGCAGTCAAGGTGTGTATTTGTTATTGAGACAAAGTCTGAAAAGGATATGAATGCATTAGAAATGGTAAAAGAGCTTTTTTATTCGCAAACGGGTGATTTCGTAACATCTGTTGATGAGAAGCACATAATCGTAATTAAATCATTAGAGAAGAATGATGTGGAAGACTCATTACAGGAAACAGCCAGAATGCTTGTAGATATGCTCAATACAGAAGCTATGACAACAGTTAGAGTTGCATACGGTACGATTGTAGATGAAATAAAAGGTGTTTCTAAATCTTATAAAGAAGCAAAAATGGCATTAGATGTTGGAAAGATTTTTTATGTGGAAAAATCAATTATTGCATATAATACTTTGGGAATAGGACGTTTGATATATCAACTACCTGTAAATTTGTGCCATATTTTTATTCATGAAATATTTGGAGATAATATTCCGGATGAGATCGATGATGAGATCTTAATGACTGTTAATAAATTTTTTGAAAACAGTCTTAATGTTTCAGAAACATCTAGACAGCTTTATATCCACAGAAACACGCTTGTATATCGAATAGAGAAATTGCAAAAGGCTACAGGATTGGATATTAGAGTGTTTGATGACGCATTAACCTTTAAAATAGCATTAATGGTTGTTAATTATATGAAGTATGTTTCTTCAGAAGACTAAAAAGCTCTTACGTGATATGTATAAATTCATTTTTCCGGACATATAGTTACGTAGATAATCGTTAAGGGAGAATGGATTATGTATGAGAGAAAAGTGATTTATTTGTTTCAATATCATCATAATACGGCAGGAAAAAGTGTTGGATACATTAAATGGAGCCGTAGTCAGGACAATGGAAAGCTACTGTTATATATAAAGGGACTGCATTTGACAAAAGATACAATTGGCGAATGCAGTCTTTTGCTTAAGAATAATAAAATACGAATTGGTAAGGTGTATATAAAGAATGCAGTTGCTGAGGAACGATATTCTCTGGACAAAGAGTTATGTAGGAAAATGTCGGATGAGAATCTATACCCAACAGGAATTCTGGTTACATTTGGAACTGTGCAATGTGCTGCTTCCTTTTCAACCGATATGATTGATTTAGGCATGTATTCTGAAGAAATGTCGACAGATGAGAAAAAGAGCGAAACAGAGGATAGTAAAGAAAAGTATAAAACGATAGAAAAAATGGTAGAAAAAAGAATAGAGGAAAAGACAGAAGAAAATAGAGAAACTGATGAAACGTCGGCTACAGAGGATGTGTATTATCGACTAAAAGAATTATTTCCGACTGTTTTTCCATTTGAAAAGGTAGAAAATAAAGAGTTTTTAAGTATTACACCAAGAGAAATAGAATTTTTCAGAAAGAAATATTTTACATTAATAAATAACAGCTTTTTGCTTCACGGTTATCAAAACTATAAATATTTGATACTGGGAAAGGACCGGGATCAAAACAAATATTCTATAGGTGTACCAGGTGTTTATTATGAAAAGGAAGAAATGATGGCAAAAGTATTTGGATTTGACCAATTTGAGTCGGCACTGGATACAGAAAAAAAAGAAGGCTGCTTTGGATATTATATGAAAACGTTAGAGTAATACAAGAGTTAGTCAATACCACGTAATGATACATGCTTCACATAAGGAGTCAGCAGTTTTTTGTATTGAAGCATCATTTCTTTTGAACAGGCATGTAAAGAATGATCCATCACATAGTCAGAATCTTGAAATGCTTGCAAATAATAGTTCTCTGCACCTTGAATCTGATACCCTATATCATGAAAAACGGATGAATTGTGATATTCAAAAATTACCGTTGTACGAAACTCATAAGGTACAGAATTTTCTAATAAAAAGGAAATACTTTCTTTGATAGAAGTATAATCAAATGACGATAGACCACATACAGAAGAATAGAATGCTTCGGAAGACTTTATGTCCATGGCAACATAATCAAGAAGACTATTATGTACCAGCTCTTTCAAAACAAGAGGAGAAGATCCATTTGTATCAAGCTTGACGAGAAAACCAAGAGATTTTATTTTATATATAAAGGGAAGCAGCTCTGCCTGTAAAGTAGGTTCGCCGCCAGTAATACAGACACCATCCAAAATATTTACTCTGGAACGAAGAAATGTAAAAACATCCTGCTCTGAAATACATGACTCAGATTCCGGATGCAAAACAAGATTCATATTATGACAAAATGGACAACGAAAGTTACAGCCGCCAAAAAAAACAGTAGCGGCTACTTTACCTGGATAATCAAGCAGAGTCGTCTTTTGTAGGCCATGAATTTGCATCTGTATACTCCTTTGTGATAGACTATAGTACGTATTGAATTATAGACTAATATGACATGAAATTCAAGAAACGGAACAACTATGAGAAAAGATACAATTGATGAAAAATATATGAAAGAAGCACTGAAACAGGCGCAGAAAGCATATGCAATTGGAGAAGTTCCAATTGGCTGTGTTATCGTATACAAAGATAAAATTATTGGACGAGGATATAATCGAAGAAACACGGATAAAAATACGTTATCACATGCTGAGTTAATTGCGATTAATAAGGCTAGCAGAAAAATGGGCGATTGGCGATTGGAGGAATGTACATTATATGTGACATTGGAGCCATGTCAAATGTGTGCAGGAGCGTGTGTTCAGGCAAGAATAGAGCGTGTTGTAATCGGAAGTATGAGTCCGAAATCCGGATGCGCTGGATCTGTATTAAACATTCTTCAGATGGAGCAGTTTAATCATCAGACAGCAATAGAAAAAGGAGTTTTGGCAGAGGAATGCAGCTGTATGCTGTCTACTTTTTTTGCTGAACTACGTGAGAAAAACAGAAAATCAGACGAATGTAAGAATATTAGTAATTAAGTAAGGATTGAAATCCAGGCAAAAAATTGACAAATCATGAAAAACACCGTATAATAATGTTTCCGTGCAGCTGGGGAATTAGCGGCTCCCTGTACCTGAAATCCGCTATAGCAGGAGTGTTGTCCGGTCCAGGGTGTTGATTTATACAGCAGCCCTTTGTAAGTGGCGTTGATATCTGGGTCTTACGCAACAGAAATCTATGAATCGTGTCAGGTCAGGAATGAAGCAGCACTAAATAGAATCTTCTGTGTGCCGTAGGGGTGCCTGGGTTGAGTTAACTGCAAAGGTAACGTGTATCGAGAGACATTCAAAACCGGACGCACGGTAAAAAAGGAACAGCTGATACAGCTGTTTTTTTATTTGAAAAGTGTTGACAAATATAAAATCGCAACGTATACTAAGTGTATTAAGTATATTAGTACACTTACCAAGTTCAGAAAGGAGAAAAAATGTTCTATATTGATTATCAGGATAAAAGGCCAATTTATGAACAGGTAGTAGAGAAAATGCAGAACCTGATTGTGAAAGGGGCGTTGGAAGCAGACATAAAACTTCCGTCTGTCAGAACGATGGCAATGGAGTTATCAATTAACCCCAATACAATTCAGCGTGCATATGCCGAACTTGAGAAAAATGGATTTATTTATACTGTAAAAGGAAGAGGAAATTTTGTCAGCGAACGATCTATATGGATGCAGGAAGAAAAAATGGAAACACTAAAAAGGGTTTCAGATGCAGTATCTTCTGCAGTCCGGCTTGGAGTAGAACAAGAGGAAGTTGAAGAAATCGTAGCAAACTGTTATATGGAGGGAAAGATTAATGATTGAAGCAATTGAGATAACCAAAAGCTTTGATAAGATAACTGCAATTGATCATGTAAGCGCAAAAATACATGACAGAGCTGTATTTGGACTAATTGGAACAAATGGTGCAGGAAAAAGTACTTTCTTAAGAATGCTTTGTGGTGTGCTTAAACCTGATATGGGAGATATTCTAGTTGATGGAATGACAGTTTATGAAAATGAAGAAGCTAAGAAGCAAATATTTTATATTTCTGATGAGCAGTTTTTCTTTTCAAATGCAACACCAGAAGATATGAGGAAGTATTATGCATCAGTATACGAAAAATTTGACAGTGAAAGATACCAGACTCTTCTTGAAAAATTTGGACTTGATAAGAACAGAAAAATAAATACATTTTCGAAAGGAATGAAAAAACAGGTCTCTGTAATACTTGGAATTTGTTCAAATACAAAATATCTGCTTTGTGATGAAACATTTGATGGTCTCGATCCGGTTATGCGACAAGCGGTAAAAAGTATTTTTGTAGCAGAGATTGAAGACAGAGGATTGACACCTATTATTGCATCTCATAATCTGCGTGAACTGGAAGATATTTGTGATCATGTTGGACTTTTGCATAGAGGTGGAATTTTATTTTCAAAAGATCTGGAAGAATTGAAATGTAATATTCACAAACTACAATGTGTATTTCGGGATACCGAATCACAAATTGCGTTTATGAATGAAATGAACCCATTTAAGATTGAACAGAGGGGATCCCTTTATACAATTACACTTCATGGTGAAAGAAATGAAATCGAGAAAAAAATTGAAGAGAAGAATCCTGTCTTTTCAGAAATTCTTCCTTTATCATTAGAAGAAATTTTTATCAGTGAAACGGAGGTGGCTGGATATGACATCAAGAGTCTTATTCTCTAGATTATTAAAAGAAGAATTGAGAAAGAAAATATGGATCATTGCAGCAACACTTCTTGCAGCAATTCTAGCAGGACCAGTCACATTTTTACTTAGATACGAGAATTATGCAGAGTATATGCTCCCATCAGAATTATCGACAGCTATGTTAGAATTAATGCGTCCGTCTGAAGTAGGAGATGTTCTGCTGACAACAGGTATGGCTGTATTGATCGCAATTGCTGGATACCAATACTTATTTTCCAAAAAACAGGTGGACTTATACCACAGCATTCCTGTAAAAAGAGAAAAACTGTTCATGGTTTCATATATTAGTGGACTGTGTATTTACTTTGGTGTTTATTTAATTCAGACTATGATTTTGATTATGGCAGCAATTGGAAAGGGTGTTTTTACAAATGAAGCAGGAATAATTCTACTGCATACAATTGCAGGAAACATAGTACATTTTCTCTTGATTTATCATGTTACAATTATTGCGGTCATATTGACAGGAAATATATTAGTATCATTTGCTGCAGCAGGAACATTGTTGCTGTATGGATTGATAACAAGTCAAATAATATGGATGTATTATACTTCTTATTTTTCAACCTACTATTCGATAGGTTCTATTACCGGTGTAGCCTTATGGAAAAAAATACCGTTTATTTCACCGATAGCATCATATATTTACTTTGTAAACAGTTGTTCTCAGTTTTCAGATGCTACAGTAGCTCAACAGGTAGGGCATTTGATTGTGACATTCCTATTTTCAGTAATTCTGCTTGTACTTGCTGTCTATTTGTACAAAAAACGCCCTTCAGAAGCAGCAGGAAAAGCACTAGCATTTAGAAAAACAGAAGTTGTTATCCGTATGTTGATTGTAATAATTACTTCTTTGACAGGTGGGCTTTTGATTGTCAATATTAATAATAAGCCAGATAGTACCTGGTTTTGGTTTGGTTTGATATTGGCATGTATTTTAAGCCACTGTTTGATCGAAATGATTTATAGATTTGATTTTAAGGCCTTTTATCATCATAAGATTCAGCTTGTGATTTGTCTTTTGATTGCAGTATTCATTGGAATTATCTTTCGTGAGGATTTGTTTGGATATGATACGTATCTTCCTCAAGTGGAGCAAATTAGAAATGCCGGTATCATATTCACAAATGTAGATACTGACATGATGGATTATCAATTTGATCATGTTGATGAAAATGGTATTGTATATGGTGAATATGATATGGGAGAATCGTCTCAGTTAAAGAATTATGCTTTGCAGAATACAGCAGTAATTCAAGAATTGGGGAAACTGGGAATAGAACAGTTGAATGTTCTGGATGGACTGGACAATAACTATTACAAATCATTTGGAATGGATAGTAAAGGGTATATGTCAGATAATCCTGACGAACAGAAAGCTCAGTTATACTATGTAATTCGATATACGTTGAATAACGGGAAAAATGTGTATCGACATTATGCAGTTGATGTGGAAAGTGCCAAGGATTTATTTGCTAAAATTTATGATAGTGAGGAATACAAGGAAATAGCCTATGACATCATACCACTACAGGAAAACGATGTGTTCAAGAGAGTAGAAGTATATGATATTTGGGGAAATAAACAACTTTCATTAACGAAGAACGAAATGAAGGATTTTCTTACCGTTTATATTGATGATATGATGCATTTGACTGCTGAAGTACTTGAGACAGAGGCTCCGGTTGCAAGAGTGAGTCCATTCTTCCGTGTGGAAACATATGAGGAGTCATTGGGAGGATACTATATCTATCCATCGTTTAAAAACACATTGAATGCTATGCAGAAGCTTGGCGTCAATATGGAAGATATGACGACAAAGATTAATGTAGAAGAACTGGAGAGTATAAAGGTAAATGATTGTGGATATTTAAGTGAAGCATTAGGAATGACAGATCAATACAGTCCAGGAAAAATCTATGTGAACACAGAAGATGAAGATCAAAAGATGATTGAAGATTTATGTAATAATCTGACAAATTCAAATTACACATGGTCAAATCTTGTATTGTGTCCTTATGAACAAAGGATAGAGTTCGAACTGCTTTACAAAACCTCAGGTGGAATTCAGAAAACAGGATATGCATATATGAAGAGTGGTCAAATACTTCAAAAGGTTATAGATGATCTTGTTGATACAGTAGAAACATATCAGTAAACATAAAATAACAGGCTGTCTATGATAGCCTGTTATTTTTAAATAAATGAATCATTTCCGAACCAACACTTAACCGATAAGAAGTTTCCGGAATTTCGTCTCTGGAAAACCAACCGCCTTCAGATAATTCGCTTTCCTGAAGAGTAATTGTATCATCACCATCCAGCTCAGCTGTGAAGCCTATCATTTCTGTATCAGAAAAAGCCCATGGCTGACTTTTGTAGTACTTAATGTTTTTCACCTTAAGACCTACCTCCTCCATAACCTCTCGATGGACAGCTTCCTCAAAGGACTCACCTATTTCTACGAAACCTGCTACAAGAGAAAGTTTTCGATACGGTCCATAGTTTGTTCGAACAAGCAGCAGTTTATCCTGATTTACTATAGCGACAATAACGGCAGGAGAAATCTTTGGATATTCAACCTGACCGCAGGCAGGACATACTAAAGAGCGTTCTTTAAGTGAAGGTTGTGTTTTTGCACCGCATACACCGCAGAAACGACGCATGTTTCGCCATCTGGCAATATGTGAACCAGTTGCTCCGGCAAAAACCATTGTTATAGGACTCAAATCGCGAAATTTAAACAGGTTCATAAAAAAAAGCGAATTGCTTTCCATATTCTGTATTGCATCCGCAGCAGATTGAAAGACAGGAATACTATTTATCGTATGCTTTGGAAGGGAAATAAGAAAATATGGGTCAGTATCAATAGAGAATAGATAATACGCCTGCTTAAACATGGAAGGATACTCTTTAGAAAAAAAATGTTGCATATCTGAAAATTTCGGAAGAACAATCTGTTTGTCTGTAAGTTTTACAAGAATTGTATCATGTTCATATGCAAGAGAATAGTGCTCAACAGATGGATTTTGGCAGTTGAACTCTGGGTAATATGTATTAGGTGATATTTCGTGTACCATAGCTATGCTCCTTTACTAATAGATAATCTAATGATTAGCATACTCCGAAAATAAAATTATGGCAAATGTTCTGGATTTTTATTTCTGAAAGCGTTATACTCTGACTGTTGTAATGAGGGACAATGATTTGAATAGTAGAAGGGTGAGAGAAAATGATGAGAAAAACAGTACACGTAGTACTGCTCATAGGAATACTGTGTCTGACCGGTTGTGGAAAAAAACAGGAACAGGTGACAAATATTGAACCAGAGATATCAATTTCAGAAGAACCAATAGTAGAAGCAGAAGAAACACCAGTTATTGAAATAGGAGAATCTGTAGCAGCTGATGTTGCCCAGATGGATGATATAGATGATCCACAGGCAGAAGAGAATTCTGATGGCGAAGGCAGAGGGGCTGTAGTAGAAATATCATCAATTAAAAATGAATATGAAACCAGTGGGGTGACCTATGGAATAGATGTTGCAAAATGGCAGGGTAACATTGACTGGCAGCAGGTAGCATCATCCGGTGTAGAATTTGTCATTATCCGAGTTGGGTATCGTGCAGAAACGACGGGTGTCATTTATGAAGATCCCTGTGCAAAATATAATCTTCAGCAGGCACAGGCAGCAGGCTTGAAACTGGGTGCGTACTTCTATTCAACAGCAGTGAATGCACAGGAAGCAGCAGAGGAGGCAGCATGGGTTACAAACTTTATCGCACAATATCCTATTACCTACCCCGTTGCTTATAATTGTGAAAATTTTAAATCTGCAACTAGCAGACAATACACATTAACTAAGGAAGAGAGAACTGTAGTGGCTATGGCATTTCTTGATTATGTGCAATCAAAGGGCTATGAGCCAATGTTTTATGCATCCAGGAATGAATTGACTGACAATATTGACTGGGAAACTGATAAATTGACAGCCAAATACAAAATCTGGGTATCACAATATCCAGACAGTCCATATCCAGATACACCATCATCCAGCTATACGGGGACGCATGCTGTTTGGCAATATACAAGTAACGGTGCAGTTGCAGGTATTTCTAAAGGAACAGATATAAATGTAGCATATTTTGGATACAGTCAGGTAGCATCTCCAAAGGATACAACTACACCAGTGCAATTAGCAGAAGCAGATCCGGAAGTAGGAATTAAGTTTACAGAAGTAAATGAAACTGTAACAGCAAAGAGTGAAACAAATCTTAGAACCGTACCAAGCTCTGCAAATGAGGATACGATTGTTGTAAAATTAAAAAATGGAGAAACTGCTACAAGGACAGGAATTGGTAATAATGGCTGGGCAAGAATTATATATAATGGACAAAAGCTATATGCTGTTTCCAGTTATTTAACGACAGATTTGAGCTACAGTACAGCAACAACTACTATAGCAGATGGTACAGGAGATAATGCAGGAGTCACTTCTCAAAGTACGGTGGATGCAGATGGATACTCAGCTGTGAATGACACAGTGACACCTAAGGATACAGTCAATTTAAGAAACAGTGCAGATATGTCATCTGCAGATAATATTGTAGGTCAGGTTTCCTATGGAGACAGCCTGCAAAGAACAGGAACATCTACAGGTGGCTGGTCAAGATTACTGTACAATGGACAGACCGTATATGCAGTGACAAAGTATCTGACAACAGATATGAACTATAAAACAACGAATACTCCATCATGTGATAATCCAGAAGCTGGCATGAGCTTTACAGCAGTTAATGACACGGTGACTCCTAAAATACAGACTAATCTGAGAACTGTACCAAGCACAGAAAGTGCAGATACCGTAGTAGCAACTGTATCAAACGGAGAAATGCTTCAAAGAATAGGAATAAGCAGTAAGGGCTGGTCCAAAATAAGTTATAATGGACAGACAGTATATGTGGTAACAAGTTATCTAACTGTTACACAGTAGTACAAGAACCTCTCTTTATTAGCTGACACGGAAGAGCCATATGAAGAGGGGTTTTATACTGTTCAAAAACAGAATATTGTGTCTTTAGAAAGGCTGCTGCATAAGCACCCATTTCATAAGCCGGTGCATGTACGGTAGACAGAGGAGGTGTCGTATAGGCAGAACTGCTGATATCATCAAATCCAATTATGGAAACATCAGTGGGAATCTGAAATCCATGTTCGAGAAGTGCATGCATCGCACCTATAGCGATATTGTCGCTTGCAGCAAAAATAGCAGAAGGGACTTGATTTGTCTGAATAAGCTGATTCATCATACGGTAACCAGCATCGGAGGTATATGCATCTTCCAACATATATGGTTCATACGTAATATGATGGAGATTACAAAATGATTGAAAGGTAATACGTCGTGTATCCGGGTAGATTTGACCTTCATTGAGATACTCTTTTCCACCGAGATAACCAATTGATCGATGACCAAGAGAATAAAAATAGTTCATAACATCAGTAACAGCAGTTTCAAAATCCAAAGAAATGGAATTATATTCTACGCGATTTGTGTGCATATCAACCAAAATAAATCTTGAGGTTATTTTCCTAAAGCTTTCAATTTCCTGACTGTCAAATTTTCCAATACAAATTAAACCATCCACATCAGAGAGAGAGGACATGTGATCAGAATCTGAACGAAAAGCACGAACAACATTAATATGATTTTCTGAACAATAATTCTCAACACCAAGACGAATAGATAAGTAGTAAGGATCATCCAGCTCCTGCTGAGGAGAATACCATTGTAAAATACCATACGTGAAGGAAGTAGAAAATTTCCTGTTACGTTCTTTTTTTGTGTAACCAAGCTCTGCAGCAGCAGCAAATACACGTTGCTTTGTAGAGACAGTTACGTTAAGAGTAGTGTCATTATTCAATATTCTGGATACTGCAGCAGGTGATACCTGTGCTCTTTCTGCGATTTCACGAATGGTTGCCATAGAAACTCCTTTGTTTACCTAATGTTTACTAATATGTTAATTAAGAAAAGTATTGACAAATTGAAGAAAAGTAAGTATATATTAATTATACATGTTTTACTAAAAATAGCAAGTAAAAAATAATTATTTAGTAAACATATTATTGTTTACTTTGAAAAAGAAAGTCTAACTATTAAAAGTCAAGACTAAACTGTTATTTTTTGAATGAA
>CAZOHM010000061.1:8529-13256 GCA_964579795.1 uncultured Lachnospiraceae bacterium | reverse complement strand
TCTGTCATTGGCACACCTCCCTGATGTCAGACTCTTTATTTCTTCCGGTAATCAGTTCGGAGCCATCTCCACATTTTGATATTGTTTCATAAGGAACATTCAGCTCCCTGCTCAATATTTCCATAATACGGGGAACACAAAAGCCTCCCTGGCACCTTCCCATCTCAGCCCCTGTCCGTCTTTTTACACCATCAAGTGTTGTAGCACCAAGTGGTCTGTGAATCGAATCAATTATTTCTCCTTCAGACACTGTACTACATCTGCATATAATATTCCCATACGCAGGATTCTGTCTGATTCGTTCCTTTCGCTCTTTTAGCGGCAGCATTTTGATTCGCTCTATCCCTTTTCTTGTCTCAATATAACTCTCTTTTTTTTCAGGCTTCAGTCTTTTGCAGACCATATCCGCAACCATAACTCCAATTGCCCCTGATGCAGACAGGCCGGGCGACTCTATTCCGGCTACATCTATAAAATTCGGATATTCCTCTGATTCCTTTATTACAAAGTCATCTCCTTCCGGATGTGCACGCAGTCCAGAAAACGATGTGATTACCTCTCTAAGAGGAATCCCGGCAACCGCAGACTCATTCTCCGTATTGACCGTCTTTAATCCTTCTGTTGTTGTATTGACACCTTTTTTGTCCTCAATATTCTCTGCTGTCGGACCGACAAGCAGATTTCCATGCACAGTCGGTGTTACAAGAATTCCTTTTCCAAGTGACCCGGGAACTCTGAAAATTGTCTGTTTCACATATTGTCCTGCAGAAACATCCAGTAAACAGTATTCTCCTCGACGTGGTATGATTTTTATTTTGTCTGAACAAATCAGATTGTGTATCTGGTCAGCATAAACTCCTGCTGCGTTAATAATGCAGGCAGCGTTAAACGTCACATTTTTTTCCATACCTTTAAGATACTGTACTGCTGTCACACTGTAATGTCTGCAGGCAGAATCGTCTCGATTATCCAGCGTAATATTTGTTACTTCTGTTTGCAATAAAAAATCAACGCCATTTTCACATGCATTTTCCGCAAATGCCGTTGTCAGTTCAAATGGACAGATAATGCCGCTGGATGGTGCGTACAAAGCCGCAACTGTCTGTTCAGACAAATGTGGTTCTAATGCAAAAGCCTCCTCCTTTGTCAAAATACGAATTCCTTCTACACCATTTGCAATACCACGTTCATACAGTTCAAGTAATTTGGGTCTGTCCTGTTCGTGAAGGCATACAACCATAGCACCATTTTGAATAAATGGAATATCCAGTTTTTTTGCAAGCTCCGGCATCATTTTGCTGCCCTGAACATTCAATTTTGCCTTCAGAGTTCCAACAACTGCATCATATCCGGCATGAATAATCCCACTGTTGGCTTTTGATGTGCCTTCACAAATATCTGCATTTTTCTCAAGCACAACCGTTTTTAGATTATAGCGGGAAATTTCCCTTGCTATTGCGCAGCCTGTAACACCTGCGCCTATTATTATCACATCATAATTCGACATTTCTTCTCCGTTCTCTAAGCATCACTGGTCCATCTCTTCTTTTGCCCAGCCAAATGCATATTTTACTGCCTTGTTCCATCCATTTTTCTTTTGACTTCGTTCCTGCTCTGTAATTTTTGCTTCAAAAACTCTGTCTATCTGCCAGTTTTCCAGAATTTCTTCTTTGTTTGTCCAATAGCCAACCGCAAGTCCGGCAAGATATGCAGCACCCATTGCTGTTGTTTCAACACATGCCGGCCGTTTGACCGGTGCATTCGTAATATCAGCCTGACACTGCATCAAAAAATCATTTGCACTTGCACCTCCGTCAACCTTTAAGGAGGTCAGAGTAATTCCTGAGTCCGCTTCCATTGCCTTTACTACTTCATCTGCAGAATACGCAATCGATTCAAGCGTAGCACGAATAATATGATATTTATTAACGCCACGCGTCAGTCCTACGATTGTGCCTCTGGCATACTGATCCCAATACGGAGCGCCAAGTCCGGTAAACGCTGGAACTACATAGCAGCCATTCGTATCCTTGACCTTTTTAGCCATGTATTCAGAATCGGAAGCACTGTCTATCAGTCTCATTTCATCTCTAAGCCACTGAATTGCAGCACCTGCAACAAAAATAGAACCCTCCAGCGCATAATTTACCTTTCCATCTATTCCCCAGGCAATCGTTGTCACCAGACCGTTCTTGGAATATACCGGCTTATTACCTGTATTCATCAAAAGGAAACACCCTGTACCATATGTGTTCTTAGCTTCTCCCGTATGAAAACATGTCTGTCCAAATAAGGCAGCCTGTTGATCACCTGCAGCTCCTCCTATTGGAATCGCTCCACCAAAAAAAGATTCATCTGTCATACCATATACACAGCTGGACGGCTTAACAGTCGGAAGCATGCATACAGGAATATCCATTTCTCTCAAAATATCCTGATCCCATTCGAGCTGTTGAATATTAAAAAGCATTGTACGTGAGGCATTGGAGTAATCGGTCACATGAACTGCTCCCTTTGTCAATTTCCAGATTAACCATGTTTCAACCGTTCCAAACAAAAGCTCCCCTGCCCTGGCACGCTCTCTTGCACCCGGTACCTGGTCAAGTATCCATTTAAGCTTTGTTGCAGAAAAATACGCATCTATCATCAGACCTGTTTTTTTTCTGTATGTTTCGGTCAGTCCCTTTTTCATAAGAGAATCACAATATTCTGACGTTCTGCGGCACTGCCAGACAATTGCATGATAAATCGGTTCTCCGGTTTTTTTATCCCAGACGATTGCTGTTTCACGCTGATTTGTAATGCCAATAGCTGCAATATCTGCTGCCTGTGCACCTATTTTCGACATTGCCTCCACACAAACGCCAAGCTGTGTCGACCAAATTTCATTTGCATCATGCTCAACCCATCCGGGCTTCGGAAAATACTGTGTAAATTCTTTCTGTGCCTGCGAACAGATTTCACCCTTTTCATTAAACAGAATGCATCTGTTACTTGTTGTCCCTGCATCCAGCGCCATGACATATTTCTGCATGATCGGTAACCTCCTCCAGCATAGAATAAAACAAATACCGCTCTCCTGCATGGGCAATCATGCGCATAGTAGCCTGTATACACATATTTTCACCCAAATTAGGAAAATCTATGAGCGTCATACGGTCAACAACTTCTTTATCTTTATGAACTGCTTCCGATAATAAAGAAATCGCTCTTTTCTTTTCATCCTCACTTACATAATCCGTATAGTCAATTTTCCTTGCCTCTGAAGCAGACATTACATTGCTGCCAAGAAGCTTTGCATACTTATCATTCACTCGCAGTATTTCTACCTGCCCTTTATAAAGCTCAAACACACAGGCTGCTCCAACAAATGAATTAAAAATAAGCGTTTCAAGAGAATTCGGATTCCAGAATGCATCAATGGCAATCGCTTCTGCCGTATCAGCAATTGGCATAGATGGTTCTAGTTCTGACTTTTCTATGAGTGCCTCATAATCCTGCACCGGCATCGGCTTTGCATATAAATAACCCTGTATAATATCACAGCCTATTGTCTTAAGAAAATCTGCCTGTGCAACCGTTTCAACGCCTTCAGCAATTACAGACATCCCGAGCCATTTTGTCATTCTGACAATTGATTCGATAATGTTTCCTCCACGTCCCAGATTCTCTTCTCCTTCAAGGAAACGCATATCCAGTTTCACAATATCTGCTGGAACGTCCTTTAATGTATTTAATGATGAATATCCGCTTCCAAAATCATCTATCTCCATTGTGAATCCAAGCTTTTTAAATTCTTTTACTATCTTTATGATTTGATTGCTTGATTTTGAAAAAGCTGATTCTGTAATCTCCAGACGAAGTAATGCCACTGGAAGCTCATATTTCTTTATCAGCCGAGAAATAACTTCCACCAAATCCTCTCGGAATATATCATATCTGGAAATATTAACAGATATCGGATTTGGGGTTCTTCCTTCATCAATCCACCTTCTAAGTAAAATGCAGACCTGCTCCCATACAAACTTGTCCACCTCATATACAAATCCATTTTTTTCAAAGATTGGAATGAATGCTCCCGGTGATACGAGTCCCCATTCCGGATGTCTCCAGCGAACTAATGCCTCTGCACCAGTAATCGCCCCTGTTGAATGATTATACTGCGGCTGATACCATGCTTCAAACTGGTTATCGGCAAGTGCGGTTTTCATCTCACTGATAATTCTTTGCTCCTGTATAATACGATTTCTCATTGACTCATCATAAACTGCTACATGCTCATCAAAACGACCCTTCACCGACCGTTTGGCAATTGATGCTCTGTCATACATCGCACTGACAGGCAAAGACAAATCCTCCACAATATATCGTCCGATACTGAATGTAGTCGGTTTGAGAGAACCATCAAGAATAGAAGCACGTTTTCGAATACTCTTAATTTCTTCTGACTGTGAAAAGCTTTGTGGATACAGTACAGCAAAATCATCTGCGGTAATACGTGCACATATTCCGCCCCCTTTTTCAAATCCACTCCGGAAAACATCTGCAATTCCTCTTAAAACCTCATCACCCTTTTTGTTTCCATATTGGTCATTAATAACCTTAAAATTTTCCACATCATAGCTTGCAATAACATAATATCCGGCCTCATGTTTCATAATCATTTCATTTGCCTTTTCGAAAAAAGCATTCCTGCTGTACAAACCTGTCAACGCATCCGTTTGGAT
>CAZOHM010000061.1:0-8429 GCA_964579795.1 uncultured Lachnospiraceae bacterium | reverse complement strand
GTTTGGATATGTAATCATTTGCACCAAGTGCCAATGCTTTCACTTCTGCTCCAGATTCTGTATTTCCTGTTGCGACTATGACAGGTATGTTGGATGTCAGATCACAACTGCGCATTTGTTCAAGAACTTCATATCCATTCAGTTCCGGCATAACAATATCCAGAAGAACCGCTGACAGTTCCTCGGATATCTGTTTCATAATATCAATTGCTTTCTTTCCATTGTCTGCCTCTAAAACATCATATTCGTCCTGTAGTATTTTATGTAGTAAATCTCTGTTCAGCTCATTATCATCAACAACTAATACTTTTCTCTTCATCTTTTGTCCTCCGGGAAATGATATAATGCAGAATAAACTATTCATTTGACAACTCCCACACATAGATTGAAATATGTGATAATTCACTATAAATTATATCACTAATTACATAAAATGTCTTTAATTAATCTATTATTCTTTTATATTTGCAGAATCTTAACACAGCTTCCTCCTGTTTTCTCTTTTGTAACGACAATTTTTTTTTCAATTCTGTCTTTCAATTCCGTTACATGTGAAATAATACCTACCAGTCTGTTTCCTGCCGAAAGATCAGATAATGCTTTGATTGCCTGTTGCAATGATTCTTCGTCTAACGATCCAAAACCCTCATCTACAAACATTGTATCCAGCCTGATTCCGCCTGCTGATGACTGAACCTCGTCGGAAAGGCCAAGAGCAAGGGAAAGCGATGCTTTAAACGCTTCTCCTCCCGAAAGAGTTTTAACACTGCGTTCTGTACCATTGTAATGATCTATAACATCTAGCGCCAACCCACTCTGACTACGGTTATTGTCTGTTTCCTGACATCTTTTCAATTCATACTGTCCACCGGACATAATCATTAATCTTGTATTTGCTCGCATAATAATTCGATCAAAGTATGACATTTGAACATAAGTTTCCAACATGATTTTTTCTTTTCCCGAAATATTTCCATTTGCTGTATTGGAGAGAGCGCGAATCCATGACCATTTTTGTTCCATCTTTACCAGCTCTTCAGAAGCATGTTGAATATTGTTCAAAGCAGTGTCATTTGCTACAATAAATGTATGTAAGCGTTTTTGCTTTTCAAAATATTTCTGTTTTTCACATAAAAGTGATTCTTTAACCGACTTTTCCTGCTCAATATTCATTTCCTCTGTGTCTGTCAGCTGCCCTTCCAATTGTTCTATTCTGCCTGTCAGCTCATTAATAGCCTTTTCTACTGTCATGAAATCCTTTTGTGCCTTTTCAAATGCTGCAAGCATATTGGCTTTATTATTCTTAAGCTTAGCAAAATAAGCATCCGCCTGCATTCTTGTTTGAAATTCCAGCTTTTCTGACATGGTTTTTATCTGCTTTTCTGTTTCTTTCTGTTGAGCCTTTTTAGATACAATTTGTTCTCTCAATGCAGTCAGCTCTTTTTCTGCCTTTTCAACAGACAGCACTACCCGTGGAATCATCTCATCAAGTTCGGCTTTCCTTTGAAGCTTTATGTCTTCTGCAGCAATTTGATCATCGAGCTTACGTATCTGTTTCTGCACTTCATTTAACTGTTCCTCTGTTATCTCACATGCAATCTCTATACTACATTTAAGACCCAGCTCCGAAAGAAGCTCTTGAACAGATTCTTCACATGTCTTTACAATTCCTTTAATTTCTCCAGCCCGGCTGCTGGCCTGCTCTGCTTCTTTTTGTGCAGATTCATACTTGAGCTTTGCCTCATTGATTTGTGTTTCTGTAGGTGCACCATTGGAAACAACCGCCTTTTTAGGATGTGATGTTGAACCACACACAGGGCAGGGACTACCCTCTTCAAGTGTATTTGCAAGCAATCCTGCCTGTTCATCCAAAAACATTTTACTAAGTTTTCTATGCTCTGCCTGCTCTGCTTCCATTTTTGCAGCTGCAGTTTTATAGGCTTCTTGAAGCTTCACAAGCAGCCTCTTATTCTCTGCATTCTTCACTGTAGCAGCCTGCAGCTGATGAAGCCTTGTCTGTCTGACTTCCTTTTGCTGTTTCTCGCTTATTTTCTGTTCTCTGCACTCTCCGGACTTCTCCAGACTCTTTTGTTCCTTCTGTTGTTCGCCGATTCTCTGTTTCTTCTTTTCAAGCTGCTCAAGCCCTTGATTGTACTGTTTCTCCAATTCTGTAAGAGTATTCTGACTACTTTGATATTCCTTTTGCTTTGTTTCAAGCAAGTCATATTCCGAGAGTTTTGCTTCCAATAATGCAATTTGCTTATCTAACTCATCACGCTGTGGCTGTTTTGCCTTTTCTGTTTCAAACGCTTCTCCCAAAGCATTTTTCTCTGCCAGTTTGTCTTTTCTTTGTCCTTGGGCTTCCAAAAGGGCCATTTTCGCTTTTTGGTATTCCTCTGCTCTTGCGAGTCTGGCATTTATTATGTCAATCTGTTCTTCTGTCTTTTGAAGCTTATATTCAACAGCAGTCTCCTGTTCCTTATCACGTGCCAGTATCTTTTGAAGAAGCTCCATTACATCTGTTGTTGGCAGCTTCCCTTCCTTTGCAGCCTCTGCTGCATCGAAAAAACAGTCATTCTCTTCACATAGAATGCCTGTCATATACTGCTTCACACTATTGTCTGCTGCTTCGCAAAGTCGATTCAATTTGCTGCTTTCTGCTTTTAACTGTTCCTGAAACGTCTGGTAATATCCTGTTTTAAATATTTCACGAAAAATTGCCTGTCTGTCCCTTGTTTCCGCAAACAGAAGCTTCAAAAAGTCACCTTGCGAAATCATCGCAATCTGTGAAAACTGGGAACGGTCCACACCAAGAATATCCTTGATTGCAAGGTCTACCTCTCTCTGTTTTGTCACAATTCGTCCATCCGGACAGGTCAACTGTGCTTCAGCTTTTTGCTTCGTTGTACCTTCTTTTCGTTTGGCCAAACGTTCGTATTCCGGATTTCGTTTCACTGTATATACTTTGCCCGCATAGGAAAATGTCAGTTCTACTTCAGTCGGAGTCTCCGGCTGTGCATATTTTGAACGAAGCATCCCTGGCTCTCTGTTATTTCCGCTTGCTTCCCCATACAATGCAAATGTAATTGCATCAAATATTGTCGTCTTTCCGGCACCGGTATCTCCGGTAATCAGATAAATACCCTCTGTACCAAGCCGATCCATATCTATTTCTGTTTTTCCTGCATAAGGACCAAATGCAGATATCAGAAGTCTTATCGGTCTCATAACTGACTCCCCCATATCTTTTCCATAAGCGCTGAAGAAAACTGATATTGTTCTTTGCTCATTGGCTGATTATTTTGTTTCTCGAAAAACTCAGAAAATAATTCCTGCGGCGTTTTCTTTTCTATTTCTGATATACCTGACACAAAGAAGCTTTCCTTCGTACGTTTGTTATCATATTCAAGGCGCATCAGATTTGGATAAATCACTCGCAGCTTTCCGACTGCATCCGGAATATCTTCTTCATCTGTCAGGGTAATCTGTATGTAATCATCCACCGCCGTTCCCTCATAACTGCTCTTTGCCGTCAACTCCAGATAGGTTCCGCGAAGCTTGCGCATATCATGACATGGCTTCAGCGTAGTCGTATGAATCTGAATATTTCCTTTTTCCATCAATTCTACTATTGTCACTGATTTTTGATGATTAACTTCTGAAAATGAATACTTAAGCGGTGTTCCACAATACCGGACTGTATCTGTCCCTATCGCCTGCGGACCATGAATATGTCCGAGTGCAACATAATCAAACGGCTCAAATACGGATACATCCACATTATCTGTGCCACCGACAGAAATCTCCTCAGAATCCGAACGAGCTGCACCTGTCACAAATTGATGCGTCATCAGAATATTTCTGCAATCAGAGCTGCATTTCATATTGTCAATTATAACCTGCATGGCATCCGTATATGATTCTATTGCAGCATCCGGAAAATATTGTCTGATATGTGCCGGCTTCTCAAATGGAAGCATATAAATATTCACAATACCATATTTATCCTTCATGGAAATCGGCTTCACGCAGCCGTCATATACAGGGGACATATGAATACCGCTTTGATCCATCAGCCTTGTTCCAAAAGCAATTCGCTCCGGTGAATCGTGATTTCCGCTAATCACAAACACCTGTAGATGACGTTCAGACAGTTTGAACAGAAAATCATCAAACAGCTGTACTGCCTCTACAGGCGGAACAGATTTATCATAAATATCTCCTGCAAGCAAAACACCCTGCGGCTGCTCCGCATCGATGATTTTCAGAATTTCTGATAAAATGTATTTCTGATCTTCCAGCATGGAAAACTCATTTACTCTTTTTCCTAAATGAAGATCTGATAAATGAATCAGCTTCATTATCTTCCTCCTGTTCCAGACTTCTCTTTAATATGCATAACTCATCCATGAAAATACAATGTCGTATTGTCTGATTTTCCACAGCTTTTCTGCATTCCTCAAAGTTCATCCACTTAACAGCAGAAACCTCTTCTTTCTGCAGTGTAAACTCCTCTTCCTCCCGATCAAGCCATAACCGATAAATATTGCTGACCTGACTATCGCAAAATTCTTTTCCATAAAACTCTGCATCAAATTCGAATCTTCTTTGTCCACAAAAAATCAACTGTTTCTCAGAAATATCACAGCCCAGTTCTTCCTTTAATTCCCTGACAGCCGAAGCTTCGTATTCCACTCCTGCCGGAATATGACCCGCACTCGATATGTCGTAGCACCCGGGATAGGAATCTTTATTATCGCTTCTCTTTTGCAGTAATACTTCTATCCCGTTATTCCTTTTTCTAAAAATCCATACATGAGAAGTTCTATGCCGTATTCCCTTCTCATGTGCCATGATACGCTCTACTATCTGTCCGGTTGGCACACCATTTTCATCAACAACATCCAAATATTCCATCTTTGCCTTCTATTCATTCACTGACATCTTCTGATATTCTCTTGTTACATGCTTAAACTCCGCAGGTGTTGAAATTGTTTCTACAATCAAATCTTCATCCTCTGCAGTTTGGTAGCGATAAATATACTCTTCTTCTGTTACAATATCACCATCCACAAGTGATACCGCAATATAATCCTGCTCATCCACAGTGAAATAACTCTTAATTGCAAACTCCTTTTCTGTTCCGTCAGAAACAGGGATACTGATTACTTCATACTCTTTCATCAATTCCATTTCCTCTCTCGATTTCTTTTACTGCAGCTTGAATATCCTTGCAGATCAACGGCTGCATGCTATCTGCATATTTTGCTGTATTGGCATTTTTCAATGCGAATAAAATATCATCCCTAAGCTCCCGTTTGCTTTTTGCTATCATTGGCAGTAGTTTGATGCACTGCCTTGCTGTAATAGGTTTACTATCTGTCACACACTTGAGATACTGATCAATTATTTCGTCCAGTTTATTTTCCGTATCCCATTTTGCGTTATATGCAAGCATATACAACCCACGTGTTCGAATATAGGAGTTATCGTTTTCAAGCATCATGCCAAACTGATCCATATACCTGTAAACAGCATCAGACTCTTCGCTTTCCTTCTCAAGCTCCTGCAGCGCCTTATATGCCACACGATTGTCTTTGTCATACAGTAAATCAAATAACACCTGTACATCATTTGTCATCTTAGTCACCTCACAAAAAATCATTTCTGCAGTATCGTCCTAATTTACCATGAACTTATTGTAACAAATTGGTTCTTCAAAATCTATCTGTATTTTCCTTTAAAGAGGAACGTATTTTTTTTCTTTTTTGGTCACTTTTTCCTGTTGACCTGAACATGTGTTTGTGATATATTATAATTCCATTAAGAACATGTGTTCGTATGTTATGAAAGGAGTGATTTACATGAGCAAGATTTATGCAATTGATTTTGACGGTACCTTATGTCAGGAGGCATTTCCGCAAATTGGAGAGGCCAACCAGCGAATGATTTCTTATGTGAAATACTTACATAATAATGGTAACAAACTGATTCTTTGGACATGTCGAAATGGCGACCGCTTACAGGAAGCTGTTTCCTGGTGCGATGCTCATGGTATTACCTTTGATGCAGTCAATGATAACCTTCCGGAGACTCTTGCTCTTTATGGAACCAACAGCAGAAAAATCACTGCAGATTACTATATTGATGATAAGGCTCAGAGTCTTTTCATTTTTAATCTTCGTCTTAGAATATTTAACAGGATTGGAGGGTTATTATGCAGCAGACTGTCAATATCCCCATTCAGCTAATCTCTGTATGTTCTACTCAGGGAAAGCTGACACCCTTAAGCTTTCGTTATGAAGATGAAAATCATGAAATCATTACAGTCAAGGTTTTACACACGCAGTGTTGCCGGGAAAATCATTTTGTTGGTATTAATGAGGATTCTTTTCTCTGCACTGCACTTGTAAATGAAATCGAGCATACTTTTGAACTCAATTATAATATTCCGAATCACAAATGGACCTTATTTCGGATCCTTTCTTAAGCTATGGAGCAGATATATTATCATATAGATATTAATTCTGCTTTTCTTTCATGGGAAGCAGTAAATAGAGTAAAAATACAGGGCGACTCCCTTGACCTTCGCGACATTCCCTCTGTCATAGGTGGAAGCCAGGCTACCAGACATGGAATTGTTCTGGCTAAATCTATCCCTGCAAAGAAATATGGTATTTCTACAGGTGAGCCTCTGGTAGATGCTAAAGCGAAATGTCCTACGCTTTTTATTGCTTCACCCAATTTTTCTCTATATATAGAAGCTTCCAGAGCTTTTATTGCTTTCCTTCGAGAATACTGTCCTTATGTAGAACAGTATAGTATTGATGAAGCCTTCTGTGATATGACCGGAACTAAATGGATTTATGGTGGACCAGTTTTATTTGCTCATGAATTAAAGGATATGATTCACGATACATTTGGTTTTACTGTAAATATTGGTGTTTCCTCTAACAAGTTGCTTGCAAAAATGGCTTCTGATTTTAAAAAGCCTGACATGGTGCACTCCCTTTTTCCAAATGAAATAGAAAAGAAAATGTGGCCACTTCCTGTTTCTGACCTTTTCTATGTTGGTCATAGTACAGAACGGGCACTTCACAATTTAGGAATCCGTACCATCGGCGAACTGGCACATACAGACAGGCAAATACTCCTGCATAATTTTAAAAGCTTTGGGGATGTCTTACTCTTACATGCAAGAGGAGAGGGACTTGCGATTGATACCGAAAACACTCCGGTTAATAAGGGATATGGTAATTCCATGACTACACGCTCAGATGTTACAGACTCTGATCTTGCAAAGCTATTCCTGTTATCACTGACAGAAACCGTTGGTTCCAGACTTCGCGCTGATCATGTGAAAATACAAGTAATTGCTGTATCTATTACAGACTGTGATTTTAATAGATCATCCAGACAGCTGACACTTTCCACACCAACAGACGTGAATGAGATTATTTATGAAAATGTCTGCAGGCTGTTTGATGCATTATGGCTTGGAGATCCAATCAGACAGCTTGGCGTACGCACATCACATGCAAGACAGGAAAGCTTTAATCAGATTTCTCTTTTTGACTATAATCGTATTGAGCGTTTAAAGCTTTGGAATCGAACCATCGACAGTATCCGATTACGCTATGGTGATGATTCTGTCATGCGCGCCTGCTTTCTCAACTCTCCTGCCAGAAATATGGAAGGTGGGCAGGGTGGTCGAAAGAGCGGGATAACCGGCACAGAAATTTAGCTTCTATTCTGAGCGTCTCATTGTCAGATTTCTCAATTTGTATAATTTACGTTTTACCTTGGTAAGTCAAGTATAATTTTCATTCATATCCAAACTCAGCTCAAAATACAAATTTCTATTTCCAGTAGAATAGAATTTACTTTAGTAATTTAACTCCTGGAAATTCTCCGGCAGAAAATCACACTGGCTTTCGGGAATTCCTATTGATTTTGCATATGCTATCATTGTATTCCACTCGTCCTTTTCCTTGGCATGAGATGTATCTATACACTTCTGGTAAATAGGGACGATACCTTCTGCCGCCAAAGTAAATATTCTATGTCGAAATACTACAATAACTTTTTTCGCAGTATGAAACGTAATATACCATTCTTTATTTAATGCAGTGCTCATATTCTCTTGAAATGATTTTACTACTTTTTCTATATTATTTTCAGGAATAGAAACTGTATATATTTTAACTAATCCCCAAAATATTTTTTTTATATCAAGAATAGGATATTCATTAATTACTTTTCTATTTTTGAAACTGAGATTAATAACCTCTGCACGATAATTTTCCATCACTATTTCCTTTCTACAGCTTTAAATAATTCTATGAAGTTTTTCAGTTATAACATAACTCTATCGAATCATAACCACCCGTTGAACGGGTGGTTTGCTCAACCCCTATAAGGGGTTATTA
>CAZOHM010000060.1:0-13988 GCA_964579795.1 uncultured Lachnospiraceae bacterium | reverse complement strand
GTCCATAAATAAAAGTATAACAAATTCTCTACTCAAATACAAATAAAACGTAAAATGAAAGCGGATGCCGATTCAAATCATCTGCATCCGCTCTCAAACTGCGCTATCACTTTCCAATGGACCATACCTCTCGTTTCTGTTCGTACATCTCTAGTTTTCAGGTACAAGGCACTTCTGTGAAACTCTACTGTACTGCTATTGCAATACCGTGTGTTTGTAGCTTTCCATATTTAATTTTTATGTTAATCTTTTGTACTTTAGATATTCCTCACTTGTACATTTGGTTTCTTATGTACCTTGCTTTACATCGCTTGATTTCTTATCTCTCGTACGTTTACTGCTTAACTTCATTCGTGTATCTTAAATCTCAATCTTTTGTGCTTATTAACTTTTTCATTTGTACCTTATAAACTATTATAGCTGATGTACCAACTAAATGTCATCTGGTAAAAAAGGGTATTTATAGAATTATGTTTTTGGCGGTCCGTACCTCCTTTTTCTTAAATTGGAAGCTAATCAATGGTGCTTCCTTTTTTCTTTTCTTTCTATTTATTTTATAAGTTGATTATAATATAGCTCGTTTGAATTGTCAATACTTTTTTGCATAAAATTTGTCGTTTTCTAATTACTTCCTGTTTTGAAACATTTTATTTGTTTTTAGTGTTGGAAATTTTCTAATTTTTACGAATTTCCAAACAATTAATTTTCTTATTGCTTGTTTACACGATATTCAGTAAAATACAAATATGCGCAATATTTGCATATTTCAAATAAGTTTTTATATTTCATATTAGTTTCACATAAGGAGGAAATGATTATGAATCCAAAACAGGATGCCATGCAAAAGCAGGCACAGACATTGATTAAGCAACTTGATAAACGCAATATGAAAGGACACTATTTTGCATCAGCTGAAGAATGTAAAGCTTATGTTCTTAATCTGATTCCGACTTCTGCCTCAGTTGCCAATGGTGGGTCAATGACCATTATAGATATGGGGCTGTTAGATGCAGTCAAAACCGGACCTTACAACTACATTGACCGCATGAGTGAGCCCTACTCCAAAGTAGTAGACGCGGATTACTTTTTGATGAGTACCAATGCCATCACACAAGAAGGCGAACTTGTTAATATTGATGGTGCCGGTAATAGAGTTGCCAGTCTCATATACGGGCCAAAGAATGTTCTGGTAATTGCAGGTATGAACAAGGTTGTCACTGACATTCCGGACGCCTTCCATCGTGTACGAAACATCGCTTCACCCGCAAACACAACACGATTAAACAGACATACACCATGTGAAAAGACAGGACAATGTGAAGACTGCTTATCCAATGACTGTATTTGCAATCAATTTGTTATCACCAGACGCAGTGGAATAAAAGATCGTATAAAAGTACTTTTAATTGGAGAAGAGCTGGGTTATTAAACCCAGCTCTTCATACAATAATGAACAATTTATTTTATATATTCACCGATAATTTTTTTTGCCAGATCCGGCTCACTGGATACAGAAAGAACTGCATATTTCCCAGATTCAACTATCACTGCCTGATTAAGCTTTTCCAATTCCTGTGGAACATAATCCGTGAACGATTCAATCTGTTCTTGTACTCGTGCCTGCAGAGCAGCTTTTGCAGCATCTGCATCTTCATCTGAGGCACACTCCAGAACAACAATCTCCTCAGCAGTTGCTCCGCTTCCTTCAAATACCAATCCATTTACAACATTGACATTTGAGAAATTCAATATCATACCGGCTGTATCAAAATCCACAACAGTCAGCTCATCCTGATATGTAATTTCCTCAAGCAGTCTGTTTGCAACTTCTGTAGCATCAAATGCCTTTGTGTTGCCATTACCGCATCCCGTCAGGACAGCTGCAAAAATCAGCATCATACCCAACAGTACATTTCTCATTTCCTTTTTCATTTTTTCTCTCCTCGTTATTTATTGTTACATTATCCCAACGGAACAATTGCATGTGTCCGCAAATATTCCCGCCAAAGATCCATATATTGAGACTTCAGATGAATTCCATCTGTTGTCATCTCCGGTTTCAGACTTCCGTCTGTATCTGAAACAACAGAATTAATATCAATATAGTACGCTTTCTGCTCCACAGCAAACTGCTTTAGTGACTCATTCCGAGCTCTGATTTTATCATTTGAGTGAGTGCTGTCAGTACTGGATTTCGTCGCAGTTACCGGAAGCAATCCATGTATGTAAATAATTGCTCGTGGCTCATTTTCCCTGAGTCGTGCAATCAATTCTGCATACTTCTCTAGGAATTTCTCATCATTTCCCCAGCCAAGTTCATTCAATCCTACTTTAATATATATTTTTGTAAATGCATTTGGTGGCAATGCATCGAAAATCGGTACCTTTCCGGCCTCTGTCTGTGCTACGCTCATCGTTTCGTACTTATGTAGCTGAAATCCTTTTGTTGCGTAAAATGTTGCATTTGTACCGGAACGCATCCCAAATCCTTCCATTCTGGAATCTCCAATAAACAGTGCATCATCAAAATAGCTCACATCCACGGAAGTAAACGCAAGAGGATAATTTGCGTTCGGATCAATCATATTGGAAGAAACTGCATTACCTGACACATCGGCAGTAATCTCATTTGCCGAAACCATCTCATCTGTTCCACCGGCTCTAACAACAGTCGCAATATGTGCAATCTCGTTTGATGATCCCGCAGTCTGTACAGGCTGCATTTCTTTCTGTTCTTTATCGACCTGTTCCGTCTCTTGTTCCTTTATCGATTCAGTTTCTTTAGCTTTATTCTGATTCTCAGTGGATTCCTCTACTTCTGGTTCTGGTTCTGGTTCTTCAGTGTCCACAGTAGCTGTTTCCTGATTATTATTCATAACAGCAATCAGATCATGAGGCATCTTTCCCATATCCCATAGTGCAAGTCCAATTCCGGAAGCGACTGCAAGGAGTGCCATGCACAAAAAAACCACCAAAACCCAGACAATACGATTCTTCCCATGTTCCTTCTCTCGGACCTCGGTTTCCTTCTGTCGGCTATCTTCTGTATTTTCAACTTTTTCAGACGATTTATATCCGCCTTCCTGTAGCGTTTTATTTTGTACCGGATAATCCTGTTCTTTCTGCTCCTGAGTCTTTACATTCGCCTCAGTTACAGCCGCACTTTGTATTTCAGAATCTTGAACACCGGTTGTCTTTTTCTTTCTCTTCATCATATACTCCCACTTGTATTTCATAAAGCGTTCCCACACTTTACTTTGGCACATACATTAGCATCATATCTCTCACAATTTAAGTTGTCAATCGGTAAAAATGCTTGTCGTCATTTAAATGTGAAAAATTGTATAAAAGTAAAATATCAGACATTTCATTTTCCTTCAGCAGTTCCTGAACACTCTTATTATAATAACGCAAATCCACAATTTTGATCGTGTCATACTGATATGTCAAAAAAGGAATCAGACAATTTGCATACGAATCCTTAAATACAATCAGGCTCCTGTCATTACCAGCAAGTTCAGAATTAATTTCACACAAGCCGTCATTTCCATATAAAAACATTGCGTACTTATCATATACCTGTGTTTTCTCTGCATCATACAGACTATCCTTTACACCAAACGACCCTGTCAGTGACTGTATCGGAATATCATAGTAGGTTATTTCATCCGGACTGATTCCAAACCCCTTATACTTTGCATATAGTGTTCCATAAAAATTCGGAACACTTTTCATTGTAAGCTGGCTGATTTCCACCGGTACCTGCCCAAGTACCTTACAAATCTCACGGTATCCATCATAAGCACCCATTGTTGTCCAATGATGATCTGTCCGATAATAAAGCTGCTTTGTTTTATCAGCGCAAAGTGCCTCTTCCATTTCGGCAATTGTACAGTTCGAATAATTGGACAAGCTTTGATTAAAGCGATTGATTTCCTCTCCCTGATTGATAACAGGCATACCAGTCGGAACATATTCTTTTAAGATTTCACAGGCATTCGGTACAATTGCTACAAGAACAGGTCGATCCACCTTTGCAATAAACGCTTCTATCAGCTGTTCATTTTGAAAAAGCTGTTTATTTGTATGCATTACTTTTTCAAACAAATATCCGTCCTTGCCACATACGATTCCGTTATTTTCGTTTTTGAGTGTCAAACTTTCCATACAGGCCTTTAGCTTAATCAGAAAGTTTCTGAATGGAATCTGTTCGTCGGTGTATGTTTCAAACTCATTCATAAACGTTCCGTCTGCAAGACCAGAAGCCGTCAGTGATGGTCGCCTGGCAAGATACCTGTTTTCCATATCAGAAAAGTCCGTATCTCGTTTACATACATACAATGCAAGCATTCCAGCAAGCAGAATGCATACAATCAAAAATAGCGGATATTCTTTTATCTGTTTTATTTTTGTCAACATAATTTCACCAATATCCCTGTTCAATACTCACACTAAAACCTGAAATACAAAAACGGATTATATGCTGCATCAGTCAAATAAGCGACTGACAAAACTAAAATCACTATCGAAACAACAATCCCCGATAAATTCTTTTTATGATGTTCATACAAATTTCTGAGAGCCGGTATTTGTAGTATACAGCCGACAGCCAGAACAACTGCGTAGTTTTTAAAATAAAACACTGCATCCGCTCCGGATTTCATGCAGAACAAGCGTGAAAAATAAACGCCAAGTTCAGACAAATCCGTAATAGCAAAAATCATCCAGCTCATTCCTATCGCAAGAAGTGCATACACATGTGATAGGAATGTATGCTTTTGAAGAAACTTTAAGAAACCAAGCTTTTCAATTGACAAAACAACAAAGAAAAATAATCCCCACATAATGAAATTCCAACCTGCCCCATGCCAGAAGCCGGTAGCAGTCCAAACGATCAATAAGTTTACATAAGTTCTTGCTGTGCCTTTTCTGTTTCCACCAAGGGGAATATACACATATTCACGAAACCAACTGCTTAATGTCATATGCCATCTTCTCCAGAATTCAGTAATTGATCGTGATATATATGGATTATTAAAGTTCTCCGGCAAATCAAATCCAAGCATTTTTCCAAGTCCGATCGCCATTTTGGAATATCCGTTGAAATCGAAATAGATTTGAAGTGTAAATGCGAGCATCCCAAGCCATGCAAGCGGCATTGAAATATTCTGATAACCAAGCTGCGCAATATCTTCCCACAGTGCACCGACACTGTTTCCTATTAAAACCTTCGAGCCCAGTCCAATTATAAAAATGCGCAGACCATCCTCAATCTTCTCAAGACTGTAGCTGCGTTCCTTCAATTCAGTCGAAACATGGCTGTATACAACAATCGGACCGGCAATCAACTGCGGAAACATACACAAATATGCTCCCAGATTAATAAAAGAATGTTCCGTTTGAATTTTCCGACGATACAAATCCACTACATAGGACACAATCTGAAATGTATAAAAGCTGATGCCAAGAGGTAGTGTTACACTGACTTCTGACAAGCTGCTTCCTGTCAGCTGATTAATATTTTCAACAAAGAAATTGATATACTTAAAAAAGAAAAGCATTCCGAAATCAAACAAAAGTGTAATAACCAGGCAGATTTTTCGTGTTTTGTTATGTGCGTCAAATTTTTCAAGAAGCAGACCAGACAGATAATTTATTATGATGGATAAAAACAGCAAAAGCAGATATTTGGGTTCTCCCCAAGCATAGAAAATCACGCTTCCAAGCAGAAGCGTTACATTTCGAAAACGTATTGGTACGATATAATAAACCACAAAAAAAATTGGCATGAACCAAAACAAAAACAGTAAACTACTAAATATCATCGTTTTCTCTTTCTTTCACTCTAGAACTGTTCATTTCGTTATTCATTTCGTATTGCAGCAAGCGGGCTAAGCTTCATTGCACGAAGTGCTGGAAAGAATCCCGATAAAATTCCTACAAGCACAGCAAACCCTATCGCAGAAAAAGACAGCCATGGTGGAATATAGGAAATGCCGGAATAAAAGGAATCCATTTTCTGAGCAACCTGATTTATTATCAAAGAAACAAGATAACTGAGTAATGTACCTGCGATGCCGCCTATCAATCCAATATAGGCTGCCTCCAAAAGAAACAAAGAACGGATGTTGGAAAGAGAACATCCCAGTACTTTAATAACACCGATTTCCTTTGTTCTCTCATAGATAGACATCATCATCGTATTGGCAATACCGATTGCTGCAACAAACAGTGACACAGCTCCGATTCCACCGAGTACACCCTGTATGGACTTGTACTGGTTCTGCATGGACTGTACCCACTCCACATTGCTGTCTGCCACATATCCCATATCTGAAATTGCTGTCTGTACCTCTGAAACATACTGCATCTCATCTACATTTACATGAATGCTTGTATAATAAATCTGCTTATACGGCTTGCCGTTTTTTTTTGTCGGCTGACCGGGAATTACTTTATTTTTAAATATCTTTTTAAGTTGTGCATTGAGTGACTCTATTTCGCAGTATATGTTCCATGAAAATTGATTATATCCGGTTTCAGACGTTGCAATCACGCCTGCAGGATCAACAAGAATCTTTTTCGGCTGCTGTTTAGGTGTTGTATCTTTACTGTCTGCCTGACTATTTGAACCACTCTTTGCTGAATAATATGCATCAGTATCAAAAATTGCAAACATTTTCTGATTCATCAGATCAACATCTGCCATCACTCCTGTTTCCCAAAAAGAAGCATTCGTTTTAGAATTAACAAAATCTTCTTTAATAGATCCGCCATATAAAAATCGAAGTGTTCCGTCAGCTTTTGGGAGCTCACCCTCTGCCACATCAATTTTAAGACTCTCCAGTCCCTCTTCTGTCATTCCTGTCACACGTGTGCTTGTTTCATAGACTCCCTGGCGCAAAATGACATTACTCTCTAATACTGGAGAAACCACATCTACATGCGGAATCTGGCGAATAGCATCTACTATCGAATCATCCAGATGCTTAACCTCTTTCGAAGAGGCTGTCTGTGAAGATGCTTCTGCGACATAAACTCCATTCCCATTTCCACCCTCTCGAACTGTGACCGTTGTCAATCCACCAAACTGATCAATCTGCTCGAGTGATGATTTATTTAGACCAAGTCCAAGTGATATCATAACTACAATGGATGCCGTACCGACTACAACGCCAAGTATTGTCAATATGGTTCGTATCTTTCTCTTGAACAGATTGCTGCTGCTCATTCTCAATAAATCTATCAGCCTCATATATCCATCCTCTGATTAATCCTCGTCATCCAGATCCTGTATTTCCAGCTCTTTTTTCTTCTTTTTCTTTTTTCCTGCTCTCACAACTACAATAACGGTAACAGCAATTACTGCTGCAAGTGTCGCTCCAATCGCGATGATTGCCCATCTTGGGAAGCCAGGTGCAGGTTTTCTGACTGCCCCTTCTTCTCCCATGTCCATCAAATCTCCGCCAAGTCCATCACCTATTGGCTCATTAACAAAGAGTGACATTTCAAAATCCTTACTATGCTCTTTTCCTGTTTCGTCCTCGTAAGATACGGTTACAGAGATTGTTCCGTCACCTGAAGTCGGCTGTGCACCTGTCACCATTGTGTCAATATTTCCGGTAGCTCCCGAATCAAGATTCCCGACAAATGTATCTCCACCTGAAATCGTTTCATCATTAAATGTAGCCTTTACATTGTATAGCTTCGTCTTTCCTGTATTATACACACTGAACATGACATTTGATTCTGCTCCAACTTCAATACTGCTTGGAGTCACTTCAACCGTACTTATTTCAAATCTGGAATCCTGCTTGACAGGAATAGAAACGCTGCCCTCAGCATTGTATGGATTGTTTTTTTCATCCTCATACAGCATAGCAAGCTTCATTACATAAGGCTTCTGAGCCAAATCAGCCTTTGCATTAAATTCCATGGAAATATCTGCAGTCCCTCCCGGCGAAATCGAGGTAAAATATGCCGTATTGGAACCCGATGTAGGCAGGAACGAAGAGTAGGTGGAATCTGCATCCTTCCCTTCTACAGTTGCTGTGAGATTCACCTCAACATTGCTTACTGCAGTTTCATTAGAAGTATTCTGCAAATGAACAATCAAATCAAAATCAGAGCCCGCATAAACCTCTTCGGGATTAGTTTCAAACCCCGTTACAATAATTCTTGGCGTGGAGGTTGCGAGTTTTTCATCTGTGTTCTTGTTTCCCGCATCAGGCTTGCCTATACACTCTACATATGTAGAAATCGTACAGCTGCCTTGATTGCAGACATCATCTGTATACAAAATCTCAAATTTCAAGTCATAATACCCATTCAGAACGTCATCTCTTGTCTGAAATGTCCAAAACAACGTCTTCGTCCTGTTATTAACATCAGGATCTTGCTTTGAACCAACAAGATAATCCAGCGTGAGTGTCAAATTAGACTGCACAATTTCAAACGGATAATCTGATGTCTTACCACTGACAATTGGCGTAATCACAACATCTTTAATATTATATGGTGTCATATTAACAATCGGAAGTGCTACAACAACAAGCTCTCCATGTGTTGCAACCGGAGTCAACCAGCTGTTTCCTGGCTTTATGTATTCTGACGAGGAGTAGATGCCGCTGTAGTTAGTTGTCCCCTTGCTTGTCGGGGTAGACGTTGAATTGTCAGAATTTCCAGATACCGATGCCGATACCGTTCCCGGCACAGACGTCAATAATGTGAACATAAACGCGAGTATTACCGACGCTATGCTCAATACAATTCTCCTGACACTGTTTTTCATCTTAAACATCCTCCTGTATCTGTTCTGTATGTCTGTTATCTTCTATACTGACAATTTTTCCATCTATAATATGAAATATTCTGTCTGCGTATGTAGCAAGATGATTATCATGTGTAACCATTACAAGTGTCTGCTGCTGCTCTCTGACGACTCTCTGCATCAGATGCATGACCTCCTCAGATGTATTGGAATCCAGATTACCAGTCGGCTCATCTGCAAATATAATCTCCGGATTTACTACAAGTGCTCTTGCCACACCAACTCTCTGCTGCTGTCCACCTGACATTTGTGTTGGTCGATGTTTTGCATGCTTTGTAAGTCCTACAAGCTTTAACGTTTCCATTGCTAGCTCTAATCTCTCTTTTTTCCCCATTCCGCGAAAGGAAAGCGGCAGAGCAACATTCTCAACTGCATTCATGGTACCTAATAAATTAAAGGACTGAAAAATAAATCCCACATGTTCTCTGCGAAACTGAACAAGCTGTGATTCACTCATCCGTTCAATATGTTCACCTGCGATAATGACTTCACCCTTTGATGGCTTTTCCAAGCCTGCAAGCATATTTAATAACGTGGATTTTCCGGAACCGGATGTACCAACGATAGCACAGAACTCTCCTTTGTTGATTTCAAAGTCAACTCCATTAAGTGCCTTAACTTTTGTCTCACCCACGCGGTAGATTTTTTTAAGTCCAATTACCTGAATTACAGGCTTGTTATTCTGTCCCACTTGTTTCTCCCATAAACGTCTTTATGTAAACCACATATGGTATATTGTCCACCCAGGACATTCAACATATAGTATATCATACTTTTATCAAAATAAAATAGTTCTTTTACAATCTTTTCTTAATTTTTTTGCATTTTTTTACCAACAATGAACATACCTTCAAAGAGACGGCATATCACATGAATAGTGATACACCGTCTCTTTATCTTTGTGCTCTGTTTGCACATATTTATGATATAATCTTTGACAATCAAATTAAAGGATATTTCTTTGTCAGCTCCTCAACAATTGCTCTTGCAGCAGGAACCTTCTCGCTTCCTCCATTAACAACAAGTGCAATAGCCTCGGCTATCTTATCCATATCTGCTACATTCATACCACGAGATGTTACAGCAGGCGTACCAAGTCTGACACCGCTCGTTACAAACGGCTTCTGCGGATCATTTGGTACAGTATTTTTGTTTGCTGTAATATGTGCTTCGTCAAGCAGCTTTTCTACCTCTTTACCTGTCAATCCCTTCGCACGCAGGTCAAGCAGCATCAAATGGTTGTCTGTACCGCCTGAAACAATATCAAGACCTCTGCTCATAAGACCTTTGGCAAGTGCCTGTGCATTCTCAACAACATGCTTTCCGTATTCTTTGAACTCTGGAGAAAGTGCCTCTTTTAAGCAGACTGCCTTTGCAGCAATCACATGCATCAGAGGACCACCCTGAATTCCCGGGAAAATAGCTTTATTAAAATTGAACTTATCCGCTGCTTCCTGATTACAAAGAATCATTCCGCCTCGAGGACCACGCAATGTTTTGTGAGTAGTAGTCGTAACAACATCTGCATATGGGAATGGACTCTCATGGTATCCTGTTGCAACAAGACCTGCAATATGTGCCATATCTACCATCAGATATGCTCCAACCTCGTCGCAAATCTCACGAAATTTCTTAAAATCTATTTTTCTAGCATATGCACTCGCGCCGGCAAGAATCATTTTGGGCTTACATTCAAGTGAAATTTCACGAACCTTTGCATAATCGATTACACCGTCATCATTTACCCCATAAGGTACACAATGAAAATACTTACCAGACATATTAACCGGCGAACCATGTGAAAGATGTCCGCCATGATCCAGATTCATGCCCATGAACGTATCACCTGGCTCCAGCATTGCAAAGAAGACTGCCATATTTGCCTGTGCTCCTGAATGCGGCTGTACATTTGCATAGTCACAATGAAATAACTCTTTTGCTCTCTCTCGTGCAAGATCCTCTACAATATCTACACACTCGCAGCCACCGTAATATCTTTTTCCCGGATATCCCTCTGCATATTTGTTCGTCAGTGGGCTTCCCATTGCTGCCATAACTGCCTTGCTCACCCAGTTTTCAGACGCAATCAGCTCAATATGACTGTTTTGTCTTTCCTGTTCCTTTACAATTGCCTCGGCTACCTCAGGGTCTACTTTCTTCACTTCATCCAATGCGTACATCCTGTTACCTCCATCCATATTTCACATTTATTTTCAAAACAAAATAATTAATCATTAGAATTATATAGTAAAATTAAGAAAAACTCAATAAACTTTACACAAGTTCATAATTCTTTCTTGTTATTATTTTTTTTGTGTAGTAAACTAGCTTTGAGAATATTGGAAATTACAATATTACATTCCTTTTTATACAAAAGCAGAGAGGAGGTTGCCTGCATGTTGCACTTTATTGTAAATCCGGCTTCCAGTACCGGCAAAGGAAAACAAATATGGGAGGAAACAAGACAGTATCTTAATACTAACCATATTACATATCAGGTATACCTCACAACCTGTCCCGGTTCAGCAAGCGAATTTGCAAAAGCAATTACTTCTCCTGATATTCCGGTTACCATCGTCGTACTCGGGGGAGACGGAACAATGAATGAAGTGTTAACAGGTATCCGGGATTACAGTCTTGTAACACTTGGCTACATTCCTGCAGGCTCCAGCAACGACCTTGCTCGTGATTTGAAGCTTCCAAAGGATCCCTGCAGCGCACTAAATGCCATTTTGCACCCAAAGGAGTATGCATTCATGGATGTGGGTTGTATTCAATATGGAGACTGCAAAAAAAATTTTGGTGTAAGCACGGGGCTTGGATATGATGCAGCTATCTGTCATGAAGCACTTCATTCTAGCATGAAGCTTTTCCTTAATAAGCTGCACCTTGGAAAGCTGACATATGTTGGCATTGCATTAAAGCAATTAGCAAAAACAAAAAAAAATGGCTGTACTGTTATTTTAGACGATGCAAGACAGATTCGCTTTGATCGGTTTTATTTTGTCACATGTATGATTCATAAATTCGAAGGCGGCGGTTTTATGTTCTGTCCCGATGCAAATTACAATGATGGCGTTTTAAATGTCTGTGTTGCAGGCAATCTTTCCAAGCTTAGTGTATTGCGTATCATTCCTACTGCCTACAGCGGTAAACATACACGTTTTCGCGGAATCAACACTTATCAGGCAAAAAAAGTGACAATTATTGCAGATACACCTTCACCCGTTCATTCAGATGGTGAATCCTGTGGAATTCTTTCTGAAATTACAATGACACAGGAGAAAAAACAAATTCGAGTTATCATAAGATAAATAACAGTGTTATGCAACAACGTTATTTATTATTTACAGTTAAATATGAGGTGAGTATTATGAAAAATTTTATTTCCACGACTTGGCAGAGGCTTGTACTCTTCGCTGCAACCTACAAACACGGTCTGATCGTTCCGCTGTATGCTGCCATCTATCTCCCATGGTTCTTTTATCTGGAGAAAACAGTCACAAGGCGTTACCATATTATTCATATGGCGGTCGATGACAAAATTCCTTTTTGCGAAGCATTTATCATTCCTTATTACTTATGGTTTGCATACATGGCCATTTCTATCGTCCTATGTCTGCTTACAAGCAAGGAATCCTTTTTCAGAAGCTTTTTCTTTTTGTCCTGTGGCATGACCATTTTTCTAATTGTTTCAACTGTTTTTCCAAACGGTCACCATTTACGACCAGATATTTTCCCGAGAAACAATGTTTTGACAGCAATGGTCGAGAGTCTGTATTCTGTGGATACTTCAACGAATCTGTTTCCAAGTATTCATGTATATAATTCCATTGGCTCTTATCTGGCAATCGCAAAAAATGAAACATTGCAAAAAAAGAAATGGCTCTGTAACAGTTCTCTTGTACTAAGCATTTTAATTATTCTGTCTACTCTGTTTTTGAAGCAGCACTCTATGTTTGATGTTCTGACTGCTTTTGGACTTGCAATTGTAATGTATCCAATTGCCTACAGAATCGATTATGTTGCATGGTTTGCCCGCAGACGCAGTGAAAAAGAACATGTCAACGCATAACTGCTTTCTATAATCTGCAATTTGGTTTAGGTTTGAACGTGTGCCCGCCGGCGCACTGATTAAAAGAGTAAGGCACATGACCTCCCGTCATGTGCCTTACTCTATAATATAATTTATTACATTCAAATCTTATGACCGTTTTCCTGTCGATTTACCATAATAAAAATAAGCATTCTTTGTCTGATGCAGAATTACATCAGAAATCTCTGCATGTGTATTTCCAAGGAATTTAATATTTGCAGTATACTCATAATCAGTTGCAACATATCTGTTATCAACTTCCTTAAGAAATGTCAGTCTGCTCTCAAGAACAAGTGCCTCGTCCAGTCCTTTCAGTTTTTCATCTACAACCTTAATCCTGCATTCCAGATACTGCTCATTCGTAAACAGAACGCTTACCATCTGTTCGGCATATTCGAGCTTACCACTGAGCATGGTTTTTCCATTTAGTGAATCCTTAATATTAACTTTACGAAGAATATATCCAGTTGGCATGCATTCCTTTTGTGGTGAAAACTGTAATGTCATTTCCGAATATGGTTTTAGTGCTGTTGCATCAGCCGGTTTAAACAAATTTCCCGTCGACTGATAAGCCGTCTGATGTTTCTCAAACAATATTGTGTTTCTAAGCAGGATATCCTGATCCTTTGTGATCTCTGCCTGCCAGAGCGAAGTACTTCCTATATAAAATGCACCGAGGAACACTTCAAAAGCAGCGAAATAGCAAATCCAGACCTCCATACTAATATGCAGCGTGTAAAAATCTGCTCTGCATAAATAATATGCAGCAACAGGCGGCAGGGCAAGCAGGGCTAAAAACAGAAAACACGTAAGCAGCCAGTATTGTTTCATCCATCTAAGTAATTTAATCATTTGTACCGCCTCCCATTCTTTCAAAGCTTCCTCATAAGCAAATCTATATCCTTATTATATAGAACAGTCAATGTGCTTGCAAACTATTTTTCATTGGCTGCCTTTATACGGCACATAATCTCGTCATAATTTTTTGCATGATGCGGAAATGTACAATTCATACAGGATTTCAATATTTTTTTTTCAGTTTGTATATAGGAAGGATTACCA
>CAZOHM010000059.1:0-14934 GCA_964579795.1 uncultured Lachnospiraceae bacterium | reverse complement strand
ATTTTTAAGTGCTATTTTGGCGTGTACAAATCCATGCCAATTATGACTTTTATCGGCAATTTCGGATATGTAGTGGTCTGTGTAGTGGGAGCTGTTTTTGCTGCCAACGGTACAATTTCCTTTGGTGTAATTGTATCTTTTATGGTCTATATCCGCCTGTTCACGCAGCCGCTTTCACAGCTCGCTCAGGTGTTCACAAGCCTTCAGTCTACAATGGCAGCGAGTGAGATGGAGAATTGATGCTTTAAGGCTTTTACTGTCACTATTGGCTCCTCATTTAAGGAAAGCATTTGGATATAAAGAAAAGTAGATAAATTCCGATTTGTCGAGATGTGTACAAACTTGAAGTTGTGGAGGAATATACATGAATAAAGACCTAATCAACCGGCTTTTTATCATTGCCTGGGTACTCCTGGCAATTGCGGAAATTGTCTTTTTGTGCATCAGTTTTTTGGGAGATGATAAGACAAACACCCCGTTGTCCCTTACGTTGGGATGTATTGCGCTAAATCCAAAGTGGAACCGAATGGATATAAAGGTCAAGTCGTCTGCTATGACAGAGAATGCTGCCTGTTGTATAAACAGGAACTGGATGTGCTATTGGGGACAGATGCGTCCACGATTGTCATGGATAGAGCAAAGGCTGCTTTCAGACGGCGAATGTGCGAAAATCATCCCATAACACTTTCATGCGACCGTCATAACACCCTCGTCAATTATGGTTTCCAGGCAAGAACTTTTGCCTTAGTGAAACTGTGACTGACGGGGGTATTTTTTATTGGCGGGATTACGCACCGGCGTACCGATTCTTGCAAGAAATTGTAAGAGTGGGTGCGCCTTTTTTTTTTGCCGGGATTGTCCCCGGTGTCGTTCTTCTCCCTCATTCTGGATTTTGACAAAACACAAATTTCAGAAAACTCAGGAGGACAAACGATGTATTACGATACGAAAGAAAGCGGAAAAAGAATTCAGGATCTCAGAAAAAGCAAAGGCCTGACACAGGAAAAGCTGGCGGACCATTTTAATATCGGTCTAAGCACATTGGGAAAAATCGAAACTGGATACTCACGCATTGCTATTGACTTGTTGATAGAAATGGCTGTTTTCTTCGGGGTGCCGCTTGATTACATACTGCTTGGTCGAGAAACACAGACAGACAGCGTAAAGAAACAAATCAGAACCATAGTAGACCAACTTTTGGAATTGGAAAAGCTGCTTTAACCACTCCATATTGGCGGGTAATCACTCTAGTTACGTCATAAAAAAATGAATGAAATCAAAGTAAACTTATCTTGTAAACACCGGTACGGTGTTTACAACTTGAACTTTGACAATTACATATACATTCATCAAGCACATTCCTGTTGAGATGCGATCAGGTATTTAGTCAGGCAATGGCAGATTGTATTGATAAAGGTATGTTATACGGTCAGAGCGGTGTAACTTATGCTCCAGCTGGTATTATGAACGATAGTAATATCAATACACTTACAGCTGAAAATGATAATTATGTGGATTTTGTAAAAGCATTCGGAGCTGTAAGACGTGCAAACGGAACACCAAATACAATGGCAATCAATGCACAGACAGAGGAACAGCTGGCACTTACAATAGATACAAATAATAAACCAGTTGTTAAGCCTGAAATCCTAAACGGATTAAAGACTGTTGTATCAAATCAGTTGGTATATGATTCAACTGATGGATCAGACGCACTTGTATTCGATTCAAATGCAATGGTTATCGGTATGCAGAAAGATATTGTTATTAGAATCTTTGAAGATTCTGATTACTGTATCAAGAATAATATGGTAGGTTTCCAGATTTATTCAATGCTTGATAGTGCGGTTGTAAGACCGACACATGTAACAAAGATCAGTGGCATTAAAGAAAGTTAGGATTAAAATGATGATGTAACGCTGTTAGTTTTTTAAAAAAAATTTTTTCATGGTGTTACTGAGACCTCCTCAAAAAAAATATCTCAGTAACAAGTATTCTTTCTTATACGTTATCACTAGCTCAAGATTATCCAGCCACTGGACAGTGGTTCTTGATATGTGATTCAATGGGGCACTAGCTGAAAAGGTTAGTGCTTTTTTTGATGTTTGTTTGATGTTTAAAGATACAAAAAGTTAGAGAAAAATAGAGAATTATAGAAAAGTGAGAAATTATCAGAAACCCGAAAAAGCCTTATTTTACAAGGGTTTAGAGAAAGATAGAAAAGACAGAAAAAATGCTAGTCAATCCTCAAAGAGATAATATTTTTAAAATCAAGAACCCCAAGAATGTTGAATTCTTGGGGTTTTATTCATTGTTTAATTCTCATATCACTTGACAACATTCGATGTCTATGACGCATATACATGACACACATCATATTTTATCAATAGATACAAGGTTTGTGGAATATCAGAGCCATTTTGTTGTATCGGAAGGCTTAGCTTGGAGCAAGGCGGTTGAAAAAAGACTTTCTGACAAAAAAGTTGGTAATTTACTTCTTGGTTTTTTATATTATAATTTAATTATACATATATTAAGGAGACAAGCATGATTGAATTCAGAAAAGGAACTGCAAATGATATAGATGAGCTGGTACGCATGAGGATGGCTTATATCAAGGCAGATTTTGGTGAGATTGAAAAGGATAAACTTACGCAAATACAGAATTCTCTTCCGATGTATTTTAAGAATCATTTAAATAGAGATTTATTTGCATATATTGCGTATTCTAATGATAAAATTATTTCAACAGTTCTGCTATATATTTCTGAAAAACCGGCAAATCCTCATAATATTCGCAGTAAAACAGGGGAGGTATTGAATGTAATAACGGAACCTGATTTTAGAAGGAAGGGTATAGCACAAAAACTCATAAAAATAATGCTTGATGATGCAAGAGATATGAAATTGAGTGCTGTAAAGCTGGACGCTACTGATATGGGCAAGACAATGTATCTAAAAGCCGGATTTAAGCCTGAAAAATCAAGATATACAGCAATGAGATTTGAGCTATAAATAACAAGTGTGGGTTTATGCGTGTCCAAACAGTACAACAACCGGATAAAAAATAATACATAACGTATATAGTGCGGCTTCGTTGTAGAGACAGTGAATTACAGAGTACAGAATATTGGCAGCACCAATAAGAACGAGACAGAGCATCATAATAGGTGCGGTAAACATGCCACTGATAAAATAGAATTCTAAAATGGCAAGGATAGCTATAAGAATAAAAATAATATTTAATACTTTTTTCATAGTAAATCTCCTCGTAATGATTATAGCAAAGAGTATATGGAATAAACTATAAAATATGCAAGTCGGGTAAAATCCATATTTCAATTATTCTCGGCGGGATGTATGATAGTAATACGCAGAAAAAGACAGTGAAATAAGGAGCAGTGTATGGCTACAAGAAAAGAGCAAAAAGAACAGAGACGTCAGAATATCATTTCTGCGGCTATGGAATTGTTTGTAACAAAAGGATATGGTGCAACCAAAATTACAGATATTGCTGAAAAGGTCAATATGAGTACCGGTCTGTTATTTCATTATTTCCCGTCCAAGGAGAAGCTGTATGAAGAGATTGTGCGATACGGCCTGCTTGGGACAAAATATCCACTTCAGCAGACATATGAGCATGCAATTGATGTGTTTGAAGAATTTACAGGACAGTTGTTTGAATATATGAGTGTCAGAAAGGAAACTGCCAAGCTGTTTGTACTGATGGCAGATGCACAAAGTAGTGAAGCCACACCGGAGCATATCAGAAGGATTGCGATGGAAGTCAACACCGTTCAGGAGTTTGTTCCAATAGTGGAATGGGGACAAAAAGAGGGGAGTATTCGACAGGGAGATCCATATGTACTTTCTAATTTGTTCTGGTGTTGTATTCAGGGCATTGCCAGTGATTATGCAATACATCCGGAGCGTGAGCTGCCAAAGGCAGAATGGGTGGTAGATTTGATTAGAAGCAAATAGAATGATAGGAAAAAACAAGGAGATTGTTTATGAAAAATCTATTGAAATTCTCGAACCTTTCTACGTCAGACGTGGAACGAATATTTCACATTGCAGACGAGCTTGAGCAAGGTGGATATAAAGACTGTTTAAAAGACAAGAGTGTGATTATGTTTTTTCCCTCATCAAGTATTCGGACGCGGGTGACATTTGAGCGAGGCGTTTCTCTACTTGGTGGTCAGTCTATTCTGTTTCCAACAGAAACGCTTGACAAAAAGGAAGCATTAAAGGATGTATGCGGATATTTGAATAATTGGGACAGTTTGATCATTGCAAGACATAAAAGGATACATGTATTGGAAGAGCTTACAGAGTATTCACATGTGCCTGTCATTAATGCGATGACAGACAGTAATCATCCATGTGAGATTCTTTCGGACTTATACGCACTTTCCAAAATGAGAAAAAATATAGATAAGAAACGATTTCTATTTTGCGGAAAGAAAGGAAATATTGGTTTGACATGGCTGGATGCGGCAAGAGTGCTTGGATTTGATCTGGCTCAGTGCTGTCCAAAAGGATATGAGATGGCAGATATACAAGTATTTGATAATATCGAAGATGCTGTTGCTGGAAGAGATATTATCTGCACGGATTCTCTGTCAGACAGCGATCTGGAGGCCTTTTCTGGTCTGCAAATAACTAGAGCAGTTATGAATCTGGCAAATGAAGGTGCATTGTTGAATCCATGTCCGCCATTTTACAGAGGTGAAGAAGTATCTGAAGATGTGATTGCATCTGATTGTTTTGTAGGATATGAGTTCAAAAAAAGCCTTCTTGTTGTACAGCAGGCGATTATGATTGACTGTATAAATAAATTTTAAAATTATTATAAAAACCTCTTGACTCTAACGTAACGTAATAGTATATGCTACATATATGGTTAACCAATGAAAATATGAAAAGAGGTTTAAATATGAAGGTTACAGTGATACGTTCGGATGCTGTTTATTTAAAAATGATGGCAGCTACAGAACCGGAAAAAAGAAATTTATACCGTGAGCTTTTGATGCAGCCATTTGAGTATAAGTGGAAATGTATTGGTGTTCCACTGAAAGCAGATACAGAGGATGGATATGACGCAATTGCGGCATCTGTCAGAAGCGGAGGATATCATCCATCCCAGATTACATTTGAAAGAGCTGCAGAAATTGAAATGCTTGGTAAGGAAGATTTTTGGACTGCATGCAAAAAGAGCGTGGAAGATTCGCTGCTTGATTTTGAAAATAACGGAATTAAGCTGAAGGTGCAGGATTATGTAATGACCGTACTTCTCAGTGATCCAAGGAATCCAATGACAGCAATGACAGGAGAGTATTGTGGAGATGGTGGAATTCCGGGTTACATTACCGGAACGATTGTACCAAATGAGAAATCCATGCAGATGCTTCCTGTGGCATTTGCGCATGAAACAAATCATAATGTCAGATGGCAGTTTTTACAATGGGGTGCCGGAATGACACTTGCAGATATGCTTGTTTCCGAAGGACTTGCAGAGAATTTTGCAGCTATCCGATTTGGCGAAGACAAAGTGGGTAAATGGGTAACAGAAACATCAGAGGACACGCTGCAGAATGTAATCAAACCATGTATCAGAGAGCATCTTGGTGAACTGGATTTTGGCAGACAATTTTCTTATCTGTATGGTGATGAAATTATGGCACTGCAGGGAGGAACACCGGTTGGCATGCCGTATTGTGCAGGATACGCCTGCGGATATGCGATGATTAAGTACTATCTGGAAAAGACCGGTAAATCGATTTACGAGGCTACAATATTACCAACAGAGGATATTATGAAGGAAATGGAGGGCTTTTGGAAGTGAAAATCAATGATGCTGCAAAGCTTAGCGGCGTGACAGTGCGGACACTGCATTATTACGATGAAATAGGGTTACTGACACCAAGCGAGGTATCAGAAACAGGATATCGTGAGTATGACGAGGCATCGCTGGAAAAGCTTCAGGTGATACTGTTTTTTCGTGAACTTGAGTTTTCATTACAGGATATTAAAGAAATTATGCAGAATCCGACGTATGACAGACAGGAAGCTCTTTGCAGACATAGAGAATTACTTCTTCAAAAGCGTGAACGGATGGATAAGCTGCTTCAATTGCTGGAGCAGACAATAAAAGGAGAAAAAACGATGAGTTTTCAGGAGTTTGATATGTCAGAAATAGAAAAATCGAAAAAGAAGTATGCAAATGAAGTCAAAGAACGCTGGGGACATACCCAGGCATACAGAGAAAGTGAAGAAAGGACTAAAGATTTTAATCATAAAAAATGGTCACAGTTAGATGAAGCAGGATTGAAATTATTAAAGAGGTTCGCAGATAATCGCCACTTATCACCAAATAGTGATACAGCATTATCACTTGTAAATGATTGGAAAAACTATATATCAGATAATTTCTATACATGCACAAATGAAATATTAGCAGGACTGGGTTTGATGTATTCTGCAGATCAAAGATTTACAGAAAACCTTGATAAGAATGGAGAAGGAACAGCAGAATTCATGGCAGCAGCAATTGCTGAATATGTGAAAAACAATTGAAATCTAACCGCATACTGATGAAATATCGACAGCCAATACAGCCCGCTATAGGTAAAAACTATTACGGGCTATATTTTTTATATATTTTACTATAAAAAAATTATCGCTTATATTAAAGGAAAACTACATGCTATATATGAAAATCTAAAGGACATAAGAAAAGAGAGGAACAGAAAAACTATGAGCAGACAGAATGAGATAGCAACAAAATGCATTCATGAAGGTTGGAAACCGAAACAGGGAGAGCCAAGACAGCTTCCAATCTATCAGAGTACAACATTCAAGTATGATACAAGCGATGCAATGGGAAAATTATTTGATCTGGAAGCAGATGGATATTTCTATACAAGATTACAGAATCCAACAAATGATGCTGTTGCAGCTAAGATATGCGCATTGGAGGGTGGTGTAGCCGCAATGCTGACTTCATCCGGACAGGCTGCTAATTTCTATGCAATCTTCAACATATGTGAGGCAGGAGACCACTTTATTGCTTCATCTTCAATTTATGGCGGTACATATAATCTATTCGGTGTAACGATGAAAAAGATGGGAATAGAGTGTACATTTGTTGATCAGGAGCTGCCAGAAGAGGAGCTTGAAAAATACTTCAAACCAAATACAAAGGCGGTATTTGGAGAAAGCATAACGAATCCGACCGTGTCAGTGCTTGATTTTGAAAAATTTGCAAGACTTGCTCATGCACATGGAGTACCATTAATTGTAGATAATACATTTGCAACACCTGCAAACTGTAGACCATTTGAATGGGGTGTTGATATCGTGACGCATTCCACGACAAAATATATGGATGGACATGGTGTATCAGTGGGTGGATGTATCGTTGACAGCGGTAATTTTGACTGGATGGCACATGCAGATAAGTACCCGGGACTGACAACACCGGATGATTCCTATCATGGAATTGTATATGCAAAACGTTTTGGAAAAGGAGCCTATATTACAAAAGCAACCTCACAGCTGATGCGTGATTTTGGCTCCATACAATCACCGCAGAATGCATTTTATATTAATCTTGGATTGGAAACATTACAGCTGAGAATGCAGAAGCATTGTGAAAATGCACTTACTGTTGCAAATTATCTGCAGGGGCATGAGAAAGTGGCATGGGTGAATTACCCTGGACTGGAAGGTGATTCCTATCATGCGCTCGCGCAAAAATATATGCCGCATGGAACGTGTGGAGTGCTTGCGTTTGGCATCAAGGGAGGTCAGGAGGCATCAATAAGATTTATGGATAGGCTTAAGCTTGCAATAATTGCTACTCATGTTGCGGACAGTCATACATGTCTTCTTCATCCAGCCAGTCACACACACAGACAGCTTTCTGATGAACAATTGAAGGAAGCGGGAATTGTTCCGGATTTAATCAGGTTGTCAGTTGGTATAGAGGATGTCAATGATATCATTGCCGATTTGGAGCAGGCATTACAATAGAAGAAATGAATAGAAACAGAATACTGGAATATTACAAATGTAATAAGTCAATATGATAAATGTTAACTTGCACAGAAACAGAATCAAGCGTATTATAATGAAGTCATTCGTGTAATCCGGATGATTATTCAATTTAAGAGAGGCTTAGGTGTGATATAATGAAAAAGAAAGTTGTAATGATAGTAATATCTATGCTGCTACTTGGAGTCTGTATAGGATGTGCAGGAAGCAATAGTACTACGAATACCAATGTTAAAAGCGCAGATACTGATGCAGAAACAGAAGAAATAACGGAGGAAGCAATGAAAGAAGTAACAGAGGAAACAGAGAAAACTGATACAGTACAGGAGACATTTACCGGGAACAACGGGATTGAGTTTGGAGTCGGTGAAACTGTTGATAAGGGAATTTGGACACAGACAACAATTTATCCAAATAATATAGATGATACATTTGTTATAGACATTTGTCTGCCGGATGACTATGATGAAAGCGTTTCATATCCGGCAATGTATTTAACAGACTGTTATTGGAGACGCGAGGACTATGCATCTATCAAAGAACTGTATGAGTCAGGCAAGACAAAAGAATTCATTTTGGTTGGTATTGGATATCCGGATGATTATGATTTCGATTTGATCAGAGAGAGAGATCTTCTGGAGGATCCGAACAGCTTCCTTGATTTGATTGTGAATGGCGTTCTTCCATATGCAGAAAGTAATTATAACATTGACGCAGCGGACAGAACCTTCTGTGGGGCATCTTATGGTGGATACTTTACACTATACAGTCTGTTCCAGAGTGATGGTATTACTAAGGATGTATTTAAGAATTATGTTTTAGCCAGTGCGGCATTTTATGAAAAGAGCTATAAAAAGAATCTTGCTGGCTGGGAAGAGGAATATTATGAACGCGGAAATACAGAGCTGAATGCAAATGTATATATGTCTGTTGGAGCAGATGAAGAGGGAAGATTCCTGAAACCATTTAATAAATTTGTTTCATTAATGGAAGAAAGAAATTACAGTGGATTGAATCTGACATCCAAGATTTATGAAGGAAAAGAGCATTATACCGTCTGGGTACCGACACTTTTAGATGGATTGCAAATGTTTCTGAAAAAATAAAACCTGCATAGGCCCTCAATTAGAAATCTATTAACCGCGGTTTCTTTTTGAGGGTCAATTTATGCAGAATTTGTTTTTTGGAAGGATTTATCGGTGACAGTTGAGATAAAGAGTTTGATATAATGAAAAGAGGTTCTTTACATGAGAAAAAAAACAGCCATAAAAGCTTTGAAAACGGCATTTCCTTATACAATTCCAATTTTTGCAGGATTCTGGTTTCTCGGTCTGACATATGGAATCTATATGCATGTATCCGGGTTCAGCTTTCTTTATCCAATGTTTATGAGCCTTCTTGTATTTGGCGGTTCACTGGAGTTTGTGATTGTTAATATGCTGCTTGGTGCGTTTTCGCCGGCGCAGGCTTTGGCAATGACGTTGATGATACAGGCCAGACATCTGTTTTACGGAATCTCTATGCTTGGGAAATATAAGAATACCGGTTGGAAAAAGCCATATTTGATTTTTGGATTGTGTGATGAAAGCTTTTCTATTAACTATTCTGCACAGATTCCTGAAGATGTGGATAAAGGCTGGTTCATGTTCTGGGTAACGGCATTAAACCATTTTTACTGGTTTTTTGGATCAACACTTGGCGGACTTCTTGGACAGTTCCTGAAATTTAATACAGATGGTCTTGGCTTTGCTATGACATCTATGTTTACTGTCATTTTCCTAGATCAATGGATAAAAGAAGAGAAACACAGCCCGGCTATTATAGGAGTTGCTTGTGCAGTTTTATGTCTTGTACTGTTTGGCGCAGAGGACTTTATGATTCCAACTATGATATCCATACTTGGTTTTCTGACATTGGGACGAAATAAATTAGAAATGGCAGGAGAAGAAATCAAATGTTGAAAATGACACTTTCACAACAGGTTATAACGATTGGTATCTGTATTTTGGGGACAATGCTGACACGTTTTTTGCCCTTTATCGTTTTTTCTGAGAAAAGACCGATACCGCAGTACATTAATTATCTTGGAAGAGTATTACCTGCTGCTATTTTTGGAATGCTTGTGATTTACTGTTTAAAGGATGTGCATGTATTATCCGGAAATCACGCGCTGCCGGAGTTGATCTCGATTGCAGTTGTTGTTGTACTGCATTTGTGGAAAAAACAGATGCTTTTATCCATTGCAGGAGGAACAATCTGCTATATGCTGCTGATACAGTTTGTATTTTAATTTAATTCTGAGAATTGATTACAGTTTGGGAGGAAGGATGATTCCGATATGAATCAAAGCATGGGAACATGGCATGAGGTTAGGGCAAAAGGAATTCTTTCAGCACAGAATGGAATGAACATTTATCGTGGCTGTCAGCATGGCTGCATTTATTGTGATGCAAGAAGCGCATGCTATCAGATGCGGCATGCTTTTGAGGATATCGAGGTTAAAATCAATGCTCCGGAATTGTTGGAAAATGCACTTCGACACAAAAGAAAAAAATGTATGATTGGCACAGGTGCCATGAGTGATCCGTATATTCCGTTGGAAATGCAGTTTGGATTGACAAGACAGTGTCTGGAAATCATAGACAGATATGGGTTTGGACTTGCCATTCAGACAAAATCCAATCGCATTATGCGCGACATGGATTTACTTAAAAGCATCAATCAAAAGTCAAAATGCATTGTGCAAATGACGCTGACTACATATTCAGAGGAGCTTTGCAAAATTGTAGAGCCAAATGTCTGCACAACCAAACAGCGTTTTGAGGTGCTTGAGGCCATGCGCGATGAAGGTATCCCAACAGTTGTCTGGATTTGTCCGATTCTTCCGCATATCAATGATTCTCGTGAAAATCTGGAAGGTATTCTGGACTACTGCTTAAAAGCAAAAGTAAAAGGCATTCTCTTCTGGGGAATGGGTATGACTTTACGAGAAGGTGACAGAGAGTATTATTATGAGAATCTTGACAGACATTTTCCGGGAATGAAACAGCGCTACATAAAAGAATATGGAAATGCCTATCAGCTTGTGTCTGAGACTGACAATGAACTGTCAAAATTTGCGAAGGAAACGTGTAAGAAAAACGGAATCATGTATGGGCTGGATCGCATTTTTGCATACATGCATGAATATGAAGAAAAAGGATATGAGCAGCTCTCACTGTTCTGAATAAAGAATAACGAGGCTGCTCATAGTTTATATCCAGCCACCGTCAAGGTGAATAATCTGTCCGGTTAAATAAGAGCTTGCCATACACAGCTGGAGAACAAGAGCTGCCGCATCCTCCGGAGTTCCCATTCTGTCGGCAGGTATTTCTGAAATGACAGCATCAATGTCTTCTTTTGAAAAGTGTTTATTCATATCCGTGTCCATCATTCCACAGGCAATGGCATTGACCTGAATGTTGCTTGGAGCAAGTTCTTTTGCAAGTGCCCGGGTAAATGTATTCAGGCCGCCTTTGGAGGCGGAATAGGCAACTTCCATAGAGGCACCGCAGCTTCCCCATACAGATGAAATATTAATAATTTTTCCACTTTTTTTCTTTAACATATATGGAATGGAAAGCTTGGAGCAGAAAAATGCAGCATCCAGATTCGTTCCGATGACAGAACGCCAGCTTTCGGGCGTCATATCAGATAAAAGTCCAATATAGGATATGCCAGCATTGTTAATTAGAATATCCAAATCGAGAATTGTGTTAAAAAGCTGTTTGACAGTTTCATAATCAGAAAGGTCGCCAACAAATGTATGACAGGAAATGTGGTAAGCTGCTGTTAAAGTATCTGCAAGCTCTGACAGCACGCCAGCAGATGTTCTGCAGGTGAGAAAGAGCTCATAACCCTCTTTGGCAAGCTCTTTGGCAATCGCTTTTCCAATTCCTCGGGAAGCACCTGTAATAAGTGCAGTTTTCTTTTTCATAAATGTTCCTCCGATGCCGAAAAATATAGCAGTTTCAGTATACTATCATTTCATATGGAAATGCAACTGCATCAGGCATTGAATATTTATTGAAATGTAGTTATATTATAATAGTGACAGAAAAACATGAAGAAAACATGATGATAAAAGATAAGTAGAAATAAAGGAGGCTTTATGGGAGAATTGTATGATGTAATAATAGTAGGTTCCGGACCGGCAGGAATGACAGCAGCTATATATGCAAAGCGGGCAGAATTAAAGACTTTGCTGATTGAAAAGAATTATATGGGAGGCGGACAGGTCTTAAATACGTATGAAGTAGATAATTTTCCTGGCTTTCCTGGAATTAATGGATTTGATCTCGGAATGAAGTTTTCACAGCATGTTGATCATATGCAGGTTGAACGTCTGGAAACGGAAGTGACGGGAATGGAGCTTGAAGGAAAAGTAAAGCGCGTAATGACTGAAAAGGGAATTTTTGAGACAAAGACCGTGATACTTGCCAGCGGAAATTCTCCAAGAAAGCTTTTTGTTCCGGGAGAAGAAGAGCTTGCAGGAATGGGAGTTTCCTATTGTGCGACATGTGATGGAGCCTTTTTTAAGAATAAAGTAACTGTTGTAGCGGGTGGTGGAGATGTTGCTGTAGAGGATGCTATTTTCCTTGCACGAGGCTGTTCCAAAGTATACTTGGTACACAGAAGAAACGAGCTGCGTGCTGCAAAGGTGCTGCAAAGCGCCTTATTTGAAACACCGAACATTGAGGTGATATGGGACAGCGTAGTGATAGCTGTTGAAGGGGATGAACAGGTACAAAGAATCCGCATCAAGAACGTAAAAAATGAAGAAGAACATATTATAGAAGCTGATGGAATTTTTGTTGCAGTCGGTAATGAACCGAATGCTTCCTATATAAATGCAGTTAATACAGATAAAAATGGTTATGTAGAAGCAGCTGAGGATTGCAGGACGAGCATACCGGGTGTGTTTGCGGCAGGTGATATTCGTACAAAACGTTTACGTCAGATTACGACAGCAGTCGGAGACGGAGCCAATGCAGTCATGTCTGTTCAGGATTATTTAATTGAAAATCAATAGGAGAGTCAGCCCAAAACAGGCACAATACCAGTATTATCCAATTTGTTTTCCTAATGGATGTGGTTGACAAATATATAGTGTCATGGTATATTTTATTACAGATGTAACAAATTTGTAATAAATCGCGCTAGACGCAGGGTATAAATAATTGGAGGTCATTTAATGAAGAAAGGTGTTATGAAGGTCGCAGCATGCTGTATAATCAGTGCGTTGGCAGTAACAGGGTTACCTGCCGATACAGTACATGCATCTTCTTTTTTTTCTTCGATTTTGCCGGCAGCAGGGGGAGCGTTGGCATCAGGTGAAGGAATATCAGTGAGTGATATAAAGGCAGATCTTGCAAGGACAGCCGCAAAACGGACTGCAGTTGCAACACACTCATCCATTACAAAAGGTAATACGAGCGGTACTGTGCTTCAGGCTGGAGCAAGTTCCGTTGTTGATGTAAATATAACTGAAAAAGCAGAGACTCCTGCATCCAAAGCAGTACAGGAATCTACGACAGTAAATGGAGTTTCAGTTGTAGGAAGTGCTTCTGAGGGAGCACAGATAGCAGTGGCCAATACAACAGCAGATGTACAGGCTACACCCACAGCAGAGACACAGCCGGCAAATACAGACTCTGTGTCCGGTAACAGTGTGGCAGCAGAAACAGCCACATCAGCGGCATCTGTATCACAGAATGCAGTAGCGGTAACAGCTGATGGTACACCATCAATTGAAATTAAGCCGGAAGCAGCAGATGTTGCGGCAGGCGAAGAGGATTTATCAGGTACGATTATTGCACAGGTCAGCAATTATGTAAATGTTAGAGAAACGCCGAGTGAAGAAGGCGAAGTAGTTGGTAAGCTATATAATAACTCAGCTGGTGAATGGCTTGGTAAAGAAGGCGAATGGTATAAAATTAAGTCAGGCAATGTGGTTGGTTATGTAAAAGGTGAATTTGTTGTAACAGGTCAGGCAGCAATTGAGCTGGCAGCAAAAGTTGGAAATAGAGTTGCAGTAGTTAATACAACTACTTTAAAGGTTCGTGAACAGCCGAGTGCAGATGCAACAGTTCTTGGTCTTGTTCCAAATGAAGACAGACTGTCCGTACTTGAAGAGACCGATGAATGGGTTAAGGTATCTATCGAGGAAGGTGATGGATATGTTTCGAAGGAGTTTGTAAATGTATCTACAGAGTTCCCTAAGGCTGAATCAAAGGCTGAAGAAGAGGCTCGTCTGAAGAAGGAAGAGGATGAGAGAAAGAAAGCCAATGCAGCAGCAGAGGCAGCACAGAAGAAGAGCAACAGTAGCAGTAGCAGTAATTCTTCGTCATCAGGGAAATCATCTTCATCAGGATCGAGTTATTCGGTATCTGGTAGTGGCTCTGGATCAGCAGTAGCTAATTATGCATTACAGTTTGTTGGTAATCCATATGTATATGGTGGTACGAGCTTAACAAATGGTACAGACTGTTCAGGATTTACAATGGGTGTATACCGCAACTTTGGTGTAGGACTTCCACATTCTTCAGGTGCACAGAGAAGTATGGGTTATGATGTGGGCGGAATTGGAAATGCACAGCCGGGTGATATTGTATGCTATTCAGGTCATGTAGCGCTGTATATCGGAAACGGACAGATTGTACATGCCAGCACAGCAAAGACAGGTATTAAGATTTCCAATGCAAATTATCGTCAGATTCTCGCAGTACGAAGAATCTTCTAAACAATTAGATAATCAGGAATGTCGAGAAATTTTTCTCGACATTCTTTTTTTATACATATATAATCAATCTATTGACAAATTTGATGTTGGATATCATG
>CAZOHM010000058.1:13342-15069 GCA_964579795.1 uncultured Lachnospiraceae bacterium | reverse complement strand
AGAAAAAATTGATATCATCAATTGGGGTGAAAATCCTGGTATTTTGATTGAAAATGCATTATCTCCTGCAAAAGTAGTATTTGTAATTGCAGATGGTGATGAAAAGACAGCCAAGGTAGTTGTACCAGATACGCAATTGTCACTTGCAATTGGTAAAGAAGGACAGAATGCAAGACTTGCAGCAAGACTGACTGGCTTCAAGATTGATATTAAGAGCGAAACTCAGGCTAAGGACGCACCAGGCTTTAGGCTGGAAGATTATTATGATGATGAAGAATATGATGAAGAAGAAGAAGGCTACGAAGGCGATTATTCAGAAAATGACGAAGCCCCGCAGACTGAGAAATAAGATTTTTGTTGGAGATGAGGTGTTTTAATGGCAAAAAAGGTTCCGCTCAGACAGTGTGTTGGCTGTGGTGAAATGAATAGTAAAAAGGATATGATGCGAGTAATCAAAACAGCAGAGGATGACATTGTTCTGGATAAGACAGGTAAGAAAAATGGAAGAGGCGCATATTTATGTATGAAAAAAGAGTGCCTCGAGAAAGCAATTAAACAAAAGGGACTGGAACGTTCATTAAAAACAAACATTCCAATAGAAGTCGTAGAAAGTCTGAAAAAGGAGTTTGATGAGAGTGAAGCCTGATAAAGTATTACAGCTTGTAGGAATGGCACAGCGTGCCCATCAAGTAGCAAGTGGTGAATTCATGACAGAGACTGCAGTAAAATCGTCAAAGGCATGTATAGTCATTGTCGCAGAAGATGCTTCAGACAATACAAAAAAACAGTTTCGGAATATGTGTGATTTTTATCATGTTCCATATCGGCTTTATGGAACGAAAGAAAGTCTTGGTCATGCAATTGGAAAAGAAATGCGGGCGTCACTATCGGTAACGAATGAGGGCTTGGCAAATGAGATTATGTGTAAAATCGACGGAGGTAGTAAAGAATGGCAAAAATAAAAGTTCATGAGTTAGCAAAAGAAATAGATAAAACAAGTAAAGATGTAATTTCCTGTCTGGAGCAGATAGGAGTGACAGGAAAGACAGCTTCTTCGGGATTGGAAGAGGAGCAGGTGGCACTTGTCAGAAAGAAGTATGCACAAAATGCAAAACCGGCTGTACAGCCACAACAGGAAGCAGAAAAAAAACCACAGGAGACAGATACCGCACAAAAGTCTGCAGCAGATGCTGCTCCCAAAAAAAAGAAATCAAATATAATTTTTGTGAGTAATCCGCATAACAGTCAGGTTCCGGGCAGGAGCAACACCGGATATGGACAGCGTATAACAACAGGAACACCGGTAAGACCTGGTACTTCACAGAATACAAGACCTCAGCAGTCTACAGCACCCCAGCAACAGCCTGTAGTCAGACAACAGGAACCGGCAGTGCCAACTGAGGCTAAACCGACAGTGAGCACACAGAGTACGGGAGGCGATCAAGATAGACAGGTATATTCTAAAACTTCAGAAAACATTCAAAACGTTAAAACGGACATACAAAGGAGTAACAATCCTTCTGGGACTGGGAGCAATACTAATCGCGATAATAAAAGAACTGAAGAATATAGAAACCAGACGGGAGACAGAGTAAGACAGCCATATCAGGGAAATCGAGACGGACAGAGTCGTCCAAATCAGTATCAGAATCGAGATGGACAGAGCCGCCCATATCAGAACAGAGATGGACAGAGCAGACCACCATATCAGAACAGAGATGGACAGA
>CAZOHM010000058.1:0-13242 GCA_964579795.1 uncultured Lachnospiraceae bacterium | reverse complement strand
TCAGAACAGAGATGGACAGAGCAGACCACCATATCAGAATCGTGATGGACAGAGCAGACCACCATATCAGAACAGAGATGGACAGAGCAGACCGCCGTATCAGAACAGAGATGGACAGAGCAGACCACCATATCAGAACAGAGATGGACAGAGTAGACCGCCGTATCAGAACAGAGATGGACAGAGTAGACCACCATATCAGAACAGAGATGGACAAAGTAGACCGCCATATCAGAACAGAGATGGACAGAGCAGACCACCATATCAGAATCGTGATGGACAGAGCCGTCCTGGTCAGTATCAAAACAGAGATGGACAAAATCGTCCATATCAGAACCGTAGTGGTGCAGGCACGAATTCTGGATTTTCTCCAGATGTAAAGGAGACTGCAAAAGAACAGGAAAAGCATCGCGATGAGCAGGAAAAACGCAGACAGAATCAGGATAAGCGTAAAAAAGAAACCGGTTTTACAACAGAGGATGGTTTCAGAAATGGCAAACCGGTTAAAGGTGCTAAGCTGACTAAGCTTGAAAGACCACAGGAAAAGAAAAATGAAGTTATAGAGGAAGAAAAGATCAAAGTAATTACTCTTCCTGAAGTTCTGACAATAAAAGAATTGGCAGAGAAGATGAAAATTCAGCCGTCTGTGATTGTGAAGAAGCTTTTCCTTCAAGGAAAAATTGTAACGGTTAATCAGGAAATTTCATTTGAGCAGGCTGAAGAGATTGCAATGGAATTTGAAATCCTCTGTGAAAAGGAAATTGTTGTAGATGTAATAGAGGAACTGTTAAAAGAGGAAGACGAAGATGTTGCACAGATGACTTCCCGTCCACCGGTAATTTGTGTAATGGGTCATGTTGATCATGGTAAAACATCTCTTTTGGATGCAATCAGAAAAACACATGTGATTGATAGAGAAGCAGGTGGTATTACACAGCATATAGGTGCTTATGTTGTTAATGCCAATGGACAGAAAATTACATTCCTGGATACACCGGGACATGAGGCATTTACAGCTATGCGTATGCGTGGTGCCAACTCAACGGATATTGCAATACTTGTAGTTGCCGCTGATGACGGTGTTATGCCACAGACAATAGAAGCAATTAACCATGCCAAGGCAGCGGGAATTGAGATTATTGTTGCAGTAAATAAAATTGATAAACCGAGTGCAAATATTGACAGAGTGAAGCAGGAACTATCGGAATATGAGCTCGTACCGGAAGATTGGGGTGGTAGTACTGTATTTGCACCTGTTTCTGCAAAAACGGGAGAAGGTATTGATAATCTGTTGGAAATGATATTGTTAACAGCAGATATTCTTGAACTGAAAGCAAATGCAAAGAGAAAAGCCAGAGGCCTTGTAATTGAGGCACAGCTTGATAAGGGGCGCGGACCGGTTGCTACAGTACTTGTTCAGAAGGGTACATTGAAGGTTGGAGATTTTATTGCTGCCGGAGCGTGCCACGGAAAAGTTCGTGCAATGATTGATGATAAGGGAAAACGTGTGAAGGATGCTGGTCCTTCTACTCCTGTTGAAATTCTTGGATTAAATGATGTACCAAATGCAGGCGAGATTTTTGTTGCTCCTGAAAATGATAAGGAAGCAAGAAATTTTGCGGCAACCTTTATTTCACAGAACAAAGTGAAGCTGCTTGATGACACAAAGGCAAAGATGTCCTTGGATGATCTGTTTACGCAGATTAAGGCTGGTAATCTAAAGGAATTGAATTTGATTATCAAAGCCGATGTACAGGGTTCTGTTGAAGCAGTTAAGGAAAGTCTTCTGAAACTGACAAATGAAGAGGTTGTTGTTAAGGTAATTCATGGAGGCGTTGGAGCAATTAATGAGTCTGATGTAATTCTTGCATCTGCTTCCAATGCAATTATTATCGGCTTTAACGTAAGACCTGATGCTACAGCTAAGACAACAGCCGAAAATGAAGGTGTGGATGTCAGATTGTACAGCGTAATATACAAGGCTATTGAAGATGTCGAAGCTGCAATGAAGGGCATGCTTGATCCGGTATTTGAAGAAAAGGTAATTGGCCATGCAGAAATCAGACAGATATTCAAGGCGTCCGGTGTTGGAAATATTGCCGGTTCCTATGTGCTGGATGGAGTGTTCCAGAGAAATTGTTCAGTTAGAATTTCTCGTGAAGGGAACCAGATATTTGAAGGAAAGCTTGCTTCTCTTAAGAGATTTAAGGATGATGTCAAAGAAGTGAAGACAGGATTCGAATGTGGTCTTGTATTCGAGGAATTCAATGATTTCATGGAACTTGATGTTGTAGAGGCATATTGTATGGTTGAGGTGCCAAGGTAATGAGAAAAAACAGTATTAAGAATACACGAATTAATTCAGAGGTGCAGCGTGAACTGTCCAATATTATCAGGGCAGAAATTAAAGATCCACGTATTGCACCGATGACTTGTGTGACTGCGGCAGAAGTAGCCCCTGATCTAAAGACTTGCAAGGTTTGGATTAGTGTACTCGGTGATGAGAAAAAGCGAGAGGATACTTTGCTTGGACTAAAAAGTGCTGAAGGATATATCAGACGCCAGCTGGCAGCTGCTTTAAACCTTCGTAATACGCCGCAAATCACATTTATTTCAGATACATCAATTGAATATGGCATGAATATGTCAAAGCTGATTGATGAGGTAAATCAGTAGAAATGGGTGAGAATATGGTGGACTTAAAAAATGAAACAAGTCAGGCAAGAAAAATTGCAATTGCAGGTCATGTACGACCGGATGGTGATTGCGTCGGTTCGTGCCTTGCATTGTATGCGTATATGAAACGGCTTTGTCCGATGGCCAATGTAACAGTTTTTCTCGAGCAGCCGTCAGAAATTTTCTCGTTTTTGAAAGGATTTTGGGATATTGATTCCAACTTTCAAAATGAGGAGGTATTTGATGTGTTTTTTGCACTGGATTCAGGAGATGTGGATCGGCTTGGAGATGCAAAGGAAATGTTCCTTTCTGCAAAAAATAAAATTTGTATAGACCATCATATTAGCAATCGGGGGTTTGGAGATAAGTCGGTTGTAGAGGCCCAAGCAAGCTCTACCTGTGAGATCCTTTTCAGGTTATTTCAGAAAGAATATATGGATGTAGATATTGCAATGGCACTCTATACTGGAATTGTACATGATACAGGAGTGTTCCAATATACAAATATGAAAAAAGGGACGTTTCTTGCAGTAGGAGAGCTTGTGGAATATGGCTTTGATACCTCAAAAATAATAGACGAAACCTTTTATCAGAAGACGTATGTTCAAAATCAGATACTTGGAAGAGCACTTCTTGAGAGCATTCTTTTTATGGATGGTAAGTGTATTGCCAGCTCGGTTGATGTAAGAATGATGAATTTTTATCATGTGACATCGAAGGATCTGGATGGTATTATTAATCAACTCAGAGTTACCAAGGGTGTAGAATGTGCAATATTTTTATATGAAATACGTTCGCAGGAATATAAGGTCAGTATGCGTTCAAACGGCCTTGTAGATGTTGCTGAGATAGCATCTTATTTTGGTGGGGGCGGACACATGCGTGCAGCTGGATGCACAATGAACGGAACTTTTTATGATGTCTTGAACAATCTTTCCCTGCATATTGAAAAACAGCTTAATAAGGTTAATGTTGTATGAACGGGATTTTGAATGTTTATAAAGAAAAGGGATATACATCTCATGATGTAGTAGCAAAGCTGCGTGGAATCTGCCACCAGAAAAAAATTGGTCATACAGGAACGTTGGATCCACAAGCGGAGGGAGTGCTTCCAGTCTGTCTTGGAAATGCTACAAAGCTCTGCGATATGCTGACTGACAAGAGTAAAGTTTATGAAGCTGTACTGTGCCTTGGAATTGTGACAGATACACAGGATGCAACAGGAACCGTCTTGCAGAAGTCGGAAGTATCTGTGTTGGAACAGGAGGTCGAAAAAGTTATTAACAGCTTTGTTGGTGAGTATGATCAGATTCCACCGATGTATTCTGCTTTGAAAGTGAACGGAAAAAAACTGTATGAATTGGCAAGGCAGGGTGTGGAAATTGAACGTATGGCGAGACGAGTGCAGATATTTGCAGTGGATATTCTTGAAATGAAACTTCCATATGTGAAAATGCGAGTATCCTGTTCGAAAGGAACATATATAAGAACACTGTGTCATGATATCGGACAAAAGCTTGAAACAGGTGGAATAATGGAGTCTTTGTGCAGAATGCGAGTTGGAGTGTTTTCACTGGAGAACAGTCTTCGATTGTCTGAAATAGAAGAATTGACAAGAAAAGGGACACTTGAAGATTATATTATTTGTACAGATGAAATGTTTCAAGAATATATACGGATGGACATTGCAGAAAATGAGGAAAGCTATTTATACAATGGAAATATCCTTCGTGCAGAAAACCATAATCCAGTTCCAAATGATGGAGAATGGGTGAGAATGTATGATTCTAAAGGAATATTTTGTGCTGTGTATGCATATGATAAGGGCAGAAACTGCTTGAAGCCCTATAAAATGTTTCTTAACTGAAATGGAAAGAAGGAGCTTTCATGCAGGTTATCAGCGGTACGCTCGATTTTAAAATATGTGAAGAAACAGTTGTTGCAATTGGTAAATTTGATGGAATCCATAAAGGGCATGGTGAAATTATTAAAAAGATGCTTGCCTATAAAAGTAAGGGATTAAAGATGGTAGTTTTTACTTTTGATATTCCCCCGGCTTCTGTATTTTATGGAGTAAACCAGAAGGTTCTGACGACAAATGAGGAGAAACGCAGGATATTTCAGGAATTGTCAGTGGATTATCTGATAGAGTTTCCATTTTATGAAAAGTCGGCAGCAATTACAGCAGAACAGTTTATTGAACAAATTCTGTTAGACAGACTGAATGTGAAAGCGGTTGTAGTTGGATCAGATTGTCGATTCGGATATAAGGGCTTTGGAAATGGTAAACTCTTATGCAAATTTGGTGAACAGTATGGGTTTGAAACACAGATTGTTGATAAGCTGTTTTTAGATAACCGTGAAATCAGTTCAACGTATGTGCGTGAAGAAATTGAAGCAGGTCATATTGAAACAGCGAACAGATTATTAATGAATCCATATTTGTTTTATGGAGAAGTGGTTCATGGAAGAAAGCTTGGCAGGACACTTGGAATGCCAACTGTTAATCTGCTTCCTAAGCCGGAAAAGCTTCTGCCGCCATGTGGTGTATATTTTTCAAGAGTAAATCACATGGGTCAGGAATATCGAGCCATTACTAATATAGGAAGTAAGCCAACTGTATCTGATGGAAAACCCGGGTATCCGGTTATGGGTGTAGAAACGTATATTTATAACTTTAATCAAGATGTTTATGGGGATTATTTATATGTGAGTCTGTACAAATTTGTTCGTAAGGAAATGAAATTTTTAGATGTGAATGAATTAAAAGCTCAGATGCAGAATGATATCCTTATGGGTGAAAAATGGCATAAAGATCACCTGTAAAGTAATATATTTATGTAAAAACTGACAAAAAACGAACTATCATAAAGAAATGCCTTGTATCTTGTCGAAGCATACATTAAAATGTAAAGTACAGGTAAAATTCTATGTCAATGATTTGACAAGATAAATGAAATACACAGGAGAAACAAATGGTCACAACAATATTGTTATCTTTAGCCGGTGGGCTTGGGCTTTTTCTGTTTGGCATGCACATGATGAGCGAAGGGATAGAAAAGGCAGCTGGCGCAAAACTACGAAGTATTTTGGAGTTTTTTACTAAAAACAGATTCACCGGTATGCTTGTTGGTATTATATTTACTGCACTTGTACAGTCATCTTCAGCATGTACGGTTATGGTTGTAAGCTTTGTCAATTCGGGTATTATGACACTTTATCAAGCGGTCGGTGTAATTCTCGGTGCCAATATTGGTACTACAGTCACCTCACAGCTTGTCTCGTTTAATTTATCGGAATATGCACCATTTTTTGTTCTACTTGGTGTAATCATGTTATTATTCTCAAATAAAGTCAGTATTCAGAAAATAGGAGAAGTTGTAGTAGGTTTTGGAGTTTTGTTTATGGGCCTTTCCATTATGGCAGAGGCTATGAGTGGAATAAAAGAGATGCCTGCTGTTTTGCATATTTTAAGCTCCTTGAAGAGCCCATTGCTTGCTGTATTTGTGGGGTTTTTATTGACAGCAATTATTCAAAGCTCATCTGTGACAGTCAGTATCGTTTTACTGATGGCAACACAGGGACTGCTGGAGCTGCCAATTTGTTGTTTTATCATTCTTGGCTGTAATGTAGGTTCCTGTGTAACAGCATTGCTCGCATCACTTGCAGGTAAAAAAGAGGCTAAGCGTGCAGCGATGATTCACTTTCTGTTTAATGTTTTCGGAACAATTATTATGTATATTGTTTTGAACTTAGCGCTTGAACAGGTCTTGCTTCTGATCAGAGAAATTTCCGGAGAAGATATTGGAAGATGTGTAGCAAATGCACATACATTATTTAAGGTTTTCCAGGTAATTATTTTATTCCCATTTTCGAATGGACTTGTAAAATTAACATATCTGCTTGTTCCTGGAGAAGATAAGAAGGTTGGGTATCGTGCCAATCTGCAGTTGAAATACATTGGAGGAAAAAATGTATTCTCGCCGGCAACAGCTGTAATCGAAGTTACAAAAGAGCTCGAGAGAATGGCACTTTTGGCGAGTGAAAACTTGAACCGTGCAATGAATGCACTTGTTACTCTGGATGAAGATGATATTAATGAGGTTTATACAGTAGAGGAAAATATCAATTTTCTAAATCATGAGATTACCAATTACCTTGTAAAGATCAGCCAGACAAATTTGCCGGTGGAGGATGCAAAGGGAATAGGTGCGTTGTTTCATGTGGTGAATGACATAGAACGAATTGGAGATCATGCTGAGAATGTAGCAGATTCTGCAAAAAAGAGAATCGGAGAAAATATTCCATTCAGTAAGGAAGCACAGCGGGAAATGGGCGATATGCTTGATATGGTGAATACACTTGTTCGCTTTTCAGTAGAAATGTTTAAGACAAATAATGAAGAACATTTACAGGATATTTTGAGCTTGGAAGATGCAATTGATGAAAAAGAGAGAGAATTGCAGCAGGCACATATTGATCGATTGACACAAAATGCCTGCAGTCCTGAAGCTGGTATGATTTTTTCAGATATTGTTTCAGGTCTGGAGCGAGTAGCTGACCATGCTACAAACATTGCTTTTTCTGTATTTGATGCAGATCCGGAAAACGCAAAGAAGATTACTACATCAACAAGAAGAGTGATGGAAGCATAGTAGTACTTTTAACTTTACAATATAAAACAACTATGTTACAATATTAAATGTTGCAGAGCCGTTACTCAGATATCGGATACTCCGACCGGATCTTGGTAATCGGACATAACGCTCAAATGGTTTGAGCAGGAATTAGGAGGAAAGATATGATTTCAAAGGAAAAGAAAACAGCAATTATCAATGAGTATGCAAGATGCGAAGGCGATACAGGTTCACCTGAGGTACAAATCGCTGTATTGACAGAAAGAATTAAAGAGCTTACCGAGCATTTGAAAGCGAATCCAAAGGATCACCATTCAAACAGAGGTCTTTATAAGATGATTGGACAGAGAAGAGGATTACTTGATTATTTGAAGAGAAATGATATTGAAAGATACCGTGCTCTGATTGAAAAGCTTGGAATTAGAAAATAATTTTCAGATAAAATGGGCGGATGTTTATTATCCGCCCTTTTTAAGCATTGAGGGCAGAATATCCATTATCAGGATAAGCTACCTTGATGCGGATAATAGGCAGATGTAAGGCAATACCCGAGACCACTGAGGTGTAGATAAAACCTTTGTATGTACCTCAGTAGTTTCGGTACTATTCATCTTCTGCCACAATTATATTAAGCGTACGAACGCTGTGAAAAGGAGATTACTATGTACAAAAGTTATTCAATGGAACTTGGTGGACGTATTCTTACAGTTGATGTAGGAAGAGTTGCTAAGCAGGCAAATGGTGCAGCCTTAATGCACTATGGAGAAACAACCGTATTATGTACAGCTACAGCATCAGAAAAGCCGAGAGAAGGTATTGATTTCTTTCCTCTTAGTGTAGAATATGAAGAAAAAATGTATGCTGTCGGAAAGATTCCGGGAGGATTCAACAAAAGAGAAGGTAAGGCATCAGAAAATTCAGTGCTGACATCACGTGTTATCGATAGACCAATGCGTCCTCTTTTCCCAAAAGACTACAGAAATGATTGCACATTAAACAACCTTGTTCTTTCGGTAGATCCGTTATGCCGTCCTGAACTTGTTGCAATGCTTGGTTCTGCAATCGCCACAAGCATTTCTGATATTCCTTTCTGTGGACCATGTGCTACAACACAGATTGGTCTAATTGATGGACAGTTCGTTGTAAATCCAAGTCAGGAAGAATGGAAAAATGGAGATCTTAATCTGACAGTTGCTTCTACAAGTGAGAAGGTTATCATGATTGAGGCCGGTGCAAATGAGATTCCTGAATCAAAAATGATAGAAGCTATTTATATGGCTGATGGCATTAACAAAGAGATTATTGCATTTATTAATAAGATTGTTGCAGAAGTTGGAAAGGCAAAGCATGAATACACAAGCTGTGCAATTCCAGAAGAAATGTTTGCAAAGATGAAAGAAATCGTGACACCTGCAGAAATGGAAACAGCAGTATTTACTGATGATAAACAGGCTCGTGAAGATAATATTCGTGTCATTACAGCTAAACTTGAAGAGGCATTTGCTGAGAACGAAGAATGGCTGCCGGTTCTTGGAGAAGCAGTTTACCAGTATGAAAAGAAAACTGTTCGTAAGATGATTTTGAAGGATCATAAGCGTCCTGACGGTCGTGAAATTACTCAAATCAGACCGCTTGCAGCAGAAGTTGATTTAATCCCGAGAGTACATGGTTCCGCAATGTTTACACGTGGTCAAACACAGATTTGTGATATCTGTACACTTGCACCTCTTTCTGAAATGCAGAAGGTTGATGGACTTGATTCAAATGAAAATACAAAGAGATATATGCATCACTACAATTTCCCTTCCTATTCAGTTGGTGAAACAAAACCGTCAAGAGGTCCGGGACGTCGTGAAATTGGACATGGTTCACTTGCTGAGAGAGCATTGATTCCAGTACTTCCTACAGAAGAGGAATTTCCATATGCAATCCGTTGCGTATCTGAAACATTTGAGTCAAATGGTTCGACATCTATGGCATCAACGTGTGCATCCTGTATGTCATTGATGGCTGCAGGTGTTCCGATTAAGAAGATGGTTGCCGGTATTTCCTGTGGTCTTGTAACAGGAGAAACCGATGATGATTATGTATTATTAACAGATATTCAGGGACTTGAAGACTTTTTTGGAGATATGGATTTCAAGGTAACTGGTACAACAGAAGGTATCACTGCTATTCAGATGGATATTAAGATTCATGGATTGACAAGACCTATCGTGGAAGGTGCAATTGCAAGATGTCGTGAAGCCAGAGAATTCATAATGGATACATGCATGAAACCGGCTATTGCAGAGCCTAGAAAAGAAGTAGGCCTTTACGCTCCAAAGATTGTTCAGATTAAGATTGATCCTGAAAAGATTGGTGATGTGGTAGGACAGCGCGGAAAAACAATTAACGCTATTATTGATATGACAGGCGTTAAGATAGATATTAATGACGAAGGTGCTGTATCTGTTTGCGGAACAGATCCTGAGGGAATGAATAAGGCAATCGAGTTGATTAAAATTATTACGACTGATTTTAAGGAAGGTCAAATTTTCACCGGTAAGGTTGTCAGCATCAAGGAATTCGGTGCATTTATAGAATTTGCTCCTGGAAAAGAAGGAATGGTACACATTTCTAAAATATCTAAGGAAAGAATCAATCATGTAGAGGATGTTCTGACATTGGGCGAGGTTGTTACAGTGAAATGCCTTGGCAAGGATAAAATGGGACGTATTAGCTTCTCAATGAAAGATGTTTAAATAGCGAAATACTGACAAGTGACCACACTAATGTGTGGTCACTTTTTTGTGTTTGATTTATGGTCATATTTTGGACAATGGTTCATATAATTTCATAAAGACAAGTTGGGGAATGCCGGATGAATCATAAAGAGCAGTTTTTACAGCTGTTTCCGGTCTGGTTTAGAAAGCTGATGAGTACGGCAGCAAATCGGCTTGGGCAGCTGAGGGAGATTCGAGTCAGAGCAGGAAGACCGGTGATTTTGAAATTGAATGGAAAGGAATGGACGATACTGCCGGATGGAAGCTTATCGGAAAACTTTGAAAAAGGTGTTTGCATCAGTATGCGTGAAATCTTTGAAATGTTAGAGTATTTGTGCGGCTCGTCCATGTATGCATATGAGGAGGAATTGAAAAGAGGATATTTGACAGTGCCTGGAGGTCATAGAATTGGAATTGGGGGAAGCGTAGCAACTGAATGCGACAGCATCAAAACTTTTCGATATGTTTCGAGTATGAATATTCGTATTGCACATGAAATAAAAGGTGTGGCGGATCAAATTTATCCATATCTGCAAAGCGGAAAAGATTTTTATAATACACTTCTCATATCAGGCCCAGGACTTGGAAAAACAACACTTTTACGTGATATTGTCAGACAGGCATCAGAGTATGGACGATTCCAGGTGTGTGTAATTGATGAACGTTCAGAGGTGGCAGGATGCTATATGGGGTGTATACAAAATGATCTTGGACCAAGGACAGATGTACTGGATAATTGTCAAAAGTCAGAAGGAATGATACTTGCCGTGCGTGCAATGAGTCCGGATATTATTGCAGTTGATGAGATAGGCAGTATGCAGGATACACAGGCAATCAGAACAGTTGTCCGATGTGGCTGCAGGCTGATTGCAACTGTACATGGAGAGGATATGGAAGATATCAAAAACAGACCTGCAATGGAAGCACTTGTTCAGGAACGGGTATTTGACAGATATATTGTTTTTGAGAAAAGAAATAATGAAATCTTAAAATGTATACTGAATCAGAATGAACAAGTACTATTTCAATCAGTATGAACAGGAGATATTATGAAATTGGCAGGTGCATGCTTCATAATGACTGGCTGCCTTGGACTTGCAGGCAGCAGAATAAAACGAGATAGAAAACGAAGAGAAGCACTTTTAGAATTACAAAAGCTTTTTACGATGCTTTACAGTGAAATTAAATTCAGAAGCATGACTTTTATGGAAGCTTTTTCTTATATTGGGGAACGTATGGACAAGACAATGGCTCAATTTCTCAATTATCTTTCCACAGAGTGGAAAAAGAAAACCGGAAAAAGTGTATGCGAAATATGGAATGACGGTATTCGGCAGCATTTATTCGACAGTGGATTAAAAAATGGAGATATACTTGTTTTGAAGGGACTGGGGGAATGTATGGGGAGTTTTGATAAGGCGGAACAAATTGGTCATATAGAATATTTACTGCTTTATTTGGAAACAGAAGCAGCTTCTAGTGAAAAGACTGTTAAAGAATCAGAAAAGCTTTACAAGACACTTGGTATCCTTGCAGGTGTTTTTATGATTATTGTTTTGATTTGAAATACCGGCAGATAGTAAGGAGGCAATCGGTTAGAATGGGAGTCAGTTTGATATTTAAAATCGCAGCAGTGGGAATACTGGTTTCTATTTTGAACCAGCTTCTGAAGCATAACGGAAGAGAAGAACAGGCATTTCTTACGAGTCTTGCCGGATTGATTCTTGTACTGTCCTGGATATTGCCGTATATTAAGGAGTTATTTGAAACAGTAAACAGCCTATTCGCTTTTTGATGATAAGGAGAGCATATGGATATTGTGAAAATCTGTGCCTTGAGTATCTGCGTGATTTTTATCGCAGTGCAATTTAAAAGCGGGAAAACAGAATATGGCATATATTTATGTACGTTTCTTGCACTTCTGTTATTGTTTGCATCACTGGCAAGATTTGCTGAGGTAACAGAGCGACTGGAGGAACTGAAAAAGTATCTTGGAACACAAAATCTGTATCTTGGTACGTTAATTAAAGTTGTTGTCATTACATATATATCGGAGTTCGCAGGAAATCTGTGCAGGGATGCAGGTTACCAGAGCGTGGCAGGACAAATAGAAATATTCAGTAAAATAACAATCCTCTTGCTCAGTGTTCCCGTATTATTTACCTTAATGGAAATGGCTGTAGAATTTTATGGATAAAAAAATAGTTATAGGTATTGTATTTGTGTGCAGTCTAATTTGTTCGGTTTGCGTGTTGAAAATAAACGTATGGGCTGTAGGTTCTTTGATGGCTGATAGGAAAGAGGTATCGGGGCTTGTAGAGGAACTGCAAACAGAACAGATAGATCAGATTCTGGATGAACTTTTAGAAAATAACGTCAGTTTTTCTGAAATTATGGAAAGATTAATCACAGGAGATTTGGATTTTTCGTCATTATCGCTTAAGGAGCTGTTTATATCACTGGTAATGCAGACGTTTCAAAAGAGCAAAACTGCCATGCTTTCCATTCTACTGCTTGGAATTCTGTCTGCTGTTTTTTCAAATATTGCTGATGCATTTGAAACGAAAGGAAGTGCACAGATAAGCTTGTAAACCATCTGCTGCAGGAAGATTTGTTTTTACAGGTGATGGAACTAATCAAATCGGCAGTGTCGTTTATGTTGAAAACTGCAATAGGGATTATTATTGGAATTCAAACAATTCAAGGGCTTCTGGCACCGGTTTTGTATTCCTTGAAGGCGTCTGCTGTTCATAAGGCACTCACAGCAATTCCGGGAGTTGGAGGTGGCATCAATGTGCTCACGCAAACTATTGTATCCTCGGCTATTGTTGTAAAAAACAGCATCGGTGTAGCTGGAATGTTGATTATTTTTATGATTTCGATATCTCCTGTTGTGGAACTGCTTGCAATTATTGTTATGTATAAAGTGACGGCAGCTATGCTTGGAATGATATCGGAGAAGCGCCTGTCTGCCTGTATATATAATATGGGAGAAGGTATCAAGCTTGTTATGAAAACAGTTATGACGGCAATGGTGCTGTTTATGATATCAATTGCATTAATAGCAGCATTCACAAACAGGGGAATATGATGGAAACGTTTTCAATGGATGCCTATTCATTATTAATGCGTCTTGTGTGCTTTACTGTTATTACAAGAATGCT
>CAZOHM010000057.1:0-15251 GCA_964579795.1 uncultured Lachnospiraceae bacterium | reverse complement strand
TGCGCGACCAGGGGTTCGAACCCTGGACACCCTGATTAAGAGTCAGGTGCTCTACCAACTGAGCTAGTCGCGCTTACGACTATTCATCATTACTGGAAAGGTACTATTCCTAAGTAACGCAAGAATTATTATATTATAAGCAAAATAAAAAAGCAAGTATTTTTTTAAAAAAAATAAATATAACAGATAAAGGGATAAAATATGATTTTCGAAACGCATGCACATTATGATGATAAGGCATTTGAGGAAGACAGAGAAAGACTGTTGTCGCAGATGGATAAAAATGGAATTGCTAATATTGTTAATGTTTCATCTGATCTTGAAAGTTGTAAGCGAACAATTGAATTAGTAAACAATTATTCATTTGTTTATGGTGCATTAGGTATTCATCCAAGTGACAGTGGAGAGCTTACCAAAGAGGATTTACACTGGATTGAGGAAAAATGCAGACAGGGGAAAATAGTGGCAGTTGGAGAAATTGGATTAGATTACTATTGGGATACTCCTGAACGGGAGATACAAAAAAAATGGTTTGTGGAACAACTGAAGCTTGCCAAGAGAACACATTTACCTGTAATTATTCATAGTAGAGATGCGGCGAAAGATACATACGATATTCTTTGTGAGCAGCACGCAGAGGAGATTGGTGGTGTAATACACTGCTTTTCTTATGGCGTTGAAATGGCAAAGGAATATATAAAAATGGGATTCTATATTGGAATAGGAGGTGTTTTGACTTTTAAAAACGCCAAAAAACTAAAAGAAGTGGCAGAGATTATTCCATTGGACAGGATTGTATTGGAAACGGATAGTCCATACCTTGCACCTGAACCAAATCGCGGGAAAAGAAATTCTTCATTAAATATTCCTTATATTATAGAAGAGCTTGCACAAATAAGAGGAGTTTCAATTGAAGAAATAGAATGTATCACAATGAAAAATGCAAAACAGCTGTACAGAATACAGTAAGTTCCTTATAATAAGTACATAATTGAAATTTCGGAAATGAAAGGAAACACAATGGCAACACTCGGAAATCCAAAAAAAACAGCAGAAATTATACAAAAGTATAAATTTGTGTTTCAAAAGAAATATGGTCAGAATTTTTTGATAGATGGACATGTACTAGATAAAATCATTCAGGCTGCAGATGTTACAAAGAATGATTATGTAATAGAAATAGGCCCAGGAATTGGAACAATGACACAGCTTTTGTGTGAAAAAGCCAAAGGAGTAACTGCGATAGAGATAGATTGTGCATTGGTACCAATATTGGAGGAAACGTTGGCGGGTTATGACAACGTTACAATATTGAATGCAGATGTTTTAAAAACAGATCTTCTATCACTTATTCAGGAAAAAAATAACGGAAAACCGGTTAAGATCGTAGCAAATTTGCCATATTATATTACAACACCAATAATTATGGGACTGTTTGAAAAGCATATTCCGATTGTGAGTATTACAGTTATGGTACAAAAAGAGGTTGCTGATAGAATGCAGGTTGGTCCGGGTACAAAGGATTATGGAGCGCTATCGTTGGCAGTTCAGTACTATGCCAAGCCATATATTGCTGCAAATGTTCCTGCCAATTGCTTTATTCCACGTCCGAAGGTGGGATCTGCAGTAATTCGTCTGACAAAGTACGAATCACCGATTGTACAGGTAAATGATGAAAAACTAATGTTTCAGATTATTAGAGCAACCTTTAATCAGAGAAGAAAGACAATGGTAAATAGCATTCATAATTATTCAGAGCTGAGTTTTGAGAAAGATCAGGTAGTCATGGCGTTAAAAAAAATGGGTATTTCTGAAAATATCAGAGGAGAAGCTTTGACATTGGAACAGTTTGCCAGGCTGAGTAATCTACTTTTAGAAAAAAAATAACGATAGATGCAAAATTCTGAATTGTGTATTTTAATAAAATATTTCAGAATATATATAATAATCATGAAAAATAAACTATAAACAATTAATAAATTATATAAATAAACTGTTAATTCGTTGACAGAGACAGTTGGAAATGCTATAATATATTCATCAATCAGATACCTGCTTATTTTTTATTTGAGAATGGCAAAAGGTCAATATTACCTCAGTATAAATATGCAGGCGATTGATTACATAAATAAGTCTCGGTGGGAAGGAGGAGAGTCCAATGCACACGGTAGGTTATTAACAGCCGTTTTGACAAATGTCAAAACGGCTGTTTTAATGTGCAAAATGGCTGAATATTTTTTGACAATGTACAAGACCTATGGTAAACTTAGTTAGAAATGTACAGATATTGTTGTTTTTTGTATATAGAATCATTGATAAAAGCATGAGGTGAAAGTTAATTGGACAAATATGAGTACCAAGTTTGTGCCGATCAAATACAGTCGCTGCTGGATGAAAGAAAATACGTGGAAGCGATGGATATTGCGGATACAATCGATTGGCGCAGAGTGAAAAGTGTTTCGATGCTTTGTACGGTCAGTGAGATATATAAAATAAATAAGAGATATGAAGAAAGCCGGGATATTCTACTCCTGGCTTATGAGCGGTACCCAAATGGCAGAATGATTGTTTATGCGTTGTGTGAGCTGGCAATTAAGATGGACGATGTTTTACAGGCAATAGAGTATTATAAGGAATTTGTCCAGGTTGCGCCGGGAGATACGGGAAGCTATATCTTGTTATACAAAATATATGAAGCGCAGGATGTTTCTCTGGAAGAGAGAATAGAAGTGCTTGAGGAGTTTAAGAAGAGAGACTATCGAGAGAAATGGGCATATGAGCTGGCATATTTATATCATAAAACGGGGCAGGAGACTCGCTGTATAGAAGAATGCGATGAACTGATATTATGGTTTGGAGAGGGTAAATATGTAAAAAAAGCCATGGAGCTTAAGCAGGAACACGCAGGACTGACAGTAGATCAGCAAATAAAGTATGATGGCAGACAAGAAGATCAACAGCCAGTGCAACAGTTTGAGCAGTCATATGGACAGATATATGAGCAGGGATATGAGCAAGAGTATAATAATTATAATCAACAGGGTGAAATGATTGGCGGTATGGACAGTATCAGTGTACAGCCTATTAATACTGGCAAGTACAGTACAATCAATTTGCAGGAAGAACTTGCAAAAAGCATGGAAGAGTTTCTTGCTACAGAGGATACAGCTATACAGGCACCATACTATGGACAAACAGAAAGTTTATATGAGTCTACGCAGTTGGGACAGAACGTACCAAGCTATGAAATGGTACAGTCTAACGTTTCTGAAAATTCTGAACAGATACAGACAGAAAATTATGCTCCTGTTCAGACAGAAAATTATGAGCCAATACAGCCAGATTCATATACACAGGAATACAGCCAGCCGCTGGAGCAACCGGTATATGAGCAGCCAATGGAACTTGAAATGGTCGAGCAGTCTCTGGAACAGCAGACAATTTCACCAGCTGTGGAGATTCCAGTGGTTCAGTCTGTACAGATAAAGAGTGCGTTAAGTATGCCGGAGACTGAAAATGATGATATTAATTCTTCTAAACAGATAGAACAGCCGTTGGTACAGACTAGCCTTTCGGATACAGATATGGTTGAGAAGCAGATTACGGGACAGCTTAATCTGGATGATATTTTGAAAGGCTGGGAAGAAAAGAAAAAGGAAAGCGAACAGAAACGACTTCAGGAAGTAAAAAAGAAATCACTGGAACAGACAAACGATATTATGTCGCAATTGGTTGGTGTGATTCCGGGTCTGCAGATTCCAAATGAAGAAGAGGAACCTGTTGTAGTCAATGAACAGACAGATAACAATTATTCTGAAGAAGAATCTCATACAGAAGAAGCCTATTCAGAAGAGACTTATATTGAAAAGCCGACTCCAACAACGTCGGTTGTGAAAGCACCTATCACAAAATCAGAAGTAACGATGGCAATTCCGGGAACACTTCCTTCTGGAAGAATACTGACGCTGGAGGAGGAGTATGGCGGTAATCTTGCGGCAATTCGAAAGGATGATGAGGAGCTTGTAAAGAGGCAGACAGGCGAGATACCTGCATTTGATGAGCAGACAAAATTATCGGATCAGTTGCTGAATGAGGAAGAAACGGCAGAGACTGTTGAGGAATTAACAGAGACGAAATCTACTGATAATGAGCAGTTCATTAGTGAAAATGATGTAAACGAAGAACCAGAGAATATTGAAGAACAGCAGCAGGAGCAAACAGAATTTCCGTATGAGGCAGAGGATTATGGTGAAGTAGAGGAACTTGAGGATATCGAACAACCAGAAGAACTGGATGATATTATAAAGACGCGAGAGTTGCCTCTGGATGCCATTGCACAGGCAAATTATGAAGCAGATATTGAGTCTGAATATGCGCAAATGGATGAATTGCAGGATTTAGAAGAGGAAGAATCAGAGGATATTGAAGAATCATTAAACGATAGTAAGAAAAAGAAATCCAATCATCCAAGTTATATGACACTCGAGGAAGCACCCAAAAGTAGAAGAGAGTTTGACGAGGAAGAGCAAAGAATATTTGCAAGGTTTGAAGGTATAGAAGTATTAAAAGCACAGATAGTTGATGTTATGGATGACATGAGCATGGATGCTGATAAAGGAAATGTTGTAGTAATGGGCTCTGATGTTTCAGATAGAAAGGGTCTTGCTATCGATATTGTAAAAGCAATACAGGTTATGGATTCCAATTTCTCCGGAAAGGTTGCAAAGATTTCAGGAGAAGCACTGAACAAGAAAAATATTCCTATGACAATCAAGAAACTACAGAACGGAGCATTAATTGTAGAGAATGCTGGTGGCTTAACAAAGGATTCCATGATATTAATCGCGGAATCGCTTTCAAATGAACCGGATGCTGTTCTTGTTGTACTTGAAGGAACAAAGGAGTCGGTACAGCCGCTTCTAAGTGCATCAAAACTGATGAAGAAGGTATTTGATGCAAGAATAGATATTGCCGAATATACAAACGATGACTTAGTTGCTTATGGAAAAGGATATGCTAAGGAATTAGAGTATAGTATAGATGAAATGGGAATTCTTGCACTGTATACAAGAATCGGTGAATTGCAGGCATTGGATCACGTTGTATCCGTTGATGAGGTAAAGGAAATTGTTGATGCTGCAATAAAGCATGTAGATAGAAAGAATATGTCTCATTTTATGGATGTATTGTTTGGAAAACGCTATGATGATGATGATTATATTGTTCTGCGTGAAAAGGACTTTATAACCAAGTAGAAATGGAGGATTAGATATGGTTGCAGCACAAAAGGTAACTCCGTTTATTTCTGAGGTTGATCAGTATTTGTTTGGCGCAGGTACACATTATGATATTTATCAGAAATTAGGTTCTCATCCAGCCAAAAAGAATGGAAAATCAGGATACTATTTTGCAGTTTGGGCACCAAATGCAAATGCAGTCAGCCTAATTGGAGACTTTAATGAGTGGGATGAAAGTAAAAATCCTATGACGAGACTGGAACCTTTGGGAATATATGAGACCTTTGTGCCGAATATAGGTGCAAATTGTCTATATAAATATGAAATAACAACTACTCAGGGAGAAAAACTATTCAAAGCAGATCCATTTGCCAATAAGGCAGAGTTTCGACCTGGAACAGCATCTATTACAACGGACCTTTCTAAAATAAAATGGACAGACAGTGCCTGGTTGGAGCATAGGGAAGAGTCAATCATGCAGACAGAGCCAATTGCGATTTATGAGTGTCATATTGGTTCATGGATGCGTCATCCGGATTGTACTGATGACGGATTTTATTCATATCGACAATTTGCTGACCGAATTACAGAATATCTTGTTGATATGAATTATACACATATTGAATTAATTGGAATTGCTGAGTATCCTTATGACGGATCGTGGGGTTATCAGGTTACTGGCTACTATGCACCAACATCGCGGTATGGTACGCCAGAGGATTTTGCATATCTTGTCAATAAACTTCACAAAAACAATATAGGTGTTATTTTAGACTGGGTACCGGCACATTTTCCAAAGGATGCCCATGGACTGGCTGATTTTGATGGATGCTGTTTATTTGAATATGCTGATCCAAGAAAAGGTGAGCATCCGGACTGGGGTACTAAAATCTTTGATTATGGAAAGAGTGAAGTTAAAAATTTCCTGATTGCCAATGCGATTTATTGGATAAAGGAATTTCATATTGATGGGCTGCGAGTGGATGCGGTAGCATCAATGCTTTATTTGGATTATGGAAAAGAAGCAGGACAATGGATACCAAACAAATTTGGTGGAAATAAAAATCTGGAAGCAATTGAATTCTTCAAGCATTTGAATTCTGTTGTTCTTGGCTCTTTCCCGGGAGCGATGATGATAGCTGAGGAATCAACTGCATGGCCCAAGGTAACGGATATTCCAGAAAATGATGGATTAGGTTTTAGTTTTAAATGGAATATGGGATGGATGCATGATTTTTGCGATTACATGAAGCTTGATCCACTCTTTAGAAGAGATAATCATTATAAAATGACATTTGCAATGAGCTATAATTATGCAGAGAATTATATTTTAGTATTATCTCATGATGAAGTTGTACATTTAAAATGTTCCATGTTGAATAAGATGCCCGGCTATTATACTGACAAATTCGCAAATCTACGAGCAGGTTACACATATATGATGGGACATTGTGGTAAAAAGTTGTTATTTATGGGACAGGAATTTGGACAAGATTCTGAGTGGAATGAAAACAAGGAACTTGATTGGGCGTTGCTTGAAGACAGTTTGCATAAAGGAATGCAAAGTTATGTAAGAGAACTTTTGAAAATTTATAAAAAATATCCATGTATGTATGAGTGGGATAACGATCCAAGAGGATTCAAATGGATAAATGCAGATGATACATACAAAAGTATTTACAGTTTTGTCAGATATGGAGAAAGTAAAAAGAACAACCTTCTATTTGTCATGAATTTTACACCAATTGCACGTGACGATTACAGAGTAGGTGTTCCGGAAAATAAAAAATATAAACTGATATTAAATAGTGATGAAATAAGATTTGGTGGGCAGGGTGAAGCCAGAGAACAGTATTATACTGCAGATGAAATGGAATGGGATGGACAAAAATATTCTATTGCTTACCCGTTACCGGGATATGGAGCAGCAGTGTTTGTATTTTAGGGAGGATAAGAGTCAGCTGAAAAGCTGACTCTTATTGTCTCTTTCAGAAACACCCATTTTTAGGGTTAAGAAAAAGAGAATATCAGCCGAAATAAAATGCGTAAACACAATAAACATTTTGACTGAGGGATAATTATGAAGGTAGAATATGGGACTCATGATGTAAATCAAAATGTTGACAAAGAAAAAACTGCATATGGGAACTTTTGTCATACAGATGCCGCAAGGACTGCGGGTCGGACAGAAGGATATACAATAGACATTTCTGGCACAGTTATGGATGACGCTGCATATGGAAGAGAGAATTTACAATCCACAAAAGACATTATGCAGGATGCGGGGCAACGGGATGTAGCCTTACAGAGAAATTATATGGCGGTAATGTCTAATTCTATGTCAACAGAAGATTTTGCAAAGCTTCAACAGGAAGGCTATTCACCTGCTAATACGGAAATAGAAACACAGGTTACAATTGTGGATGAAATAAAAGCCACTCTTGCAGAGTCCGGTGTTGTAATAAAAGGCTATAATGATGATTTATCAGAGGAACAATTGAAAGAGATTGTTGGGAATGTGACAAGAGCAGGGCAAATAGAGGATGCATTGAAACAAAACAACCTACCGGTTACAGAACAGAATGTGCAACAGATGAATGAAGTGATGGAAAAGGCTGAGAATATAAAACCTCTTTCAGATGATGCTGTAAAGTATTTGCTGAACAATCATCTTGAACCAACAATAGAAAATATATATAAGGCAGAATACAGTACTGTTAAAGAGAATAGTCGGCAGGCTAAGGGATATTATCAGGATGGCGTAAATGGATACTATGCAAAAAAAGCCGATACAGTCAATTTCGATCAGATTCAAAAACAGGTGAGTGCTATTATTGAGAAGGCAGGTCTTTCTGTTAATGAACAGACGTTAAGCAGTGCGAAGTGGATTGTGGAGGCGGGTATTCCTCTTACAGAAGAAACACTTTACAGAGTGAATGAATTAAAAGAACTTTCGATTCCGATTAATGAATCAGAGCTTTTAAAAACTATGGCAAACGCAGTTGCGGATGGAAAATCTCCAATGCAGGCATCTCTTATACAGAACGAAAGCATAGCAGAAAAGGCAGTACGGCTTGTAGAGGATATTGGAGCTATTTCAGAAGAAGCTGTTGAAATTACTGTTCACAATAAAGAAGAACTGACAATTAGAAATCTGAAAAAAAATGAAGAACAGCTTCAGCAAAGTACAAATGGAAATTATTCAGCCGATAACAGTATTTCAGCAAAAAGATTACTGGAAGAAACGCGATTGCAGATGACAGTTGAAGCAAATTTGAAATTACTGAAGAAGGGAATTTCAATAGATACCACTTCGCTGGAAAAACTTGTAGAAGAATTGAAAATTGCTGAACAGCAATACTATAGGCCGTTATTAGGAAATACAGATGAAATGGAAGACAGTGAAGCTACTGGTCTTTCTGACAGAATATCGTTGTACAAGCAAACAACAGCACTTCTTGGACAGATTGGGTCGATACCGGCTGCTATTCTTGGGAAAATTGGATTAACAAAAGACTCATTGACGCTATCCAAAATTTACGAAGATGGCTCGGAGCTAAAGAGTACATATGAAAAAGCTGAAAAAACTTATGAAGCATTAATGACGGCTCCAAGAGCAGATATGGGTGACTCTATTAAGAAAGCATTTCAGAATGTAAATGTTCTGCTTGAGGAAATGGGATATGAAGTGAATGAAGCCAATCAGAGAGCAGTCAGAATTTTAGGATACAGTGGAACAGAAATTACACAGAAAAGTTTCGAGGCTGTTCGGGCGGCAGATCAAGTTGTTGCAAATGTAATTGAAAAAATGACACCTGCAAAAACTCTTCAGATGATTCGTGATGGTCAGAACCCGATTGATACGAATATTTATGAGCTTTCAGAGCAGTTGAATGAGTCAAATGAAGAAAATGAAGCAGAGAAATACAGTGAGTTTTTATGGAAGCTTGAAAAGAATGATACAATTTCAGAAGATGAACGTACGGCATTTATTGGCGTATACAGACTGTTCAGACAGATAGAGAAAAGTGATGGAAAATTAATAGGAGATGTGCTGCATAGAAAAGAAGAGCTCACATTACAAAATCTTCTAGCAGCATTGCGTACAAACAAAGCCAGTGGTATGGATATTTCGGTAGATGAGAGCTTTGGTCGAATTAAAGATCTCATAAGGACAGGCATGTCAATAACTGATCAGATTTCCGCAGGATATGGGAATCAGGAACAATTAGCTGATGAACAAAAGTATTACACTAGTCTTTCTAAAGAGATTTTTGATAAGATGACACCGGAGAATCTGCAGAAATGCAGTAATTCTATGGATATTTCTCTGGAAACATTTGCAGAGGAGATAAGACAGACTGCAGATAAGAAGACATATGACAAAGAAATGCTGCAGGAACAGATTGCAGATGTCAGGAAAGCAGCAGAGGTAGAAGATAATGTAATCAGTGCACTTCAGAATGCTGAACAGCCAATAACAGTAAATAATCTATTAGCAGCAGACGTACTGATGAATATGCGGGGAAGCGTATTTGAAAACATAATGAGGCAGCTAAATGGCGGAAAGGAAAGTCGAAAAGAAGCCATGGAAGATGCTATGAAGTCTGTACAGGAAGGTCTTGCTTCAAAGGAAGAGGCTGGTGATGCGTACGAGAATATGAAAGCAACAGCACAGCATATGTTGTCTGACCACATGCAGGAATCCGAAAATGCTATAGATGTCAGGGAAATGATGTTATACTGTAAACAGCTTTCTGTAGCCACAGGGTTTTCAAAGAATGAGAATTATGAGATACCAATTCAAATTGATGGTGAATGGACTTCCATAAATCTTAAAATTATTCGTAAAACCGAGAGATCAGGTACAGTATCTGCGACAATGCAGACAGAGCAGTATGGAAAGATAGCTGCTAAGTTTTCAGTTTCAGCAAAGCAGATAAACGGATACATTACGGGAGATATGAAGGCAGGATTAGATGCGTTGTCAAAGAAAGAAGATGATATCAGGACAGCCATCGCAGGCGATGATAAAACTGTCAGGGAACTTGACTTTATTCCGGCAAAATCACTTGATTTAAATTCGTTTACCAAAGAACAATCTGATAATACTATTAAAACACCAATGAAAGATCTGTACAATGTAGCAAAAGCATTTATTACTGTATTGCAGCAAAAAGGAGAGAACATACATGAAAATTAATTCAAACATTCAAGCAATGATCACAAACAATATTCTGAAAAGTAATGAGGATCAGCTTTCAAAATCTTCAGAGAAGCTTTCCTCTGGCTATCGCATTAACAGTGCAAAAGATAATCCTGCAGGAATGGCTATCACAAACAGAATGAACGCACAAATAAGAAGCTTAAAGAAAGCAAATCAAAATGCATCTAATGCAGTAAATGTAATTGAAACAGCAGAAGGAGCACTGGCTGAAATACAAGATATGGTTCAGCGTATGAATGAATTGGCTGTAAAGGCATCCAGTGGAACAAATGTAACAGCTGATAAAGAAGCAATACAACAAGAGGTTGATCAGCTTCGTGAAGAGATAGAAAGAATTGCTGCAGATACAGAGTATAATACACAAAATCTTCTCGGCGGAGAACAGGAATTAAAGGGATATTCAGATAATGCTGCTTTAGATATCAGACTATATAATACAGCATTTAGAACAGGAGAATACAATATATTATTTCAGAAAAATGGTTTCGGTGATATTGAAATTAACAGTAGCAGTTTTGATGTAACAGCAGAAATTAAGATGGAAGACGGTTCCATTACTGTTACTATGCCAAACAGTGGACAGCTTGTCATAGATTATGATGAAGCATCACTTAGTTCCCAGATTGATGCTTCTGTATCTGGAAATGTAGCAGTAAATCTTGATGTTAATGGTGTAGGCGGAATGAAGATTCAGGTAGGAACTGCAGAAGGACAGGAAATTCAAGTAGTAATTCCTAAGGTATCGTTAAAAAATATGGGAATTGACAAAATAGATTTAAGAACAGTAGAAGGAGCAAGAGAAGCGCTGGATGATATTTCAGAGGCATTATCATACATTTCCAATGTTCGTTCTAAACTTGGTGCATATGAAAATCGTTTTGAGGCGACTATATCCAGTCTGGATGTTACAACCGAAAATCTAACCAATTCATATTCAACAATAAAGGATGTTGATATGGCAGATGAAATGGTTGATTATACGACACTTCAGGTATTGACACAGGCGGCAACAACAATGCTGACTCAGGCAAATGAACGTCCTCAGCAGGCATTACAGCTCTTACAATAAAGGAGTTCATAATGAATAAGGATTTGATTCAGAAATATACATTAAAAATTTCTCAGGCGAATAAAAGCGAATTGATTGTCATACTATATGAATTAATAGACATCTATTTTGCTGATGCATTGGAAGCTTTCGAGAAAGAGGATATGAATGGATATAAGAGTCATTGTAATGCAGCAGTAAGATGCGTGTCAGATTTACTGGAAGCATTAGATTTTAAGTATGAGCTTGCATATCCATTGATGCGTTTGTATATATTCACAAATAAAGAAATTTCTCTTGCAGCAGTAAAAGAAGATCCTGCCGGACTGCTTCACGCAAGAGAACTTATGGGAAAACTACATAAGGCCTTTATTGAAGTAGCCAGACAGGATCAGTCTGCTTCTGTTATGAAAAATTCACAGACAGTATATGCCGGTCTTACCTATGGGAAAGGTCAGCTAAATGAGAGTTTAGGTGATGAGGGAGCCCTCCGCGGTTTCCGTGTTTAATTCGGGAACATAATCTCTGATTTCCGGTGAAAATGGAGCCAATAGATTTAGTGATACAGCGCGGTCCAGTAAAAACTTATAACGTTTTTGGACCGCGTTTACTTCGTAAATATAGCAGTCAATCAAATCTGGGTCAATCACATTATCAAAGTTTGAATATGCACAGTCAAGTGCACATTTTGTCTTGGCAATATCACGCATCAACTCCGCATGTAATGTCTCCTCACAGCTGGTTTTTTGCTTGAAGGTCATATCATCCCTGCTTTCTATTCCTTTTCTTTTCTATAGTATAGTCATATGTTTCCTGTTTATACATATATTTGAATAAAAGGACTTGCCAAAGGAAAAAAATGAACTCATTTCAAGTAGAACAGGGAATTATTTTGCTCATTGCCATACTATTGATTGTTTTAGGAATAGTATTTTTTAAACAAAGAGCAGATATTTTGTTGAATTTATTAATAAGAGGAGTTGTGGGAGCGATTGTAATTTACTTTGTAAATGAGACGCTTCTGGTACTTGGGCAGGAGACAGTAGTTGGGATTAACCTTATCAGTTTAGTTACGTCTGCAGTATTGGGAATACCGGGAGTCATTTTGCTATATGGATGTGTAATGATACTATAATATACATAATATGGAAGAGAATAAAGTCATAATACACAAAAGAAGAGATATACTTTTTTTGTAGAAGATCCATAATTTGTTTATTATTTACAAAATTAGAAAACATTTATAATTACTATGGACAAATCAAAACCCATTATATATAATCCAATTACAAAATCATTTTAATAATTATACATGAAACAAATCATATTTTTCCTATCAGGTTATTCAGTATTTTCATTACAATTCATAAACAATTCCTATGAAAACAAATTAGACGGTAAAGAAATCAAATGTAAATATGCACATAGTGAGAGAAGGTGAGCCTATACAGAATCTGATTTTAATAAGTATTACCTGTATTGCGGCTGGGATGGATCTGATTCATTTTAAGGTCAAGAACTGGCTGATAATTATCGGAGCATTAACAGGTATTCTACTTCAAATGATAAGCAGTGGATTGGAAGGCGTAGTAATTAGTATGGCAGGAATAACAGTTCCAATAATCTGTCTGGGTATATTTTTTCTACTTCATTTATTTGGTGCAGGAGACATAAAGCTTTTTTGCGTAATAGGAAGTTTTTTAGGCCCAATAAAGGTACTTTACTGTATCGGGGCAGCCATTTTGATTGGAGGAGTATTTGGAGCAATAAAGCTAGTATTTTACGAAAAAGAGAAGGATGCTAATGAGGTGAAGATTCGCTTTGCAATTCCAATATTTTTAAGCCTTCTACTCTATCAGGGAGGTGTCTATTGAGACAGGACTCATGGGTAATATGCGATTCCGAAACAGGATACGTCAAAAAGCTTGCAGATTATCTGCGTGGGAAAGTGGAAAATCATTTAGATATACGTACTTATTCGACAATCTATGGACTGTTCAAAGAAGAGACTGGACGTGAAAGTGGAGTATTAATTATAGAAGATAGTATGTATGAAGAATGGAAAGAAACTGACGAGTTTAAGCAGCTGCATGTGCAAAAAGTCATGTGTTTGACAAAAGAGAAGCAGAATGAATCAGAAAATGGAGTACAGTTTGTATACAAATATCAATCTGGCAGAGAAATATTAAACAGTCTGTTGGTTCATGCAAAAATATCAATGACAGGTATACATAAAAAGTCAGCAGACTGTGCAGAAATGATAGGAGTATATTCACCAGTAAAAAGGACATTAAAGACATCATTTTCGATTACGCTCGGACAAATTCTGGCGGAAACAGAAAAAGTACTGTATATCAGCCTAGAAGGATGTTCCGGACTCACAAATCTATTATCACTTCATACAGAAAAAAATCTAATGGATTTGTTATACGAATTTTCCATATACGCAGAACAAATAAAGCAGAAGTTGTATCAGTATATTCAGGTAGAAGAGGGACTTGCTATTATCCCGCCGACAGAGACCATTTCAGAATTGCAGAGTGTAAAGGAAAATGAATGGTTTTCCATATTAAGTTATTTAAAGAACAATAGCGAATATAAAAAAATCATACTGGATATTGGAGACAATGTATGTGGTATTGTTGGAATATTGCAATTATGCGATGAAATTTATATGCCATATCGAACAGATTATATATCAATGGAAAAGATGAAAGCATTTAATGAAATGCTTAAAAAACATAATCTTACAGAAAACTTTTTAAAAAAAATACATAGAGTTTGCTTCCCGTTTTTTGAGGATATGGGTGAAGGATATATAAATTTAAAATACCATGCGTTTGGAGCATATGTAAAAAATATGGTAGACAGTAGGGGGTAAAATATCGAATATTTGGATGAAAGAAAGCAGGAAATTAAGCATGCCGTGCAGGAACAGCTATGTCTGAAAGAGGATGCTTCGGATGAAGAGGTAATTGCAATTATAGATATCTGTATCCAGACAGACAGCAGAAGTCATATTTTAAGCCTTGAACACAAAAAAGAGATACGACGAGAGCTTTTTAATGCAATTAAAAGACTGGATGTAATTCAGACATTGATTGAGGATGACTCGGTAACAGAAATTATGGTAAATGGAGTAAGTAAAATATTTGTTGAACGACGAGGAAGACTTGAGGACAGTGGAAAACGGTTTGAATCAACGGAACGTCTTCACGATATTATTCAACAGATTATTGCAGGAGCAAATCGCACAGTTAATCGATCATCCCCGATTGTAGATGCAAGACTTCCGGATGGCTCACGTGTCAACGCGGTATTAGATCCGATTGCAATTAATGGACCGATACTGACAATTCGAAGATTTCCCGAAAAACCAATCGATGCAAAAATGCTTGTGAAAATGGAATCCATATCTGAAGAAGGTCTTGAATTTCTAAAAATACTTGTAATTTTTTAAAATATCATTTTCTGTATACATAGACTTTAAAAGAACTTCTTTGCTGTCTTGATTTTGTTTTCTTTTCTTGATTTTTCTATTAACAATACCAATAGCAGTATCTAAAGTCTGACGCATTTCTGGATGATTCGTAAAATAAGACCTATTCACATCTGCTAATTCGCATACTCTTTTGACAGAAATATTACCATCTAGTTTGCATTTTTCTATTGTCGATAGAACTCGATTGCGACAGTCATTACCTCTGGTTTTATTATATTCTTCCATTGCCTTAGTATT
>CAZOHM010000056.1:0-15493 GCA_964579795.1 uncultured Lachnospiraceae bacterium | reverse complement strand
TTACCTGTGGTATGGGTGGCGGTACTGGTACAGGTGCGGCTCCGGTTATCGCAAAGATTGCGAAAGATCAGGGAGCACTGACAGTAGGTGTTGTTACAAAGCCGTTTCGTTTTGAGGCAAAGACACGTATGACCAATGCCGAAGGTGGTATAGAAAAGTTAAAGCAGAATGTAGATACACTTATTGTTATTCCAAATGATAAGCTGCTTGAAATTGTAGATAGAAGAACGACAATGCCGGATGCTTTGAAAAAGGCAGATGAAGTATTACAGCAGGCAGTCAGAGGTATTACAGATTTGATTAATGTTCCTGCTCTGATTAATCTTGATTTTGCGGATGTCAGAACAGTTATGGAAAACAAGGGAATTGCACATATTGGTATTGGTGTTGCCAAGGGTGATGATAAGGCAATTGAAGCAGTTAAACAAGCAGTTAACAGTCCATTGCTTGAGACTACAATACAGGGTGCATCTCATGTAATTGTTAATATTTCCGGTGAGATTACGTTGCTGGATGCAGATGATGCAGTATCCTTTGTACGTGATTTGACAGGTGATGATGTCAACTTGATTATGGGTGCAATGTGTGATGATAAGGATCCTGATACATGTACAGTTACAGTTATTGCAACTGGATTAGATGAGATTGTACAGCAGCAGAGTGCACAGCCACAGGCCGGAATGGGACGGTATGTACAGTCTTCTACATATCAGAGAAGACCTGTAGTAGCTCCTAATGCCGGAATGCAGATGCAGAATGGCATGAATGGACAGATGAATCCGATGCAGGGTGGTATGGGTAATAATATACCAATGCAGGGCAGACAGGATATGTATGCACAGCAGCCAATGAACAATGGTTACCAGAACATGCAGCCGATGAATCAGATGCAGCAGCCGATGCCGACACCGACGCAGGGTCAACCGATGCCAACACCGTCAGCACCATCACAAAGACCGATGTCCTCATTGTCAGGCATTCAAAGACCACAGGCACCGCTTGAGAGCAAGGTTGAGGTAAAATCGATTAAGATTCCAGATTTCCTAAAGAAATAATAGACTGTATATTTAGTTTTTGACTAGAATATGACAAAAAATTTAATACTGTTCGGGTATACTAAAGCCATGTATTGCTTCTGCAATATATGGCTTTATTGTTTTGATCTGGTTTGGAGGTGAGTGGTGTATTATGAGGTCTATATTGACATATTGTTCTGTTTGAATTTCTGGATGGATTATCTGATTCTTCGCCTTACTGCATACATATTCAAATACAAGACGGGGAAAAGAATGACTGTTTCTGCATGTATAATTGCATTACTTGGAAGTCTGGCAGTATGCTTTGTACAAATACAAAACAGCTTTCAGTTGCTATGTATACAATGCCTGATTTGTATTATCGGAGTGATGTTTGCTTTCCCATATACAGGAATAAGGCGGTTTGCACAGCTGATGGCTGTCATGCAGGTATGTTCATTTTTACTTGGTGGCGCAATGGAGTGGCTTCTTCGCGTTGGAAGAAAGAGCATGTATGGAATATTTCAATGGCTGTTTGCATCTTATATGTTTTATAAACTGTTTCGCAGATTGTTTCTTAAAATAAAGCAGGAACACAGGCTGAAAGACCAGCTGTTTGATGCAACATTGTATATTGCTGGACAGACACTGCAGGTAAAAGCATTTCTTGATACAGGAAATCAATTGAAGGAGCCACTTGGTGGAAGGCCGGTTAGTGTTTTGGGAGGAGCGGCTGTTGAGCGGCTGCCTGTACAGGATGGTATCATACTGATTCCTTATCGGGCAGTTGGCACAGAAAATGGAATACTGTATGGATTTGTTGCAGACAAAATGAAATTGGTTTCAGATAGTCAAACAAAGGAAATAGAAAAACCGGTAATTGGAATTGCAAATGAGTCAGTAAGCATAAAACAGGATTATGAGATGTTATTAAGTCCGCTTCTGTTTTGCTGAAAAGATACACACTATTGGAAAGCATCTTTATGATATGAAATAGCAATGCAGACTATAGATAATAGGAGGAGTATCAATGATTTTCAGATTGGCTATGCCGGGTAATTTCAGATTCAAGATGGTATCACGGCTACCGGGAATATTTCAGCTTCCAAAGGAACAGGGAGAAATTCACTATATTGGGGGCACCGAGGTACTCCCGCCACCACTTGAGGCGGGGGAAGAAATAGAAGTAATTAATGATTTGGGTACGGAATATGACAGAGAGGCAAAAAATATATTAATTGAGCACAATCTGCGTCTTGTTGTGTACATAGCAAAAAAGTTTGATAATACAGGAGTTGGAGTGGAGGATCTGATTTCAATTGGTTCAATTGGATTGATTAAAGCAATCAATACTTTTGACAGTCACAAGAATATTAAACTTGCAACATATGCATCACGTTGTATTGAAAATGAGATTTTAATGTATTTGAGAAGAAACAGTAAAACACGTCTGGAGGTATCAATTGATGAACCGCTGAATGTTGACTGGGATGGAAATGAACTGCTGTTGTCAGACATTCTTGGAACAGAGGAGGATGTTATTTATCGTGATATTGAAAATGAGGTAGAAAGGAAGCTGTTAAGCAAAGCGATTGATACGCTTTCCGACCGTGAGAGGACAATCGTGAATCTGCGATTTGGACTGGAGTCTTTGGATGGTGAGGAAATGACACAGAAGGAAGTGGCAACCCTGCTTGGAATTTCACAGTCCTACATTTCGCGTCTGGAAAAGAAAATCATGAAGCGCTTGAAGAAAGAAATCAGTCTTTTTATATAAAATTAATAAATATAATGAAAACTTCATTTGAACTTTACAGGATGCTGCATTACTATATTAACAACAGAGGTCTGTGCTCCGGTTGATTTAATCGGAAAGAGTAGAAGGAACGGTGATGCAGCATGAAGTGTGAGATTATTTTTGAAAGCAAGACTGGAAATACGAGAACGCTTGCAAAAGAGCTTTATGAGAGACTTTCTTATGAGGAGAAGGAAATTCAGGAATTGTGTGAGGATACTGATGCTGAACAGGCTGATATTTATTTTGTTGGCTTTTGGACAGACAGAGGAACCTGCAGTATGGAAGTGATTGATTTTCTTTCTAAGCTGCAGGGAAAAAATGTTGCATTATTTGGCACATGTGGACAGGGACATCAGCCATCATACTATAGAGATATAGAAAACCGGGTAAAGGTATGGCTTCCAGAAGATAATCGTTATCTGGGATGCTTTATGTGTCAGGGAAAGATGCCAATTCAGGTTCGGAAAAAGTATGAAGAGCTTCTTGAAAAAGGTGATCAGCATGAATTCGCAGAGCGGATGCTTCATAATTTTGATGAAGCGATGCTACACCCAGATCAGAATGACTTTGAAAACGTTGCAGCGTTTGCAGAAGAAATTATAAAAAAAATGCAGAGTGATTTATGATAGCATGAATAATTTGGCTTCAATTCGTGAATGATTTTATGTATAGCATGACAGAAAATCATTTACGAGGAGGAAGCAGAAATGCCTCAGGGAAAAGTAGAAATCTGCGGAGTGAACACAGCGAAGCTGCCACTTTTAAAGAATCAGGAAAAGGAGCTCCTGTTTGAACGAATACAGGCAGGAGATCAAGAGGCAAGAGAAGAATTTATTAAAGGAAATTTAAGGCTGGTATTAAGTGTCATAAAACGTTTCTCGAGCAGTAATGAGAATGTAGACGATCTTTTTCAAATCGGCTGTATCGGTTTAATCAAAGCCATCGATAATTTTGATTCCACATTGAATGTCAAATTTTCCACATACGCAGTTCCGATGATTATCGGCGAGATACGGCGGTTTTTGAGAGATAATCATGCAATTCGTGTCAGCCGGTCATTAAAGGATACTGCTTATAGAGCAATTTATGCGAGAGAGGGATTGACAAGAAAAAATCTTCGAGAGCCAACGGTAATGGAAATTGCTGAAGAAATAGGACTAGCTAAAGAAGCGGTAGTATATGCGCTTGATGCTCTGCAGAGTCCAGTGAGTCTTTATGAACCTGTATTTACAGAGGGTGGAGATACGCTGTATGTGATGGATCAGATCAGTGATAAGAAAAATAAAGAGGAAAACTGGGTTGAGGAACTTTCTTTGACTGAGGCGATGAGACGCTTGAGTAAACGGGAGCATGAAATTATCAAGCTTCGCTTTTTTGAAGGAAGGACACAGATGGAGGTGGCGGATCAAATCGGAATTTCTCAGGCACAGGTCAGTCGTCTGGAAAAGAACGCACTTCGTTTGATGAAAAACTATCTGACGGCATAGTGTGATGCTGCCTGACAGCGTAGCTGCTTGTAGAGCCTGATTATTTGTGCTAAACTGTTTATACTGAAAAGATGCATATGATATACTTCATGAAACAAATAAAACAAATGCAGAAAGAACAGAGAAAAATGATAGAAAAAAAACATATTTTATCATATAGTCACTATAAAAAAGGAAAAGCATATACAGGAAGCTTGAAAGGAATGCGGTATCGTATTCAGAAAAAAGAGGATGAGAATGACACAATGTTCTGTGTACAGATTTGGCCTGAGCCACTCTGTTTTGAAAAAACGGCATCAGAGCTGATTACTGAGACTAAGTTTGCATTTACAGAAGAAGGCTATGAACAAGTGCTTGCTTATTTGAATGAGAGCTATGAGACAGGCGAGTGGACAATCGGGTGACTTAATGTGTTTCTGACACATTTGTGAAGTGTACGGCATATACTAAAATAAGCAGAACTGTATGGAGCAGTAATATGCGACTTTTAGAATTGGAAGAAAAAGAAGTTGTTAATTTGAACACGTGCAAAAAGCTTGGATATATTTCTGATTTGGAGATTGATACATGCAATGGATGCATTAGAAGTGTAATTGTACCGGGAAAACGTAGTATTTGCAATCTGTTTGGAGATAGAACAGAACATGTAATTCCGTTTTGTCAGTTGAAGCAGATAGGTCCGGATATAATTCTTGTTGATATTTGTGAATGAAACCTATAGCAGAATCAATGACAAAACATAGTTGACATAATGCAAAATGTTGACTATAATACTTTTGTGGTATAACTAATGAAAAATAGGGGGATAATCTATGAAGTGTCCATTTTGCGGTCATGAAAACACACGTGTAATCGACAGCCGACCGGCAGAAGATAATAATTCCATCAGACGTCGTCGTGTATGTGACGAGTGTGATAAGCGTTTTACAACCTATGAAAAGGTTGAAACAATCCCATTGATTGTAATAAAGAAGGATAATAATCGAGAAACTTATGATCGTGCCAAGATAGAGGCTGGTGTATTACGTGCATGTCATAAGCGCCCTGTTTCTGTTGCTCAGATTACACAACTTGTAGATGAGGTTGAAACAGAAGTATTCAATTATGAGGATAAGGAAATACCAAGCGATGTAATAGGAGAGCTTGTTATGGATAAGTTGAAGAGTTTGGATGCCGTTGCTTATGTACGTTTTGCATCTGTATACAGAGAGTTTAAAGACGTTGGTACTTTTATGGACGAGTTGAAAAAGGTTCTTGATAAATAAATACAGAATGATGACACAGTGAGATTGAGCTTTAATTTCACTGTGTTTTTTAATTGTTATTATGAATAAATAAAAATAACTTGCATTTTATTCAATTGTTGTATACAATGTTTTAATACCGAGTATTGATAATAATTTATCAATCTTTGGTGAAAAATCATATTGGAAGAGGAGATAACACATGATGAAGAGAAGAATGAAAGGCATTCTTTCCACGTGTGTGTTACTGACACTGGCTATTGCACTGGGCGGCTGCGCAGGCGACAAGTCAGAAAATTCTTCACAGATAGTTGTAGGAATACCACAAGATCTAGAAGATAGTCTTGACCCACACAAAGCAGTTGCGGCAGGAACTAAAGAGGTATTATTCAATGTTTTTGAGGGCTTATTAAAGCCTGATTCAGAAGGAAATATCGTTCCGGCCGTAGCAAAATCGTATGACGTTTCTCAAGATGGAAAAGTGTATACATTTACCTTGAGAGAAAATGTCAAGTTTCATAATGGTAATCCCGTTACGGCAGAGGATGTAAAATACAGTATTGAAAAATGCGCCGGTATTACGGGAGATGAAGAACCGTTGATAGCGGTATTTTCATTGATTAAAAGTGTAGATGTTGTATCAGACAGCATTGTTGAGATTACACTGTCAGAGGAGAATATCAGTTTTCCGGCAGCCCTTGCAACAGTAACTGCGGCAATTATTCCAAAGGATAATGCAACACCAGATACAACACCGATAGGAACAGGACCGTATATGTATGTTTCGCGCTCACCACAGGAGAATTTTGTCGTAAAGCGTTATGATGAATACTGGGGCGAACCCGCACATATTGAAAACGTCATTTTTAAAATTGCATCTAATGCAGATACAGTCGTTATGGATTTACGAGGTGGCTCTATTGATTTATATGCAAGGCTGACATCTGCACAGGTATCACAGCTTGGAGATGGATTTAATGTGATGGAAGGTACAATGAATCTTGTACAAGCGCTGTATTTGAACAATGCGGTAGAACCGTTTGACGATCCAAAAGTCAGACAGGCTATGTGCTATGCTGTGAATGTACAGGAAATTCTTGATTTGACATCAGACGGAAAAGGAACTCCAATAGGAAGCAGTATGTTCCCGGCTTTTAAAAAATATTATATTGAAGAATTGAGCAATACTTATCCGCAGAATGCAGAAAAAGCAAAGAAATTACTTGATGAGGCAGGATATCCGAATGGATTTTCCATGACGATCACTGTTCCTTCAAATTATCAGCCGCACATAGATACCGCACAAGTACTCGTTGAACAGTTAAAGGCGGTTGGTATTGACGCTACGATTCAGCTGGTAGAATGGAACTCTTGGTTGAGCGATGTGTATACAAATCGTGAATTTGAATCAACTGTGATTGGTGTGGATGCATCTTCAATGACTGCTGCAGCCCTGCTTGAACGATTCTATTCCAAGGCAGATAACAATTTTATCAACTATAGCAATCCGGAATATGATTCGTTATATGAACAGACAATTACATGTACAGATGATGAAAAGCAAACAAAGCTGTACAAGGATATGGAACGACTGCTCACTGAGGATGCAGCCAATGTGTATATACAGGATATGGCAGAATTTGTTGTACTTAATAAAAAGTATGAAGGCTACACATTTTATCCATTGTATGTACAGGATATTTCAAAAATTTATTTAAAAAGTGAATAGAGAAGTAATATAAACTGAACCCCATTGAAAAATGGGAGTACAAGGAGGGCAAACTATGAAATATATTTGTAAAAAGTGCGGAACATTGCTTTTGACAGTATTAATTGTTTCATTTTTTGTCTTTCTTGCATTTCAGGTTATTCCAGGAGATCCAGCTGTAAATATGCTTGGAACTAATGCAACACCACAAAAGGTAGCAGCACTTCGTGAGGAACTTGGATTGAATCGTCCGTTGCCGGAACGATATGTCGAATGGCTTGGAGATTTTTTCTTTGGTGATATGGGTACTTCCTATTCTTACAGAACTTCTGTAAAATCCATGTTATACGAGAAACTGCCAATTACGCTTACGTTAACAATCATTTCATTTTTAATGATTATATTGATTTCAATTCCACTTGGCATATATATGGCAAAACATGAGAATCGCATTATTGCGAAAATTCTTGATGTGCTGACTCAGGTTACTATGGCTGTGCCGCCTTTCTTTACTGGAATGTTGATTACGTTTTTATTTGGGCTGGTACTTCGATTGTTTACGCCGGGAGGATATGTTTCCTATACAGTCAGTGTGGTGAGCTTTGTGCTTTATTTATTATTTCCTGCTGCAGCAATTGCACTTCCAAAGGCAGCGATGAATATCAAGCTGTTAAAGACATCTGTACTTGCAGAATCAAAACTTGATTATGTCAGAACGGCATATAGTCGAGGAAACACAACGAATGCCGTGCTATATCGACATGTGCTGAAAAATGCCTTGATACCTGTCATAACGTTTCTTGGTATGACACTCGCTGATATTGTTGCAAGCAGCTTGATTGTGGAACAGGTATTTTCCATTCCTGGTATTGGGCGAATGCTGATTACTTCCATATCAAACAGGGATTATCCTGTGGTACAGGCAATTATCGCAATGATAGCAATGATTGTAATTGTAATTAATTTTCTTGTAGATATACTTTATCAGGTTATTGATCCAAGAATAAGAGGAAACTAATATCAAATGGAGTTATCTTAAGCATATGAACAAAAACAGAGAGACAGTCAACTACAATTTCATAATTGGTGCAGTTATTATAGCAAGCATGATATTGCTTGCTATGATAGGGAGCTTTTTTACGCCATATGATGCAGATGTAATGAATGCAGCTGATAAATTCGCTCCGGTTTCATTGCAGCATTGGATGGGGTGTGATAACTTCGGCAGGGATATTTTCAGCAGAATTCTGAAGGGAATTCGAATAACAATGCTTGTTTCGGCTGGAACAGTAGCCATAGGTGTTGTGTTTGGCACCTTGATTGGTTCATTGACAGGATATTATGGCGGTATAGCAGATGAAATTCTGATGCGTTTTAATGATGCTGTACTTGCTTTTCCAAGCTTCCTTTTAGCACTTGTATTTGTTAGTGTGATGGGAAGCGGAACAATCAATCTGACGCTTGCACTTGGCATTGTCTTTATACCGAGCTATGCACGAATTGTTCGTGGAGAGGTCATGCGATTGAAAAATCTTGACTATGTACAAAGTGCGCGCCTGATGGGGGCAAATGATATACATATTATGCTCGTTCATATTTTACCTAATACAATTGGTGTCATGCTGTCTTCAATTGTAATTGGCTTTAACAATGCGGTACTGGCTGAGGCAGGCATGAGTTTTTTGGGGATTGGTGTACAGCCTCCGGATTCGAGTCTTGGACGGATGCTTTCAGAGGCACAGGCATTTTTGTTTGCAGCACCAATGTATGCATTATTTCCGGGAATTTCCATAGTATTATTGATTCTTGGTTTTGCATTGCTAAGTGATGGAATTAAGAAACTGTGAATAAAGGAGAACAAATGCTAGATGTTATAGACCTGAATATTGAATTTCATGATCATATCATTCCTGAAACAGTTGTTTACGATTTTGACCTTCATCTTGAACAGGATGAGATAGTTGGAATCGTTGGAGAATCCGGTTCGGGAAAGACAATGTCTGCACTGGCAATTGCGGGACTTCTTCCGAGGAAGCAGCTGAAAAAGCGTGGGCAGATTTTATATGATGGAGTAGACCTTTTGACTTGTGCGAGAGAAAAGCTGCGTTCCTATCAGGGAAATGATATCAGTATGGTATTTCAGGAACCAATGACATCTCTGAATCCAGTGAAGAAAATTGGATGGCAGGTAGAAGAAAGCCTGCGCATTCATTGCCCTCAAATGTCACAAAAGGAGCGTAAAGAATGTGTTCTTGCAATGTTGAATGAGGTGGAACTTCCAGATGCAGAAGCACTCTATGAGAAATATCCGCACGAGCTTTCTGGTGGTATGCGACAGAGGGTAATTATTGCAGCGGCGCTTATCTGTAACCCTAAAATATTGATAGCCGATGAGCCGACAACTGCTTTGGATGTTACAATACAGGAACAGATTATTGAATTACTGAAAAGAGTGAATCGGACACATCATACGTCAATATTGTTTATTTCTCATGACCTTGCTCTTGTCAGAAAACTTTGCAACCGTGTGCTTGTAATGTATCAGGGGCGGGTTGTTGAACAGGGGGATACTGAGGAAATATTCTTGAACCCAAGAGAGCCATATACAAGAAGTCTGATTGCCTCGATTCCGGATATGAGCAGGACAAATAGTTCGACGCCGTCAAAAGCATTATTGGAGGTATGTCATTTAAATGCCTATTACAATCGAAAAAATTTATTTGCTCGAAAGTTTCAATCAAGAAAACAGGTGCTATATGATATTTCTTTTCAGGTACAGGAAGGAGAATTGGTAGGGCTTGTAGGCGAAAGCGGTTGTGGAAAGTCTACGCTTGCCAAGGCTGTTTTAGGAATTGTAAAGGATACACAGGGAGAGATTATCCATCTGTCTGATATGCCACAGATGGTATTCCAGGATCCATATGGGTCTCTGAATCCTGCTAAAAAGATAGGATGGATTTTAGAGGAACCGTTGAGGATTAAGGGCAAAATCCAGGAAGAAGAACGCAGGCAGCGTGTTATAGACATGCTAGGAAAGGTTGGTTTGGAAAAGGAATTCTTGAATCGTTATCCTAATGAATTGTCCGGTGGACAGCGTCAGAGGATTTGTATTGCACTTGCACTGATGATGGAGCCAAAGCTTATGGTTTTAGATGAACCAGTTTCGGCGCTTGACGTAACTGTACAGGCACAGGTCCTGGGACTCTTAATTCGTCTGAATCGCGAACTTGGTGTAGCAATGCTTTTTATTTCGCATGATTTGAAGGTAATTTATCAACTTTGCAGTCGAATCCTTGTTATGAAAAATGGAAGGATTGTAGAACAGGGAATTGCATCAGAACTCTATTTACATCCAAAGAATGAGTATACAAAGAAGCTTCTTAAATCTGCCGGAATAGTGATTGCTGAAAAGGAACAAAATGCCTGTTATAAAAAAAATGAAAAAAAATAAAGTTTTATGTAAATAAATCTTGAAAAATGTCGATATTATTATTGCAAACATTTATATGATAGGGTTATACTATAAAGGTAAACAGATTATGTTAATCATTGCATTAATGACACATCATACAGGGAAGTGATAAGATGACAGTTAATGGATTGAATCAATACGATTTATATTCAAATTACAACAAAAATAATATTGAACATTTATCCGAGACTCAAGAGCCGAAGATTACAGAGCAAAAGGGACAGAATACGGAGAGTAAATCAATACAGAATGATTCTTCTCAAAAACCGCTTGCTTTAAATCTTAATGAAATCAAACCTCGTAAGAATGTAGAGCTGGAAGATATTTCTCTCAGCCTGAAGTCTGATGGGTTTGAAATGAAGGGCAAAGAGAGCAGTCTTGGTTCGCTTGATATGGAAAAAGCAGTATCAGATATGCAAAAGGATCAGGCTCTTATGCAGTATCAGTATTTTGTAGGTGATTCAAATGTGATATGTAGTGACGAGGACGGTACAGTTGTTCAGAAAATTTCACCCAACATGGCATAGCGCTGTTATAAAGCTTTAGAGCCGGTAAACTGATATGCCCACTGTCTATTTGACAGAGGACATATCAGTTTACCGGCTCTTTTTCTATTGAAGTGTGAATACTACTTTGATATAATGTGCAGATAGGAAATGTTAAGAAACGCAGGAGAAAATATGAAAATTACTAGAGAAAAAGGGATATCTATTCTTGCGAGTATGGGCTTATTGATGATGGGATTTATATGGGGATTTGCATTTGTAGTTGTTAAGAATTCTCTTGATTATGTTTCCGCGTCTTACATGCTTGCATTTCGGTTCTCGATAGCTGGCGCAGGCTTGGCAATTGTTTTTCATAAAAGATTAAAACGACTAAATAAAAAAATCATTCTTCATAGTGCTGTATTAGGTGTTCTTTTATTTTTGGCATATTTATTTCAAACAATTGGCTGTGATTATACGACAGCCGGTAAAAATGCATTTTTAACTACTGTCTATGTAATTCTTGTTCCTTTTTTTCACTGGTTCATTAGCAGACGCAGACCGGATGGATATTGTATGGTTGCAGCAGCGCTTGCCCTGACAGGTATTGGTCTTCTTTCTCTACAGGGAGATATGACGGTTAATATTGGAGATTTATTGACATTGATCTGTGGAGTTTTTTATGCTCTGCAAATGATATATTTGGATAAGTATACAGAAAAGGAGGATCCAGTTGTTCTTGCGACTCTTCAGATTTTGTTTGCAGCAGTTTTTTCCTGTATATGCGCTCCGATTATGGATGGAGGCTTTCCGATGGAGGCGTTTCGCGTCAGTGTTGTTGTTGGAATGCTTTATCTTGGACTGCTCAGTACAATGGTTTGCTTTTTAATGCAGTCTGTCTGTCAAAAGTATACCCATCCAGCAACGGCAGCATTGTTGATGTCAACCGAATCGTTATTTGGTGCATTATGTTCTGTGATTTTCCTAAATGAAATAATGACCGGACGGATGATAACCGGCTGCTGTCTGTTGTTTATTGCAATCACCCTGGCTGAGGTAAAGCCGGGAAAAAAGAAAGATACATTTGGAGAGAACTTGGCGAAAGGATACTAGAATGTTTAAATGCTTTTTCCCGGATGAATATCTCAATTCCGCATATGAAATTGATTATGAAGGATTATATACTGAAGGATACCGTGGTATTATTTTTGATATTGATAATACACTTGTTCCGCATGGAGCCCCTGCGAATGATCGTGCGATAGAATTGTTTGATCGTTTAAAGAGCATCGGATATCGTGTTCTTTTGTTATCCAATAATAAAGAACCACGCGTAAAACAATTTAATGATTCCGTACAGGCACAATATATTTTTAAAGCTGGTAAGCCTGGCAGAAAAGGTTATTTGCAGGCAATGAGGCAGCTCAAGACCGATACTGAAACAACGTTGTTTGTTGGAGATCAGCTGTTTACGGATGTGTGGGGTGCAAAACGGGTCGGAATACACAATATACTTGTAAAACCGATTCATCCAAAGGAGGAAATTCAGATTGTTTTGAAACGTCGGCTGGAATGGATTGTGTTACATTTTTACAATAAGTCAAAATTGAAATTAGAATCGGAGAAAACACATGAATATTAATGGACAGACTGAAGTCCTTGGAATTATCGGAAATCCTGTCAGACATACGTTATCACCGCTGATTCATAATATGTTGTCTGAACTAATGGAACGTAATATTGTATATCTTCCGTTTGAAGTAAAACAGAATTTGAAGGATGCTGTTAAAGGCGCTTATGAACTTGGAATTACAGGAATGAATGTGACGGTACCGTATAAGACAGATGTGATACCATATCTTGTAGAAACAGAAGAACTGGCGGAACAAATCGGTGCAGTCAACACACTTGTCAGAACACAGACAGGGTATGCCGGATACAATACAGATATTATTGGGCTCTTAAGGGAACTGGAGAGTGAGAAGGTTCCACTTTTGGGACAGCATGTGGTCATCCTTGGCGCTGGTGGAGCAGCAAGGGCAACTGCATTTTTATGTGCAAAGAAGAAGGCGGCATCTATTGTTTTACTGAACAGGACCATTGAAAAGGCAGAAGCAATTGTCTGTGATGTACAGAATTTTCTGGATAAAGCAATAAATGGGAGTGATACAGTGATTACCGCAAGACCACTTGAACAATACAATATGCTTAATGAGAGAACCTACATTGCATTTCAATGTACGCAGCTTGGACTGTATCCTCAAACAGATGCGGTTGTGATAGAGGATGAACAGTTTTATCAAAAAATCATGTGTGGAATAGATTTGATCTATAATCCGGCGGAAACAAAATTCATGAAGCTTGTGAAGAAAGCTGGAAAAAGAGCATATAATGGACTCAAAATGTTACTTTATCAGGCTGTTAGTGCATATGAATACTGGAACGATTTGAAAGTACCAGAAGAAATTATAGAGAAAGTATATAAACAGCTTCTGGTAGAACTTGGACAAGTGGGTGAGATGGATGACTGATAGGAATTATGTTTTGATTGGGTTTATGGGTGCAGGAAAAACAACAATTGGCAGAGTGCTTTCCAGAAGACTCAGATTAGATTTTAAAGATACAGATGCGTTGATTGAATCAAAAACAGGATATACAATTAGTAATATTTTTGCAAAGTACGGCGAAGATCATTTTAGAGAGCTGGAGACGGAAATAATTGCTCAATTAGCAGAATCACTTAGCAATACAGTACTTTCAGCAGGAGGTGGGCTGCCGATTAATAAGAATAATCATAGCTATTTAAAAAAGATTGGGAAGGTGGTATACTTGAGAGTATCGAGTGAGACGGTTAGAAGACGACTTCAAAATGATACAACAAGACCCCTTTTGCGGGGAAGTGCTGCTGAGGTGAATGAGAGAATAGAACATCTCTTGAAAGAACGAGATCCGATTTATAAGGCACTTGCTGATAAGGTGATTCAGGTAGATGCACTTTCGGTAGCCGAAATAGTAAGCAGAATTATTGCTGAATAAAGTGATACTGGCAGAAGTTAGGAAAGGAGATTTTTTGCTATGAAAATATTAGTAATAAATGGACCAAATTTAAATTTTACAGGTATTCGTGAGGTGGATGTTTATGGGCGTCAGGACTACGACTATTTACGACAGCTCATTATGAAGAAAGCAGCCAGAGAAAACATCCTGATTGAAATTTTTCAAAGTAATCATGAAGGCGCAATCATTGATAAAATTCAGGAAAGCTATTTTGATATTACGGAAGGTATTATTATTAATCCAGGAGCATATGCACACTACAGCTATGCAATACATGATGCATTGTCATCTATCCCGACACCAAAGGTAGAAGTACATATTTCTGATATTTCCGGCAGAGCGGAGGAGTGGCGTCATAATTCGGTAACAGCACCGGCATGTGATCATTTGATTAAAGGTCACGGTCTGGAAGGATATACAGAAGCAATTGATTATCTGATTGCACGAAACTTGAGTGAAAAACGAAAAAACAGTTGAAATATATGAAATTATAGTTTAAACTGATAAAGAATTATTACGGAATGTATTTAAGGAGGAATATCGGAATGATATCAGCAGGCGATTTTAGGAATGGCTTAACTGTTGAGATGGACAATGGCATTTTTCAGATTATTGAATTTCAGCATGTAAAACCCGGAAAGGGAGCAGCCTTTGTAAGAACAAAGTTAAAGAATATTATTAATGGCGGTGTGGTTGAAAAAACTTTCAGACCTACAGAAAAGTTTCCACAGGCTCGTATCGATAGAAGCGATATGCAGTATTTGTATTCAGATGGTGATTTGTTCAATTTCATGAATGTAGAAAATTATGAGCAGATTGCATTAAATACAGAAACAGTTGGTGATGCGCTTAAATTTGTCAAAGAAAATGAAATGGTAAAAGTTTGTTCACATAATGGCAATGTTTTCGCAATTGAGCCTCCATTGTTTGTGGAGCTTGAAATTACAGAGACAGAGCCAGGATTTAAAGGAGATACAGCAACAGGTGCTACAAAGCCTGCTACAGTAGAAACTGGTGCAACGGTATATGTTCCGTTGTTTGTTGAACAGAATGACAAAATCAAGATTGATACGCGAACAGGAGAGTACCTCTCAAGAGTATAAGCTTTTGAATGGGCTCTACAGTTGATGATATGATTAAAAGGACTTCCAGAAGGCTGGAGGTCCTTTTGTTGTGCAAATAATATGAAAAATGAAAATCATGCTTGCATGAGGAAAACTTACATC
>CAZOHM010000055.1:0-16521 GCA_964579795.1 uncultured Lachnospiraceae bacterium | reverse complement strand
GAATCTCTCAAAAGCCGTATAAACACTGGCTTTATTTATCCAGACTCTTCATCGTTGGGAACAACAACACATCCCTAATTGCCGGTGAGTCTGTCATCAACATACACATGCGGTCAATACCAAAGCCTATGCCGCCTGTTGGTGGCATACCAATTTCGAGAGCATTTAGGAAATCCTCATCTGTGTGATTTGCTTCCTCATCACCGGCTGCGAAAGCTTCTTCCTGTGCTGCAAAACGTTCTCTCTGATCAATTGGATCATTTAACTCTGAATAGGCATTGGCCATTTCCCAGCCATTCATAAAGAATTCAAAACGCTCTACATAGTCCGGATTGCTTGGTTTTTTCTTTGTAAGCGGAGAAATCTCCACCGGATGATCCATTAAGAATGTTGGCTGAATCAAATGCTCTTCTACAAACTCTTCAAAGAACAGATTCAGAATATCGCCCTTTTTGTGGCGAGCCTCATATTCTATATGGTGTTCCTTTGCAACTGCTCTTGCTTCTTCAAGCGTATGAATTTCATTAAAATCGACATTTGCATATTTCTTTACAGCATCTACCATTGTAATTCTCTCGAAAGGCTTTCCGAGATCCATTTCAATGCCATTATAAGTAATCTTTGTTGTACCAAGTACAGTTTGTGCTACGTGGCGATACATATTCTCTGTCAGATCCATCATACCATTATAATCGGTATATGCCTGATAAAGCTCCATCAGCGTGAATTCCGGATTATGTCTGGTGTCAAGACCTTCGTTACGAAATACTCGTCCTATCTCATAAACTCTTTCCATTCCACCTACTATCAGTCTTTTCAAATAGAGTTCAAGAGAAATACGAAGCTTCAAATCCTCATCAAGCGCATTAAAATGTGTCTCAAAAGGTCTGGCTGATGCACCACCTGCGTTGGAAACAAGCATTGGTGTCTCTACTTCCATAAATCCCTGTGCATCTAAAAAGCTTCTGATTGTGCTGATAATCTTTGAACGCTTGATAAATGTATCCTTAACCTCGCTGTTCATAATCAAATCTACATATCTTTGACGGTAACGGATGTCTGTATTGGTCAAGCCGTGATATTTTTCAGGAAGAATCTGCAAACTCTTTGACAACAGCTTCACAGCAGATGCATGAATGGATATTTCTTCTGTTTTTGTTTTGAAAACTTCGCCTGTGATACCGACAATATCGCCTACATCATACTTCTTAAAATCGGCATAGGAATCTTCTCCAATACTGTCTCTGGCTACATATGACTGAATGTTTCCCTGCAAATCCTGTACATTGCAAAATGATGCTTTTCCCATCACACGCTTTGCCATAATACGACCTGCAATAGATACACTTTTTCCTTCCAGTTCTGCAAATCCATCTTTGATCTGAGCACTGTGATGTGTCACATCATATTTCATAACCTGAAACGGATCTCTTCCTTCTGCCTGTAAATTTGCAAGCTTCTCCCGACGAACCTTCAACAGCTGCTTTATATCCTGTTCCTGTACATTTTTATTTTCCTGATTCTCGTTACCCACGTTTATTCTCCTCTGCTTATCTGCACATCTCATGCAAAGACAATTCACTGATTTCTATCTAATTTGAACGTTCAATTCCAAGTACCTTGTATTTAAGTGCTCCAGCCTGTGTTTCTACAGTAATTGTTTCACCCTTTTTGGCACCGATTAAGGCTCTTCCGACAGGAGATTCATTAGAAATCTTTCCCTTCAGACTGTTTGCTTCTGTTGAGCCAACAATCTTATATTCCATTTCCTGCTTTAATTCCTTATCCAAAATTTTGACTTTGCAGCCTATACTAATTTTTTCTGTATCAATTTCCTCTTCCAGAACAACCTCTGCATTTTTCAATATCTTTTCGATATCTTCAATCCTTGCCTCTATGTCACGCTGTTCATCCTTTGCTGCATCATATTCTGCATTCTCGGACAGATCTCCCTGTTCTCTGGCTTCCTTGATTTTCTGAGCAACTTCTGCTCTCTTTACTACCTTGAGATCATGAAGCTCATTCTCCAGTTTCTTTAATCCCTCATATGTGAGTATATTTTTCTTTTCTTCCATGTTCTGCATCCTTCCTCTTTATCATTTATTGCCGCATTTATTCGGCTCTATATACACTTTCGCACTCTACTACACAATAATGGAATTATACCCCATAGCAGGTTTTTATGTCAAGGTTATTATATCTCTGCGCTTTACTGACAGAAGTCGCTCTTTTTCAGCATCTGCAAACAACGAAACATACATACTGTTTTGCGGAAATTTATGATATTTCAGTGGTGTCATTTCTGATATATCAATCAGAAGATGAAAATCAGCTGGTATCTTTTGCAATATCTCTATCGGAAGTCCTTCAGATTCATAAATATGCTCAACCACATTCGTATAACTGTCTTCATGTTCTGTCAGAATGCAAAGATGATTCACGCTGTGGCACAGGCTGTACAAAACCCATTTTAGAATTTCCTGTTTCTCAAACGAGTCTTCCTCCTCGTCAAAAAGCAGTACCTTCAAATCCTGCTGTCTGATATTTAACTTTTCACTGCAGACTGCTGCAAGACTTCCATTCCTTAACATAGCAACTATATTCCGGGACACCCAGTGAATCGTCATCTGTTTTTGATGTGTTAAAAGTTTTCCATACAGCTCTCTGTTCATATAAAAGTATGCATAGCCACTACAGACTGCTATCTGATGCAATGCATCTGCAATCATTTCAGCTGACATGCAGGCAAGCTCGTTAAATGTAAAAGGAACAGAAAAAACATCATATGTCTCTCCATCCTCCATTACATGTTTTTGATACTGTGTCAGCTTTATTACATGTTTTTGCTTGTAGGAAAGTCTACACTTTTGAAACAGACTCGGTCTCTGACTCTGTTTCAATTGCTTCCACAGCCTAGACTGCAAGCTCTTCCAAACTTCAAGCAGCCACAATGTTTCTCTTACATTTTCCTTTTTTAGTTCAATAAATGCTGCTTCGATTTCTTTCATACGAAAGTATATGCTATTATTCTTCCTTCCATTCTCCCAAAATCAGTTCCTTCAGCTGATTCATAGTCTCCATTTCATTCATACGACCGCGAAGATGCGAGGAATGCGGAAATCCGGCGGTATACCATGCTGCATGCTTTCTCATTTCACGCATGCCAATATATTCCCCTTTATTTGCTATCAGCAATTCTCCATGCCTGATAATCATCTGCCGAACTTCTTCCATCGACGGTGGCTCATAAGTACCACCTGCTGCGCAGACAGACATTTCTTTAAATATCCATGGATTTCCACGACACGCTCGTCCAATCATAACCCCATCACAGCCTGTCATTTTCTGCATTGCCTCTGAAGACTCATATCCTGTCACATCACCATTTCCAATTACAGGAATGTGAACTGTCTCCTTTACCTGACGGATGCACTCCCAATCAGCTTTTCCTGCATAGTACTGTTCTCTTGTCCTTGCGTGGACAGCTACTGCTGCTGCTCCACTCTCCTGTGCAATTCTGGCGATTTCTGCAGCGTTACAATGTGCTTCATCAAATCCTTTTCGAATTTTAACTGTCACAGGCTTCTGAATTGCTTTGACAATACTCTCTACAATTTCTCCGACAAGCTCCGGCTCCTTCATCAGAGCTGAACCTTCTCCATTATTGACTACCTTTGGAACCGGACATCCCATATTGATATCCAGTACAGAGAATGGTCTGTCTTCTATACGCTTTGCCATTTCACTCATGATTTTGGGGTCACGTCCAAACAGCTGCAACGAAACAGGTACACCAGTATCTCCGATTTCAAGCAGCTCCTGCGTATTTTTATTGTTATAATAGATAGCCTTTGCACTGACCATTTCCATACACAGCATACCTGCTCCCTGCTCTCTGCATAGTAAACGAAATGGCAGGTCGGTTACGCCTGCCATTGGTGCCAGTATCCAGTTGTTCTCTAGTACGGTTTTACCTATTTTTATCATACAATATTCGTAATCCTTCCAACGTCAGCTGACTGTTATATACTTCTATTTCGTCTGTTTCATCTGCAATAATACGCCCGAGTCCGCCTGTTGCAATGACATGCATATTCGCAAATCCTGTTTCCTTCTTTACCTGACGGATAATATACTCAGTCTGTCCAATCTGTCCATAAACAAGACCTGCCTGCATACTGGAAATGGTATCCTGTGCAAGAATGGACTTTGGTTTTTTGATTTCAATTTCCGGAAGCTTAGCGGTATCCTCCCATAATGCTTTTGCAGATATTCTGATTCCCGGAGCTGTAATTCCAACATTGAACTTTCCGTCCTCTGTCACAAGATCATAGGTCGTTGCGGTGCCAAAATCCAGAACAAGCGCTGGACCGCCATAGATTTCATAAGCAGCTACAATATCTACAATTCTGTCTGCGCCGATTTCTTTTGGATTTGGTGTATCTATCTTTATTCCTGTTTTAATTCCCGGACCAACAATCAGCGGCTCACAGTGCAGATATCTTCTGATTGAATTTATCAGAGAATGCATCACATTCGGAACAACGCTTGCTACAATTGCACCCTCAATTTTTTCAACCATGACACCCTGTTTACTGATTAACTCAGTCAACAGCATCCCATATTCATCGGATGTCCGTGGTAATTTTGTTGTCATTCGAAATGTGGCTGCCATCTCTTTTCCATCATAGACACCAACCGTAATATTTGTATTTCCAACATCAATTGCCAGAAACATTGCTTATTCCTCCTTTAGGAGCTCTGAAACATCCTCTTTTAATATAAATACCCGGTAATATAATGTAAGGGACTCAAACAGCTCCTGCTTTTTTCGAAGTATTTCCTTAATTAGCAGTCCACTACTGATTTCATCATAGAGAAGATCCTCTTCGTCTGCATCTGTCTGCAGATTAAGTGTCCCATCCTCATCGAATACCATGGAAAAAATGCCTCCGACTTCCTCAGTAAATAGTACACAGATAATATGAAGTTCATCACGAATAGATTCCGGCAGCCCCTGAAAGGTTTCGTTAAAATAGTATTTCTTTTCATATGCATTTGCACAGCATAATACAATTCTGTCATCCATGTGTATGTTTACTCCTATCCGCCAGCTATATCAAATAAAATGATCCAACTGCAGCTGCTACCATAATTAGTGCACAAATACCGAAAGGAATCGTCAAAGCAGACTTTTTCTTTAATCCCTTATAAAAATTCAGTACCATCAAAACTGCTCCAAAGATAAACACCATCGAGAACATAATTACCTTTGTTCCATCTATTACTGAAAGAACTGCCAATACAAGTATCGCAATACCAAGGATGAGATTAACTAAATCAATCACAAAAAAATCATTTTTTATTGTATTTTTGATATATGCTCTGGTTTCTTTCTTCATAAATCTCCTTTGTCAGATGGCATTTTGATTTGAATTAACCAAGTGTTGCAGCCATAACGGCTTTTATTGTATGCATACGGTTCTCTGCCTCATCAAATACAGATTTCTCGTACTTCTCAAATACCTCATCTGTCACTTCCATCTCAGTAAGGTTAAAACGTTCTCCCATTTCCTTACCAATAGTAGTCTTCAAATCATGAAATGCAGGCAGACAATGCAGGAAGATTACAGAATCCTTTGCCTGATTCATAATATCCATTGTTACTTTATATGGTGTCAAGTCACGAATACGCTCCTCCCAGACTTCATCCGGCTCGCCCATGGAAACCCAGACATCCGTATAAATTACATCTGCGTCCTTTGCGGCCTTCATTGCATCCTCTTCAAATGCAATTGTTGCACCACTTTCCTTTGCAAATTCCTGACACTCTGCAATCAGCTTTTCATTCGGAAAATACTTTTTCGGTGCAGCGGCAACAAAATGCATTCCCATTTTACTGCATGCAATCATCAGTGAATTTCCCATATTGTACCTGGCATCACCCATATATACCAGCTTCTTACCCTCAAGTGCTCCTAAATGTTCCTTGATTGTCAAAAGATCAGCAAGCATTTGCGTTGGATGATATTCATTAGTCAGTCCATTCCATACCGGAACCCCCGCATATTTTGCAAGCTCCTCTACAATTTCCTGTTCAAATCCACGATATTCAATTCCGTCATACATGCGGCCAAGTACCCTTGCGGTATCAGCAATACTTTCCTTTTTTCCAATCTGTGATCCCTTTGGATCCAGATAAGTTGTGCCCATATCCATATCATGTGCTGCGACTTCAAACGAACAACGTGTCCTTGTGCTTGTCTTCTCAAAAATCAATGCGACATTTTTACCCCTATAATTCCTGTCAAAAATACCGTTTTTCTTTTTTTCTTTCAATTCTGTCGCCAAATCAAGAAATTCATTGATTTCTGCTTTTGTAAAATCTTTCAGCGTCAGAAAATTACGTCCTTTTAAACTCATAATATCCTCCGTCCTGTCTATTTCACAACCTCTTTCAAGGATGCTGCAAGACCTGCAATTCCCTGAATATCAGATGGAATAATTAACTTTGTAGCCTGTCCATCGGCAGCTTTTTCAAATGCCTCGAGACTCTTAATGCGAAGTACTGCCTCATCAGCATCAGCTTCTCTAATAAAGCGAATACCATCTGCCTTTGCCTTCTGAACTTTTAAGATTGCTTCGGCTTCACCCTCTGCCTCACGAATCATTTTTTCTTTCTGTGCTTCTGCTCTCAAAATAGCAGCTTCCTTTTCAGCCTCGGCTTCCAGAATAGCAGACTCTTTCATTCCCTCTGCGACAAGGATATTTGCTTTCTTTTCACCTTCTGCTCTTGTAACAGCCTCACGTCTTTCACGCTCTGCCTTCATCTGCTTTTCCATTGCATTCTGAATCTCTGCAGGTGGAATGATATTCTTAAGCTCAACACGGTTTACTTTAATACCCCATGGGTCAGTTGCAACATCAAGTGATGCACGCATCTTTGTGTTAATCGTTTCTCTGGATGTCAATGTCTGGTCAAGCTCCAAATCGCCAATTATATTTCTTAATGTAGTAGCAGTCAGATTCTCGATAGCCATAATTGGATTCTCTACACCGTATGTGAAGAGCTTTGGATCTGTAATCTGATAGAATACGACTGTATCGATTCTCATTGTTACGTTATCCTTTGTAATAACCGGCTGTGGAGCAAAGTCTACAACTTGTTCCTTTAAAAGCACTCTTCTTGCTACACGATCAATAAACGGTACCTTCAGGTGAAGTCCTACTGACCATGTTCCCTGATATCCACCAAGTCTCTCTACAACATATGCCTGTGCCTGTGGTACGATTTTGACACAGGATGATAAAATAATAACAAACAAAACTAATAAAATAATAAATGCAACCATTATATTTCCTCTCTTTCTTCTACAACAGCCTTTACGCCTCTGATATCGACTACCTTTACAACGCTTCCTACCGGATATTTCACATGTTCTTTATTGGATTTGGCTGACCATTCCTGTCCACCGATTGTTACTTGTCCAACTCCCTGCAGATTGTCAATTTCACTTATTACAATTGCGTCTGATCCAATCAGACTTTCTGCATTCGTCCGTATTCTGTCTTTATTAAAAAACTTTACGGCAATTGGTCTTGTTACAAGCAGTAATACAATTGATATAAGGAAGAACAGCATCACCTGCACCCATATATTCGCTCCTAACATAGCTGCAATAAACGCAACTAATGCTCCACCAGCAAACCAGATTGTTGCGAGTCCCAGTGTAACAATTTCTATCAGGAGCATAACAACAAGTACGCCAAGCCATACTAATGCATCTGTTTCCATAGTGTTTCCCCTTTCCATATTAATTACCAACTAAAATACCATTTTAGTTTACTATATCTTGTTTCTTTTTACAATCATGTTTAAAAAGAATAGAGATGACATACTGGTTTGTATGTCATCTCTTTTATCTATTGTCATTACCAAAAAACATGATTTCCTATAACAATTCCCGAATATCCTGATCTGACATTTCGGAATTTTGTTGCGTTACCAATATAAGAAGTTCCGTTCATTGCCTCCTGTGCTGCTGAAACACATGTTGCATCCGGTCCCTGCGCATAAATCTGTGCGACTAATCCACTGGATGCCGGTCCAAACTGACCCTTTGCGTATATTACTGAATAAATGTTACTGTACTTTCCTGTTCTAAGACGGTTCATAACAACTGTACCTACAGAAACTTTTCCTTCATAACACTCATTTCCTGATTCACTCTGAATTAAGGCTGCAAGCAGCATTACATCATTTACATCACCTGAAACAGCACCATTGTTTGTCTGTGTAGTTTCTTTTGTTCTGGAAGCCTCTACCTTTTCGCGTTCTTTCTTTGCTTCCTCTTCTGCCTGTTTTTCTGCCTCATCTCTTGCATTGATTGCTTCAATCGTTTCGCCCTTACCAAGCTCATCCGATACTGTTACATACTGGCTTGCCACATATCCTGTTGTTCCATCAGAATATTGAACAGCTACCCAATCTCCTTCTTCTTTAACAGCCTCAATCTCATCGCCTTTTGCAAGCAGTCCATATACTCCAGCGCTCTCATTTGGCTCTTTTCTGACACGTAAACTCTCTGTCAGAGAGATTGCTGTCTTAGTAACGACTGATTCTGCCAATGTCCGTGCATCTGAACCAAAAAGAAGATATTCGTTCTTCACCCAGCCGGTCAGTTCACCGGTTTTGATTTTTGTCCATTCTGAACCCTTTTCCAGAATTTCGCCTGCACATTCTTTATATAATTTACCAATCAGCTCTCCATTCTCTGATGCTTCTGATCTGACATTCACTGCCTCTTCAACATTTGCCATGACCAGCTTACTAAATGGAATATCATTGATTTTTTCATTTGCCCCTGATACCGTACTGTCATCTTCTGAAGTCGTTCCTACTTTAATTTCAACAACTGCTCCGGTATTCGTATCGGTTGTCGACTGTACAGCATTTGCGCTTGTAGAAGATTTCCCATTATTTGTGTCATTCACACTGACAGAACTCTTTGTACTCTTGTTCAAAGAACTGTCTTCCTGTGCAAAAACATATTGCATACTCCCCCGCGTTCCAACGATAACAATTGCAATAGCAAATGCTACCATTAAACAAGCATGCATTTTGTTTTTCAATTTCATTCTAACCTCCATTACGGATTCATTACAAATTTGTTACATGTTTATATATTTTATCAGAACAAATCTCTTTTGTCAAATTCAACGCTGGAAGACATCATATAAAATCGCCAGGAATCATCACATATTCACTACAGGAGGCATTACATATTTCTTGACTTATCAGCACAAATTCGCATTGCTTCTATAACAGATGAACGAAATCCTCTCTCCTCCAGAGCCGCAACAGCTTCTATCGTTGTACCTGCTGGTGAGCAGACCATATCCTTCAATTCACCCGGATGTTTTCCCGTTTCAAGTACCATCTTTGCACTTCCGTATACTGCTTGTGCTGCAAACTCATATGCCTTTGATCTTGGAAGTCCCTCCGCAACAGCTGCATCAGCCATTGCCTCAATCAGCATGAAAACATATGCCGGTGAACTGCCACTGACTGCGACAACCGCATCCATCTGCTTTTCTTCAATGGCATATGCTTTTCCAAAGCCGGCTAAAAGCTTTAGAACCATCTCATACTCTTCCTCTGAAACATTTTCATTTTTACATACACCTGTGCAGCCTTCCATGACAAGTGCCGGTGTATTTGGCATACATCTTACAAGCTTCACATTTTTCCCAATCTGTTCTGCAAGCCATGCCAGTGTCTTTCCGGGAGCAATAGAGATCACAATCTGTTGTTCCGAAATACTGTCACGAATTTCTGCAAGTACCTTCTCATACATCTGTGGCTTAACAGCCAGTATCAAAACATCTGTCTTCTTTGCAACCTCACTGTTTGTTTCTGCGATGGAAATATGGAATCTTTCCTTTGCAAGCTTTCTCTTTTCCTCTCCATGGTTAGAACCAATTACATCTTCTGCTGCTACAGTTTTTTTTGCAATCATTCCACCAATCATGGCTGTTGCCATATTTCCCAGTCCAATAAATCCTATCTTCATGCTTTTCTCCTTCTCTTGTATGTATTCCTGTTTATCGAGTCTGTCTTCTAATTTCATACATTAATACTGCTGCCGCTACAGCCGCATTAAGCGACTCGACATTTCCAAGCATCGGTATTTTCACAAGAACATCTGCCTGTTCACTTGTTTCTTCACTAAGTCCATTACCTTCATTCCCAATCAGCACAGCCGTACGGTCTGAATACGTTTCTTTCCAAAAATCATTCTTTCCATTTAAATGTGCTGCATATAATACAATATTTTCTCTTTTCAGTATGGAAATGGCTTCTCGAAGATTTGTCGTATACACGATGGGAACACGAAAAATGGAACCCATCGTGGAACGAATAACCTTTGGATTATATACATCGACAGTTTTCTCATCTGCAAGTACCAGATTGATTCCGGCTCCTTCGCCTGTTCGAACAATTGTCCCAAGGTTTCCCGGATCCTGTATTCCCTCCGATATCAGTATATGTACTGCCTGTCCTTTTAATGTCTTTAATAACTTCTCCAGTTCATATTTTTCCATCCGAATGACACACAAAATCCCCTGTGGTGTTTTTGTATCAGACATCTTTTTATAGACTGTGTCACTGACCAGTTCATATTCCAGACCTGCAAGCTTTTCTTTATTGTCAATCTTCTCAAGACAGCTTTCGGTCAACAGGATTTGCCTGATTTGCTTTGCTGGTGCCTCCTGGAACAATTTCATACCTTCCACGACAAATGACTGCTGCTCCCTGCGAGCTTTGCTGCTTGTCATAAGCTGTATTATGTTTTTGATTTTAGAATTGGATGTACTTGTTATCATATTTTCTGCCTTCTGTAAATCATGATGATTGTCACGAATTGAAACATATGGAAGGAGCCGCATGGTCCCTTCCATATATGTTTGCTTCTATTATATTAATCAATCTATGACCGCTGTAATTCTATATTATATGGAAAGCATCCTGCTCACTTCATATTCATATTCAGGAATTTCTTTCTGCATAGCAAGTGCTTCATCAATATCAAAATCAGTAAATTCTCCATGTTTATAACCAACAACTCTGTTTGATTTTCCATCACAAAGCAAATCAGCTGCATATGCTCCCATCATGGATGCATAAAATCTGTCTTTACATGTAGGAGATCCTCCACGCTGCATGTATCCAAGTATAGTGGCTCTTGTCTCAATACCTGTGGCAGCCTCTATTCTACGAGCCATTGATGTGGAATGACCGATTCCCTCTGCGTTGATGATCAAATGATGGGTCTTTCCCTTTTTTCTATTATTAATGATATTATTGATAATTTCCTGTTCATTATACTGATATTTCTCTGGCAGAAGAATGTCCTCCGCACCATTTGCAACTCCACACCATAATGCAATATATCCTGCATTTCGTCCCATTACTTCTATAATACTGCAGCGTTCATGTGAAGAAGAAGTATCACGTACTTTATCAATTGCTTGCATAGCAGTATTGATTGCTGTATCAAACCCAATAGTATAATCTGTACATGCTATATCCAGGTCAATTGTTCCGGGCAATCCAATCGTATTTATGCCCTGTGCTGCAAGCTTCTGTGCTCCTCTGTATGAGCCGTCGCCACCTATGACAACCAATCCGTCTATTTCATGTTTCTTACAGATTTCAGCGCCTTTCATCTGGCCTTCTTCTGTCTTAAACTCTTCACAACGTGCAGTACGCAAAATCGTACCACCTCTTTGAATGATATCAGATACATCTCTAGGAGACATGTCAGTTATTTCTTCATTCAGAAGTCCCTGATATCCCTTCTGGATACCCTTAACCTTTTTTCCATTTGCAATTGCTTTTCTGACAACTGCTCTGATTGCAGCGTTCATGCCCGGTGCATCACCGCCACTTGTCAGTACACCAATTGTATTCACTTCTTTAGCCATATCGAGACCTCCTGCCCTGACTATAAGCCAGTAAATCATTAACTTTCTATATTTTACCCTTTTTATTACTGCTTTTCAATAAAAACTTATGATTGTAGTTTTCCCTATACTATTTTAACACTTTCCTTGCCAAATAATTCTCTAAGCTTTTCCAAAAGCTCCATATCTGCTTTTACACTTTTACTCTTGGGTAGTGTTTTGATTTCTCTTGTTTTGTCTATGTATATTGAAATCAAATCATGACCATCTGAATCTGCAATCGTCTGAAAAAGAACATCCTCCTGTGCCTGATAGTCCTCCCTTGTATTAAATCGAATCCATACCTTTTTAGGAATACTGTCGAACGGAATAATCTTTTCACATATCAACTTTGCATCCTTTTCTTCCTCTGCATTAACTCTACCCTGAATAAACACTTTGGAATCCTCAACAATTTCCCTGGCATTGCGCTCATAATCATTCGGCCAGATAATTACCTCAACAGATCCAACCAAATCCTCAACATTAATAAATGCCATCATCTTTCCCGTTTTTGTATGCTTGATTGTTTTGTGTTCAATAATTCCACCAATCGTTACCTTTGCACCGTCTGCAACTTTTACTGCCTGTGTTTCCTCATCCAGAACAAAATCCGAGGTAACTGCTGTAATATGCTTTTTCCACAGTGCCTCATCAGCTTCAAGCGGATGTCCACTTACATATATACCAAGAACTTCCTTTTCGAAGCTTAATAGAATACCCTTTTCATACTCTCCTGTATCAGGCAGTTTGACTTCAAAGGATTCTTTTTGCTCATCATCAGCAATATCAAACAGAGAAATCTGTCCCGCCATGTTTTGCTTCTTTTCCTGACTGATATGATCAAGTATTTGCGAATAAACACTCATGAACTGTTTTCTTGTACCGCCAAGACTGTCAAATGCTCCTGATTTAATAAAGCTCTCTATTGTACGTTTATTGACCTCTTTTCCGGAAAGGCGCAAAATAAAATCCTTTAGGCTTAAAAATTTTCCCCGTTCTTTCCTTTCATTCACAATTGCCTCTATGACCGGCCAGCCAATACTTTTTATGGATGCAAGTCCATATCGGATGCAACCGTCTGATACGGAAAAACCAGCCATTCCTTCATTGATATCCGGTGGCAGAATAGAGATTCCCATAGACTTACATGTATAGATATATTCTGATACTTTTCCCGAGTTATCAATTACAGAGGTCATCAGTGCTGCCATGAACTCAATCGGATAATAATACTTCAAAAAAGCTGTCTGATATGATACTACGGCATATGCAGCTGCATGTGATTTATTGAATGCATACTTTGCAAAATCCATCATGTTGTCGTATATCTTATTTGCAATCTCTTCTGGAATTCCATTTTTCAAACAACCAGGAACACCTTCCTCTTCATTTCCATAAATAAAGTTCTGACGTTCCCTTTCCATGACTGCCTGCTTTTTTTTGGACATGGCACGACGTACCAAATCACTTCTTCCAAGCGTATATCCTCCAAGTTCACGTACGATCTGCATAACCTGTTCCTGATATACAATACAGCCATAGGTCGGTGCAAGAATCGGCTCCAGCTGTGGACAATCATAATGAATTTGTCCGTTTGAATTCTTCCCTTTAATATACTGTGGAATAAAATCCATAGGGCCCGGACGATACAGAGAAATACCTGCAATAATATCCTCCAGATTCTGCGGCTTCAATTCCTTCATAAAGCTCTTCATTCCGGCACTTTCCAGCTGAAAAACGCCATCCGTCCGGCCGGTTCCGATAGATGCGAGCACTGCCTTGTCATTATAATCAATCTTATCTACATCTATTACTTTACCGGTATTTTCCTCAATAAACCGCACAGCATTCTGAATAACCGTCAGTGTACGCAGTCCTAGGAAATCCATCTTTAGAAGTCCAAGCTCTTCCAATGTAGTCATAACAAACTGCGTCGTAATCGAGCCATCGGATGCTCTCGACAGTGGTACGAATTCGTCTGCAGCCTTCTGGCATATTACAACACCCGCAGCATGCATGGATGTATGACGCGGCAGTCCCTCCAGTCGTTTGCACATATCTATCAGCTTGTGAACCTGTTCATCATCTTCATACAGCTTTTTAAAATCTGCATTGAGCTGCAACGCCTTCTCCAGCGTAATATTTAGTTCATTGGGTACCATTTTTGCAATTGAATCCACATAAGCGTACGGCAAATCCATAACACGTCCAACATCACGAATAACTCCCTTTGCTGCAAGTGTACCAAATGTTACAATCTGAACAACCTTGTCCTTTCCATACTTTTTTACAACATAATCGATGACCTCCTGCCGTCTTTCAAAGCAGAAATCAATATCTATATCAGGCATGGATACACGTTCCGGATTCAGGAAACGCTCAAACAGCAGATTATATTTGATCGGATCTATGTTTGTAATCTCCAGTGAATATGATACAACACTTCCGGCTGCCGATCCACGTCCCGGACCGACTGCAATTCCATTAGATTTTGCAAATCTGATGAAGTCCCATACAATTAAAAAATAATCCACAAATCCCATACTGTGAATAGTCTCAAGCTCATATTCCAAGCGCCGGTCAAGCTCCTGACCATGTCCGGGATAACGTCTCTCTAATCCTTCTCTGCAAAGCTTATTTAAATATTCCCACGCTGTATATCCGCAGGGTACATCAAACTGCGGCAGCTTGTAGGAGCCAAACTCGATTTCCACATGACAACGCTCTGCTATCTTGTGCGTATTTTCCAATGCCTCCAGTGCATAAGGGAACAATGTCTTCATTTCATCTTCGGATTTTACAAAATATTGACCGCCTTCATAGCGCATACGGTTTTCATCCTGTAGCTTTTTCCCTGTCTGAATGCAAAGAAGAATATCATGCGCAGCAGCATCCTCTGCATATGTATAATGAATATCATTCGTGGCAACAAGCGGAATATGGAGTTCCTGGCTCATACGCAACAGAGCAGCGTTGACTGTTTTCTGTTCAGGTATCCCATGATCCTGCAGCTCAAGAAAATAATTTCCATCTCCAAAACAGGCGGCATATTTTAACGCACTCTTCTTTGCTTCTTCATATAATCCTTTTTGAATATTGCGTTGTACTTCACCTGCAAGACATGCAGAAAGAGCAATGATCCCTTCATGATATTCGTTTAGGATTTCCATGTCTACACGTGGTCTATAATAATAGCCTTCTATAAAGCCATGACTCACTATCTTCATTAAATTGCTGTATCCGGTATTATTTTCTGCTAGAAGTACAAGATGATAATATCGATCCTCGCCACCGGATATCTCTTTATCAAATCTGGAATTTGGAGCAACATAAACTTCGCAGCCTAAAATAGGCTTAATGCCTGCCTCATTGGCTGCACGGTAAAAATCAATGACACCATACATGACTCCATGATCAGTAATTGCTGCAGAGTCCATACCCAGCTCTTTTACACGCTGTACATATTTCTTTATTTTATTAGAACCATCCAAAAGACTGAATTCTGTATGTGTATGCAAATGTGTAAATGCCATTGTTTTCTTCCCTTTCATGTTAGTAAAGCAGGCAGATTATTCGCATGCCTTCATGCAAATTCTCTGCCTGCTCTCTATTTTAACATAAAATCAAATCAAATGTCTCCTGTGTTATGAATTTTACAAATATTTTTTTAATGCTTCCACTTTATTAACTGCTTCCCACGGAAGATTCAAATCATTACGTCCGAAATGTCCATAAGCTGCTGTCTGCTTGTAAATCGGACGGCGAAGATCCAGCATCTTAATAATTCCTGCTGGACGAAGATCAAAGTTGTTGCGAATGATTTCAACAAGCTTCTCATCAGAGAGCTTACCTGTTCCAAATGTATCAACCATGATGGAAGTCGGCTGTGCAACACCAATTGCATAGGATAACTGAATTTCGCACTTATCTGCTAACCCCGCAGCAACAATATTCTTTGCAACATATCTTGCAGCATATGCAGCTGAACGGTCAACCTTTGTGCAATCTTTACCTGAGAATGCTCCGCCACCATGACGTGCAAATCCGCCATAAGTATCTACGATAATCTTTCGTCCTGTCAAACCTGCATCTCCGTGTGGTCCACCAATAACAAAACGACCTGTTGGATTAATAAAGAACTTTGTATCTGCGTCGATTAACTCCTTTGGAAGAATTGGATCAAACACATATTTCTTAATATCCTCATGAATCTGCTGCTGTGTCACATCTTCATCATGCTGTGTAGATAATACAACAGCTTCCAAACGAATTGGCTTTCCATTCTGATCATATTCTACAGAAACCTGACTCTTTCCGTCCGGTCTGAGATATTTCAGAGTTCCGTTCTTACGAACATCGGTAAGCTGCTTTGCGAGCTTATGTGCAAGTGAAATAGAATACGGCATATATTCTTCGGTTTCGTTTGTCGCATAACCAAACATCATACCCTGATCACCAGCTCCAATTGCTTCAATTTCAGCATCTGTCATCTTGTTTTCTTTTGCCTCAAGT
>CAZOHM010000054.1:8839-17357 GCA_964579795.1 uncultured Lachnospiraceae bacterium | reverse complement strand
ATTAGTAACAAGCAGAACATTAATAAATCCATGACATTTGTAACTGGAATAGTAGGTTTGAAGTTAATATAATAAAAGATGGAATTGTTTGTGACAATGCAGACAAAGAAAAGGCAGGAGCTGAATATGAATATGATTGTTGCTGTTATTGCATGTATTTTAATTGGTTATTTTTTGGGATGTATTAATCTTTCCTATATTTTTTCCAGAATGATGGGATATGATATTCGAAAATTTGGCTCAAAGAACGCGGGTGCCTCTAATGTAGTAATTCTTATGGGTAAAAAAGCCGGAGTTATTGTAGCTTTAGTTGATATTTTAAAAGCTTATGCAGCTGTGAGATTATCGGAATCATTATTCCCTGGATATGCTTTTGCAGGAACCATAGCAGCGACAGCGGTAATTCTTGGTCACATTTTTCCGTTCTATATGAGTTTTCGTGGCGGAAAAGGCTTTGCATCACTTGGTGGAGCGGTTTTAGCACTTGATTATCGTATGTTTTTAGCGTTACTTGTTATTGCTGTGTTTGTTGCCTTTGTTACTGATTATATCTGCTTTGCACCTATGAGTGTTGCTTTGATTTTTCCGGCTGTTTATGGGTTTGTCAACAAGAGCATATATTTTACTTTGATTCTGTATATTTCATCTGTGTTTATCTGGTATCGTCATATGGAAAATCTGAAAAGGATAAAAGAAGGCACGGAACTAAAATTTAGCTTTTTATGGAACAGAAAAGCAGAGGCAGAGCGTTTTGGAATTGAAGAGGATGATGGAAAGCATTATCCATTTCAGATAGACAAATTGAATGAATGTAATGAAGAGAAATTACATAATTGCAGTAAATAAGTAATTGTATTATGAACCTAACCTATTCATTATAGAATTAAAAGTGGCATATCAATCATTTATCATGATAAGATATGCCACTTTGTTTGTTATTCTACAGTTGCATTATTTTCAACTATTTCAAGAGCTTTAATTCGAACCATATTCTGCATTGTGTAGCCTTTTCCGTATTGTTCAATCTGTGTATCATAGGAATCAACAGAGCCGGTTGTTTCTGTAAGATATGTCTTATATTCATCCTCTGTAACACTGACACCCTCTGTTTCAAGGATTGCCTGATAAATCATAGCTTCTTTCTCAACAGCTTTACAAGTATCAATCAGACTTAAATCGTAATCTGTTTCAGACATCTGCACATAGTCCTCAAAGCTTGCATATGCTTCTGAGCCATAATAGGAAGTATAAATCTGGTTCATGTATTCAAAGGAATTCTGATCATTAAATTTCTGAGTTGACTTTAAATTATTTAAATAGTTCTTTGGATAAGTTTTTACTGTTGTATTGTCAATCAGATAAGTTGCAATCCATTGATCAAGGTTGGTTTTGTAGTTTTTATCCTTCAAATATTTACGATAACCATCAGCGGTATCGGCAAAATCAGAAAGGTTTTCTTTGACAAAAGCATCATCAAATGCTGGAGATGTATAAATTCCATTGACTGTTACCACAAAGGAAGCATCTTTACCGGCCAGAGTAGGATCATTTGAATAGTCATCAGGGAAGGTAACATCAATAGTAAATTCATCACCAACTCCATGTCCAATCATTTGCTGTTCAAAATCATCAATAAAAGACCCAGAACCGATTGTAAGGTCATATCCAGCACCACCACTGTTTCCACCATCAAACTCTTTACCATCAACAGAACCTACAAAATCAATATTTACTTTATCCTTGTCGGCTATTTTAGCTGAACTGGTATTATTCAATTCCTGATGTTGATCAAGAGTATCCTGTATTGCTGCCTCAAGCTCTTCATCGGTATATTCTACTTCACTTAATGGAACAGAAATATTCTTATAATCACAAAGTGTAATATTGGATGAAGCATTTACATCTTTTATGAATCCATCATCTGTTATCAGTGCACTGAAGTCTTTGCTTGCAGTTACTTTATTTACCGCACGATAAATCTGCTGACCTATTAGTGCGATGACACCGGCGACAACCAGAACAGCTATTGCTATTCCTACAATTTTTTGAACGGTTGCATTTCGCTTATCCTTAGCCTGCTTTTTCTGTCTCTCAATTTTACGCTGCTTGCTTAAACTTAATTTTTCATCATTATCTTGTGCTTCTTTTTTCATAAAGACCTCTTCCTGTCTGTTAAAAATATTCATCAGCAGAAAAACAAGCTGACTGCCGACGTCTTTACTATTGTAACTCAAAAAATAGATTATGGAAATAATAATTTTGTGAATTAATTATGATTTTCAAGTATCATTTCGTTTTGTAAATTCTGCAAGTGCAATAATCAGAAAAATAAATGGCGTACATACTACCTGTTGATAGCAGAAAATATTGTGTGAAAAATAAGATATAATACATGCAGCAGCTGCAAACAGATAAATATTATTTTTTTTGTTTTTCATATATGTTAGAAACGAAGAAACGAAAATACCAAGATAAGTTACAAATCCAAATAATCCGGTAGTTAACAGCATATTCATCCATTCATTGTGCGAATTGGCAAGTACGGAATTACCCCACTTAACTGATACATCAGCAGAATGATATGCATAAGTATATGACGCAAAGCAGTCAGATCCTATACCAAACAGCTTTTGTGGGATAGAGTATTCGGAATACATCTGTACACAGTACTTCCATGTAAATCCACGGCCATTACCCCAGTCATCATTGAAATTAAAGTAACCGAAGTTTTTAAAGGAAGATAAAAAGGAAGGAAGCTGATTGGTTGTTGTAAGAATAATACATAAAACACCAATCGGAATAATTGCTGCCGTCACAATATAGAAAACAGGTAGAAGCCACTTGATGGATTCAATATGTATTTGTTTATGCAGCTGCATATAGTTTATTCCAAAATAAAGAGCAACTATGAAAAACAGGAAAATCCATAATAGAAAGTTCTGTGAAAAGAAAACAGAAATGGTATCTACCTGAATGGCTCTTTGTGGACACAAAATCTGCAAAATTCCAATGAAACGCATAGAAAATCCAGCAATCATCAGAACCTCGAGAAAACGAAGAAAACTGGTTGTTGAACGTAGAGAAAGTATGAACAGGATAGACAGAAAAGCTATCATAGCAAAATAAGCACTGTCACTGTTTTGTGTTACCAGAGATGCAAAACCAATTGCTGTATAAATGCCAAGTACAATTCGCTGCCAGCGTTTGTGACAGTACCAGAATAAAAAAATACCAATCGGAAATATGGTACACAGATAACTGGAAAACCAAGAAGCCTGCCCGATAGTCGATAAAAACAGGGGATAGTAGGAAGCATCAATCCCATTATAAAGAGCCAGCGGATCAATTAAAAATCTATGGAATATACCTAAAAGAAATACAATTGCGGATGCTCCAAGGATAGAAGCCAATAAATCAAATTTCCAGCTTTTTATAAAAAGACGTGAAACTAGAAAATAAATGGCAATAAACATTAACTGGCTCTTTAATCCCATAAACCAGCCACCGTATCCAAACCAGGCAGGATTTGCTGTTGTGTCGGTGCCGTGAAACCAATTAGTACGATATGGACTTAATAGAAAAGAAATGATGCAGGCAGCAAGATAAAGAAGTACAAAACCATCAGTAAGTGTGAGAGAAGATGCTATTTTTCGTAAAGTTAATTCACACCATGTCTTATGACTGATATGTGCGGCTATACAAAAAAGAAATACAGGAATCAAAATATAGAATAATCCAAGAGTAAGCTTTAAAAAAAGTTCATATTTAAAATCTCCGATGTCATAGTATTTATCCCGGTAACATAATGGCAGAAGAATGAACAATAGAATACAGTAGGCTGAAATAAGCGCTCTGACTATGAAATCTGTAACTTCTACGAACGAAATAGAAGTTGATGATTTTTTCGATGATGTCATGCATTGAATCTCCATTTCATAAATGATGTAATCTATTATATGCGGATGTTTTTCAAAAAACAAGATAATTGGCTTAATAGATTTTTTCGGCAATTATTTGATAAAATACTTAGAAAATGATATATTGTACTATAAGTGTAGTATATACGGATGAACTCCGGACGGAAAGGAAAAACATGAGTGATTATGTTAAACTGAAGGATTTAGCAGCATGTCTTGGACTGAAAAAGGGTGACAATGTATTTGTAACGTCTGATGTGAAGCAGCTGTTATATAGTTGTATTGAGCATCAGGATGATACAGATTTAAATATTTTAATAGATGGAATTATTGAGATCATTGGGAAAGAAGCAACTCTTGTATTTCCTACTTTTAATTGGTCGTTTTGTAAGGGAGTGGCTTTTGACTATAACAAAACACCGTGCAAAACAGGAACACTTGGAAAACTGGCACTTAAGCGTGATGACTTTAAAAGAACCAAACATCCAATTTACTCCTTTGCTGTATGGGGAAAAGGACAGGATGAGCTGTGTGCGCTGGATAACAAAAGTTCGTTTGGTAAAGATTCCCCATTCACGTATTTGACAAGTCATCATTTTATAAATCTGTTGATTGATAAAGACTGTCAGCATTCGTTTGTATATGCGCATTATGTCGAGGAACAGGAGGGACCTGTTGCTTACAGGTATATTAAAGATTTTAAAGCAGATTATACAGATGCAGATGGAGCAACAAGACAGGCAGTCTACTCCATGAATGTTAGAAATCTGGATTTGGATGTTGAGATATTAATATATCCATATGAGTCTGAATTTGAAGCGATTGGCGCAATGAAAAGATTTTTTGTAAATGAGATTGAATATAAATTAATTGATTTAGCTAAAGTATATCCAATTATTTCCGAAGATGTCAGACATAATCGGAGCAGAAAGCTTTGTTCTTATATTGGGCAGGATTCGACCGAATATTTAGAAGAGGGGCAGAAGCTGTTTGCGATTACAAAGGAGCTATTCCCAATCTGCAGAAGTATTACGGGAAATGGTGTAAGAGAGACTTTTCGGATATTAAAAAAATACACTTCAGATTTATCGTTAACAGAGGTGCCATCGGGGACACAGGTTTTTGACTGGACTGTTCCAAAGGAATGGAATATTTCTGAAGCTTATCTAGAAGATGAGGCCGGAAATCGTATTGTGGATTTCAAGGAAAACAATCTTCATGTGATGGGTTATTCAGTACCGGTGGATAAAGTTCTTTCTTTAGAAGAGCTGAAACCACATCTGTTTTCCCTAAAGGACCAGCCTGATTTGATTCCATATGTTACTTCCTATTACAAGGAACGATGGGGATTTTGCATGACACACCGACAATTGGAATCGTTGCAGACAGGAAATTATCATGCAGTCATCCGTTCGACTCTGGAGAATGGAAGCTTAACATATGGTGAGATTTTGATTCCTGGAAGGACAAAGCAGGAGATTTTTTTATCAAGCTATATATGTCATCCGTCCATGGCAAATAATGAATGTTCGGGACCGGCACTGATGATGGGACTTGCGGAGTATATTCGAAGTATTCCTAATCGAAAATACAGCTATCGTTTGATTCTTGTACCAGAGACAATAGGCGCAATTACTTATTTGAGCGAACATCTGACTGAAATGCAGGAGAATATTCAGGCAGGCTTTAACCTGACTTGTGTTGGTGATGACAGAACATATTCACTTGTACATTCCCGATATGGAAAAACACTTGCAGATAAGGTGTTGACCAATATTTTACATTATCACGCCCCTGCATATATGGAATATTCATTTCTTAAGAGAGGATCAGATGAACGTCAATATCAGGCACCCGGTGTGGATTTGCCACTTGTATGCTTTTGCCGTTCCAAGTACCACGTATATCCCGAGTATCATACGTCCGGAGATAATCTGGATATTATTTCACCAGATGGTCTGGCAGGAAGCTATGCTGTTATGCGCAAGTGCATTGATGCACTGGAGTGGAATGAAAAGTACAAGGTAACTTGCCTGTGTGAGCCTCAGCTTGGAAAAAGAGGTCTGGTTCCAACAATGAGCAGCAAAGAAACATTTCAGCAGACGCTGGCATTAAAAGATATTCTGGCATATGCAGATGGTACAAATGATTTGATGGATCTGAGTGACTTAATAGAAGTACCGATACCGGTTATGATTCCGATAATTGAAAAGCTTTTGGAAGCGGAATTGCTTAAAGTATGCGAGTGAAAGGATAATGGATATGACAAGACAGGAAATAGCGGACGCAGTACAGGAAATATTCCGAGATGTTTTTGATGATGAAGAATTGATGATACAGGATACGACAAGTGCAGAGGATATTGATGACTGGGATTCTTTGGAACATATTACACTGATTGTTGCTATGGAAAAGGAATTTCATTTAAAATTCGATATTAAAGAAATTAATAAGCTTGCAAATGTCGGCGAGATGATAGACTTGATAAAATGCAAGCTGGATGAGGCATAAAATGAATGTATACAAATATGATGAAATAGAAATCGGACATAAAGAGAGCTTTACAGTTGTTGTAAAACAAGATGATCAGGACAAATTCCGTGAAATTACTAAGGATATGAATCCTCTTCACGCAGATTCTTCGTTTGCAAAAGCGCAAGGATATGACAGATGTGTTGTGTTTGGCATGCTGACGGCTTCTTATCTTTCAACACTTGCAGGTGTATATTTGCCGGGTGAGAAAAGTCTGATACATAGTGTGGAAACAAAATTTACAAATCCGGTTTATATTGGAGATACACTTACAATAGAAGGAACTGTGAAAGAAAAAAATGATACATTTCATCTAATCATACTGAAAGTAGTTATTACAAACGAGAGCGGAAAAAAGGTTTGCAAGGCGAATATGCAAATACAGGTATTGTCCTGAGGAGAAATTCCATAATAAATCATGAAACACTTTTTGAAAATAAAGGAGGGAATGACTATGCAGGAAATTGAGACATTACAGCAATGGATTACAGGAACTGATAACATTGTATTCTTTGGTGGTGCGGGTGTATCGACAGAAAGCGGAATACCAGATTTTCGTAGTGTGGATGGGATATATAATCAAAAATACGATTATCCGCCTGAAACAATCTTGAGTCATTCGTTCTATCGGAGCAAAACAGAAGAGTTTTATCGATTTTACAGAGAAAAGATGCTGTGTACTACAGCAAAACCAAATAAAGCACATATGAAGCTTGCAGAGCTTGAAAAGGCTGGAAAGCTAAAAGCCGTGATAACACAGAATATAGACGGTTTGCATCAGGCAGCTGGAAGTAAAGAAGTGTTGGAACTTCATGGAAGCGTTCTTCGAAATTACTGTGAAAAATGCAAAAAGTTCTTTGATGTTAATTATATTGTAGAATCATCCGGTGTTCCTACATGTGATACATGCGGAGGAAAGATTAAACCTGATGTAGTTCTTTATGAAGAAGGATTAAATCAGGAAACATTGCAAAAATCAGTTGAGTATATTGCAAGTGCAGATATTTTAATTATTGGCGGAACTTCCCTGGCAGTATACCCTGCAGCAGGATTGATTGATTATTATCATGGACAGAAGCTTGTACTGATTAACAAGTCCTCAACACCAATGGACCGGAGAGCCAATCTGCTCATACAGGGAAGTATTGGAGAGATTTTTAATCAAATAGTGGTTAAATAATATATAGTAGGAGAATTACATGCAGGAAAAGGTTATTTATGATGTGGGTGATATTGTTAAGCTTAAGAAAAAACATCCGTGTGGCAGCTTTGAGTGGGAAATACTACGTGTAGGTGCTGATTTTCGATTAAAATGTATGGGGTGTGGTCATCAGGTAATGGTCGCTCGGAAACTGGTAGAGAAAAACACAAAGGATTTGCGAAAAAAGGCTTGAAATGCTGAAAAAAATGTGGTAATATATAACCTCGTGATACAATGAAACGAAATTCCTTGCTCCTTATTTTGTAAGGGGCCAGAGACCAAAAGGAGGTACTAGCATGAGCAAATATGAATTAGCCGTTGTTCTTAATGCTAAGATCGAAGACGAAGAAAGGGCGGCCGCTATCGAAAAGGTTAAGGGTTATATTACACGTTTCGGCGGTACGGTAACAAACGTTGATGAATGGGGTAAGAAGAGATTAGCTTACGAAGTTCAGAAGATGAAAGAGGGTTATTACTACTTCATCCAGTTTGATTCCGAAACAACTGCTCCAATTGAAATCGAAAATCGTGTCCGCATTATGGAAAACGTCATCAGATATTTATGCGTTAAGCAAGAGGCATAATTTTAGAAAGAGAGAGTACGTATGAACAAAGTTATTCTTATGGGAAGATTGACAAGGGATCCTGAGGTAAGATATTCATCAGGAGACAGTTCTACAGCAATTGCAAGGTATTCACTGGCAGTTGACAGACGTTTCAAGAGAAACAATGATGAGCAGACAGCTGATTTTATTAATTGTGTTGCCTTTGGAAAAGCCGGAGAATTTGCAGAAAAGTATTTTAGAAAAGGCACAAAAATAGCAGTGACCGGTCGTATTCAGACTGGGAGCTATACCAATAAGGATGG
>CAZOHM010000054.1:0-8829 GCA_964579795.1 uncultured Lachnospiraceae bacterium | reverse complement strand
TTGTAGCTGCAAAACCTGCACCTGCAACAGAAATAAGTGACGGCTTCATGAATATTCCGGATGGAATTGATGAGGAGTTACCATTTAATTAAGTTTGACAGGAGGTAAGAGAAATGGCTTACAATAGATCACAGAGTGATAGTGACAGATCTGATTCTCCAATGAGAAGAAGAGGTGGAATGCGCAGAAGAAAAAAAGTTTGTGTATTTTGCGGAAAAGATAAGGAAATTGATTACAAGGATGTAAATATGTTAAAGAGATATGTATCTGAGAGAGGAAAAATTCTTCCTAGAAGAATCACAGGAAACTGTGCAAAGCATCAGAGAGCTCTTACAGTAGCAATTAAGAGAGCAAGACATATTGCATTAATGCCTTACACAATGGATTAATTCAACAGAACGTTTATGAGGTTCAATTATTCGAATGAATAGTTGAGCCTCTATTTATTTGTATGATTGTGCTTGCTAAGCACATTGACCTTTTCTAAATAAAATGCTATCATTAACTTCAATGATTGAACGCATTTATGTACTAAAGCTAATATGATGCAGATAGGGGAAAAATATGCCAATTACAGAATTACTGGAAAGAAACAGCCATGAATATGGCAACGAAATATGTCTAGTAGAAATCAATCCGGAAATTAAGGAAAATCGCAGAGTTACATGGAAAGAATACGAGCTGATTGAGGCAGTACCACAGACACATTATCGCCGGGAAATTACATGGAGTGTATTTGATGAGAAAGCTAACCGGTTTGCGAATCTGTTATTATCAAGAGGCGTAAAAAAGGGAGATAAAGTCGGAGTTTTAATGATGAATTGCTTGGAATGGCTACCGATTTACTTTGGTATTTTAAAAACGGGAGCACTTGCCGTTCCATTTAATTTTAGATATTCTTCAGATGAAATATTATATTGTGCAAAGCTGGCACAAATTGATATCCTTGTATTTGGACCATCATTTATTGGTCGAATAGAAGAAATAGCAGATGAACTCAGTAAAAGAAGGCTATTAATCTATGTGGGTGAAAACTGTCCATCCTTTGCCGATGATTATAATGCAATGACAGCGAACTGTTCAAGCCAGAAGCCAGATATTACAATTACAGATGAGGATGATGCAGCGATTTACTTTTCATCCGGAACTACAGGCTTTCCAAAGGCAATTTTGCATAAACATCGTGCTCTTATGCACTCCTGCAAAACAGAGCAGAATCATCATGGACAAACTCGAGAAGATGTATTCCTTTGTATTCCGCCTCTTTATCATACAGGAGCAAAAATGCACTGGTTTGGCAGTCTTCTTTCAGGAAGTAAGGCAATTCTTTTAAAGGGAACAAAACCAGAGTTTGTTTTAGATGCAGTTTCCAAAGAGCATTGTACAATTGTTTGGCTTCTTGTTCCGTGGGCTCAGGATATTCTGGAGGCAATTGAAAGTGGCAGAGTCAATCTTGCAGATTATGAATTATCGCAGTGGAGACTGATGCATATTGGTGCTCAGCCTGTTCCTAGAAGTCTGATTAAGAAATGGAAGGAATACTTCCCTAATCATCAATATGATACAAATTATGGTTTATCAGAGTCAATTGGACCAGGTTGTGTACATCTGGGCGTTGATCATATTGACAAAGTTGGTACAATAGGCAAAGCAGGATATGGCTGGGAAACGAAAATTGTAGATGAGAAACGTCAGGAAGTAAAACCGGGAGATGTTGGAGAGCTGGCTGTGAAGGGACCGGGAGTTATGGTTGGATATTATCATGACCAAAAGGCTACAGACGAGGTTCTGGCAGATGGCTGGCTGTATACAGGCGATATGGCAAGAGAAGATGAGGATGGATTCATTTTACTTGTAGATCGTAAGAAGGATGTCATTATTAGTGGCGGTGAAAACATTTATCCGGTACAGATAGAGGATTATATTAGAACAAATGAAGCTGTTCATGATGTAGCTGTAATAGGTCTCCCTGACAAAAGGCTTGGAGAAATCAGTGCAGCAATCGTAGAGTTGAAAACAGGGTACATTTTAACAGAAGAAGAAATGATGGAATTTTGTCATCAATTACCACGCTATAAAAGACCGCATAAGATTATTTTTGCGGATATTCCAAGAAACCCTACAGGAAAAATTGAAAAACCAAAACTGCGAGAATTATATGGTGGAAAAGGACTGATTGAAGCACAGAATATTGGATAGCTACAACCCCGCTGTTAGAAATGACAGCGGGGTTATTATTACAAAATAGAGTGGTTATTTGACCTTGGATTGTCAAGGTATGGTGGTTGAGAACTTTATGCAATAATGCTATAATTATACGATAAGTGTTTCCTGTTGTAGTAAATAGAAGTGTTTGTACGGTGAAGCATTAAAGGAGCAGGTAATGAGCAAAAAAGTAAAGTTTAAAGGGCAGATTCGATCATATATTCAATGGCCTTTGCGTTTTTCTATATTAATATTGGTGTTCAATATTGGAATGTATTTTGTTGATATTTATGCAGGATTTGTAATGAGTGCATTTGCTGTTATCTACATTTCAATTGCATTGCTTTTGTATTTTAGAAACAGAATGCTGATTATTAATGAGTTGATTAGCTTTGCAACGCAGTATGGACAGGTTCAGAAACAGCTACTCAGAGATTTGGAGCTTCCGTATGCATTGCTTGACGAGTCTGGAAAGGTAATATGGACGAACGAGTCTTTTGAACATACGCTTCGTGTGAAAAAAGGATATCGAAAATCTATTATGTCTTTGATTCCTGAGATGCACAAAGGTATTTTACCAGGAATTGAATCCGAAACGGAATTAATGATTACTCATGAGGACAGAGATTATCGAATCAGTATGAAAAAAGTATCTATGGAAGCAATGCTTGCTGCTTCTACAATAATAGATACATTTGATTACGATAGCTATCTTGTTGCTTTTTTTATGTTTGATGAAACAGAAATCAACAGAATGCAGCGAATAAATGACGAACAGAAGCTGGCAACTGGATTAATCTATATAGATAATTATGATGAAGCTCTCGAAAGCGTGGAAGAAGTCAGAAGATCGCTTCTTGTTGCATTGATTGACAGGAAGATAAATAAATATTTTTCAACTATGGATGCGCTTGTAAAGAAACTGGAAAAAGATAAATACCTGGTAATTTTACAGAAGAAATACTTAAAGACACTGACAGAAAAACGATTTGACTTACTTGAAGATGTAAAAACAGTAAACATTGGTAATGAGATGGCTGTTACGCTGAGTATTGGATTTGGTGTTGAAACAGGATTCTATCAACAGAATTATGAGTATGCCAGAACAGCCATTGATTTGGCATTAGGTCGTGGTGGTGATCAGGCAATTGTGAAAACGCCGGAGGATATTTTCTATTATGGTGGAAAGAGCCAGAAGACAGAAAAGAATACGCGTGTCAAGGCTAGAGTAAAAGCGCATGCGCTGAAAGAAATTATTGAAAGCAATGACAAAATCATTGTTATGGGACATAAAATACTTGATGTGGATGCATTTGGTGCTGCGGTAGGTATATACAGAGCGTCTAAGGTTTTTGGTAAAAAAGCTCATATTGTTGTAAATGAAATTACAACTTCGATTCGTCCGCTTATGGATGGATTGCTTGCAGCAGGAGAATATGATGAGGATACATTTTTGAATAATTCAGCCGCACTGGAAGCTGCTGATCAGAATACAGCATTGATCGTTGTTGATGTAAATAAGCCAAGCTTCACGGAATGTGTTGAATTATTAAGTAAATGCAGTTCGATAGTTGTACTGGATCATCACAGACAAAGTTCAGAGAAAATTGAGAATGCAACATTGTCATATATTGAGCCATATGCATCATCAGCGTCAGAAATGGTTGCAGAGATTTTGCAATATATTAGTGATGATGTAAAAATTAGACCATTTGAAGCAGATTGTATTTATTCGGGAATTATGATAGACACAAATAATTTTATGACTAAAACCGGAGTACGTACATTTGAAGCGGCTGCATATTTGAGAAGAAATGGTGCAGATGTGACAAGAGTCCGCAAATTATTCAGAGACGATATGGTAGACTATAAAGCAAGAGCGGAAGCAGTTCGGCATGCAGAGGTTTATCAGGGAGCATATGCTGTTTCTGTTTTGCCAAGTGAAAATGTAGAAAGTCCAACAATTATTGGTGCACAGGCTGCAAATGAGTTGTTGAATATCAGTGGAATCAAGGCTTCGTTTGTATTAACAGAATATCAGGGAAAAATATATATCAGTGCAAGATCTATTGATGAAGTAAATGTACAGCTGATTATGGAAAAGCTTGGTGGTGGCGGTCATATGAATATTGCTGGAGCACAAATACCAAATGCGACTGTTGAGGATGCGAAACAGCTGCTGTTAAATACATTGGAAGCCATGCAGAAAGAAGGAGAAATATAATGAAGATTATTTTACTGCAGGATGTAAAATCCTTAGGAAAAAAAGGAGCGCTTGTTGAGGTCAGTGATGGGTATGCAAAGAATTTTATTCTCCCAAAGAAGCTTGGGTTGGAAGCAACCTCCAAGAACATGAATGAATTAAAGTTACAAAAGGCAAATGATGAAAAAGTTGCTGCAAAGATACTAGAGGAAGCAAAGGAGTTTGCAAAGCTTCTGGAAGCAAAGCAGGTTGTGCTTTCCCTAAAGGCTGGTGAGGGCGGAAAGACATTTGGATCTGTTTCATCTAAGGAAATTGCTGCAGAGGCATTAAAACAGCACAACTTGGAAATTGATAAAAAGAAGATACAGCTTCCTGAACAGCTGAAAAGTATAGGTTCATATGAAGTTCCTGTTAAATTACATCCACAGGTAACTGCAAAGCTGAAGGTGAAGATAGAAGAGGCACATTAGATAGAACTGATATACTGGCGCAGGGGAGGCTGTTTTCATGGATGAAGCACTGATAAAACGAATATTGCCGCATAATACAGAAGCGGAACAGTCAGTGATTGGTTCTATGCTTATGGATAAGGAAGCGATTGTTGTTGCTTCTGAGCTATTACATAAAGATGATTTTTATGGAAAGCAGTATGGATTATTATTTGAAGCAATGGTTGACTTATATAATGAAGGAAAACCGGTTGATCTTATTACACTGCAGAATTATTTAAAAGAACTGGATGCACCCACAGAAATAAGCAGTATGGAGTTTATTAAGGAACTGATTACAATTGTTCCGACCTCTGCTAATGTAAAAACCTATGCTGCAATTGTAAGTGAGAAATCTGTTTTGCGTCGACTGATAAAGGTTAATGAAGAAATTGCTAATGAATGCTATAAAGGGCAGGAAGCAACTGAACTGATTTTGGAGGAAACGGAAAAGCGTATTTTTGATGTTGTGCAGAGACGCAATTCAGAAGACTTTACTCCCATTAGTGATGTAGTTATGAATGCACTTGAGAAGATTAACATTGCATCACAGCAAAAAGGAAATGTAACCGGTATTGCAACAGGATTTGTAGATTTGGATTACAAGACGGCTGGTCTGCAGCCTTCGGATTTAGTGTTGATTGCGGCCAGACCGTCTATGGGTAAGACAGCGTTTGTTTTGAATGTCGCACAGAATATCTGCTTCAAATTAAACATGTGTGCTGCGATATTCAGTCTGGAAATGTCAAAGGAGCAGCTGGTAAATCGTCTGCTGTCTCTGGAGTCACATGTAGATTCTCAGGCAATACGTACCGGTAATATGACGGATAATGACTGGGATGCGATTGTTGAGGGTGCAGGAGTGATAGGCAGGTCCAATCTTATTATTGATGATACACCGGGTATTTCTATTGCAGAACTGCGTTCTAAGTGCAGAAAGTATAAGCTGGAACACGATTTAAAGATTATTATTATTGACTATTTACAGTTGATGAGCGGAAGCGGACGTTCCGATTCAAGACAGCAGGAAATATCTGATATTTCGAGATCGTTAAAGTCGTTAGCAAGAGAATTGCATGTGCCGGTTGTTGCATTATCACAGTTGTCACGTGCAGTTGAAAAGAGAGATGATCATCGACCAATGCTTTCTGACTTACGTGAATCTGGGGCTATTGAGCAGGATGCCGATGTAGTTATGTTCCTGTATAGAGATGATTATTATAACAAAGAGACAGAAAAGAAAGATATTGCGGAAGTAATTATTGCCAAACAAAGAAACGGTCCGATTGGTACAGTAGAGCTTGTATGGATTCCTGATTACACGAAGTTTGCAAATAAAGCAAGAGACTAACAAAGTATGAGGTAACTTTACGAAAGAGAATGGATAATAGTATGCCATTCTCTTTTTTTGGCTGAACAGCCTTTCAGAGTATATGATGAATAGGGGAATAACATAATGGAAGAAGTAAGGGAAGAAATAAGATATATGATATCTGATGCTTCAAAACAAGTTGGTGTGGAGGCACATGTATTGCGATATTGGGAAGGTGAACTGTCTATTCCTATCAGACGTAATGAAATGGGTCATCGATATTATACAGAGGATAATATTGAACGGTTTAAGCATATAAAAGAAATGAAGGAAAAAGGATTTCAACTGAAGGCAATTCGAATTGCAATTGAAAATCAAATGGAAAGTTCGCAGGAACTGCTTGCAGGAGAAACATTTATTAGTGAGCAGAAACTTGAGCTTGGAGAAAAGCGAAGAATTCAGGCACGTGAGCTGATTAAAGAGTTATGTCTACAAACTCTTCAGGAAAATAATGAACGACTAATCTTAGGTGTTAAGGAGGAGGTTGGAGATTACTTAACAAAACAAATGAAAAATCTTTTCAGAGAACAGGAAGAGCGGGATGAGGAACGATATAAACGTTTTGATGAGCTGCTGAGAAAAAAACAGAAAAAGAGACTAATTTTTCGACCGATTGTACATAAATAAAAAATCAAAAAGAACAGGAACTCCATACGGAAATCCTGTTCTTAAAGAGTATATTCAATAATTTGATCAATCAGCTTCAATAGCGCCTACAGGACATGCACCTGCACAAGAACCACAGCTGACACAAGAATTAGGATCAATTTCGAATTTACCATCTCCAGAAGCGATAGCGCCTACAGGACACTGTCCCTCGCATGTACCACAACTGATGCATGAATCATTAATTACATATGCCATAACTATATCCTCCTTATAATATCCTTAATAGATTGATAAAAAAATATCAACTTTCTAATATATTTTAATATAAAACAATTAATTATACAAGATAGAAATACAAACAAGTATAATTATTTCTGTGCATTATCTGCTCGTCTTTTTCGTATTCCGTCGAGAATAACTTCTTTCTTCTTGATTAGTTCATTTTTATCCATTGGCGGTGTGTCACCGAGCGGATAGTCATACCCAAGATTTTTATATTTTACTTTGCCCATTGTATGATAAGGAAGGATATCCAACGCTTTTAGATTGGATAATCCACCTATAAAGTAACCAAGCTGGAACAGGTATTTATCATCATCAGTCAGACCCGGAACTACTACATGACGGATCCAAAGATCCACCTTTTTCTCCGCTGTATATGCAGCGAAATCCAAAATGCCATCATTCGGTTGAGAGGCAATTTTTTTGTGTAATTCTGGATCTATGTGTTTGATATCAAGCATAATCAAATCTGTAACCTTCATCAGACGATCCATTTTACTGATTAGTGAGGTGTTATCTCTTTTATATGCAATACCTGAAGTATCAAGACATGTATGAATTCCATGTTTTTTCGCTTCTTCAAAGAGTTCAATTAAGAAATCAAGCTGCATTAGAGGCTCACCACCAGTTGCGGTAATACCGCCACCTCTGTAAAATCCTTTATTTTTTTCATAGTTTTCAATAATTTCAGAGGCTTCCATTTCGGTACCGCCAGTCATAGCCCAAGTATCTGGGTTGTGGCAATAAAGACATCGCATAGGACAGCCCTGAAAAAAAACAACATAGCGTACGCCCGGACCATCAACGGTGCCAAAGCTTTCGAGAGAATGAATACGTCCTTTCATGATTCTTAGTCCTTTCAAATACATATGATCAGCATTGTAGTATGAATTATGAGAACTCATCCAAAGAAAAGGGATAAAGGACTCATATGTAGCAACAAGCCCCTCTGCAATGCAGAGAGGCTTGTATCTGCTTAATTAAGACTAGATTGCTTCATGGAATGTACGAGTGATAACATCATTCTGCTGTTCTGGTGTTAACTTGATAAAGTTAACTGCATATCCTGAAACACGAATTGTCAACTGAGGATAATTCTCTGGATGCTTCTGAGCATCTAATAAAGTTTCTCTGTTTAATACATTTACATTCAAATGATGTCCGCCTTTTGTTGCATATCCATCTAACAAAGCTACAAGATTGTCTACCTGTGTGCTATTTGCTGCCATAATACATTTCCTCCTTTATTATTATACTAATTTGTTATATTTATTCATAATCATCCAGACCTTGGTGAAGAGTAGGAACACTGCATGCCAGAGGTGTCCTGGAACAATCTGTGCAGCCCATCGTTTCTACAGATCTTGTTGCATCTTTTGTAGAGTCGACTTCAACGTTTAGATGTCCTACTCCGCCAGCAACTGAACTGTCAAGAAAGGAAACCAAATCGTCAATCATTTTTTTTTCGTCCATAAACTCACCTTTTCCATTGATTAATTACTTGTTAAGGTCAAGCTCGATATCTCCTGCAAATACCTTATCTTCCTTACCAAGAGCACCAGGAATAATAGTGAAGGTATTTGAAATACCATCCTGAGCATCGTTGAACGGAAGCTTAGAAACAGATGATAATGATGCAACAGCACCATGAGAATCACGACCGTGCATTG
>CAZOHM010000053.1:0-18304 GCA_964579795.1 uncultured Lachnospiraceae bacterium | reverse complement strand
TTATGTTAGTAGGTGTTATGGTAGCATCTTTGCTGACTGGCTGCGGAAGTAGTAAGGCTCAGGAAGAAAAACAGAAGACGGCAGATGGTGAGGTGGTTGCAGACAGTGAGACGGCTACAGACAGTGAGACAGCAACAGACAATGGGGAAAAGGTAACCTTACATATTTATTCGTTTGATCCGGCAGGAACAGATGATGAACTCGTAGAACAGAAAATTTCCGAAATTCCAGAAGTACAGGAACTGGGTGTAAATATTGATTTTGTCAAGTATCCAACAGGAGCATATAACGACAAATCTGCGTTAGCATTAACTTCGGATGAACCTATGGATATTATTTTCGACGCGGGATGGATTGCATACAATTCAAGAGTAGCAGCAGGTGCTTATTTGGATTTAACGGAAATGCTGGAAGAGACACCTGATTTGAAGGCAACTATTCCGGAAGCTTTGTGGGAAGGGGTTAAAGTAAATGGTGGTATCTATGGAATTCCTACCTATAAGGAGCTAGGAGAACAATGGGGAGTTTACATGGAATCTGATTTCTTAAAAGAGAAAAACTTAGATGTTAGCGATATTCACTGTCTTGCTGATACAGAAAAATTGCTGGAATCTTTGCAAGGCACAGGAAGAGCTGGATTTGAAATATATGGGAGTCCAGCTGACATAGTAAAAATGCGTGAGATGGAAAAATACTACATACTGACAGGCGGAGTTGCTGCAAGTATGGAAAATCCAGATACACTGGTTAATTATTATGCATCTGATGATTTTAAGGAGTTTTGTAACATGATGCATGATTGGTACAACAAAGGATACATTAGTGCTGATGTAGCAACTCGTGAAAATTACGATGAATTTGACAGAAATGGCAACTATAATATGGGAATGACTTACGTTTCTTACTCTCCACAAAACGAGGTTGCAAAAAGCGCTGAATATGGAAAAGAACTTACATTTATACCAACGACAGGAGTAACTGTCAGCACATCAGCGTGTACAGGTTCTTTATATGCAATTTGTGCCAAATCAGAACATCCGGACCTTGCTTTGAAGTTTATGGAGTTATGGAATACGGTTCCGGCTATTAAGAATATGATTTGTTATGGAGTAGAAGGTGTACATTACAATATGGTAGATGGACAGGTTCAAAGAGTAGATGGCTATGAAGAAATGTGGAATGGTCAGAACTGGACAACTGGAAATGAAATGATTAGCTACACAACAGTTGGTGAGACGGAGGATAAATGGGATCAGTTCGAGAAATTTAATGCAAAGGGTCAGAAATCTTGTTTCCTTGGTTTCTCCGTAGATGATTCTAATATAGCAGATAAAGTAAGTGTCGTTACAGCTACTACAACTGAGTATTTACCATTACTGAACTGTGGTGCAGTTGATCCAGAAGAATATCTTCCAAAATTCCTCAAGGCTTTAGGGGATGCTGGAATGGATGAAATTGTAACAGAATATCAGACACAGTATGATAATTGGAAGAATAACTCTGAAGCGACAAATTAGGACATCAATACTTTCACAGATCAAGTCTGTTAGTACAGAAACTTCCGCAGTTTTATGGTATTATTATTACATAGAAATGCGGAAGTTTTTGAAAGTGTGGTAAAAATGTTAAAGATTATCATTGTAGATGATGACATCAATGTGGCACAATGCCTGGATGCATTTATCAGTTGGCAGGAAATAGGATACGAAGTAATCGGAAGGGCGTCAAATGGAAAAGAGGCACTTGATTTTGTAGCGCAAAATCCGCCTGATGTTATTATTACAGATTTAAAAATGCCCGTTATGGACGGAACTGAGTTCTGCCGGCAGGTCTGTGAGATGACAGATGATATTTCTATTATTTTCTTAAGTGCATACGAGGACTTTACAACTGCACAAATGGCGTTGAAGTATAATGTGACGGAATACATCCTAAAACCAATCAACGCTCAGAAAATCCAAACATTAATCAATGTGCTTCGGGAACTGGCAGCCAATTATGAGAACCGTAATTTCTTTGGCAATTTATTAAGTGACAAGGAAAAGAAAAAGGAAATTGCAGATCATTTGGAAAAACAGGACAAAGAATGGCTCCAGTCTTTATTTGATAAGTTAGCAGCCTGTACAGCAGGAAAGTTTTTTATGATACGGGAAATCTGCTTTATGCTGATTGATGTAATGTATGAATATCTAGCCAAGGTTGGAGTGGATTCTGATATTGTAATAAAAAAACAGGAAAAGAGCATTTCAGAGTTGAAATGTCTACACATGAAAATGGACATGATTACCTATGTCAGTCAGATGTATTTTGATGTGATACAGTTCATAGGAAAACGTGGAGAAGATAGCAATTTTTTCATTATTGAAGATGTTAAGAATTATATTTTAGAAAACTATGCAAATCCTTTATTTGGAGTATCTGATGTAGCGGACAGGTTTCATTTTTCTTCGGATTATATTAGCAGATTATTTAATAAATATGTGGGAATGGCAATCAATCCATACATCACTAATGTAAGAATGCAGGGCGCTATGAAAATGCTTTCTGAGACAGAGGAGCCACTAAAAAATATAGCCGAGAAGGTGGGATATAGTAACCTGAACTATTTTATTCGTGTATTTCGGAAACAGACGAATATGACACCATCAGAGTATAAAACCTTAGTAAAGTCCATGAATCGGGAAGTGAAGGAATTATGAAGAAAAGACGGCTTAAGTTCAATTTGACGCAGAAAATAGCGATATGGTTTACGTTATTAATGTTGCTGCTATTGTCAACATCAGCATTGGTAATCTATGGAAGATTCTTACGCGTAACCAGAGAATCTCTTAAAGAGAGTATGGAACTGGTAACTCAGAATAATGCTCATAATATTAATACAGCTTTTGCCAGAATCGACAGCATGGTGAATATCATTAATAGCGACCAGTCAGGATTCCCTGCATTACTTAACCGATTTGATGGAGACATGGTTCAGGGAGTAAAGGACTATAAAGAAACAAAGAATCAGCTGCTTAGTTATTTGGAGATAGCAATTCGGCCAGCAACTGGAAGGTATAATGGATATCTGTTTGTAGATGACAGCATGAGTCTCTCTTCTATACTGGCAGCTCCATATAAGGATGGAATTTTTACAGATAATAATAATGGACAGTTTTTTGTGCAAAGTACCAAAAGTCTACAAGACGAAGAATGGTATCAAAAAGCGCTGGAACTAAACGGAATGGGATTCTGGTTTATGGATGAACGGCAGCCGGAGGACATTTTTTTTGCGAGGACGCTTCAACAAAATGTAATACAGAATAATACCTGTATTCAGAGAAGGCTCGGAGTCCTTTTGATTCGTATGGACGCTTCTTGGATCAAGAGCAGCATCGATATGTCAAAATGGACTATAGGAACCCAGATGTTTGTTTTGACCAATGATTGTTCCATTATTTATTCTAGTGCACCTGATATCAGCCAAACTGCGAAAACACAATTGGTTGCTTTATGTGCAGATGGGAAAAAGAATTCAGATGACAGTAGTTTCACCAAAGAAAATACAATTGTTTATTTTCTGGGTGTAGAGAATTATCTTCAAATCTCTGAAATGGAGAATGGTCTGCTATTAGCCACACTGGTTCCTGTTCATGGTATTGATGAACAGGCGTCGGGGATTGTGAGCATTGTAATTGTAATAAGTGCATTTGTAATCCTTATTGGCATCGCAATGGTGTGGGTGTTATCTGCGAACATTGTAAAACCAATCCGCAAACTATCTAATCACATGCAAAACAATCAAATGCTTGTTCCGATTTCAGAAGAGAACATGACTGACGATGAGGTTGGAAGCCTATATCATAATTTTAATGGTTTGATGGAACATGAGAAGAAATTACTAGAGCAGAATTATCAGGCAGTCAAAGAGAAGGAAGAAGCAGAATTCAAAGTACTGCAGGCTCAGATTAATCCACATTTTCTATACAATACATTGGATACGGTTTGCTGCAAGGCGTTGATAAATAAACAGGAAGAAATAGCGGCAGCGTTATCCTCCATGGCTGCCATGCTCAGATATAATATTAAGGAACCGGACTGTATGGTTACGCTGGAACAGGAATTACGAATTATTAAAGATTATATCGATATTCAGAAAATGAGAACAAATCTTCTTAGCATAGACTATGATATAGCGATAGATATTGGAGAAGTCATGGTCCCCAAAATGATTATTCAACCACTGGTGGAGAACTGTATTAATCATGGAGCAAGTAAAAAGGATGGAACAGTACAAATCATTCTTTCCTGTACAGAAGAAAATGAAATGATTGTAATTAGTGTCGAAGACGAAGGAAACTGTGATGATATTAACGGATTGAATGATTATCTACAAGGGAAACAGATTATCGTAAGTAAAGAGGGCGGACTTGGAATTCGTAATGTACAACAGCGAATTCAAAAGACGTATGGTTCATCATATGGACTTCATTTCGAACGAGAAAAAAATGGCGGAACAGTAGCAACGATAAAACTCCCATTGACATATCGAAAAGAAATGGAAATAGAAGTGTAGATTCATGATACAAGCAAAAAAAGAAAGTGGGACAGAAAGATGAATAATTGGTTTCAAGATGCCCGGTTTGGAATGTTCATTCACTATGGTGCATATGCTGCAGCAGGACGAGGCGAATGGATTTATAATAGAGAAAAAATGACTCCTAATGAGTATAGAGAACAATGTATCGACCAATTTAAAGCAGAGAATTACGACCCTTTAAAGTGGGCACAATTAGCCAAAGAAGCTGGCATGAAGTATGTCATTTTGACAACAAAACATCATGATGGATTTTGCTTATGGGATACAGAGACAACAGATTATAATGCAGTTCATCTTGGCCCTAAAAATGATTTGGTCAAAGAATTTGTACAAGCGGTAAGGACTGTAGGATTAAAGGTTGGTTTTTACTATTCGCCTGCAGATTGGCATTTGCAGGATTATCCGGATTCATACGCCAGAGACTGGCCCACAAAATGGGAAGACGAAGAGGCAAGAAAAAGATTCATACGTTTTTACACCAGTCAGTTAGAAGAACTGATGATTCATTATGGAAAAATTGATTTGCTTTGGTATGATGGCTGTATACCAGGCCCGATAGATGGAAAAAAAGTAAATGAAAGGATAAAGAGTTTACAACCGGATATAGTAATCAACAATCGAAATGGGGAACCTTTTGATTTTGTGTGTTGTGAACAGTGTATTCGAGCTCCAAAAGAAGATATTCCATGGGAGGCTTGCATGACTTTGAATGAAAATTGGGGATATCATAAAGGAGATACGGAATATAAAACAGCCAAAGCTGTGATCCGTTCTTTAATAAAGACAGCAAAAGATGGTGGAAATTTGTTATTGAATGTAGGCCCGAAAGAAGATGGCACGATACCTGAACAGTCGGTAAAAATATTGCAGGAAGTAGGAAAGTGGGTATCGAAACATCAAGATGCGATTTATGGAACCAGACGAAGTCCATTTTCGTGGGGAACCAGTCAGGAACTGGCAGTGAAAGGAAATAAGGTATATATATATTCATATTATAATGTCTCTGAACTGCATATTACAGAAATCGCAAATCGTATTAATAGAATTTACCGATTACGGGATGATAAACATATGGATTTCTATCAGGATGAAATAGGTCGACTGACAATATATCAGACCGAACCTGATGAATGCGTAGAGGTATTTGTATGTGAAGTGGAAGGCGAGCCAAAGGCGATAACTCCACAGACTTCATTTTGGATACCTGGCTGATAATTCTTAAATTATTTTGAAAAATAGGAGTATACAAATGAATGGGACAAAATGGCTAAATAAAGCGGTGTTTTATAATATATATCCACAGTCTTTTCGGGATTCCAATTCAGATGGAATAGGTGACCTGCAGGGAATCTGTGAAAAACTGGATTATATTCAGGGACTTGGAATAAATGCAATCTGGCTCAATCCATTCTATGTCAGTCCCTTTCAGGATGGCGGCTATGATATAATTGATTTCTATCAAGTAGATAAAAGATATGGTACAAACCAGGACTTTTCAGTGTTATGCAAACAAGCACATGAGAGGAAGATAAAGGTTGTTATAGACTTTGTAATTGGCCATACTTCAATAGAATGCGACTGGTTTAAGAAATCCTGTAAGGCAGAAAAAAATGAATATTCGAACAGATACATTTGGACAGATGATTGGGGAAAGATGCCTGATGAGAACTTCATTAGTGGCTATGCACCGCGAAATGGAAACTATAGAAAGAACTTTTTCTATTGTCAGCCGGCACTGAATTTTGGATACGAACAGATTGATGATCCATCCTGGCAGTTACCACCAGATCATCCGGATTGTCGCGCAACGAAACTAGAGATGATGAAAATCATGGAATTCTGGATGGCACTTGGATGTGACGGATTTCGTGTAGATATGGCAGCTTCTGTTATTAAAAATGATTATCCAGATGGCAGAGGTGTTATCAAATTCTGGAAGGAAATTCGTCGTATGTTTGATGCTCAATACCCGGAATGCGTATTAATCAGTGAATGGTCAAACCCTGAGATGTCATTAAAAGCCGGATTTCATGCTGATTTTCTGATACATTTTAATTATGCTGCTTATACGATGCTGTTTCGTGCGGAATCTGGGAGAAACGTAAATCAGGAGTATCTTGGAAATAGTTATTTTAATATGGATGGAAAAGGAGATTTTCATGACTTTTTGAAGGATTTTTGGCCACAATATGTAAAAACAAAGGGCTTGGGGTACATTTCAATTCCTTCAGGGAACCATGATTTACCAAGAATCAGCTTTGGAAGAACGGAAGAAGAACTGAAAATAGTATTTGCATTTTTGTTAACGATGAGTGGAGTTCCTTTTATATACTATGGTGATGAGATAGGAATGAGATATCAAGAAGAACTTCCGTCCAAAGAGGGCGGGTATAATCGAACAGGTTCCAGAACACCTATGCAGTGGGATACATCTGAAAACTGTGGATTTTCAGATGCAGCACCAGAGCAACTGTATTTACCAGTGGATAAACAAATAGATAGACCAACAGTAATTGAACAGATGAGTCATAAGGATTCTCTGTATCAGGTAGTTAAAGAACTGATTGCATATCGGAAGGAAAATGAGGCTCTTGATGCAGATGCAGATATTACATTCCTTATGGATGTAATGGAAGAGAATTATCCGCTTATGTACCTTCGAGAAAAGGGAAAACAAAGATTATTAGTCGTGATTAATCCAACGAGTCAAGTGCAGAGTGCTCAGTTTGAGGGAAAAAGGATTTCCTTAGATGCCCTAGACTATCAGATTATACCAGTTAATCAGTGATATTATAATGAATTGTCAGAATTGACAGATGATACAAAAATTATGAAATAAACCTTTCTAACGGAGCCTTTTGGAATCCGAAATCCCTTAGAACAATGCTTTTGCCAATATTGTTTTAGAATGAAAAGAATGATACAATGAAACGGAGAATTTATTATTCTAAAGAACAAATAGAGGAGGAACAGGTATACGTTATGAGGAAAAGAGTATATATTGTAAGATTTTTCACATCATAGCAGCCTATTTATTCAACATATATGTATGTTGACTTTGCTTATGAAGTAATACAGAGGCGATAAAATGATAAGTACAAAGAGACTGAATATATTTCCAATGACAAACGAACAGATGGAGCAGTTAATATCAGAACAAACGATTTCGGAGCTTAAGGATGCTTTTTCAGAGATGCTTCAAGGCTGTATTGAACATCAGAATCAAAGAAAATGGTATGCCAATTGGAGTATTGTATTAAATGATGGAAGTGACATCCCGGTAGGAAACTTGTCGTTTAAAGGGCTTAGCCAGGAGGGTCCAAGATATACTTGGAAGGCATAAGAAGATATTAACCAACCTACTATTCTTGGGATTCGATGATGATAGGAATGTTAATAAAATACGATATAATAAGAACGGATGGGAGAATGCTATGAAGAAACAAGAGAAAAACAAATTTTTAAAGAGGCTTGCTTATCGATTTGATGAGTATATCTCAAAAGGAATAGGACATCAGGGAGTTTTACTGTTTATATTTATTATGGCAGTTATGTTCATTTTCAGTATTCTGAGTGTTGTTTTTAAAGCAACTACCGGTGTGGGAGAGGGTTTGTGGTATTGCTTTAACGGAGTTATTGATGCGGGAACAGTTGGTGGTACAGATACAGAAAATACTTCACTCGTAATTATTGTAATTATTGTGTCACTGACGGGGATGATTTTCACAGGTATGCTGATCTCAATTATTAATAATGCGCTCGAAAACAGGTTAAGCGAATTAAGACAAGGCCGTAGAGATATTGTTGAAGAGAATCATATGGTGGTAATTGGATGCAACAGCAATACATATACAGTAGTGAAGGAACAGATTGAGGCTAATTTGAATGTTGTAGGTGCTATGAAGAAGGTACAGAATCCTCTTGTAGTTATTGTAGATGATCAAGATAAAGAAGAGATGGATAGCAATATTCATGCCAGAATTGAACAATTTCACAATACAAGAGTTATCTGCAGAAGTGGTAAAATCACACATCCTGCATCCTTTTCAAAGATAGCCCTGGAAAAGGCAAACGCAATCGTTGTATGCTGTGAAGAGGATACCTTAACACTACAGGTTCTACTAGCACTTGGCAAGTATTTGCGACAGTTTGAAGGTAAGAAACCAAATATAGCTACACAAATAAATGACAAGAAAGTTTTTGACGCAGCGCAAATAGCATTGTCCGATATAGGTGTTAATATTCTGTACTGCAATGATCTGATAAGTCGTGTTACAGCTCAGGTCTGCAGACAACCGGGTTTATCTTATGTACTGCAGGATCTTTTCAATTATAAAGGAAATGAGATTTACATTGAAGCGAAAGACGCGTCTGGTAACCAGATGGAGTTTGATGGCTGCCGCTTTGGAGATATCTTAAATCGATTTTCGAATACAACAGTGATTGGTGTTCGCAGGATTGACCATACCGGGACAAAGCAAGTGATGATTGATCCACCAAAAGATTTTATAATGAAGACAGGTGACGAGATAGTTCATATAGCAGAAGATGATAATCAGATTGTGTTGTCAAATGAACCGGAAGACAAAGTAGGAATAGAATTAGAAAAGACGTTTTCTACCATCGATGATCCTGTAATTAATATGCTTGTAATTGACTATAATGATAATTTTATGAATACAATGAAGAATCTTGACGAATTTGTGGCTCCAGGCTCGAAGGTAAAACTAGTGGTGACTTCATCAATAGAAGCTATTAATGTTGAAAACCTAAAAAATATTACTGTTTCGGGTGAGGTAATCGAAGATTTGGATAATGCGGATAGGCTTGAAAGCATGCTGTCTGATGAACTGACAAATATTTTGATATTATCAAATCAGGATTGTGATGAGAGCAAGGCGGACGTTCTTACAATGATTAGGCTGCTTCATCTTCGCAGTATAATGGAAAAGAAGAGTGAACATGGCATGGATGTTTCTAACCTTACCGTTACCAGTGAGTTACATAGTCCTGAGAATCAGAAGCTGATTGACATTGCTAGAGTAAATGACTTTGTAGTTGGATCAGAATTTACGAATAAGGTTATCGCGCAGATTGCAAATCAGCCTGATATTGAGAAGGTGTTTAAGGAGCTGCTGACAGCAGAAGGTGCAGAAATATATCTTCGCCCGGCAGAAGAGTATATTGAGATTAATCATGAACGGGAGATTTCTTTTGCGGCTTTAACAGATATCTGCTATAAGCAACGAGATATAGCCATTGGATGGATGAAATATGATACAAGCGGATTGCTGCAGCCCGTTGTGAATCCGCAAAAGACAAGCACACACAAGTTTGTTGCGGGAGAAGAAGTGATTGTTATTTCACAAGGACATTAACATCGGTCGAAGTGTCAGAAAGTAAATACAGTATCAGCCATTAATAATTATTAATAATTTTCCTCTTTTTATTTTAGAATTTCTCGTTATGATATAACAAGATAAAATGAAAAGAGGATTTTTTATGTGGAGAAAAAATTTCAGGAACAGGAAACTTCAGACATTACTACTTTTCTTTGTTGTGATGCTATGCTCTTTGCTGATGTGCTCAGCAGGAAGTATCATGATGTCAATGAAAACCCCGTACTATGATTTGGCAAAAGAGTGTGAGACTATGGACATGAGGGTTTATCCTGGTTCATACGTTGATGATGAGGTAGAAGCTTTTGCAGACGATTTGAAGAAACTCAAGGAGGTTGAATCAGTCGAAACCTATCGTTTTCATTTCAATACAGAAGAACTGAACACAAAGAATGGTAAAGTCAGAGGTTTCAATAACTTAATTGAATATAATGATAAGGTGTATGGTTCGAGTCGTATTATAGAGGGGAATAAGGATACTTTATTACCACTCAAGGAGGGGGAATGCCTTCTGCCGGTGTGTATTGCGATTGATATGGATCTTTCTGTAGGAGATACGATTACCCTAAAGGCTTCTGATAAAGAATATTCATTCAAAATCAAGGGACTTTTTTCAGAACCATACAGTGCGTCAACTGCTTTTTCAAGTGCGATTCTTGTGAACAAAATTCCAGATGAGTTATTCAGCTCACTGGAAATTGCTCTAAATATAAAAGAAGGCTATGCAGACGAGGATATTGAAACGGATTATCGAGAGCTGCATGATGGTGTTTTCCCGGGACAGTGCTATTCACTTGATTCGCAAATCAATGATGCCCTGATGGCTGGAACAATTCTTGGAAGTATTCTCCTTGCAATTGGAATTATCATGTTGATTGTGAGTGGAATGATCATCAATTTTATGATTCAGAATACAATTCTGAATGATGCAAAAAAAATAGCTACATATAAAACAATCGGATATCAGTTTACTGATATTTTGAAGATGTATCTTCTGTTTTACTTTGTGGTAGTATCTGCCGGCTGTCTGTTAGGCATTGTATGCTCGAATCTGCTGTCAGTAAGTGTTCTGACCTCTATGTTTCAGAATATTGGAGCGAAGGTACAGGTGGAAAGTCTGTTAGTTGGATGTCTTTGCTTTTTGGGAGTAGATCTATTTGTTCTCGGAATTATCGCAGCACTCCTTTCTAAAACAAGAAGAATCAAGCCTGTGTTCGCACTTAATGGATTTGCACCGGAAAATACAAAAAAGAAGAAAAAGTACAAGGGAAATATGAATATTAGCTTCTCTGCTTTTGGAATCGCTGTCAGAAATCTGGTACGAGACAAAAAGGGAGCAATCGGAATTATTATTACTTCTATTGTAACAATTTTCGGAATTAACTTTGCGATCATTTCGTTAAATGTAGCATTGACCCTAAAAGAAAACAATGATTACTGGCTGTCTATAGATCCGGGAGATATTAATATAGAAATCTCACCAGGCGTAGCTGTTGAAGAAATAGAGGATTTGTTGAAGGATAACAGCCATATTGAAAAAACAATTCCATCAAGCTTTTCCTATCACATATTTCAGCCATGGAAAAAAGGAATTACAGATACCATAATATATCCTGTCGTATATCAGAATTTTGATATTGCCGGTATGGAGGCTATTGAAGGCAGAAATCCTGTTAAGGGTGACGAGGTTGCAATCACTGGGCTGATTCGTGAGGAAACAGGAAAAGAGATCGGCGACTATATGGACATTATAGTAGGGGGAAAGAAAAAGAGCTTTCTCATCACTGGTCTTTTTCAGACATATTACAATATGGGGCGTTCATGCAGAATAGTTCCAGCCGCATTTGATGATACAGATATCGAGTATGAGGATTCTATATTATCGATTTACTTAAATGAAGAATCTGACATAAATGAAGAGCTGAAATGGATCGAGAAACAGATTGACGGAAAAGGTAAAGTATTTCTTCGAACTGAGCGTTACGCAAGTATTATGGAGATGATAAGTGAACCACAAAAGAAGGCTCTTCCATCACTGGTATTATTGATTTTATTGATAGGTGGAATAAACATTTTTGGAATTGTCCTGTTAAAGAATATGAACTATCAGAAACAGAATGGAATATATAAATGTATTGGTTATTCCACAAGACATTTGATTTGCTCAAATATATGGTATGTTATGATTTTAGCTGCAATTTCTCTGGTTATAGCTGTACCAACCGTACTGAATCTTTATCCATTGATTATGAAGGGGTGTCTGTCCGTATTCGGATTGGTAGAGTATAGAATTGCGTATCAGCCGACGCAGCTGATGTTGTGTAATGCAAGTGTGTTTGCAATGTTTCTATTCAGTACACTGCTTTCTTCTTGGGGACTGAGAAAAATTGATGTCAGAGAATTAACACAGGAATAAACCTTAATAGAATGGAGAATGAAAATATGAATAAGAACGCAGTAATAAAAACAGAATTACTTTGTAAAAGCTTTATAACAGATGGAGAGATTAATAATGTCATTAAAAACATGAGTCTGGAGATTTATGAGGATGACTTTACAGTCATTATGGGAAGTTCGGGTTCAGGGAAGTCAACGCTTCTTTATTCACTCAGTGGAATGGATCAGGCGACAACAGGAAAGGTATCCTTTGATGGAGTTGATATCTCAAGAATGAATGAAAGAGAGATGACAAAGCTTCGTAAAGAACGTCTCGGGTTTGTATTTCAGGGAATTAATCTGATTTCAAGTCTGACTGTATATGAGAATATTCTGAGTCCAACATACAAAACAGGTCGCAGTAAGAGCGATATAGACAGTGAAATTGATGAAATGCTTGCAAAGCTGGAATTGACTACGCAAAAAAAGAAATTTCCAAATCAGATGTCAGGTGGTCAGAAACAACGTGTCGCAATCTGCCGGGCGCTTATCAACCACCCACGTGTTTTATTTGCTGATGAGCCTACTGGTGCATTGAACTCTTCACAGGGACAGAGTGTTTTAAACGTATTTTCTGATATTTATAAGGAAGGACAAGCTATTGTAATGGTTACACATGATTTGAAAGCAGCCGCACGTGGTAACAGGATTATTTATTTAACTGATGGAAGAATAGATGGAGAACTCTGTCTTGATGAATATCAGCCGGAAAAGCAGAAGGAAAGGGAAAGTATGATTTATCGTTTTTTAAAGGAGCGAGGCTGGTAGAATTATAGATGACATTATGATATGATACTAGTGAATCATGGAAAGGGGATGAGCCGGTGCAGAAAATCTTGATTATTGAGGATGAAAAGGAATTAGCAGATATTTTAGGATCCTATCTTCGTCTGGAGGGTTTTGAGCCGGTGGCTGCATATGATGGTCAAACGGGGCTTGATTTATTTGAGTCAGAGAAACCAACACTTGTTCTGGTAGATATTATGCTGCCTAATGTGGATGGAATTCAGGTATGTAAGACTATTCGCGGCAGCTCAGATGTCCCTGTGATTGTAGTTTCTGCCAAAAGTGGTGAGATGGATAAGGTACTGGCACTGGGACTTGGTGCTGATGACTATGTGACAAAGCCATTTAGTCCATTTGAGCTGGTAGCAAGAGTGAAAGCGCAGCTGAGAAGATATGAAAAAAGCAGTTCAAATATGTCAAAGGCTGACGGAGAGATTATTGTAGATGATTTAGTTTTAAACAAGCAGTCTTATCGAGCTACCTATAAGGAACATGAGATCAGCTTTACCACAAAAGAATTTGAAATGCTGTTTTTCCTTGCACAGTTTCGTGGACAGGTGTTTACAAAGGAGCAGATTTATCAAAATGTTTGGGGATATGATGGTATAGCGGATGATAATAGTGTCACTGTTTATGTAAACCGAATTCGTGAAAAACTTACAGCAGTAGGAATGGATAATATTAAAACAATATGGGGTGTTGGCTATAAGTTTAGCTGATAGGAGCGGTACATGAAACATAAAATCAGAAAAAAAAATATAGTAACGGCTGTTTTGACGACAGTCGTTATTTTGATATCCTTTGGAATCAGCGTCTATTTACTGCTTCAAGCTGATTTCTCTACAAAGCAAAACGGAGTCAGATTACGTGTTGAAGAGCAGAGAACACAGATACAGGAAGATCATTATGAAACCGGACAATATCCATATCTTGTTTTTGATTTAGATGGAGTTGTATTATATGCAGATCCTGAATTTCAGCTTAAGGAAGGTACGACTGTAAATCCGCAGGAGATGCTGCAGGTGGATGAAAGCTTCTATCACAATTATGCGGACATGGAAAAGCAGGTTTTTGTATTAAATAAGGGACAGAGGGTAAATGGTTTTGCTGTTTTTCTGATTCCGAGAATTGACTTGCAGACTGCAAGCAGACAACAGATTTTATTTCGGTGTCTGCTGCCTATGGCAGTTGGAATTGTGATTGTATTATTGATTATGTGTCTCTGGGTGTATGATTATAATCGAAACATTTTGAAACCAATGGATGAGATCTGTGTATCTGCAAAAGGAATCATATGTGGGAATTATGATTATGAAATTGTGAGAGCCTATGGTCAGAAACCGCGGGACAATGAAATCAGTGAATTGACCTACTCCTTTGAGCTGATGAGGGATGAGCTAAAGGAAAAACAATTGCGTGAGGAGAATCTAAAGAAAGCGCAGCAGGAGTTGATTTCATGCATTTCTCATGATCTTAAGACACCTATTTCTACAATCAAAGCATACGGTGAGGGTCTACGGGATGGAATCGCAAGAGATGAAGAGGAGCAAAAGCAGTATACAGAAATTATCATTAAAAAGACAGACCTGTTGATTACGATGATTAACGAATTACTTGAATTTTCTAATACTCAGCTGAGACAGCTTAGCATTGTGAGAACAGAGCAGTATTTTAGAAGCTATTTTGAGGAGCTTATGAAGGAGCTGCAGGTATATTGTGCCCAGCGAAGGATGACACTGGAGTATCAGATGAAATTCTCCGATGCCATTGTAAGTATAGATGAAAAGCGAATGACAGAGGTTTTTTATAATCTGGTTGAGAATAGCATCAAATATCGCAGAGATGAGAAAGAAGGTCATATTCAGATTTTGGCTGAGAGAGATACTGCATTAGAGAACGGACATGACTACACAGTGATACGTGTAATTGATGATGGAATAGGAATTATGGCAGATGATATTCCATATGTATTTGATACATTTTACAGAGCAGAGAAATCCAGAAGTACCAGTATTCCGGGTTCCGGACTTGGTTTGTCAATCTGTAAATACATTGTTGAGGCACATGATGGAGAAATTTACTGTAAATCTGGCGAAAAGGCAGGATGTGAATTTGGAATTAGATTTTAAATATTAAGTGGAAGAAAGTAAAAGACTTATGATTGTCGTTCTTTCTTGTTCTGCATTTTGCCAAATATCAGCTTTCTTTATTTCATCCAAATTGTTGATTACCTCTGGATTTGTTGATATGTATTCTTTTAATCTCGACCATTCTCTTGATTCCATATGTCTTTCACCTCATCCTTTTGAACTAAAAATGAAATAGTAATCATGAATTGTTTTTTTGGTTTATCTTGTGATATCATTATATTGATATTTTACGAATAAAAAAACACAAATATCGCCTAATAATGTTACAATATAGTCATGATAAAAATATATTGGCGATATATTTTTATCATCTTCATGAAAGATCATATGAAAGGGAAATTGAAGATGATTATAGACAAACTAAATATAAAGGATAATTTGGAAGAGATAATGAGTCATTCTTTGGAACCATTTCCTCATAGTTCCAATTATGCAGAAATGAAAAAGTTTCCGGGTGGGTTTGTTCCATGGCATTGGCATAAAGATATTGAAATGACTATTGTTTTAAAAGGGAATTTAAGACTTACGACAAGTATGGGTGAATACCATTTAACTGAAGGTGAGGCTATGTTTATTAATTCTAATATTCTCCATCTTCAAGTGCCGGAAAAAAACAGTGATGTTATTATCTTGAGTCAAGTATTTGATGTTGGACTGATTTCCGGACAATATGGTAGTATTTATGCTCAAAAATATGTAGAACCTTTACTGTCCTGCAAGGAAATAGATATTATGATATTTCATGCATCAGATGTAAGACATCGAAAAATAATTGAAGCAATCAGAATGGCACAGGATGCTTCTGATGAAAAAGAATTTGGATATGAAATTATAGTTAGAAATTATCTGTCTTATGCATGGCTGCTTATTGTTCAGGAAGCAGAGCAAAAGTTAAATGAGAAAAGGGTAAGTAAGAAGGCAGGGGATGATAGACTAAAGGAAATGATGCTTTTTATCCAATCACATTATATGGAAAAAATTTCTTTGACAGATATCGCATATGCGGCAAACATCAGTAACCGTGAAGCATTGCGTGCATTTTCGAATGTTCTTCATACAACCCCATTTACTTATTTGATCGATTATAGAATCAGGATGGCAACTACAAGACTAAAAGAAACCGATGAGCAAATTACCGAAATTTCTTACAATTGTGGATTTAGTTCACCCAGTTATTTTGGAAAAATATTTCATGAGAAAATGAATTGTACTGCATTGGAATATCGAAAAAAATACAGAGAACTTTTTTAACGTTATCATAGGATAGGAGAAAAAATGGAAAAAGAAAATATTATTTACTATTTCAGTGGTACTGGAAATACGTATTGGGCTGCCGCAAAGATTGCAGAGCAGCTGAGTGATTGTGAACTGATAGATATAGCAAAGTTTGATTATAGTGAAGAGGTAAAAGCTTCTCGCATAGGAATTTTTTTCCCGGTTTATTATTGGGGGCTACCAAATATCATAAAGAAATTCGCTTCAAATGCGAATATGGAAACGGATTATCTATTTGAGTTACATACAATGGGAGGATATGACGGCGTTGCTGTACTTCAACTGACGGATTATCTGAAAAAAAATGCGCATCCTCTTAAACTGAGTGCATCATATCGATTGAAGCTGCCAAATAATATTGCACTGCTAAGCCGGTCCAACGTATTTACGGATGTATATCGCGTCCCGAATGAAAAGACAGCTTTAAAGCTTTTTGCTAAGGCAGAGAACACAATAAGCAGCTTTATTACAAAAATTTATGCTAAGAAGGAAAATAATTATATGGAACCACTTGTGTGTCGTCCATGGAGAAGCTTTGGTTATCGTTTAAACGAGCGGCAATGTTCTGCTTTTCAAAATAAGGCAGGAGAATTCGAATCTAAATTGGATAAAAACTGTACGGGCTGTGGAAAATGCAGTCAGGTGTGTCCTATGAATAATATTACAATACAGAAAGGAAAACCGGTTTGGGGCAGCAGGTGTGAATTTTGTCTTGCCTGTCTGCATGCTTGCCCAGTTACGGCAATTAACATAGAATATAGCAAAGGAAAGAATAGATATCATAATCCGAAACTTTGAGTTCACGAAAGCTTTTTGTAAAGTAACTCATATCCTGAAAGCCGCATTGTTCGGCAATTTCATTGATTGGCGAGTTACAGACACTGTCATGAAAACAGCGCAGACATTCACTTTCACTAATCATTGCACTGTTTGCGATATCTTCAACTCTTAATTCATTTGCATAATGCTCTGCGATATACTTTAGCATTATCTTCATGCGACGCTCTGTACGTAATGCTTTTTCTGAAAAGTCCTTTGACTGCTTTGACATATATTTGATAATTAATAGCAGAATATCGGATATATAGTTTCTGATATGAAACTCGAAGCCATATTCTTCGTTTTCAGCAGACTCCCAAACACAATTTAACAGATTAAGAACTTTCTTATGTCATTTTTCGTTTCCTGTTATAGCAGCATAAGGTAATCTTATGAAACTAACACTCAGCTATATTCCAAACATGAATCAGTTTTTTAGAACCGTTAATAATTGCATCGGTCTTGTATTTATTGAATTAGAAGATCAGAGCTTCCTAAATCTGAAAGGAAAAGTGAAGGTAGATTTTATCAGGAGAGTATGGGACAATATACAAAAGGACTTCGTGTAGTAACAGAAAGAAAGGAAGATGCTATATTACTATTGGAAACATTGATTGCTTCTTGATTTAATCAGATAGACTTTCAATACATAAGGTTATGGAGAGATAGCTTAATTTCAACCACATTTTTCTTTACGCAGGTTTTTTGCGAAACTCGTGTATCGACATCTTGTTAGTAATCGCTGGAACAAGAGCAGTTGTTACGAAGACTATTCAAACCGGAAGTATTTCATTTATAAAGGATTAGGAGGTATTCACATGAAGCATTATTCTGTACGCATACTAAGTTTATTAATGATA
>CAZOHM010000052.1:0-18545 GCA_964579795.1 uncultured Lachnospiraceae bacterium | reverse complement strand
AAATTGTACCAACATTAATAGGATTAATGGTAGGGGTTGGAACACTGCGAGCTTCTGGTCTTCTGGAATTTATAGGAAAGAAATCGGAAATAATAACGAAGTATGTTAATTTTCCGAAAGAACTGGTACCGCTTGTAATTGTTCGATTGTTTTCTTCATCAGCAGCAACAGGATTGACACTGGATATTTATAAAGAATATGGTACAGATTCCTATATTGGAATGGTGACATCAATTATTATGTGCTGTACGGAAACTATCTTCTATACAATGTCCGTCTACTTTATGACAGTAAAGGTCACAAAAACAAGATGGACATTGACGGGTGCACTATTAAGTACAGTAGCCGGAATCATAATGAGTGTAGTAATTGCCGGAGTATAAAAGGTTAATGACGTAAAAACAAGAAAAGTGTCAAAAATAGAAAATGAGATTTAAAAATACCATCTTACTAAAAGGAAGAATAAATGTTATACTATATATATGGAAATTACATATATCGAGTAAACGAAAGGACTTGTTTCGCTCTGATAAATACAGGACGGAAGAGGTTCTTTTTCTTCACAGGGAAATCCTGAAGAAAGGAAGGCAAAAGTGTTTCAGATAGGAGAATATGTTGTTGATGTGAATAATGGAATCTGCAAAATAGAGGATGTAGTTACGCCTGACTTTGTTACTGATAAGAGTAAGAAATATTATTTAGTAATTCCAATCAAAGAAGAAAAAGCGAAAATATATATATCACTTGAAAAAGCAGAGAATGAGTTTAGAAAAATCCTTACAAAAGAAGAAATAACAGAATTACTTGGAAAAATTAATGAAATAAATTCTGTATGGGTTGCCAATGATAGAGAACGCGAACAGATATATAGAGAATCTGTTAGAAGTGGGAATCCAGAACAGCTTGTCGGTATTATTAAGACTTTGTATTACAGACGAGAAAAAAGAAATAATGAAGGAAAAAAGAATACAGTAATAGACGATAAATATTTTAAACAGGCAGAGGAGAATTTATATTCTGAAATAGGATTTGTTTTGAACCTTAACAAGGATGATGTCAAGGAATTAATAAAGAAAAAGGTAGGGGAATAAAAATGATTTATCCTAATCCGACATCTAAAATCATCATAAGTGAGAAACCAATAGCAACACCTATAGTACCAATATTACTGTGCTCACCAGCCTGCGACTCAGGAATCAGCTCTTCTACAACAACATAAATCATTGCACCTGCAGCAAAGGACAAGATATATGGAAGAATAGGAGTAATGAAAGAAGTCAGCAGAATAGTCAATACTGCACCGACAGGTTCAACAATACCTGATAAAACACCATAAAGGAAGGCTTTCCATTTTGAAATACCAGTGCGAATAATAGGCATGGAAATAATAGCACCTTCTGGAAAGTTTTGAATAGCAATACCAATAGAAAGAGCGAAAGCTCCTGCTATTGAAATTGTAGAATTTCCAGACAGCATTCCAGCAAAAACAACACCAACAGCCATGCCTTCAGGAATATTGTGTAAGGTAACAGCCAGAATCAGCATAGTTGATTTTTTAATTGCAGTGTGAGGACCTTCTGGTTTGTCAGAATTAATGTGTAAATGTGGAATAATTGTATCAAGAAAAAGCAAAAAACCAATACCAAATAGAAAACCGGTAACGGCTGGAATCCAGGCAATCTGATCCAGTTCAGATGCCATATCTATTGAAGGAATAAGTAAGGACCAAACAGAAGCAGCAATCATTACACCAGATGCAAAACCAAGTAAAGCCTTTTGAAGAAGTGAACTCATTTCTTTTTTTAAGAAAAATACCATTGCTGCACCTAAGGATGTGCCTGCAAAAGGTAATAAAAGACCTAAAATTGTGAGAGTGTTTCCTGTCATATATATCCTCCTTTAAAGTTGAAAAATACCATTAAAAATAACTTGTTTCAAATTAAGTTCTTGATCAATTAACAGCATATTTGCTTTTTTACCAACAGTAATACTGCCATAATCCTTATAGATTCCAATCTCCATAGCCGGATTTCTAGTTGCACATTTTACAGCAGATGCAAGAGGGATATGACAGTTTTTTACTGCATTTACCATGCAGTCAAACAAATTTGTAACGGATCCGGCAAGAGTTCCATTCGAAAGTGTTGCAGATTTATAATTTACAATCACATTTTGTCCACCAAGAGTATATTCCCCATCTGCCAGACCAGTAGCACGCATGCTGTCACTTATTAAAATGAGGCGTTCATCAGTAAACAATTGAAATGCGGTATGGACAACAGTCGGATGAATATGAATTCCATCAGTAATTAATTCAGCATGAATTGCGTCGTGATCATAAGCAGCACCTACCACACCGGGAGAACGATGCAAAAATTCAGTCATAGCATTATATAGATGTGTTACATGTGAAACACCGTTTTCAAAAAAAGAGCAAGCTGTCTCGTAATCAGCTGATGAATGTGCAAGAGAAAGGATTACGGAATCTTTCAATTGGTCAATAAATGTCTGTGCACCAGGTAATTCAACAGCAAGAGCAACGATTTTAATAAGACCGCCAGAAATACTTTGTAGCCTCTGAAACATAGAAACATCTGGAGGACAAAGAAAAGACGTATTCTGTGCACCAGCTTTTGCTGATGAAAGAAAAGGACCTTCCATGTTAATTCCACATAATACTGAACCTTCATTACTGGAATAATCGTGTGCAATGCGAAATATTTTTGAAAGGTATTCTTCCGAGTAGGACATTGTAGCCGGACAAATTTGTGTGATTCCATTCTGAAGTTCATAATTTGCAATTGTTTGAATAGCCTGATGAGAGGCATCACAAAAATCAAATCCGACACAGCCATGAAAATGTATATCTGTTAAACCCGGGATGACATACATACCGGAAGCATCAATAATCTCTTCATTTGGACTATAAGAGAAAGAATCATGATAATTGATCTCCACAATATAATCGTTCTGAATGCGAATGATTCCGGGTTGAAAAATACAGGAATCACTAAATATTACTGCATTTTTAAGTATCATAATATTTGACCTTTCCCACTAGTATAATATGAAAATAACATAAACAATCAATAATAAGCAAGTAGAAAATAATATGGGTAAAGAAATCTAAGCATTAAGTATTAGTAAACAAAGAAAATGTATGTTAATATATAACACAAGAATATAATACATAGAAGATTATGGAATATTATTTGACTATATAGAAAGGGCTCAAAATGGAAAATACTATTTTAGAATTAATAGGCATAAAGAAGAGCTTTGGAGGGGTGGAGGTATTAAAGGGAATTGATATAGCAGTGACAGAGGGAGAATTTGTGACAATATTAGGTCCATCCGGCTGTGGAAAAACAACAACTATCCGAATTATTGCAGGACTTGAGGAGGCAGATGAGGGAAGTGTTTTTCTGTGTAATAAAGAGGTAACCGACTTGGAGCCAAACGAACGTGAAGTCAATACAATATTTCAAAACTATGCATTATTTCCACATATGACAGTGGAGGCAAATATTGGATACGGACTAAAATTGAAACATATATCTAAGACAGAATTGAAAGAAAGAGTATTTGAAACTTTGGAAATGGTACAGTTGAGTGGTTACGAAAAAAGAAAACCACAAGAACTTTCTGGTGGGCAAAAACAAAGGGTAGCTATTGCGAGAGCAATTATTAATCGACCGAAGCTACTTTTATTAGATGAACCGTTGGGTGCGTTAGATCTTCAGTTGCGCAGGCAGATGCAGGAAGAATTAAAGAATTTACAAAGAAAACTGAAAATGACAGCAATTTATATCACACATGATCAAGAGGAAGCTGCTTATTTATCTGATCGAATTATTGTTATGAATGAAGGAAAAATAGAGCAGATTGGAAACGCAAGTGAAATATTTGATAATCCTAAAACTGAATTTGTGAAGAGATTTATTGAAAATTCCAGATTAAGAGTTTAATTATAGTATATAGAGGAAAAACATGAAGTCAAAAAAGTGGATGATAATTACATTATTACCTATATATATTTTTACAATATGCTTTGTTTTTTTTCCACTCATTTATATGATATTTTTAAGTTTCATGAGTAGAGCGGAAGTTTGGGGTATTGTAATGGAAGTGACATTGGATAACTATAAAAAAATACTGGAGCCGTTATATTTGAATACATTTAAATCTTCATTTAAACTGGCTTTTCTTTCAACGTTTTGGATTACTCTATTAGGTTATTCGTTTGGATATTTTATGGGGAAATTATCGACAAAATGGAAAAGAAGAGTTATGTTATTGCTGATGATACCATTTTGGACCAGTTCATTAATCAGATTATATGGATGGATTATTATTTTCAGGAGTAATGGAGTATTAGATACCATTTTAATGGGCTTAAATATCACAGAAAAACCTTTAAAACTGTTGTACTCCTATTCTGCTGTTACAGTTGGTATGGTTTATGCATTGCTTCCAATGATGATTTTATCCGTGTTTTCCAGTGTTGAGAAGATGGATTGGTCACTGGTGGAAGCAGCCAGAGATCTTGGTGCGACAAGAACAAAAACATTTCTGACAGTTACACTGCCCCTTACGTTACCAGGATTACTGTCAGGTGTAATTTTGACTTTTATTCCTTCCATGGGATTGTTCTTTATTGCCGATATATTAGGAGGAAATAAGATAGTTCTGGTAGGAAGCGTGATACAGGAGCAGCTCACAAAGGGAAGAAATTTACCTTTTGCGGCAGCACTTTCAGTAGTATTAATGCTTTTGACATCAATTATGATTGGGTTATACCGGAAACTGTTTCATGCAAAACAGTTGGAGGGCTTAGTGTGAAAAAAAAGAAGAGAAGAAATATACGATACGTATATATGGCAATAATTCTAATTTTTATGTATATTCCACTTGCTGTTACCGTATTTTATTCTTTTAATGAGTCAAAGATATCATCTATCTGGGGTGGATTTAGTTTAAAATGGTATGAAGAACTGATTCATGACAAAACATTACTAAATTCTTTGTGTAACAGTATGATTCTTGCTGTTTCCAGCGGAATACTAGCAATCATTATTGGAACACTTGGTGCGGTGGGAATGCAGAAAAAAAGTAGTCGATGGAATGATCTGATTTCGTATGTATCAACTTTACCGATTATGATTCCAGAAATTATACTTGGAATGGTATTTCTGGCTGTATTTTCATTTGCAGGATTTCCGTTTGGTATGTTTACATTAATTATTGCACATACATCATTTTGTATTCCATATATTTTTATTATGGTTAGTTCAAGATTGATTGGCATGGATAAGAGTATTGAAGAGGCAGCTAGAGATCTTGGAGCTTCACAAGGAAGGGCTTTTGTGGATGTAGTACTGCCGTTGATTATGCCAGCAATTCTATCGGGAACGCTGCTTGCATTTGCTATGTCTTTTGATGATGTGGTAATCAGCATTTTTGTAACAGGTCCAAAGATAAATTTGTTACCAATTAAAATATATACGAAACTGAAAACAGGTGTTACACCGGAAATTAATGCATTGGCAACGATCATGCTTATTATTACAATAGGGATTGTGTTTATTTCTGATCACATAGGAAGAACAGAAACTGAAAAAAAATAAAATATCTATAGAAATATCTAGATAAATAGATAGAGCAATGAAAAGGAGAAAAATTATGAAAAAATTAGTAGCAATGGTATTAACAGTAATGATGATGGGAGCATTACTTGCCGGTTGTGGAAATGCAGCAAAAGGAGAAGCAGAAAGCAGTACAAACGAAGCAGAGCTGACAGGAGAATTAAACCTGTATACATGGGATGGCATGTTTCCGCAAGAAGTACTGGATGGATTTGAAGAAAAAACGGGTGTAAAGATTAATTATTCAAACTTTGACTATGATGAGGATATGTTAGCAAAGCTCGAAGAGACAAAGGGTGGAGATTATGATCTTGTAATAGCTGATGACTATATCATAGAGCTTGCAATTAAAGAAGGACTTGCAAAGAAGCTGAATAAGGCTCAGATTGGAAACTATAAAAATATTAATCCATTGTTCCAGGGATATTTTTATGACGAAACAGATGAATATACAGTTCCTTATGGAGCAGGAGTGCCACTTATTGTTTATGACAAGACCCTGACAGGATTTGATTTGACAAGCTATGAGGATCTTTGGGATGATCGTTTAAAAGATAATGTAGCAATTATAGGAAATTACCGTGTAATAAACGGTATTGTTTTAAAGACAATGGGAGAGTCCTTTAACACAGAAGATTTAGATACGATAAAAAAGGCAGGAGAAAAATTGCAGGCACTTGCAAAAAATATTCGATTGATTAGTGATAACAATACACAGGACTATATAGTAAGTGGAGAAGTTGCAGCAGCGTTTCTATATACTTCACAAGTAAATCAAGCGTTGATGGCAAGAGAAGATTTATCTGTAGCATATCCAAAAGAAGGTCTGGGATTTGGAATCATGGCAGGATTTATTCCATCACAGGCACCAAATGAAGCGGCAGCAAATGCGTTTTTGAACTATATTCTTGAGCCAGAAGTCGGTGCGAAGTGTGCAGAGCACTTAGGATACTATTGTACTAATATAGCGGCTGAGGAATATATATCTGAAGACATGAAAGATATGCTAATTCTTCCGGATGATGTCGAAAAGGGAGAAATCATTCAGAATGTCAGTCAGAAAGCAGAAGATCTCCACAGTGAAATTTTTAAGAAGTTTCAGGAAAGCTGTAATTAGGTGTAAATGGGCAGTTCATTAGAAAGAATAAGCAGACGAAGAGAAGTATTGACATAAAAAAGGATAAATGATAGTCTAGATATAATCTTTTTTGTAAAAGCAGTGAGAAAGAGAGTAAACAATTGTGAATGCTACAGAGAAGTCCTATTCATGGAAATGATTGCTGAGAGGGATGCAGGAGAAATTGTTGAAAATGGCTTTTGAGCAGTGCACCGAGCTATTGAATATAGTTAGGCTGCAACAGGATCCGCCTGTTATAGCGGGTATAAGATTCGTTTTTACGAATGAACAGAAGTGGTACCACGGAAACATTGCCCGTCTTCTCATAGGAGAAGATGGGTTTTTTGTTATTGGAACATGAAAAATCAGGAAGGAGATTCTAAAATGGATAAGAAAAAGTTTTATATGACGACAGCAATTGCATATACGTCAGGAAAGCCGCATATTGGAAATAGCTATGAAATAGTATTGGCTGATAGTATTGCAAGATTTAAAAGACAGCAAGGATATGATGTATTTTTCCAAACGGGAACAGATGAGCATGGACAAAAAATCGAATTAAAGGCACAAGAGGTGGGGGTTACACCGAAAGAATACGTGGATAAAATTTCAGGGATAGTAAAAGGTCTTTGGGACTTGATGAATACATCCTATGACAAATTTATTAGAACAACCGATACAGATCATGAGAAACAGATTCAGAAAATATTTAAGAAGCTGTATGATCAGGGAGATATATATAAGGGGTCCTATGAGGGACTGTATTGTACACCATGTGAATCTTTTTGGACAGAGTCACAATTGGTTGACGGAAAGTGTCCGGATTGTGGACGAGAGGTAGTACCGGCTAAGGAAGAGGCTTATTTCTTAAGATTGAGCAAATATGCAGACAGATTGATAGAGTATATTAATACTCATCCGGAGTTTATTCAGCCGGTATCGAGAAAAAATGAGATGATGAACAACTTTTTGTTGCCGGGACTACAGGATCTTTGTGTATCGAGAAGTTCATTTAAATGGGGTATTCCTGTTGATTTTGACAGCAAGCATGTAGTGTATGTATGGATTGATGCATTATCAAACTATATTACAGGTATTGGGTATGATGCAGATGGAAATTCTACGGAGCAATATAAAAAATTATGGCCTGCTGATTTACACTTAATCGGAAAAGATATTGTTAGATTTCATACAATTTACTGGCCTATTATTTTGATGGCATTGGGAGAACCGCTTCCTAAACAGGTATTCGGTCACCCATGGCTGCTACAGGGCGAAGGGAAAATGAGTAAATCAAAAGGAAATGTGATATATGCGGATGATCTGGTAGAATTATTTGGTGTAGATGCAGTGCGATATTTTCTGCTTCATGAAATGCCATTTGAAAATGACGGTGTGATTTCCTGGGAACTTTTAGTAGAACGAATAAATTCAGATTTGGCCAATACGTTGGGAAATCTTGTAAACAGAACCATTTCCATGAGCAATAAGTATTTTAATGGTGTTGTTACCAAGACAGGAGTAACGGAAGCAGTTGATGAAGATTTGAAAGCAGTCGTTACTGGAACAAAAGCAAAGATTGAAGGAAAAATGGAGCAGCTACGTGTTGCAGATGCGATATCCGAGTTATTTGTTCTGTTTAAACGATGTAACAAATATATTGATGAAACAGAGCCATGGGTACTTGCAAAGGATGAAACAAAAATGTCCAGGTTGTCAGAAGTACTTTATAACCTTGTGGAAAGTATTTGTATAGGGGCAAATTTGCTAAAACCATTTATGCCGGATACTTCAGAGCGTATTTTATTACAGCTTAGGGGAACAGAAAGAGATTATGATTTACTTGAAGAATATGGTATTTATGAATCTGGGACAAGTGTAACAGATAAACCGGAAATTTTGTTTGCTCGTCTTGACATAAAAGAAGTATTAGAAAAAGTGAATGCAAAAAGAGAAGTTGAGACAAAAAAAGAGGAAGAAAATAGTAATCAGACTGAAACTTGCATAACACTTGAGACAAAGCCAGAAATTACGTATGATGAGTTTGCAAAAATGCAGTTTCAAGTAGGTGAAATAGTTGCTTGTGAGGAAGTTCCAAAGTCTAAGAAATTACTTTGCTCAAAAGTTAAAATTGGAAATGATATTAAGCAGATTGTTTCAGGAATCAAACAGCATTACAGTGCTCAAGAAATGGTAGGAAAGAAAGTAATGGTACTGGTTAACTTAAAGCCGGCAACATTAGCTGGAGTTTTATCTGAAGGAATGCTTCTTTGTGCAGAAGATGAGAATGGTAAACTTGCATTATTAACACCGGAAAAGCCAATGCCTGCAGGAGCAGAAATCTGTTAAGCATTGAAAACACAGAAGAAAAAGACTTGAGAGGTCAGTACACAGACAATTGTACATGAAATCGCAAGTCTTTTTCCTTATTTAAATTTATCCTTATAATCATTATCTAGCGAAAGATTTTCTAAAATACTATCCAAATGCTTTTGCGTGTCATTTGATAAATGACGATACATTGTTAGATGATGAGCTTCTGTTGGAGAAAGAGCACATTCCATAAAAGAAGCATCGGAGAGAGGTCTGTCATCAGACGTGTAGCCAATTAAGTAATCAACAGAAGTATGAAAGAACTCTGCAAATTGCATTAAAGTTGTCATATCTGGTTCAGAAAGCTGATTTTCATATTTATACACAGATTGTTGACTTAAATTAAATTTCTCAGCGAGTTTCTGTTGACTTAATCCTCGTGACTCCCGTAATATGCGTAAATGGTTCATTTCAAATCTCCTCTTTTATAAATCGTGAACGGTTTAGACTGGGATATAATTCATTGTATCAAGTGAGAAAAACAAAGGATAAATTTTGATAGTTGTAATACAAAACAACCGCAGGTTGTTTTGTATTGTAATGATGCTGCAGCATAGGAATATGTATGCAGAGAAAAGGGGTATGCTGTATAACTAGGAAAATCATAACAACTATGTTATACTTTTTTTAATAAACTGAAGGAGGCAACATATGATTCAAAAAAAAGAGTTTTATTATGATTCCAGAGATAATATTCACAAGATTTATGCAGTAAAATGGATTCCTGATAATGAAATTAAATGTGTTGTCCAGATTATCCACGGAAAGGCAGAACATATTGAAAGATATGATGATTTTGCCAGATATTTAGCACAAAATGGATTTCTTGTAATAGGAAATGACCATTTGGGGCATGGAAAATCCGTCAAAAACAAGGAAGAATATGGGTATTTCTGCGAAAAAGATGCAGTCACAGTATTGGTAAGAGATGTTCATAGACTGAAGAAAATTGTTCAACAGGAAAATCCAGGAATACCGTTTTATATTCTTGGTCATAGTATGGGTTCATTTATTCTCAGAAACTATTTGTTTAGATATGGGAAAGGAATAGATGGAGCCATTATCTGTGGTACAGCTTCTTTTACTAAAGCAAAAATTTTATCAGGAAAAGCACTTCTTCATTTTATAGGGATATTTAAAGGAATGAATTTTCATTCAAAGTTTTTTGATAAGATAGTGGATAGCAGTAATAATGCGAGAATTGTAAATGCAAGAACACCATTTGATTGGTTATGCACAGATGAAGAGATAGTGAATCAGTATTCCAATGATGATGCTTGTGGATTTGTATTTACAATAAATGGATTTTTAACTTTGCTTCAAAGTGTTGACAATTTAAATAAAAAGAAGTATCTTGCACTTATGCCAAAAAGCTTACCAATTTTGTTTGTCGCCGGAACAGATGATCCAATTGGAAATTATACAGAAGGTGTAAAGCAGGCATACAGGCAATTTGAGAAGACAGGAATGACCAACTTAAGTCTGAAATTTTATGATGGTTTTAGACATGAGATACTAAATGAAAAAGATAAACTCACAGTTTATCAGGATATTTATGATTTTATTAATTGTCTTAATGAAAAACAGAAGTAAGCAGTAAATGTAGTTATGGAGGAGAATTAAAATGAAGAAACTGATTAGTTTGGTATTGGTATTATCAATGGTATTTGGGTTGACATTAAAAGCATCTGCAAGTCAGACAATTACTTTTGATAATGCTGGAAATGGAACAGTATCTGATAATGTAGCGTCGGCGGAACCAGCAACATCCGCAGATACAGCTGTAACAGCAACACCTGTTACAGTAGAGCCACAAAAAGCATATCTTGCACTAGGATCAGACCTAACGCAAGATCAGCTTACAACAGTATTAGGCTTGATGGGAATTTCCCCGACAGAAATAGGAAACTATAATGTTGTATACGTAACAAATGCAGATGAGCACAATTACCTTGACCAATATATCAGTCCAAGCGTGATTGGAACAAAATCATTGTCATCAGTATTGGTAAGACCTGCAGAATCTGGACATGGTGTAGTTGTGACGACGAAGAATATCAATTACTGTACAACCAATATGTATAGAAATGCATTAATTACAGCAGGTGTTCAGGATGCAGATCTTATGGTAGTTGGACCAACACAGATATCAGGAACAGCAGGATTGATTGGTGCATTGAAAGCCTATGAGCAGATGTCAGGAAAAACTGTGTCTGAAAAAGCTTTGGATACAGCTTTAAATGAGCTTGTTGCAACAGGAGAGCTGTCAGAGACTGTAGGAAGTAATGGTGAAGCAGAGGAATTGATTTCTTATATTAAGGCGCAGATTGCCGCAAATGATTTGAATACTGCAGCAGAGATAGAGGCGGTAATCAGACAGGGAATGAAAGACAAGAATATAAGTTTAACTGAAGAAGAGATACAGAAAATTGTTAATTTGATGATGAAAATCAAAGCAATGGGTATAGATTTTAATGTACTTGCAGAGCAGGCTGACGATTTGTACGCTAAGTATAAAACACAGATTGATAATGGAACGTTTAATATTGATGATGTAGATTTGAATGATCTTGGAATTGGTAAAATAGTATCAAATGCTGTTGGCAATTTCTTCAAGAATGTAGGAGATACAGTGAAAGGATTTTTCAGTGGTCTGTTTTCAAAGCAAAAGTGATTGTATAATAAAAGGAGTCCAGTCATAGTACCGGGTGATAAAATATGGATAGAAAAGAATACGAAATACGACCGATTCATCGTCATGAATGGGAAGATGCGATGCAACTTGCATGGGATACGTTTTTAATATTTGAAGCACCGGAGTACTCTAAAGAAGGAGTAAAGAATTTTCAGAATTTTGTCAGAGATCCTGTCTTAAAAAAGATGTTTTTGAAAGGACAGTATTTGACATATGGAGCATTTGTAGATCAAACAATGATAGGCGTTGTCGGTGTTAGAAACACAAATCATATCTCATTACTATTTGTTGATCAAGAGTATCATCATCAAGGAGTGGCAACAACGCTGCTTAAAGGAATTTTTTCTTATGTAAGTTCTGAATTGGGTAAACATGAAATGACTGTAAATTCATCACCGTATGCAGTAGGATTTTATCATACAATTGGATTTTGCGATATTGATAAAGAAATAACAACAGATGGTATCAGATATACACCAATGAAAATAGATTTAAAAGATATCTTAAAGGAAACTTAATAAAAATAAAAAGTTGTTTTTAAAAAAGATATGTTTTACTTTCTGGTAGAACATATCTTTTTTGTTATGGAAATGAAGCTATGGTCAAAGTAGACTTGTAATGCAGGGTTTGATAGAATAAGGAGGTGAAATCTGTTAACAGTACCAGAAAGAAGGAGATATCATGGAACAGTTAAATATTTTAGTATGTGATGATGATAAAGAAATAGTAGAAGCCATTCAGATCTACCTTGAGAATGAAGGATATCGGATTTTTTGTGCATATGATGGAGAACAAGCCATACATACTTTAGAGAAGGAAGCGATACAGTTACTGATTATTGATGTGATGATGCCTAAAATAGATGGCATACGGGCAACACTTAAAATACGTGAAACAAGTAGTATCCCAATTATTATTCTGTCTGCGAAAACAGAAGATACCGATAAGATCCTTGGCTTAAATGTTGGTGCAGATGATTATTTAGCAAAACCGTTTAACCCGCTGGAATTAATAGCAAGAGTTAAATCTCAGCTGAGGAGATATACGAAATTGGGAGCGATAGCTGAAGGAAGTAAAAGTATTTTCAGTGTTGGAGGATTGGTAATTAATGATGAGTTAAAGGAAGTAAAAATTGATGGTGAAATAATTAAGTTAACGCCAATAGAATACAATATTCTGCTTTTACTTGTAAAAAATAAAGGAAAAGTTTTTTCTATTAATCAGATTTATGAAAATATATGGAACGAAGATGCAATTGGCGCAGACAATACAGTAGCTGTACATATTCGCCATATTAGAGAAAAAATCGAGTTTAATCCTAAAGAGCCAAGATATTTAAAAGTTGTATGGGGCGTAGGATACAAGATTGAAAAGCAGTCGTGATTGGAGAAAGAGGAAAGTTATGATAAAGAAAGGAAAAGACAGAAAAGTAGGAATAAAAATCATATGGGTGATGATTTCTTACATAGGGATTTTATGTCTTACAGTTGGATTTGTTACATATGCAAAAGTGTATGACCGGACAGGATATGGTGCATTTGCAGATATTTTTTCTTCGTCTGATCAGGAGTATTTGGATAGCGACTATTTTAATTCAATTTATTTAGACTCTATCAATCGCCTGGCCGATTATATTGAGTATAAAAAACTCTTTGAAACAGAAAACGTATATGATGGGGAAAAGCTGATCAATATTAAGTCATACGTTACAGAAAAGAAGGCTCAGCCGGATTCAGATGAAGCAAAAAATCAATCTGCAGAACCCAATTATTATTTAAAGAATCTTTTGGAATGGGCAGAAAGAGGATGGGAATATTCAGGAGAGCAGATGTCGGAGGTAATAGAAGAAGCACAGCCTCAAATTGCTATAACAGATGAAAATGTGACATATGGTTTAGAAGAATCAACAGAAGATTATTACATAGTGGAAGAGAATTTACAGAGAGAATGTATTAAAGAGGAGTTTCTTCCTGCTAATGGGAAAAGTATTGAAGAGTTTGCACAGACACCATTTGAACAGGAACAATTACAAAGTTATTTAAGTGCAGCTTTAGAACAGATTTCAGAAGATTTTATATATTATAAGGAGCTTGAACAGTCCTTTCAAAATACCAATTTTCTGTTTTATGTTTATGATGAAAAGGAAGATACTGTATACACAAATACGAAGGTTACGTCGGCAGATGAGTTGCGTTCATATGGAAAATATGTTGAAGCAAATTCAGAGCAAAAAGGGTATGAGACAAATATGAAATTCGGCTATCGGGAGCTATATGATAATCTTTGCCGATACAGTACCATTTTTGATGGAGAATATATTATAGTCACTGCCGTAGATACAGCATTTCCGGAAATGGATGATTTTGTACAGCAGGGTATTCCATATGAAAATATTTTACCGTGGCTTCGATTGATATTTGCAATAATGGTATTTGGAGTACTTGCTTTAATGATTTCGCTGATCATGCTGACAGGCAAAGCGGGAATAACATCTGAAAGTGAAGAGATTAAGTTAAATCGGTTTGACCGTATTAAGACAGAGATAGCGGCATTATTAATAATACTGTTAGGTCTCGGAACAGTGATTTGCAGTACAGTCTTTCTGGACAGAAAAGTAGATCTAACTTTAATACAGACAATTATCTATTCATCAATATTTGCATCCATATTTATTGGAGTTGAACATACCTGGTTTCTAATAGGTTATACAAGTCTGGTCAGGCGAATAAAAGCCGGGACACTTTGGAAAAACAGTTTGTGTAAGTGGTTTGCAGATGGTGTAGTAGCTATCATGTGTAATTTAAAAGTAACTGGAAGACTTATGAGTTTTTATACGGTATTCTTACTTACTAATGTTATTTTGATACGAGGAAGCAATCGACATAGTGCATCTGGATTTATTTGTATTCTGCTTCTGTTAGCCATAGATATTTTAATCGGAATCAAGGTTTTAGAGGAGGCTGTCAGCAGACAGAAAGTAAAAGATGGAATTCATTGTATTTCTAATGGAGATTTGGAATATAAAATTTCATTGGAAAGCCTGAACAGTGATAATCGTGAGTTAGCGGAAGCAGTGAATCATGTGGGAGAAGGTTTATATAATGCAGTAGAAGAGAGCCTGAAAAATGAAAGACTAAAAACTGACTTAATTACAAATGTTTCACATGATATAAAAACACCGTTAACTTCAATAATCAATTATGTTGATCTGCTGCGGCGTGAGAATATAGATAATGAAAAAGTAAAGGGATATATAGAAGTGCTTGAAAACAAATCTCAACGCTTGAAGCATTTGACAGAAGATCTTGTAGAAGTATCCAAAGTCAGTTCTGGAAATATCAATTTAAAGATGGAAAAACTCAATTTTGTTGAGTTAATTCATCAGACAATTGGAGAATTTAATGAGAAATTTCAAACTAAAAATCTGGAACTGATTACAAATCTTCCAAGAGAATCTGTGTTCATTATTGCAGATGGCAGAAGGCTTTGGAGAGTGATAGAGAATCTATATAATAATATTGCTAAATATGCAATGGAGAATACGAGGGTATACGCAGATTTAACAGTATTTGAAGAAAAAGCACAGTTCTCTATTAAAAATATTTCGTCACAGGCATTGAATTTTTCAGGGGATGAACTCACAGAGCGATTTATTCGAGGAGATGTATCAAGAAGTACAGAAGGAAGTGGTTTGGGACTGTCAATAGCAAAAAGTCTGACCCAATCGCAAGGAGGAGAGTTCAATATATATTTAGATGGAGATTTGTTCAAGGTAACTGTTCGATTTGATATTGTTGAAGAATCAATTGATGAACAGCCAATTGAAACACAAACAGAAAATAGTTAATAAGAGAGCAGACAAGAAAAAACTTGTCTGCTTTTTCAGTTAGATATTAAGATACTGCTTGATTTATGTGGAGTTTATTGCAATTCTAAGATTATTACGATATAATAGAAATAATATTTTGAATTGTTGAAATTTAATATATGGGGAGATAGATATCAAAATCAAAGGGGAATGAAAATGAACAAGTTTTTTGATATGGAAGGTCCGGTTTTTTCAACATTGAGTAGATTAGCAGATTTAGTCTGGCTGAATATTCTATATGTTGTCTGCTGTATTCCTATTATTACGATTGGCGCATCTACGACCGCTTTGTATTATGTTACAATGAAAATGGTCAAAAACGAAGAAAGCTACATAGCAAAAAGTTTCTTCAAATCATTCAAAATGAATTTTAAAGAAGCAACACTAATCTGGCTTCTGGCTTTGGCAGCAGGTGGAATACTGGTATTGGATTACAGCATTATGGCTGGAAGGTTTGGCGATATTGTGACGCTTAATGAAACCTTTAAAAAGATTATTACGGGAATTTTGCTTGTAATAGGCGTCGTATATTTGTTTGTTATGACTTATTTGTTTCCATTACTTGCCAAATTTGACAACAATATCAAAAATACAGCTAAAAATGCATTATTGATTAGTATTCGTCATTTTCCATTTACAATTATATTAATTGCAATTCCTGTAGCGGTTTGTGCATTAATGCTATTTGTAAATCAGTTAATTATTTTGATTTTTTTCCTGGTCTTTTCTTTGACAGCATTCATTTCGTCCTATATTTATGTAAAAATCTTTTCAAATTATATAGTTGATGAAAATGTCGATATAGATGAGGGAGCAGATAATTAAGCAGCTAAAAGAAGCTATTGGTTAAGTTCGTATGGAGGCAGACAGATTAATTATGAATAAACAGAAAAGGGATAATACCAACATTATTCAGTGGGCAATACCAACATTACTGTTGGTGCTTTTCCTGTTAATTACATTATTAAATTATAATTCTTTAATGCAGAGAGAATCACGAGAAAAGGTAATCGGAAAACTGGGAAGTGAAGCATCTTCTATTGGAGAATATTATGAAGATTCTTTGAAATCTTTGATTAATGTAGTACAGATTACAGCAAATTATTGTGCAATTGCAGGAGAAGAGGAATTATTTTCTGAGGAAAATGTTGCATTAATTCAACAGGTAGCAAGTCGAATGGATGTCAAGACAGCATATATTCAAAAGATGGACGGATCTGCAATAGATCAAAACAGTGCGAACTATACTAAAATTGGATCAAATGAAGTATATCAGACTTTCTTGGATGGAAAAGCACATGTCACATCCTATATTGAGGATACAGAAAAGGAAGATGTTTTGCTAGTTACGGCACCAATCCAAATAGATCAACAAGTACTTGGAACAGTTATTTTTTCTTATCAGCCACAAAAACTGGAGGAGATTATAGATTCTGCAGAATATTCAACATCGAATGTGCAGGCTTTCGTCACTGATAATGGGAAAATATTGGAATGTGTTGGTGAGGATGGTTTCGGTCTTAATGTTGGTGAAAATTTATTTGAATTGATGAATAATCGTGTTTTTCTAGAGGGTTCTGCGCATATTATGGAGCAAAACATTACCAATCAGAAAAGTGGTGAAGTAGAGATTCTGGATGAGGAAGGAAACGCCAAATACCTAATCTATGATCCAATAGACAATTTTCATTCATCAATTGTCATGCTGATAAATCAAAAGCAGGTTAACCGAAGTATTTATGATGAAAACAGAAGCACACAAGCCCTGATGTATAAAATTATTGGATCAATTATTGTGTTCGTTTTGATTCTTATTATGATTAATATTGTCAGCAGAACAAAATATATAAAAGAAAACAAAGAACTTCAGATTAAGGCAGAATTAGATTTATTAACAGATTTATTAAATAAGATTGCAACAGAGAAGCAAATAAAAGATTATTTACAGAATGAAGGAAAAAATAAAAAATCTATTATGTTCGTATTGGATGTTGATAATTTTAAAAAGATTAATGACACAATGGGACATGCGTTTGGAGACGAAGTGCTAAGTACACTTGGAAAGCAGCTGCGTGCAGAATTCAGAATCAATGATATTATTGGTAGAACTGGAGGAGATGAATTTACCATTTTTCTAAAGGATTTATCTGATGATGCTACAATGAAACGTGAGGCGGAAAGAGTTGCTAGATTCTTTAATAATTTCAGTGTAGGACAATACACGAAGTATTCAGCGACAGCAAGTATTGGAGCAGCAATTTATCCATCAGATGCAACAGATTTTGAATCACTGTATAAATCAGCTGACCAGGCACTTTATAAAGCAAAAAAGCGTGGAAAGAATCAATTAGCATTCTACAAGGATGAAGACGACAAAGAATAGTTTTCAGTAAAATAATCGATGATTCAAAATAATTTGTATGTTAGGCAACATGTATAGGAAAAGAAAAAAACTTTGTGGAATAGTGGCATGGTCAAAAAAAGACACGTTTGATATACTAACACTAGTAAAAAAGGTGTGAAAAGCACTGTGAATGATTAATTTCAGGAGGAATGAGAAATGGCAAGTTTATCTTTGAAAAACATTTGTAAAGTATATCCAAACGGATTTGAAGCTGTTAAGGACTTCAATCTTGAGATTGCTGATCAGGAATTTATTATTTTTGTAGGACCTTCAGGTTGTGGTAAATCTACAACACTTCGTATGATTGCAGGTCTGGAAGAGATTTCTTCAGGTGAATTAAAGATTGGTGACAGAGTTGTAAATGATGTAGAGCCTAAGGACAGAGATATCGCAATGGTATTCCAGAACTATGCTTTGTATCCACATATGTCAGTTTATGATAA
>CAZOHM010000051.1:0-18567 GCA_964579795.1 uncultured Lachnospiraceae bacterium | reverse complement strand
TTTGCAATAATATTTGTTGCAATATATTCTCTACTGATATGATCTTTTGGAATATATGGAAATAGAAAATCAAGAAACCGATTCATACGTTTTATCATTGCATCAATGATTCCTGCAGATTTAGCTACCTCCATAAGACCTGTCCATAAAGAAACTACTCCCAGCATTGTAATGCACAACATTACCGCTTCTTTACCGGAATCCAGCATTTGATCTCCCATCATTTGAATATTTCCTGAGAAAGCACCATATACAATCCCTGCTAAAACCATTACGACCCAAATATAGTTTAACATGCAATCACCATTTTACTTTTAATAATATTTTATTACTAAATAGTTAATTTATGACTTACTTATTAATTAACAGCTTGCATTTTTTCCAATACATAACCATTTTTTACTTTTTTGCTCTTGATTTTCCAAAAATTAACTGATAAACTTAAATAGTAACATAGTATTTTTTTAACACAGGAGGATTTGAAATGACAGACACAGGTGTAGTAAGAAAGTTGGATGAGTTGGGTAGAATTACTCTTCCAATGGAGCTACGTAAGAATCTCGATATTACCGACAGAGATCCACTTCATATTTATGTTGAGGATCAGAAGATTATTCTTGAAAAGTATGCTCCATGCGACATTTTTACTGGTGAAAGAGATGACTTAATCGAGTTTCATGGTAAAAAAGTTTCAAAAAAGTCTATCAAAGAACTGGCAGCTGCTGCCGGACTTAAAATTTCTAAGTAAATTAAGCAGCAAAAATGCGGTGTGTGGATAGCACCGCATTTTTATTCCTTAATAAAATATTGATAAACCTCTCTTTTTGTTATTCCACGATCCTTTGCTACTTTCTTCATGCTTTCCTTTTTATCAATTCCCATATTTTCATATAGTGCCATATGCTCTTCCATCGTCATAGAAAGCCATTCTTCCTGTTCTTCTTTTTTTATATCCTGCATATTCCTTCCGCTTATTACAAGAACAAATTCTCCTTTTGGTTCTGTTTGCTCATAATGAGTAATTGCATTTGATATTGTCGTTTTGTAAATATCTTCATATCTTTTTGTCAATTCTCTGCAAATACATAATTCTCTGTCTCCTAATACTTGAAAAAGCTCGTCTAATGTCTTACGCAAATGATGTGGTGCTTCATATACAATCATTGTTCTGGATTCATTAGACAATTCGGCTATTCTCTCTTTTCTCTCTTTTCTCTCTTTCTTGTCAGATGGAAGAAATCCCTCGAAGCAAAATCTTCTGGTTGACATTCCGGAAAGTGTCAACGCTGTAATACAGGCACAAGCACCTGGCAAGGATGTCACGATTATACCTGCTTCCTGACACATTCTTACTAATACTTCGCCCGGATCAGAGATGGCCGGTGTTCCTGCATCTGTTATCAACGCAATGCTTTTTCCTTCCTGCATTTGTCGAATCAAATCTGTTGCTTTATCGTATTTATTATATTCGTGATAACTCGTCATTGGTGTTTTTATTTCAAAATGATTCAGCAATTTGATACTATTTCTCGTATCCTCAGCAGCAATCAAATCAACATTCTGTAGTGTTTCCAATACGTGAAAGGTGATATCTCCCAGATTTCCTATTGGGGTTGCACATAAATACAACATTCCCTGCTCCTTTTTATCCTGCATCAGAAATCTCCTTTCAAAAATTAATATCCATATACATCATATATTTCATCTGTATATTGCCCTTGTGTTTTATATACAATCAGCGGTTTTTCAATTGTAATTCTTGATTTTCCACCATATAGTGCTTCTATCATTACCATATTTGGTTCTTTATCAACATATGGATATACTAACTGCATTCTTTTTGGCTCAAGCTTATATTTTGTCAAAACAGCAAATATTTCTACTAATCGAAATGGTCGATGTATCATATAAAATCGTCCATTTGGCTTTAGCATTCGACTGCTTTCTCTCACAATATCTTCTAATGTGCAACAGATCTCATGTCGTGCAATCGCTTTTGGTGAATCCTGACATTTTATTCCATGATTTCCAATCATATAGGGTGGATTTGTTACTATCACATCAAAAGAAGCAGCAGCAAACAGCTGTCCTGCTTCTTTAATATCTCCTGTTACGATTGATACTTTTTCATTCAATCCATTTAATGCCACACTTCTGCGTGCCATATCTGCACTTTCTTCTTGTATTTCTAGTCCTGTAAAATGTCTGCCCTCAGTTTTTGCTTCTAATAAAATGGGTATGATTCCTGTTCCAGTTCCAATATCCAAAACAGTTTCCTGCTCTTTGACTCTCGTAAATCCAGATAATAAAACAGCATCCATTCCAAAACAAAACTTTTTCTCATTTTGAATGATCTGATATCCATTTCTACATAAATCATCTAAACGTTCATTTTCTTTTAACTCAATTTTCGTCGAGTTTTGATTTTCCATCCTGTTTCTCCAACTGTGCCAATGCTTTCATTTCTTCTGCAGAGACCTTTGTATTCTCTTTTTTATGCTTTGGCTTAAATTTGAGCTGTGCTACTTTGTATTCTTTAATTTCCTTTTCATCACCAACATCAACAATTACTTTCACACTCTGACGTAAAACACTGACACTGGAGACTTCTCCCTTCAAACCATCATCTGTTGTTACAAAATCACCTTGATTTGGTAAACGTCTGTTCAATTCTTCATAGGTATCCTCTTCGTTTTTCAGACAACACATCAGTCTTCCACAAATACCGGATATTTTTGTAGGATTTAATGACAAATTCTGTTCCTTTGCCATTTTGATTGATACAGGAACAAAATCAGATAAATATGTGTGACAGCAAAGTGCTCTCCCACATATTCCTATTCCTCCAAGAATTTTTGTTTCATCGCGCACACCAATTTGTCGAAGTTCTATTCTTGTTTTAAATATTGCCGCAAGATCTTTAACAAGCTCACGAAAATCAATTCTACCATCTGCTGTAAAATAGAATAGTACTTTATTATTGTCAAATGTATATTCTGCATCTATCAGCTTCATTTCAAGATTATGTTTCTGAATTTTCTGCAGACAGATTTTAAATGCCTCTTTTTCTTTTTCTCTATTATTTGATTCAATTTTTGTATCTTCTTCTGTTGCCTTTCTGATAACCGGTTTTAACGGTTGAATTACCTTTTCATTCTCCACATTTGTAGCTGGCATGACAACCGTACCATATTCAACTCCTCTTGCAGTTTCTACAATTACATGGTCACCTCGTTTAAAACTCAGATTTTTTGGATCAAAAAAATAAACCTTTCCTGCAGTTCTAAATCTGACTCCTATTACATTAATCATTCTAGTTCTCCTTTATTGTAAGCATCAACAATTCCATTGCCAAATCAAAATTCACATTGGCATTTAACCGAGTCTTTGTTTTTTCTATTGCATGAATAATCGTTTCTATTCCATCATATGCACTCTGATTTGCTCGTTCTCTAATATACTTAACTTCCTCTTTAAAAATCAGGTCATTAGCATCGTTAGTTGCTTTAAACAGCAATACATCTCTATACCAGATTATCATAATATCAAGATAATCGCTAATACTCATTTTATATTCACTAATTTTTTTAATGGACTGAAGAAATTCTCCAACATCCATTTCATGAATATATTTTAAAACAGTAACTGCTTCTTTTTTAATATTCTCAAAGTCCTCACTTGTTGCGAGACTTTTTGCTTTCCCAATATTTCCTCTGGCAAATGCAATGCATATATCAGCCTGATAATCTGGCACCTGCAATGTTTCCATTAAATACTTACGTACTTTTTTATCTTCTACTGGGCGTAAATTCAATAATACACATCTAGACTGAATTGTTTCCAATAACATAGATGGATTACTCGTCATTATCAAAATCACTACATATTCCGGTGGTTCCTCTAAAGTTTTCAATAATGCATTCTGTGCCTGGACAGACATCTTTTCTGCATCCTGAATCATATATATTTTCCATTTACTGCTATATGGTTTTATAGCTACATCATTTACAATCTGTTCTCTAACATCCTCGACACCAATTGTATTTGGTTTTTCATGAACAAGCGTCACTATATCAGGCTGATTTTTAGAAATTGCCTGCTTACAGGAATGACATTCCATACAAGGCTCATTTCCTCCCTGTTCACACTGCAGCGCCATAGCAAAAGTATTTGAAATAAATTCTTTTCCAGCACCCTGTTCACCGCTGATAATATATGCATGTGAAACCATACCTGTCGAAATTGCTCTCTGCAAATGCTCTTTAATATGTTCCTGTCCTATTATGTCAGTAAACTTTGCCATATGTTTCCTCTCTATTTGTATACATTTCTTTCATCACGTGAAAATATCTAACAAAAGACCTCTGATTTCATCTATCTTGCTTAATATAGTAAGATTATCCTTCTCTTCTTTCATCAGTTCTTCTGCCAAAGTATCAAGATTCTGGTCAATTAATCGAATAATGCCGTATACTCTGTGTCGTCCTTTTCTGTCAAGAAAATTTTCTCTGGAAAACTTGTGAGAACGATTTACAATTTCATTTAAAAAATCCTTAACCAATCCTCTGTATCTTTTCATGTCCTTAACATCCATATGCTTGGATATTTTTTTCCCCTGCATAGTAATATCCTCGAACATGCCTGTCAATCGTTCTTGTAATCCGGTTTCCTCTATATTACTCATAAGTGCAAATCGAAATGCATCATCTGTCTGCTGTACCTGCTGTGCCTGTGTAGCAGGAGCGGCTGCAGGCGTTGTTTGATTTACTTTCATATCCATTAACCATTCCTCCTCTGGCATTTCATTTTTCCGAACTGCTCTTTTTCAGCTCCAAAATATATGCACTAATTTGTTCAATACATTTGTTTAAATCATCATTTATAAACCGCTTCGAAATACTTGCCTTATTCAGTTTCTCCTCAGAGAAATCCTCCGTATCAGCAATAAATCTTCTGCAAAGCTCTACATATTTCTGATTTTCTGGTTTCTTTTCCCTATCAAGAGCTCTCTGTAATCGTACACCATCATCTACTTCAATATAAATTGGCACAACCTTGTCTTTACCAAAAAAATTCCTAATTGATATATATGATTGTAGAACACCTATCATTAAATAATCCTGTTTTTCTAAATCTATCTGTCTGTCAAAGACCGTGAAATATCGCCATAATCCATGAATCGTATGGTATGCCCTGTCTTCAATTACTTTACCTTCTGCCTTTAATTCTAAAAAAATATCTTCTGTTACAAAATTATATGTTTTATAATTTTCTTCACCATCGCGAATAGGTCTGGTAGTATAGATTACAATACTTTTAAATTGTAACGCAGTATCTCCCATTAGTTTTCTGTAGATTGTATCTTTTCCTGTAGAACTTTTCCCTAAGATATAGTAGATTTTTCCCATATAACGTTTATTTCCTTTTTCTTCCCAGATACAAGACCACATATACACAACCCTTGCTTCTGATATCTTAAAATCTGCTCTGCGAATTCCTGAGATATCTCCTCTCCTGGAACAATTAAGGGTATTCCAGGTGGATACAAAAACACATAATCTGCAGCAATTTTTCCTATGCTTTCTTCTATTCTAACAGACTTTCTATTATAATCTAATGCCTGATCTGCACGCATTACTATTTGATTTCTGCAAATCACAATATCTTCTGGCAACTTCCTTTTCTCCATTAAGTGGATTTCTGCATCTATTTCAAAAAGAGCCTGTAATAATCTGGCAAACCCTTCTTCTGTATCCATTATTGTTGCAATTAGTAAACAATAACTTCCTGCCGCCATTTCAGCTTGAATATGATAATGTTTTAATAATTTTTCATATAACTCCTTACCTGTCATATCGGTTTTTTTAGTGGAAATAATGAGCTTTCCTCTGTCAAAATCAACTGCTCCCAAACAGTGGACTTCCTTCTTTGTTACAACATGTAAATGCTGAAGGTTCCTAACTCTTTCGTAAAACTTTTGAAGTTTATCTTCAAATAAATCAAATCTATACTTTCCTTCTTTTTCTAAAATATTCATGCATTGATCTATTCCCGCCATCAAAATATAGGAAGGACTGCTGCTTTGAAAAATTGAAAGATATCTTCTTAAGCGATTTCTATCAACCAGCTCTCCATTTACATGAAGTAATGCTGTTTGTGTCAATGACGGCAATGTTTTGTGAACACTTTGAATAACAAGATCTGCTCCATAAGCTACTGCACTCTTTGGAAAACCCTTAGAAAAACCAAAGTGTGCTCCATGTGCTTCATCAACAATCAACGGCTTTCCATGCTGATGAACAAGTTCTGCTATTCTTTCTATATCTGAAACTATTCCATCATAACTTGGAGATGTGAGCATAACTGCCTGTATTTCAGGGTTTGCGTTCAATGCATTTCCTATTTTATCTATTGAGATGCTTGTACATAAATCAAATTCTTTCATAATTTCAGGGTAAATATAGATAGGCGTTAATTCGTTCAAATAAATCGCATTGTACGCCGCTTTATGACAGTTTCTTCCTATCAAAATCTTATTACCTTTGTTTACAGCTGCAAAAATTGCTGCCAATATACCACATGTACTTCCATTCACAAGAAAATGTGTTTCTTCTGAACAATATAGTCTCGCAGCTCGTTGCTGTGCTTCCTTTATCATACCCTGTGCATCATGGAGATTGTCAAATCCTTCTATTTCAGTAATATCATATTCATATACATCCCCCAAAAACTCTCCTGGAATTTGCCGTTTATGTCCCGGCATATGAAAGGGATAATAATCACTGTGTCCATAATTCTCCAACTCTTCAAACAATTGCTTCATATACGGTATCCTCTGATTAATAGACTTATCCTTTGTTTACACCTTGTTCCTGTGAATATGAAGTGTTTCCAAAAGAGAGCAATACGTATCCGCAATATTCACAATCCATGCCTCTCTGCACCTTGGCGGAATAATTGTTAATGGCCACATATGTTTTTTTATGATTTCTTTCTCATACTTATCAAGTTTAAAATCTCTTACCGCATTTCTCAATGCTATATTTGCATGTCGAAATCCATGCCAGTTGTTATCTTTGTGGGGTTGATGCCAATCATATAAAAAATAATCATGAAGTAACGCTCCTCGTATCAAATCTTTTTGTCTATATTTAATATGAAGAAATTCTGCGAGTTTGATGCTTGCATTTGCAACACTGATACAATGCTGTTTCACTGTAATATTTCCATGCTGCACATAGCTGTCCTGTTTTTGATACCTTGTAGAATGCAGGATATCTCCTCCATATTTATGAATAAGTGTATATCTCGTTTTTGGTTTTCTCATGCTTCTTTTTGCTGTTGATAATATGAACCAGCACTCCCTGTCAATCTGTTATCTGCATACAATTTTCATCTAACGTGCTTTTATAGTTCTCAATTAAATAGTCATATTTTCCGGTATTAATATCTACAATAGCCTGTAATCTTTCCTTATCCCAAATGCTTCCTCGTGTAATTAACTTAATTATGTCATAGTATTGGTGAAGATCTTCATTTTCAATTACATTTTTGCCTAAAAGAACTGTATCATTATACCCTGTCGGAGATTCTCTCCACATATGACCAATTCTCCAATTTTCCTCTCTCACTGCCGGTAGTTTAGATAAAAACGGATCTCCTAACGCATACAAATCATTTAAATACATGTCTGAATTGTAATAGATGGATATTCCCGGTACCATTCTTAGAATTCCACCTTTATAGCCGCCTTCTCGATATTCCTCTATTCCCTGCTCATTCCATGCATCACGAATTACCATTTTTCCATGTCTAATATATGACAAGGTATTGTTAAATAAACTTGTGTATTGGAAATAATTACCTCTTTCGTCAGAAATCGGCGAATTAAAATTTCTACCAAATAAGAACTGTGATGTAATCACATTTGTAGTTCCGGAATAAATTATGCCTGCTGCCAACACACCAATTACCAGCTTTTCAATTTGTGGTCTTCCTTCTATTCTTGAGAATTTGTCATTTTGCATTTGCAGATAACAAATAATGGACACGAAAAACATTACAGTAAAATGCCTACCAAGCATAAAATCTCCACCAATATATAATACGTAGCAGAAATATAGTATAATGCCGGCTGAACAAAATAAATATCTGGCTTTTCTTACTAAAAGCGTAATTACTACTGTTAGTAATGGAATAATAATCAACAGAATATCACAAAATGCAGATGCTAGTGTATATTGTACCCCACGCACCAAATACTCTGTAAGAGGAATATCTGTGCCTAATTTTACATATGCTGTATTCGGTACAGGAAATCCATAATAAATAAGAGAAAACACTTCCCAGGCAATAAAAGGAAGCAATCCTGCTACACCAATACCCACTGCCTGAAAAAATGTTACCTTATCTCTCCTTGCCAAAAAAACATATACTGCCATCGGCGCAAACATTAAGACTGCATCCATTCTTGTCATTGCTATCAAGGAAACAAGAATCGCCAACACAAACAGCTCTTTCGCTTGAAAAATCTCTGCAGAAAAATAACACTTTAAAAATAATGCCGACAAAAAAAACAACAGACAATTTTCCAGTCCACTTGTAGTATAACTAATAAAGCAAGAACTTCCAATCAACATTAAAAATGTACATATTACCTGTTTTTTTGTTTTACAAAATGTGTTCATGACTATGGAATAGGCTGATGCAGAAAAGATAATACATATCAATAAAGACACGATAAACATATTTCTGATTAGAAAATACCCACAAGCAACGATTAATGTAAATAATGGACACGATGTCGCTGTTACACGTTCGCCAATATTATAAACAAATCCATTCCCTAATACGAGATTCTTTGCCATAACATAGGCATGATAAGCATCATCACTCTGCCACGCAAGTGCTGTAATTACACATATAAAGATAAATAAAGAAAGAATCTTATATCGCTTGGTTTCATCAAGAACATACTCATTTATCTGTAATCGTTTATTCTGTAACTGACTCCGAAAACTCATACTCCTGACTCCTTAATCATAACATTTCTTTCATTCTTCCTTAATTGAAATAAGAGTTTTAATGCCTCTGTTACAGATTTCATCTTGATACTTGATTTTGAACCAATATAATTAATCGGTACTTCTATCGTATGCTTTTTCCTGCAGTAAAATCTCATTTCTGTCTGATACATATGTCCTCGTGATAAAAATGCATCCAGGTTCATATTCTCCAGTATCTCTCTTTGAAATGCCTCAAACCCACTTGTCATATCCTTTAATCTTGTTCCCAGCACAAGATTCGACAGCCAGGTCCCTCCGGAACTGAGAATTCTCCTGTATAATGGCTGATTCGTGATATCTCCTCCCGGCATAAATCTTGATCCCCAGACACAATCATATCCTTCATCAAGCTTTTCTATAAATTGCGGTATCTCTTTCGGTAAATGGCTTCCTCCGCCATCCATTTCAATGATTCTTTCTGCTCCATCCTGTAGTGCCATTTTAAATCCATGTAAATAACAGGTAATCACGCCTCTTGATTCTTTATAATTTATCAATTTGATTTTGTCATATTTCTTTTCCATTTCCTGAATAATCTCTTCTGTTCGATCTTTAGAATAGGTATCAATTACTGGATAAACATATAGGTTATCATATGGAAGTTCCATTATTTCTGTCAAAATACTACCCATTGTAGCTTCTTCATTTGCCACTGGCATTACAATGATTGTCTTTTTCATCTATCTACCTCAATTTCCCCTGTTTCACTATCTTATTTTATTACACAATAAATCTGCCGCATTTATAGCTCTTTCCACGACTACATCCGAGTTGTAATGCTGCCATTCTCCCCATCTTCCTAATCCATATACTCCCTTTGATTTTGTCCAATCCAATAATTCAGCCATTTTTTCTTGCTTTCCAATAGTATTCAATGGATACGCATATTGATTAACAAAGTAATCTTCTTGTTCTACTCCTTTTTTAGTATATCTTGTCAAATTAGTTTCTGTCCAATATCCTTTGGAATTTGGACAGAAATTGTGACGCACTAATATTCTATGATAAGATAATTTCCTATCCGGATAATAAATCCAATGTGAGTCCGTCTTCATTTTATCCGGACAATATTCTATCACTACCGAACTATATTTTAAATCTCCAATATTTTTCTTCATAGAGTCCGGCATACCAATACACTTTTTGAACGATTTCCATGGAATCGTATTGATAATTACATCAGCCTGATAAGTATGATTCACTGTTCTCTTTTCAAAATCTATCTCTTGAACATCTGTTTCGTATTGAATGTGATCATTCAGTGATGTCGCCATTCTTTTCCACAGTTCACCATATCCATATTCCTTTGGGTAGTAAAATTTCGCATGACCTGGCTGTGTTCCATATGCTTTTCTTTCCAGACAGCTGATTAATGTTTCATCAAATGATACATTTGGTAGTTTATTTAACCAATATGTTCCTAATTCATCTAAATCTTCTCCAAACATTTTCTGATTATATGGTATCATGTAATCATTTGCTATTTTATCCCCAAGCTTCCAATATATCCAGTCAACAAATTTCTCTGGCATATCCTTCCCAAGATTACAGCCGGCAACTGCAATTGCCTTTAAATACTCTACCTGATCCTCCAACTTCATTTGCCAAATATTTGCTTCTATTGGACTGTTAATCATTGTGTCATTTATTTCTATACGAGAGTCTCTAGTATACTGATCCCATTCCTCTATAGGCATAAATGGGAATAAAAATGACAACACCTTTGGATTTTTGACATCCAAAAAATGCCCTCCGCCAATGTCCAAAGGACTTCCATCTATCACCTTGCTTCTGCATAATCCTCCTGCTTCTGTTTCCTTTTCTAAAACTAAAAAATCTGTTTCCTGATTTTCTAATAGTCGATTTGCAAAGGACAAACCAGTGGGACCTGCTCCCAATATTAAATACTTCATAATTCAAGCAATCCTTTCAACAAGTGCTATCCGAATATTCCATACAGATTCTATCCAATTCATGGATAACATTCTTATACAATTCAATTACTTCTTTGTAAGATTTCTTTAAAAACAGATAGTCTTTCCTTTTATAAGCTGAATCGTGTTCTGTTGCCAGTTCAGCCAATGAATCTGCACCTAAATTACCTGCCAGACTTTTTAGTGTATGAACCTCTCTCCCATATGACGCATAATCTTCTTTTTCGATGGCGCTTTCAATAATATCTATCTGTTTGAATGCATTTTTACAAAAAACTGCTGCTATTTCCAAATAGATATCTATATCATTGTCAAACATTTGCTTACCTTTTTCAATATTAATATATTGTTTTTTTTCCATCTCAAGCATGTCTTCCATTCTGTCACCAAATTTTAGAATATCCGTCCTCTGGAGTTAATCCAACCATAGCAATTCTCTTGTTCAATAGATTGTCATATACTGTTATTATTATTGGCTTTCCTGTATGCATAATCCCTGAACCATTAATCTGAACAGTCAGATGATCTTCGCCACCTGTTTTTTCTCTGCTCACTATTATATCACCCTTTTTCAAAGAAGTATACCACTCATATTCTTCCTCAGATGAGTGAAATAGAACGGTTTTATCCTTGATTACAGTTGTCTGCTCTTTGAATTCAGATATATTAATACCTAATACTTCCAATTTGTTCTTCACATTGTCACTCATTTTAGAAATATCATTATTTTGATTTTGAGTAACGATGATTGTGTAATATGAATTATTTAACTTATCCAAATACGTCGCTGCATCGTTAATTCCTATTAGTGTATATTCATTTAGTTCCTGCGTCCAAATATCAGCTGCCTGCTGCCATGTGCTATACTTTTCATCCTCTCTTCTATCTGGAATCTCATAATTATCTTTAAGATATGATCCTAAATATGTAGAATATTTAACATTTCCTTTTTCATTTAAATGTGACCATTCACACATATCAGTCTTGAAATCTAGTTGAAGCTCATCATACATTTTATTAAAATCTAAATAGGGTACACTATATTGTTCTGCGATTGAAAACATGTAATTATATATTTTCTGAGCATCCTCTGTTACCATGTATGGCGAACAAACTAACACCAGTGGGATGTTTTCTTTTTGACATAATTCAATATATTTTCGAAAATATCTTTCTGCTTTTTCAGAAATAGGAGTTTGATCTGTCACATAGCTGATATCGGGTTTTACCAATTCTTCCGTGTTGGCATTTCCCCATTTTGGTTCGAACCCCTTAAATGTCTGAAGATATTCATTGTATTGAAAATCTTCCTTACTAATTTGTGTATACTTGGAATGATATCTTGTAAAAGGAAGAATATAACTGTTAAAGGCATTATCCATTGTACTTTGTTTCACAGATTCATAATAATTTGATGATGGCTTCATACCATAAATATTTTCCATCATCCAGGCTCCTTGAAAATCGTCTTTTATAACTCCCGTAGAAAATACTTCCAGCACAATTACTTTTGGCTTTTGAGTTTTTAGTGCTTCTACGAGCCAAAAATAATTATTCCATAGCAATTGCTCCGCACCTCCCAAATCAAATCCGGCAATGCCAAAATCCTTGTAGAGCAAACTTGTATTGATGTTACTATACGAATGAGAGCTTCCCATAAAAAGAACATCTATGGTGTTTTCCTCGTTTGTATAAAATGCCTGCATTTGATCTATTCCATCATTTGACTTATATTTAAGTATTTCATTTATTCCAAACAAAAGCACAATTAGACAACCTATAAAACATACTATTCTTAATGTCTTACTTTTCATATATACCTCATTTCTTAATAGCTGAAATATAAAAATGCCTGCGGATCATGTCCTGCTCCATATTGTCCCCAAACAAAGATCGCACAACATAAAAATAGATAAACTCCCCATCTAAACCATATGTTTTGTCGATTCAAAATCACAATTAAGCTTTCCTTCTTTTTCTTTCTTATGTAATCTGTAGTAAACAAAATAGCTATTAAGAAAATTGTTATATGAAAATTCTTTTCCTCTAGCCCCCATGTATACATTGTTTTATCAAACAATGTCCATGGATCCCATTTTACAAAAATTCTCCTGATTAACTCCAATGCATCTGATATCTTCTCTGTTTTAAAAAAAATCCAAGTAAAACAAATAAATACAAACGTTCCTGCAGTCTGTAATAAGTTATAGCTGAATACCTTCGTTTTGACATTGAGTCGCATGTTTATTTTTTTTCTGACAGGTTCTGTTATTTCTCCTATTACGATACCGACACCATGTAGAAATCCCCAAATAATGTACCCCCAATTCGCACCGTGCCAAATGCCACTTACAAAAAATACAATTAACGTATTCACATATTTTCTATATTTTCCTTTTCTGTTTCCTCCAAGTGATATATATAAGTAGTCTCTTAGCCACGAGCTTAATGAAATATGCCACCTTCTCCAAAATTCACTGATACTTTTAGAAAGATACGGTGAGTCAAAATTTTTTGTAATTTCGAATCCCAGAACCTTCGCTGTTCCAAGTGCTAAATATGAGTAGCTTGCAAAATCACAATAGATTTGAATTGAAAAGAATACAGTTGCAGTTACTAATGCTATTGTTCCATGCATCCTAAAATCCCCATACACTGTATTTACAAGCAACGCTGTTCTGTCTGCAATTACCATTTTCAAAAAATAACCCCATAGCATATAAACAGCGCCTGTTGTAATTCTATTATAATTCCATAACTCAGTTTTATTACATTGATTAATCTGCGAAAGAAGATTTTCCGCACGTTCAATCGGTCCGGACAAGATGTTTGGGAAAAAGGAAACAAATAACGCATACTTTAAGACATTTCTTTCAGCTGAAATATCTCCTCTGTAAATATCAATTAAATATCCAGCTGATTGAAACGTAAAGAATGAAATTCCAACCGGTAACATCAAATCTATCTCCGGCTTGGAATACTGTAGATGAAACGTTTGACATATTGCAGTAACATTTTCAAAAAAGAAATCTGTATACTTAAAAATTGCAAGCGTCGAAAAATTAAGAATCAGACATACAATAAATATTATTCTTTCTGTACTTTTTTTTACTTGTAAACTTTTCTGGTCACATATGTTTTTGCGTTTATATTCAATCAATAAACCACCCACAAATGTAACTCCTGTTGAAAATAACAGACATCCAACATATTTGATATCACGACTCATATAGAAATAGTAACTGACAATTAATAACCATATATATCTTATTCTTCTAGGTATTACAAAATAAATGAGTACAACTATTGGAAAAAAGAGCAAAAATTCTATGGAATTGAAAAGCATAGCGCCTCCTATATAAATAATTATCAGATAATCCTATTATATCTTGAAGCACGCTATCTTCACAATAGAAATTAGAAAATATTTCTATTCCATATTTTCTGTTGTATTTAATGTAAACTTTGAATCTGCCAAATAATTTCTGTGACTAATTGCTTTTTTCTGTACTTTATCATATACAAAAATATCTATTCCTGTATTTTCTGCTGAATATCTGTTTTCATTAACAAAAATACTTAAACTGCCATCATCTTCTTTTACATATAGTAATCGGTCTTTTTCATTTTTAATGAAGTTCTTAAATGTATCATCTGTTGTTGAAAAAATCGCTTGTCCATTTTGAAGAATCATTGCCTGTCCATTCATATACAAATCATTAGTGACACCTAGCTCTGCAAATTTGTTCTTTATCTGACTATCGAAAATTGATTGTTCTATCCCTTCTCCAAACGATAAATATACAATAAAATTACTATTTTGTAACCCTGTCAAATACTGATTTAAATCAGCTGCCTGATTCAATAAACCTTTCGCTTTTTCCTGACGTTGAATAAGCGCATCTGTCTGCCAAGAGTAGTAGTTTTCATCCTGTCTTCTGTCTGGAACATTATATCGTGTATGCAGATAGTTACCAAGATATTTACTGAATTTTTCATTTCCACTAATATTTAAATGCAATTCTTCTGCCATATCTGTCTGAAAATCAAACTTTAATTCCTTGTACATTTTATTAAAATCCAAATATGGAATCTGGTTTTCATCAGCAATCTGAAAAACATAGTTATACAGTTTTTCAGACTCCTCTGTTACAACATAAGGTGCAGAAATCATAAGAAGTGGTATATTACGCTCTTTCGTTAACTGAATAATCTTTCTTAAATATTTCTCGGCCTTTTCAGATACCGGTGTCATTTCTGTAACATTTGTTATATCCGGCGTATCAAATGGTGTAACGGTTTCTCTTGGATCAAATCCTTTATAATTTATTGTATTATTGTTATCAATAAAGTCTTCCTTTGTCAATTCATCATATCGTCCATGGATTGTATTAAGTGGTAAAAGCAATCTTGAAAATGATTGATCTAATGTACTGACCTTCAATGCTTCAATTCTATTAGTTGTCCACTGCATTCCATAATTATTACATACGACCCAGTTTTCTGGCTGCAGATCGACTGAACGTATTCCAGGTGTTGTAATATCTAAAACAATGACCTTTGGTGTCTGTGTTTTCAAAGCTTCTTCCAAATAATAATAACTATTCCAATATGGCTGTTCTGCACCTCCGAGATCAAAACTTGCCATTCCATATTCATCCCAGAGAATACCGGTATTTACATCACAATAAATATGAGAGCTTCCAACAAAAAGTACATCTACGGTGTCTTTTTTCTGCTGATAAAATGCCTCCATCTGTTCTATTCCGTCCTCTGATTTAAGAAGGAGCACTTTTTCACACATTAGTACAACAAGAAACATTGTAAGAAATACTATCACTGCTTTAATAAAGTTCTTCATCTTTCCAACCTAAAACCTTCCATAAATAAAATCTGCTGCATTATAATTTGTACCATAATATCCCCAAGTAATGACAAGTAAAAATAAGACAGCAAAGATACCGAGTCTAAATACAAAGTTTTGTCGTGCGAGCATGTCTCTCACAGACCCTTTTTGCTGTAGCATAGAAATTATTATTAATAGTACCGTTGCAATCAGACATATCTGGAACTCTGTTTTCTCTAACCCTAGATTATATATGGACTGATCAAAGAATATCCACGGATTGAACAGAGATACTGCCGACTTCCACATTAGAAATCCATCCTTCAAGCTTGCTGCCCGAAAGAATGATAATCCAAAGATAAAAAGAAAAAAGGTTCGCGTTCTTTGAAACATTTTCCAGCTAAAACATTCCGTCTCTATCTTCAGTATCTTTATCAGCCATTTTGAAACTGGCTTTAATAACTCTGAGCATACAATCACTACCCACATATATAATCCTACACCAAAAATATAATTCCATCCACCTCCATGCCACAGTCCAATTAAAAACCAGGATACTAAAAGACCCAAATAAACCGGAAGATTGAATTTGTTTTCATAATTTTTTCCAAATTTCTTTTTACAGAATTTTCGCAGCTTTCTCCATGGGATGCTTCTTTGAACAGGATAAAATACATAATCTCGTAAAAATGCTCCTAGTGTAATATGCCATCTTCTCCAGAATTCTGATAATCCTAAAGAATAAAATGGCGTATTAAAGTTTTCCGGAAGGTTTATGCCAAGTACTTCGGATACACCTATAACAATATCCATTAATCCTGAAAAGTCTGTATATAGTTGAAGTGCAAAGCATGCAGCTCCCAATAAAATATAAAATCCAGCATACGCCTCATAGTAACTGTAAATTGTATTTACAACCACTGCGCATCTTTCTGATATTACAAGCTTCTTAAATAACCCCCATAAAATTCTTTCTAAACCTCTCATAAGTTTATCATAACTGAATTTATGCTTTTCTCCCCAAAGCTGATGCTGCATTTCTTCATATTGAACAATTGGACCAGATGTCATTTGTGGAAAAAATCCCGAAAAAAGAATCAATTTTCCTAAATTTTTCTGAGGAACAACTTTACACCAATATACATCTGTTATATATCCAATCACAATTAATGAAAAATATGAAATACGGAACGGTGCAAGATTTTCAGCATACGCAACAAATGCATTCATAATAGAATTTTCCCACTCTTGAGAAAAGACTCTTCCTATTGCTATGAATATTTGATAAAAAAAAGCACTATATTTCAACATCGCAAGCATCAAAATATCAAAACAAAGAATGCATCTATATGTCAATTTTCTCTTACTGTTTTCTTCTTTTATAAAAAACGATGCAAACCAGTTAGCGGAAATAAATATTAAAAAGAACATTGTTTGCTGCCAAGTTGCATTATCAATATAAAAAAGAAGACTGGTAATAAGTAACCAAATCCATTGTATTTTTCCTGGCAATAGATAATATACAATTAACACTATAATAAAAAACATTAAAAACTCTAATGAAATTACTGACATTTGTTTTTCTTACTACCTTTCTTTTGTTTCATTTATTGCTGCTGAGATTCTTTTTGCTATTTCAAAAGCAACGGGGGTAATTATTTGCGTATTAATAAATTGTTTCTCCTCTGTATTTAGTTCCTCTTCATCCTTTGAAACTACTCTGTTTAACATAGAAAAATAATTCATTAATTCATCAAATTGATTAATCCTATCAAGTAAACAACTTTGATATCTTATCTGCTCCTGACTACAGGTAGCAATTATTTGCATGGACAGTTTCAATTCACCAGTAATATCTGATGCTTCCATCAATACATCTGGCCGGACTTTTTGAACCTCTAGAAAATGCTTTTTTGCTCCTTCTATATCCTTATGTAAAAAGAATTCTGCCAGTTTATTCTTAAGTTCTCTTGTCTCTGCTTTTTCCCCCAGCATTCCGACTTTACATTCGTATACCTTCAGTTGATTTCTTTTTGCCCAAACATAAAGTAAAAACTCCGATATAAAACCAAACACACGTCTATGATAATCATCTGTTGAAGCAAGATTTACCCGTTGTTGTACCTCAAAAAAAATATCAAAGAGCCACTCCGCATATTTATCAAAAATCTTCTTAGAACAAACCATAATATTTCCAAAATATGTTTCTCTACCATTTACCAGTTTTAAAAATGTACTGTAATACTCTGGATACTTTTCCTTAATGACTTTACCCGTTTCATCAAGAACTTTTACATTATGATTAGCAGCAAATCCATAATGATAAGAATTGTTTAATTGTACACGTTTCGTTGTAATCATGTCATAGTTCTTTAATAATTGTTCGTATTCAACACCAGAAAATAAAAAGCCCTGATAATTAATTAAGTACCGTCTATAATGACAAATTCCGACATAGTCCATATCGTGAACGTTTTTCCATACCCAATATATTCCTGTCAGCTCACTGTAATAACAATTTAACTCAGAAATATTCTCTCCTGTATTATCTCCAATATAATTGAGTGGCGTTGCCTTTGCTTTTCCTACCTGTAAAGGAATATACATCGGATCTGTTGGCTTATCAAAGTTTTTATGTGTCATAATATATACTTTTATTGACATAATATCCTCTTTCTAAAAAAAAACACCTAAATCTATAATATAGACTTGCATCATAATA
>CAZOHM010000050.1:0-19384 GCA_964579795.1 uncultured Lachnospiraceae bacterium | reverse complement strand
CAATAAAAAAGGGAATTCAGAGCAAACTGCTTTGAATTCCCTTTTTTGTCCTATAATCTCAACCAACCTTCAGCTTGAATTTCTGAATATCACGATCAGCGGCTACCTTCTCTATTTGTGCACCAAGGCTTTGCAGCTTCTGTGGAAAATCCTCATAGCCTCTTTCAATATACATAATATCATCAATCAAGGTAATCCCATCTGCAGCGAGTCCTGCAAGTACCAGTGCTGCACCAGCACGAAGATCCGGCGCTGTAATGGAGGCTCCGGTGTACTTGTTCACGCCCTCAATAATTGCTGTATTTCCTTCAACCTTTACATTAGCTCCCATACGCACAAGCTCATCTACATATTTGAATCGATTTTCGAAAATACTCTCTGTTACAATACTTGTCCCATCTGATAAAGCAAGAGTTGCGGCTATCTGCGGCTGCATGTCTGTCGGAAAACCCGGATATGGCAGTGTCTTTACATGTGTATGATTTAAACGTCTCGCTGCCACAATACGAAGTGCATCATCAAACTCTTCTATTTCACAACCCATTTCAATCAGCTTTGCGCTTATGGACTCCAAATGCTTAGGAATGACATTCTTTATCATTATATCACCCTTTGTAATTGCTGCAGCAAACATAAATGTACCGGCCTCTATCTGATCCGGAATAATGGAATATGTCGTTGCATGAAGCTTCTCAACACCTTTAATTCTGATTACATCTGTACCTGCGCCTTTGATGTTGGCTCCCATGCTGTTTAAAAAGTTCGCTACGTCAACAACATGAGGCTCCTTTGCGGCATTCTCAATTATAGTCTTTCCATCTGCCATTGATGCCGCCATCATAATGTTAATAGTCGCGCCGACAGTAACAACGTCCAGATATATATGACTTCCAATCATTCTTTTAGCTTCTGCAGAAATCAGACCATGAGAAATCTTTACGTCTGCTCCAAGTGCCTTAAAACCTTTGATATGCTGATCAATCGGACGGCTTCCAATATTACAGCCTCCCGGAAGGGCAACCTCTGCTTTGTTATATTTTCCAAGCAGTGCGCCAAGCATATAATAGGAAGCTCTAATCTTTTTAATATATCCTGCATCAATTGTAAGTCCGTTAATTAAAGATGCATTTATTTTAACAGTATGTCTATCCAGATGCTCAACTATAACACCAATACTCTCCATAGCCTGAAGAAGAACATTCGTATCTCTCACATCCGGAAGATTTTCAATTACTACAGTCTCATCAGTCATTACTGAAGCAGCTAAGATCGCTAATGCAGCATTTTTAGCTCCTCCAATTTCCACTTCACCTACAAGGGGATTACCCCCCTTTATAATGTACTGTTCCACTATTAACACCTCAATATATAGTATAAATGTTATTTTAACACAAATATTGTTTTTTTTCAACAAACTAAAAGCTATTATATACCCATCCCGGCCAGTTGTAAATCATATCTGTCTTTTTCAGTATTTCTCACAATCAAATGCATTAATTAATTCAAATAATTGAGCGGATTTACCTGTGTACCATTAATTAAAATTTCAAAATGCAAATGTGGTCCGGAGCTGACACCAGTATTACCACTCAGCGCTATCTTTTCACCCTGTTTTACAGTCTGACCTGCTTTTACAAGAACCTTGCTCAAATGACCATAACGAGTCATCTTACCATCAGAATGCTGAATATATACACAATATCCATATCCGCTTCCCCATCCAGCTCTGACAACCTGTCCACCAGAGGATGCACATACCGCGGTTCCAATCGGAACTGCCCAGTCAATACCCTTATGGTACGTCGATGCACCTTTTGTAGGTGATTTACGTTTTCCAAAGCCTGATGACAAACGACCACCTGATATAGGTTTCAAATACGTTGGCGGTGTCTTCGTACCACGCTCAACAATTTTCGGGACAGCTTTCATTACTACATCTTCATAAACAATCGATAAATCATCTTTCTCATCATTTCGATAAGTAATATCAGCAACGACCTTTCGGAATCCGGAAATCGGCTCCTGTAAAATCTTTGTATCCGTTGTATACCAGTCATCATTATCTATATACTGAACTTCTTCTTCATAATTTTCTTCATAATAAACCTGCTCTGTACGAACAATGGAAAGCTCCGGCTCCGGTACAGTAACCTTAATTTCGTCTCCTACACGGATTGGTGCATTTTCATTTTCTATCGTTTCCTTATTCATGGCAACAATCTGATCAACTGTTGTTTCATTCTTTTGCGCAATCAGAGAAAGACTGTCACCAGCTTCGACCTCATAGATTTTGCTTTTCTCCTGATCTTTTGTCACAAGATCAATGGCTTCCTGCAAAGTACTCACCTGACTACTGTCAACATACGCCTGTACGACCTCAACATTTTCGCCAAAATCCAAATCTCTTACACCAAATTCAAACTCATCCGTCTCTTGATTCAGTGCTTCATCATAATACTCTTCCATCTTTTCATATGCACCTGCAATCGGCATTAACGGTTTTTCTTTCTGTTCCTGATTCAATTCCTCTGTCTTGGAAACTTTTGTTGTCAATACATTCAGCTCTCTTGTTGGATCAAGCACAAGATCAACAGTAAACATATTATCTTTATCATATTTGTTTTTTGCAGCCTGCAATAGAGCAAGTACTTCCTCTGATGTCTGCAGATTGACTGTAAACTCATTGATTTTTATTTCATAAACCGGCTGTTTCGTTTTCATTACACTGTCAGAAAACACCTTGTATATATTATTAACAATGTCTTCTTCCTTATCCGTTTTTCCGAAGATTGATTTTGATCCGCTTAACACTACCTCATAATTAATCAGTACAAGGCCATCGCTTTCCTTAGCAAGTCGTTTTCTTGCCTCCAAAAGCATTTGATCGACTTGTGAGGAATCATTTACCTTACCAACCTGTGTTCCATTTACAAATATTGTAACCAGCGTATTTCCATCCTGTGACCCTTTTCCAATTGCAGGAACAAGCACAAAAACAAGCAGTGCTGTAATCAGCATTGCTCCTAAATGACTATATTTTATTGTCTTTGTATATTTAGTCAAGCTTCGCATAAATCAGTCACCCGTAATAAATCCGCAACAAATTCATTCTACCAACAATTATTTATTATGTAAAGGCATAATCTTGGCAGGCTGTTTAAGCAGGCCCTGAAAAGGTACAGAAGTGCACACTGTCTGGCACACAGTAAACAAAAGAGCATCCTCTTTGAGAATACTCTTTTGTCTCTGTATATAAATACGTTTCTGTCTATTTCTTTCGGACACTATATCCAAAGCTGCCAATTAAATCGCCCAGACCATAATATTCTCCGTGTGAATACACAATCGGAGCAGCATCTGCAAGCTGAAATTTCTGTCTATTCATATAACGCTCATCCACATGTACAGCTACTACCTGAGCAATAAACATATGATGACTTCCAAGCTCTTCGACTTTAGTTACCTGACATTCAATATTTACAGGACTATCCTTTAGCAGGTAGCAGGATACATGAGAAGCATCTTCTGTCTCAAGCTTTAATTCCCTGAATTTATCAATGTCTTTCCCGGATTTCACACCACAATAATCAACAGCATATGTCATCTGCTCTGTTGCGAGATTAATCACAAACTCGCCGGTCTCTGCAAGCATGGGATACGAATATCTCTCTGGTCTGACCGATATGGATACCATCGGCGGATTTGTACAAACCGTCCCTGCCCATGCAATTGTTAAAACATTGTTTTCACCCTTTTTATTTCTGACTGTTACCAGTACAGCAGGCAGTGGATAAAGCATATTTCCTGCTTTCCATTCTATCTTGCTCATGCTGTTTACCCATTAAATAATTTCAAATACAACAGCTGCAAGTAAGCCAATATTTGCAACAGATAAAACAGTTAAGATAATCGCAAACACTTTCAATAATCCATTATCCTTCTTCGATTGCACGGCAGCCTGTGCATTCTGTTCTGCAATTGCAGCCTGCACATTGCGATAGCACTTTACATTTTCTTTATGAACATGATCCTCCATGTTCTTGAAATAATTATCTATTGCAGTCATCAGATCCGGCTGACCTTGCTGCTGTGTCTCATCAGCCTGTGAAGACTCATCTTTTGCTTCTGCAAGCTGCTGTCTGACAATATTCAGAAGAGTTGTGTTCCCCATAACTGCCTGCATGATTTCTTCTTTTGCTGCCGCATCTACTGCCACCACCGGTGCCTGCTCCTGTACAGATGCCGTCTTCATTGCATTCAGCAGCTCTGCATTTCTACGTGTCAATTCATTATTCTTATTTACTGCAGCTGATGTATGATCCAATGCATTTAGTAATTCTTTTTCTATTTCTGTTCTGTCATTTCTGGCATCGTCAAAGAATTCTCCGATAATTTCTAATTGCTTTGCGTTACTATTATCTACAGTCTCTGCAATCACCTTTGTACTGATTCCGTCCGATGAACCATACCCGCCTGCACTTCTGTTGGCTCTTTCTGTTCTTTCGGATCTATCATATCTATCAGAACTTCCTCTTTCCTGCGAACGCTCAAATCTTCCACTAAATCTTTCTCTAAAACCGTCCATATGTACCTCCGTATTTGGGTCTATTTTTTACATTTTATCACTAATTCCGCTTAATTACAAGCATTTCAACTTTTGTGCAACATGCATAATTCCAAAAAGATTAATCATTCATTTTTGTAAACATTAACTATTCTTTTACATGGCGTTCATATTTTGTTCATATACTATTGCTATACTATCAATAGTTCAAAGGAAATAAACATAAAACTTGATTATCAGATAAATTTTTTCATAATATTGCCCAGGTGATTCTCATCCACCTGGGCACTCCTCATTTTATAGAGAAATTTCCTAAAAACAAAAAGAGACAGGATTGACTCTGCAAATCCCGTCTCTTTTAGTGATATCCCAAATCCCTATTGTCCTGTTGCCTCTAACTCCTGTTCCTTCTCAACAGCCTGCTGAATTTCCTCATTCAGTGACATCATCTTATCATCTAATGCAGAAACCATTTGTGCACATTCATACAAATCTCTTTTAATATGCTCCGGTGCATTCTTTTCAAACTTGTAATTCATCTTATGCTCCAGACTCGCCCAAAAATCCATTGCAACTGTTCGAATCTGAATCTCTACTTTTGTATCTACTACACTGTCCGATAAATAAATCGGTACAGATACAAGCATATGATAACTCTTATATCCGCTGTCCTTTGGTGACTTAATATAATCCTTTACAGAAATCACCTTGATATCGCTCTGATTTCTAAGCATCTCAGCTATTCTGTATATATCAGAAGTGAAGGAACAGATAATTCTGATCCCTGCAATATCATTTACATACTTGACCATATTTTCAAGTGTAGACTCATATCCTCGTTTTTTGAGCTTTTTAACGATACTTTCCGGTGTCTTGATTCTAGACTTGATATGTTCAATTGGATTGTACTGATGGATATGCTGGAACTCGTCATTTAAGATTTCAAGCTTCGTTCCAATCTCCTTCAGGGCAGAATTATACAGCAAAATAATAGTCTGCCAGCTGTCTACCTCTTCGGATTCTTTTACTCTAAATTCCAATAAATTCACACTCCATTAATTATTCCCACCGTGCTGTGTATTGTGTCATATGACACAACACGTTACAATTTATGTATATTATACCATACGCACTATTCAATTGCATGAAATTAATAAAATTTTAATAAGATTATGACAAAAGTAATTATCAATTATGAGTGGTATTTATGATATACTGTATTTTGTTATCAGCATTACATGTTAGGGAGGATATTCATGTTCAGACTATGGGCAAGAACTTTCAAAGATAATCATATGCAGCAGGATATTGTAGTATGCGATGATACGAATGAAACACGCACACATAAGGTTTTTGCAGCTATCGAATCAATCTGCTACAGCTTTGATCTAAGCCGACCTATCTGGCTCGATTCCACGATTGAAGATTTCAAAAAGCATGCAAAAACCCGTTTTTCACAAGATAATTTTATTGACAGTATAGATTTTGACTATTTAGAAATTCAAGTCATTGAAGAAGACTGATGATTTTACATTCTCGCCACATAGGCATACATAAATATGAAATGGCAAAAGCTTCCTGCCAGAACAAATAAATGAAATATCTCATGGGAACCAAAACGGCTGTGACGGCTGTTAAAGATAGGGAGCTTCAAGGCATAAATGACACCTCCCGTTGTATAGAGGATACCACCTCCAATCAGCCATGCGAATGCAAAAGTCGGCAGTAATGCCAGCAGTGGCACGAATGCAAATACACATGTCCAACCCATTCCGATATACAATACAGATGATACCCATTTCGGGCATGTAATCCAGAATGCTTTAAATAACATTCCGGCAATTGCAATTCCCCAAACAGTGCAGAGCATTATTACTCCGGTAGTTCCTTTTAACACAATCAGACAGATTGGAGTATAGGATCCGGCTATCAATACAAAAATCATCATATGATCAATTTTGCGAAATACTTTGATAACACCCGCAGAGAAATTGATAGAATGATAAGTCGTACTGGCTGTATACAGCAGCAGCATACTTATTGCGAAAATCGCCATTGCAGCTGCGTTATATGCACTTGTCTTTGCAGCCCGTGCGATTAACGGAACTGCTATCGCCGCTGAAAAGACCACTCCTATAAAATGCGTAATTGCACTGCCTGGTTCTCTTATTTTTTGTAACATAACAATTCTCCCTTCTGGCACATTTTATAACGTAGTTTTCAATACTACGTGTTGTTGTTATTATATTACTACATGTATTTTATATATGCAAGTTTTTTAGGAGTATTTTTATGGAAAATTATACTTACATTTTGGAATGCAGTGATCATTCCCTTTATACCGGCTGGACAAACAATCTGGAAAAACGTATTCAGGCGCATAATACAGGAACTGCAGCCAAGTATACTCGTTCCAGACGCCCTGTCGAGCTCGTCTATTATGAGATATTTTCATCTAAAGAAGAAGCAATGAAACGCGAATACGCAATCAAGCAGCTCTCTGTTATTCAAAAAAGAAAGCTACTTGACTCACCGTCCAACAAATTACACTACTGTAAATAGGACATTGGATTGACAGAAGCATTCCCATGCTGCAATTTTAAAAACAGATTGCTTCCTTCTACGCTATAGTATTTCGTTGGCTTATTGATATATCCAATCACATCTCCGGCTTCTACAATCTGACCGGCAGTAACTTCCAGATCCTTTAGCTGTCCATATGTCATTTTATAATCATTACCCAAATCCATAACAAGTGTAGTACCTGTTTGTGCATTTTCCTCAATATTAATCACCTGTCCTCTGCATGCTGCTGTAACAGGCATATTTTCTTCTGCTTGTACAATAATAGCCGGATTGTATTTATACTGTTCCAACGTTGCAAAGTATATGCTTTTGTCCATACTGTAGTTCATTATTACATTTCCGGTCACCGGCCAAATCAGGGATTCTCCTTCTGCAAACGATAACGTCACCGGTTGTGTTATCGCTTCAGCCACTTCCAGCTGTTCCTCATCCTCTGTTGTTCCTGTCTGTTCTTCAACTGCAATTGGGGCTTCATCTGTAGCATCCATAACATTGTCCCAGCCAAATATATCTTCGTTTGTAAAATTCTCTGCCTTGGCACTTTGTGACTCAACAGCCTGTTTATCAATCTCCGCAATTTCCTTCTTAGGTTCTTCAATATCTGACAAATCTACAATATATCCGTCAGAATGTGATTTTTCCCACTCATAACTGTATATACCGGTAAGTATCGCTCCACTTGCAAGACAAATTGTTGCTGCAACGGCATATTGTTTTTTAATATTTCTTTTTTTTACACTACCATTTTTCATCATCATCACCTCAATCTTAGGTTTTCCTAAAATAGGCGAATTATTCAGCTTTCATAAATAAATCATGTTTTTCTTCAATTGTAATTCCGGAAAAAAAGTAGCATAAAATTTCATTTGAGTTTCTTCCTTCTTCTGCCATCTTTTTTGCCTGATACTGGTCAAGTCCCAATCCATGTCCTAGCCCTTTTGTTACAATTCTAATCTGATCCCCATATTGTCCAAGCTGAAAGCTTGCCGATGCAAGTCCTAATAGTCTTCGTACTTCTTCACCTGTTGTTTCTCGTCCATCAATTTCCATTATCTCAACGTATCCTGTCTCATCAGCCCGAACAATTCTAATATGCTCCATAATTGCTTGTGGATCGCATGAAATAGAGTATTTTTGTGTCAGTTTTTGGTATATATCCTCTGGAGACTCATAGCTGATTGCCAAAAATCCAATTGCTTCTACATCGCTGCAGCAGTCAACACTATTCAAATACGGATATTTTCCTTCCCCCATAAGTGATTCTGCTGATCTCGTGGCTCCTGCACTGACAGCATGAAATGGTGCATAAATAATTTCACTTTCATAAAGCATAACGAGTCCTGATGTCTCGTTGACAGCTGTCTCAAGTTTTTGATAATACTCCTGAAACATCTGTGTTCCCCACAGTTCTTTCATTTCTTCAACTGAATACCCCTTTTCTATTTCTGTTTCTGTTTGCCCGGCTGCCTGTGTACGAAGAACTATAGCCTGACTTTTTAGTGCTTCCATTGGATAGTCCACAGGAATTGTTTTTGCAAGTAATCCAACTAAAAATGATTCTTCCTCATTGGTATGTTTTATGATATTTTCACTTGGCTGTGAAATATATGCCGTTTGTATTCCTCCCTTTCCCTGATACAGCATCGTAATCACATATGGTAAAAGCAGAATAATTCCTGTGCTAGCAAGACTTTCTTTCCAGATTCTTCTTATGTTCACCTTATTTATCAGTCGATTATCCCTCCACATGCTTGCTTTTCTATATTCTACGCATATTAATCTGTAAATATTAATACGACCAGACAAGATTATCTCCTGCCTGGTCGCATTTTTTTAATTTGCAAAATCAACATGCTGCATGGTTCCTGCATTTCCATTTTCATAAAGGAAGATTCCAGTTTTCCTGATTGCTGCGTTAACTTGATTTGTAGATGTCGATTTTAAAGAAAAATCTGTATCTACATTTCCCAGGAATACTGCCCCTACACCTTTTTGTGAGAGACTATACAATGACTGTTTTCCATTTTCATCCTGAGTATAAATCCGTAGCTTACTCCAAATTTCATCAGCTTCATCAATCCAGCCGTTTCCATCAGAATCATATTTGGCAAGATCTTTAAATCCATCACCTGACTTTGTGCCAAACAGCTCACTTCCGTCATTGATGATTCCATCGCCATTTCGATCAAGCGCAAGGAAACCGCTTCCTTCTCCTAATCTCGATATTTCATCCATTTCACCGTCTGCATCAATATCGAACCTGATTTTTTGGTCCGAAACACTTGCTACATTACTATCAAGATTGATTACAAGTGGATCACACATCACTTCCACACTCGTTAATCGTTCCTGATAATATTCCTCAAAACTTCGGCTCATCTGACAGGTTAATCCAAATTTCAACTCTCTGCCATCTGCAGTTATAACCTTTCCTTCTGTAGAAAATGTTGTTTCCTCCTGCTCAATATGGAACGCAGTTAGCGTATTACCCTGAACAATCAACTGACCAGATTGCATCCCCTGGGAAGGCAGGGCATCTACCGTATCATTTGTCAGTGGTTTTGAACCCTTTTCTCCTAACAGTATCCACAATAGATAATTGATGCATTGAGTCCTGATCCTGGAAATAGCATCTTGTTCCAGTTTGGAATGTAATGGACGATATGTACGCATTTTCTCATATTTTCCAACGAGATCATCCATACTTTCCTGAAATCCTTTGAATGACTGGTCAGAGGCTTTTTTCTCTTTCTGACCATCATCCTTTACATCCAGTTCCTTGCCTCCTGCCTGACCGGATATATTTCTATTGTCTGATATATTGGATACCCAATACATAGACGAATACTTTCTGGCGGATTCCATTCCTATGCTGCTACTGTTTACAACCAAATTATTCCCCCTGATAACTTTCCACAATTTTTATCACTTCATCCGTGTCGAAAATAAAAAAGAGGGTATTACTGCAAACAGAAATCCCTTTTCCGTTCACAACATACCCTCCGTGGTTAGTCTTCTATTCGAAGCTCATGTCTGGCCAAGACATCACCCCGTATAGTATTTATCGACAATCCACAATAAAAATTTATAGTCAGTCTGCATAATAATTAATCAAACAGCCTTTTAAAATAATGGTTCTTTCGTCATCTGTCATTTCTCCGAGGCGTAAACTGAATTCCTGTAATGTATCAGAAACGACATATGCTTTGATTTCTTCCTGCTTATTCGCAACTGCCTTACGAATATCTGGAATAAATAGAAATTCCTTATTCTTAAATGGCAATACACCGGCATCAATCAGGAACGGAAGCATTCCCCAATTGATTAAGTTGGAACGATACCTCTTTGTTGCGTATTCATTTGCTATATTTGCCCATCCTCCAAGTACCTTCTGGCAGGATGCTGCCTGTTCTCGTGCAGAACCGTCACCCGGCTTTACAGCAAATATTGTACTTCCAAATCCGGTATTATCAAGGTTTACATCTTTAAAAGTGGCTTTTACGATATCCATAACAGTCTTTACTTCTGGAACAGCCGTGCATGCATCTTTTCCTTCCATTCTGGCTGTCTCGGCCTTTTGTATATCCTTTGCAAGACCAACATATGCAGGATCTTTTCTGGATAATGTAAACTCTGCAAGTCCAAGTGGATTTGAGCGGAATGAAGATGTCTCACCGGAAGGAATCAATTCATCCGTTGTAGTAACCGGGTCATGTATTTCCGAAACAACTTTTAAAATCATATTTTCTGGTAATGCACTCATCTTTGGCCAATCCTTAATATTTGGACCAAATTTCACTTCCACTGTCTCATCTGCAACACCGTGACTATCAAATACGCGATTTGCATAAATAGTCTCATCAAAGAAATACTTGTATTTCTGCAAAGTTCCTGCTTCGATTTGTGCCGATGCTGATGTCAGATAGCCCTGATTAGCTGCTGTTGCGGCAATTGAACGAGCGTCCATCAAAGCAACAGAGGAAATTTGTCCATTCTGCAGCTTGGAGCCTTCTCTGTTCGGGAAGTTTCTTGTTGAATGACGAATGCTGAATGCATTGTTTGCAGGTGTATCTCCAGCTCCAAAGCATGGTCCGCAGAATGCTGTCTTCAAAACTGCTCCTGTCTCCAAAAGCTTTGCTGCACATCCGTTTTTAATCAACTCCATATAAATTGGCATGGAAGCCGGATACACATTTAGTGTGAACTCATCTGAACCAATACTTGTTCCCTGCAGAATATCTGCAGCTGCACAAATATTTTCAAATCCTCCTCCTGCACAACCGGCAATAACACCCTGATCTACATATAGTTTTCCGTTTTTGACTTTATTTTTCAGTTTAAAATCTACCTGTCCATCCAGACTGACAAGCGCCTTCTTCTCAACATCATCTAAAATATCCATTAAATTTGCATTGACTTCATCAATAGTATACGTATTACTCGGATGAAACGGCATAGCTATCATTGGCTTGATTTCACTCAAATCAACTTCAATTACGCCATTATAGTATGCAACCTGTCCGGGATCAAGTTCCTTATAATCAGCCTTACGTCCATGAATCTCATAAAATTCTTCTATTTCACTGTCTGTTTTCCATATGGAAGACAAACAGGTTGTCTCTGTTGTCATGACATCTATTCCGATACGAAAATCCGCACTCAGTGCTGCTATACCCGGGCCAGTAAATTCCATAATCTTATTCTTTACATATCCATTCTTAAATACTGCACCAATTATTGCAAGAGCAACATCCTGTGGTCCAACACCAGGCTTTGGAGCACCTTTCAGGTAAACACAGACTACCTCCGGACGATTGATATCATATGTTCTTGACAAAAGCTGCTTTACAAGCTCAGGTCCACCTTCTCCCATTGCCATTGTTCCAAGTGCACCATATCTCGTATGACTGTCCGAACCAAGTATCATCTTTCCGCCGCATGCAAGCATCTCTCGGGCAAACTGATGAATAACTGCCTGATGTGGTGGTACATACATTCCACCATACCTCTTGGCACAGGACAATCCAAACATGTGATCATCCTCATTAATTGTGCCACCTACAGCACACAAACTGTTATGACAGTTTGTCAATACATATGGAATCGGAAACTTCTCCAGTCCCGATGCACGAGCCGTCTGAATAATCCCGACAAATGTAATATCATGAGAAGTCAGTTTGTCAAATTTGATTTTCAGTTTATCCATATTGTCGGATGTATTATGTGATTCTAATATACCGTAAGCAATTGTATTCCTTTCGGCCTCTTCCTGTGAAATATCATGTCCTGTTGCTTCAGCAACCTGTACAAGTGCATCTTCTGTATCCGGTATCAGCTGTGCTCCATCTATCAGATATGCGCCGCCTTCGTACAATTTGATCATTTCAAAACCTCCTATTTACCTGCTTCATTCGTAATTGTCCAATTTCCGGACAATCTATCCTTTCACAACACAGTTTTCATTTTATAGTAGTCATTCACATTTCGCAAGGGTTTTATATGCTTTTCATGCACATTTCATGCTATAATACTATCATTAACTGTTTCAGACTGGTGCACTTATTTCTCATATCAAATGGAGACTTGACCATGAATACCACAATACAATCCGGCGCATTTCATCCAAATATGAATATTTATGACTCAACTGCCTCTTCCTGCAGCTATGGCGGAAACCAGGCATGGTTTGAAAGTAATACAAGAGCTTATGCTGGCTGTGGCTCTGTTGCTGCAGCAAATATGCTGTACTGTCTGATGCAGCATGAGGATTCATCTCTTTTGAACAGTTCTTCAGACCTGCTATTTCCGAACAGCCGGACTGATTTCATTAAGCTTATGAATGATTTGTATTCCGAAATCGGTACATGTGAGGTGCCTCTCATTCATACACTTTATGATCAGTGCAAACGTCAAAACAAATTTTTTCACTTTTTTCCACCAAGTTTCGGTCGCAGCATCTGTGGTTTTATAAAAGGTGTTTTACGCTATGCTGACTCACACTGCATCTATCTTCATGCACATACACTTCCAACTGCCTTTTGTCCATATGATACCGGTATTCATTTTATTGAAAAAGGACTTCGTGCGGGCTATGTTGTTATTCTTTTAACCTCCTTTAATCGACATCCTTTTTTTGATCCTACCAAGCCCAGCCGCTCCAATTTAGATTCAGACTCTGATTCTGATACCACTATCTGCAATCATTTTTCCACGATCACCGCCATTCTGTATCCGAACGATCCGGAATATAAAAACTATGCAGATTACTATACCTCTCAAGCCGGTCATCCTCTTCTGCTCCTCTCAACCTGGGGAAAAGCAGTCGTTGTTGATTACAACATGCTCGCTTCTTCATGGAATAGTCGAAAGGCTTTCGATAGTGCGCTCTTTTATTTTTCTTTCGCAGAATCCAAAGAAATTGTTCGAACAGACATTAAAAATGCCCGCCGTATGCTTTTTCAAGCATTACGCCAGACATTTTTCAAACATTTTTATGATTAATAATTATCGACTTACCTTATCAAGATGCCATATTTCATCCACATACTCTTGAATTGTTCTGTCAGATGAAAACTTACCGGAACATGCAACATTTAATATTGCTTTTCTTGCCCAGCCCTTTTCATTCCTATATGCCTGCTCAACCTGTTTTTGAGTCTCAGCATAAGACTTGAAATCCTTTAGAATAAAGTATGTATCAGCCTTTGACGTACTCTGCGTATTCAAAAGAGAATTATACAAGTCTCTGAACATTTCCGGGTCATTCGGCACATAATATCCATTAATCAGCTGCATCAAAACCTTTCGGATATCCGGATCATTATTGAATATTTCGGTTGGATGATATCCACCATTTCTCTCAAAATTGATTACCTCATCAGATGAAAGACCAAAAATAAACGCATTTTCTTTTCCAACCTCTTCAACAATCTCAACATTTGCTCCATCCATCGTACCGATTGTTACTGCACCATTCAGCATGAACTTCATGTTACCTGTACCTGATGCCTCTTTACTTGCAGTTGAAATCTGCTCTGAAACATCTGCGGCTGCAAAAATCCATTCTGCATTGGATACTCTATAATCCTCAATGAATACAACCTTAATCTTTCCTCCAATGGAAGCATCATTATTGATAACATCTGCAACTGTATTAATCAGCTTAATTGTCAGCTTTGCATTCCGATAGCCTGCTGCCGCTTTTGCACCAAAAATGAATGTTCTTGGGAAAAATTCCATTTCAGGGTGTTCTTTAATTTCATTATACAGATACATAATGTGAAGAATATTCATCAGCTGTCTCTTATATTCATGAAGACGTTTTACCTGTACATCAAAAATAGAACGTGGATCCACTTCAATTCCATTATTCTCTAAAATGTATTTTGCAAGACGTACCTTATTCTGATACTTAATATTCATAAACTCCTGCTGTGCCTTTGGATCATCTGCAAATACAGATAATTTATTGATTTTTGGAAGATCAGTTATCCAGTCATTTCCAACACGAGAAGTAACCCAATCAGCAAGCAATGGATTACCATGAAGAAGAAATCTTCTCTGTGTAATACCATTTGTTTTGTTATTAAATTTTTCAGGCATCATTTCATAAAAGTCTTTTAATTCCTGATTCTTCAAAATTTCTGTATGAAGTCTTGCAACACCATTTACTGAGAATCCTGCACAAATTGCCAGATGTGCCATCTTTACCTGACCATCATAAATAATAGCCATTTTTCGAATTTTCTCTTGATTTCCTGGATATTTCGCTTCTATCTGTGCAATAAATCTGCGATTTATTTCCTCAACAATCTGATAAATTCTCGGTAACAATCTGGAAAACAACTCTATTGGCCATTTTTCCAAGGCTTCGGACATAATGGTGTGATTTGTATATGCACAGGTCTTTGTTGTAACTGACCATGCTTCGTCCCAGCCAAGTTCATAATCATCCATCAAAATACGCATAAGTTCAGCTACAGTTACAGTCGGATGCGTATCATTCAGCTGAAATACAACCTTTTCATACAGCTTCTTGATATTTTTGTGATTACGCATGTATTTCTCTACTGCTTCCTGAATGCTTGCAGAAATAAAGAAGTACTGCTGTTTCAAACGCAGCTCCTTACCTGCATAATGGTTATCATTTGGATACAGTACCTCGCAAATATTCTTTGCAAGATTCTCCTGTTCTACAGCTTTTCTGTAATCACCCTTATCAAAGGAGTCAAGCTGAAAACATTCTACCGGCTGAGCATCCCAGATTCTCAATGTATTTACTATGCCATTTCCATATCCAACTATAGGCAAATCATATGGAATAGCCTGTACTGACTGGTAATTTTCCTGTGAAAAATGACTCTTTCCATTCTCATCAAGGTCTACGCGGACATTTCCGCCAAACTTAACAATTTTAGCATACTCACTCCGTCTCAATTCAAAAGGATTGCCATCCTTCAGCCAGTTATCAGGTACCTCTACCTGATATCCATCACGTATTTCCTGTTTGAACATACCATAACGGTATCTGATGCCACAGCCATATGCACAATAACCAAGTGTAGCCAGTGAATCCAAAAAACACGCAGCAAGACGACCAAGACCACCATTACCAAGTGCAGCATCTCGTTCCTGGTCCTCGACCTCATCAATATTCACACCAAGTTCTTCCAAGGCAGCAGCGACTTCTTTATATGCCTTTAGATTAATCAAACTGTTTCCCAATGCTCTTCCCATCAAAAACTCCATGGAAAGATAGTAAACCGTCTTTGGATCTTCTTTTTCATAGGCTTTCTGCGTTTCCAACCAGTTGTCAACAATTGCATCCTTTACTGTATAGCAGACAGCCTGAAAAATCTGCTGCTCACTGGCTTCCTCAAGTGTCTTTCTATATAGAACCTTAATATTATCTTTTACGTCTTTTTTGAATGCTTCTTTGTTAAATGCGTTTTTCTTCACCACAGGCATTTCCTCCTCATGTCAACTAGTTCTTTTCACTCCCAGCACGACCTGCTCACCGTTGATATTCCACTCCTTCTTATATCCATCAGCTGTACCCAGTACAATATCCTTGGCAAGTACTTCAGACATCACTTCTGTTTTATGGTCAGTGAAAATCTTTGCAATTTTATCATTTCCTTCAGTATAAACAATAATGTTGTCCATAACCTCAAAGCCGGCTTCTTTTCTCATTGTTTGAATTTTACTAATCAGCTCTCTGACAAATCCTTCAAGAATCAATTCCTCAGTCAGATTTGTATCAAGTACGACTGTCAGCTGATTATCATTCTCTGATACATAGCCATCCTTTTGAACCATCTCAATTAACAAATCCTCTTTTGATAATACAACGGACACACCGCTTATGTCAAATTGGAGTTCCCCTGTTGAATTCAGCTTATCCATTGCTTCATTGCCGTCCAAGGATGCCAGTTCCTTCTGAATTCCTCCAAGCTGTTTTCCATACTTTGGTCCAACGGTTTTCAGCTGTGGCTTAAATGAATAGGATGTAAACTCTCTGACATCATCTGTAAATAATACAGCTTTTACATTCAATTCATCTTCAATAATTTCCTTATAGAAATCAGAAAGTGTAAAGGAAGCCTTCACGAACATTCTGCTGATTGGCTGTCTGTTCTTGATATTTGCATTATTTCTGCAGGCACGTCCCATAACAACTGTCTTTAGGACAGCCTCCATATTGTTCTCCAGCTCTTTATCAATATGTGCATCCTCAGCAACTGGAAAATCACAAAGATGAATACTTTCCGGTGCTGACTTATCAATGCTTCTGACAAGATTCTGATAAATTTCCTCTGTCATAAACGGAACCATCGGAGCTGCTGCCTTGGAAATCTGTACAAGAGCTGTATATAAAGTCATATACGCATTGATTTTATCCTGTTCCATTCCCTTTGCCCAGAATCGTTCACGACTTCTTCTGACATACCAGTTGCTCAGATCATCAACGAATTCCTGCAATGCTCTTGCTGCCTCAGGTATTTTATATCCGTTCAGATTTGCATCTACCTCTCCGATTACTGTATTTAATTTAGACAAAATCCATTTATCCATAACCGGAAGCTTATCATACTCCAGTGTATACTTAGTGGCATCAAAATTATCAATATTTGCATAAAGTACAAAGAATGCATAGGTATTCCACAGCGTTCCCATGAACTTACGCTGTCCTTCCATAACAGCCTTTCCATGAAATCTGTTTGGCAGCCATGGTGCAGAATTAATATAGAAATACCAACGAATTGCATCCGCTCCATATGTCTGAAGAGCGTCAAACGGATCCACTGCGTTTCCTTTGGATTTGCTCATTTTCTGTCCATTCTCATCCTGAACATGACCAAGAACGATTACATTCTCATACGGTGCCTTGTTAAACAGGAGCGTTGACTCAGCCAGTAATGAATAGAACCATCCTCTTGTCTGATCTACTGCCTCAGAAATAAACTGTGCAGGAAATTGCTGTTCAAACAGCTCCTTATTTTCAAACGGATAATGATGCTGTGCAAATGGCATGGCTCCTGAATCAAACCAACAGTCAATAACCTCTGGAACACGATGCATTGGCTTTCCACATTTTGGACAGGTGATTGTAAATTCATCAATATACGGTCTGTGCAGTTCAACTGTTAACGCGTCTTCTCTGCCTGATAATTCTTTTAACTCTTCTCGACTTCCGACTGAATGCATATGACCACATTCACATTCCCATACATTTAATGGAGTTCCCCAGTATCGATTTCTGGAAATACCCCAGTCCTGAATATTCTCAAGCCAGTCTCCAAAACGTCCCTTACCAATCGATTCAGGTATCCAGTTGATTGTATTATTATTTCTGATTAAATCCTCTTTAACAGCGGTCATCTTAATGAACCAGGATTCACGTGCATAGTAAATCAATGGTGTATCACATCTCCAGCAATGTGGATAGCTATGCTCAAATTTTGGCGCGGCAAATAAAAGACCAGCCTCTTCAAGGTCCTTCAATACCATCGGATCTGCTTTTTTTACAAAAACACCCTCATATTTTGTTTCTTTTGTCAAATTTCCTTTGCCGTCTACAAGCTGGACAAACGGAAGATCATACCTGCGTCCAACCTGCGCATCATCTTCACCAAATGCCGGTGCGATATGAACCACACCTGTTCCATCTGTCAGTGTAACATACGTATCACAAGTTACATAAAATGCTTTTTTGTGCTGTTTATCGCATGTCTCTACGGCACAGTCAAACAGAGGAATATACTCTTTATACTCCAAATCCTTTCCTGTATAAGTTTCCAGAATCTCATATGCCGGTGTATTTTCCTGACGCTCCAGCTTTCCAAGAACAGTATCAAGCAATGCCTCTGCCATGTAATAAGTATATCCATCAGCTGCCTTTACTTTTGCATATGCTTCATTTGGATTCACGCATAAGGCAACATTTGATGGAAGTGTCCATGGAGTTGTTGTCCATGCAAGAATATAGGCATCCTCATCCTTTACTTTGAATCTGGCAACAGCAGATCTCTCTTTAATATCCTTATATCCCTGTGCAACTTCGTGCGAAGATAACGGTGTTCCACAACGCGGACAATATGGTACGATCTTAAATCCTTTATAAAGAAGTCCTTTATCCCAGATTTGCTTCAGGGCCCACCACTCTGACTCAATGAAGTCATCATGATAAGTCACATAAGGATTGTCCATATCAGCCCAGAATCCTACTGTTGCAGAGAAATCCTCCCACATTCCTTTATATTTCCAAACACTTTCCTTACATTTTGTAATAAACGGATCAAGACCGTATTCCTCAATCTGCTCTTTACCGTCAAGACCAAGCAGCTTCTCCACTTCAAGCTCTACCGGAAGACCATGCGTATCCCATCCAGCCTTTCTTGGAACCATATATCCTTTCATTGTTCTGTATCTTGGAATCATATCCTTGATAACTCTTGTAAGAACATGACCGATATGAGGCTTTCCGTTTGCTGTTGGCGGTCCGTCGTAGAAGGTATATGTCTCTCCCTCTTTTCTGTTTTCCATGCTCTTTTCAAATATCTGACTGTCTCTCCAGAATTTTTCAATTTCCTTTTCTCTGTCAACAAAACTAAGATCTGTAGATACCTTTTTGTACATCACTGTCATCCTTTCTTATTATAATTATCATGCTGTTTTCTCAATAAAAAATCTCGCCCTGTAAAAGGACGAGAATAGCTTGTACTCATTATACCA
>CAZOHM010000049.1:0-19582 GCA_964579795.1 uncultured Lachnospiraceae bacterium | reverse complement strand
TGCGACCTCCTGGTCCCAAACCAGGCGCTCTAGCCAAGCTGAGCCACACCCCGATAATAAAATCTAAATACTGAAACTGCATCTATAAATCGTGACGCAAGTCATATTATATAATAGTGAAAAAGGATTGTCAACCACCTATTTTTATTTTCTGACCGATATTTTTATCAGGTATTTTTAGTATAAATTTGGTTGTAAATAATTCACGGTATAATGCAGTTCTCCTTTTTCATCCGACTCCAGTATAATAAAGGAAGGTTTTCTTCCATTCTGCCTCGGATAAGACAGACTTCCCGGATTAATAATCGTAATATTACCGCGCGTTTCTACAATTGGAACATGTAGATGACCAAACATCACAATATCCGCTTTTCTCTCTTCTGCAAGATAAAATAATGTATCAAGATTTTGGTATATTCGATATCTGTGACCGTGCAATAAAAGAACCTTATGGCTGCCAATAAAAAAAGACTGCTCACTGTCATAATCATAACCATAATCATTATTACCTGCCACAATGTGCACTGGGCAATCTGCCTTCTTTAGCAGTTCATCAGGATATCCCTCAATATCACCACAATGAATCAGCATATCTATTGGCTTCACTTTATCAATTACACTCCACATATTTCCATTGTGTCTGTGTGTATCACTAATAATCAGTATTTTCATTTCTGACCATCCATTGTAAATTATTTTCTGTAAGGATTACTCTGTATCATTTTGCAGAAAATACTCGACAAGTTTTTCTTTCATCAGATTCAGTGCTTTTCCGCGGTGGCTGATTTTATTTTTTTCTTCCAGTGACAGCTCAGCTGAAGTACAGCCAAACTCCGGAAGATAGAATATCGGATCATAGCCAAACCCATTTGTCCCTTTTTCTTCATATCCGATTTGCCCTTCCATGGCAGCACGGACTGTCTCAGTTTTCCCATTGGGGTATGCAGCGGCAATTGCACATACAAACCTGGCTGTGCGATGTTCTTTTGGAACACCCTCCAAACGGTCAATCAAAGCCTTATTCTTTACACTATATGCAGTATTCTCTCCCATATATCGTGCAGAATAGATACCAGGCTCTCCATGAAGATAGTCAATTTCCAGTCCGGAGTCGTCTGCAAGCGTTAGTAATCCAGTTTCCCTCATAATTGTTTTTGCTTTGATCAAGGCGTTTTCCTCAAACGTCTGACCATTTTCGTCTATCTCCTGGCATACACCGGCCTCTTTCATTGACAGCACAGTAATATCCAAATCAGAAAGTACCATTTTAATCTCTTTTAACTTTCCTGCGTTTCCTGTAGCAAAGATTACTGTCTTTCCCATATCTGATTGATTCCTCCAATTATTCCTTCAATAAGCATCCCTCTATACTCTTTTGTACCGAGTTTCATTGCTTCCTGCTTATTTGTCATATATCCTGCCTCGACAACAACAGCCGGAACAGAAAATGTCTCGCTGATAATATCCGCATTTTTTTTCGGTATGCCTGTCTCTTTTTGATTTGTTGCAGCCGCAATGCTTTTCTGCATTGATTCTGCATATTGTTTTCCAATAGTAATATCTTCTCCGGCATAATAAACCATCGCTCCTGTTGTTGCTCTGGACGACGCATCTGCATTCATGTGAACGGAAATATATAAATCTGCTTTTATCTGAGCAGCGAATGCTTCCCTATCCTTTTGGCTTAACGAAGTATCCTCTACTCTTGTCAGGCAGACAAATGTTTCAGAATCTTCCATTTCAATTGCTTTTTTCAATTCCTTTGATAAATCCAGAGCAAGCTCCTTTTCCTCAAATCCGTATGCAATCGTTCCTGTATCGTCTACTCCTCCATGTCCAGGGTCAATGACGATAATTCTATCATATTTCTCTCTTATCGGCTGAAATGACAACGAAATCTGCCCATCTTCCTGTGACATATCGCAAACATACATATCATCAAATCGAATAATAAGTGAGCCGGTTCCATTATCATAATTCTTTTCTGTTTTAATAATTCTGGAATCACTTTCTTCTATTATAATGGCTGAAAATAGAAATGAGGAAATATTCGTGAAATTCACATGAATAGCCTTTTCAACTAAGTTTTCTTCAACTGTGACCTGTCCATCATATTTTTCTGATAAAGAAATTCTATAGTATGGTACATCGCCGGTTTTGATTTTCTGCTTTTGCTCATTCTCCTGTTCTTGATTCTGTTCACTTCGGGTATCTGTCTGTTCCTGATTCATTTCGGTTTTCATATTTCTGATAAATAAACCTATTCCTATAATGCAGGCACAGATTACAATAATGCCTGCCCACTTTACATAATACTTTTTCACTCTACATTACCACATTTCATTTCATTTTTCTTATTGTCCCTTTTGGGTGGTTTTGGACCCATAAACTGATAGTAATACGTCTTCATCATACCATTATAAATCTTACGGTTTTTATCCGCTTTACGCCCCATATACTTTTCTACATCTGTATATCCAGTAATGATATATGCTGACCATGCATCAAGCCGTTTATATGCTTCTGCAAGCTCACGATACAACTGTGGCAGCAGCTCTTTTTCTCCAATCCGCTCTCCATATGGTGGATTAGTTACAAGAAAACCATACTTTTTCGGATGATTAAGCTCAACCACAGGACGTTTCTGAAAATGGATTAATTCATCCACACCTGCTAACTTGGCGTTTTCTTTTGCTGCCTTAATAATATCTCCATCAATATCGTATCCCTGAATGTCTGGCTTCACTGACATATCCACCATATCATTTGCTTCATCAAGCGCATGATACCAGTTCTTTCTACCTACTACGCCTGTCCATTCTTCAGCCAAAAAGCTTCTGTTCATTCCTGGAGCGATTTTAGCTGCTATCATTGCAGCCTCAATCGGAATTGTTCCACTTCCGCAAAATGGATCTACAAGCACTCTTTCTTTATTCCATGGTGTCAATAACAGCATGGATGCAGCAAGATTTTCTGCAACAGGTGCTTTACTGACAAGCTTACGGTATCCACGTTTGTGTAAGGACTCTCCTGATGTATCAAGTCCTATTGTCACAACATCCTTCATCAGAAAAACTCTAAGTGGAAAACTGGCTCCATCTTCCTCAAACCATGAGAGCTGATAAGTTTTCTTAAGTCTTTCTACCATTGCTTTTTTCATAATCGACTGAATATCAGAAGGACTAAACAGCTTACTCTTGATACTGGCTGCTTTTGCGACCCAGAATTTCCCGTCAGACGGTATGTATTCTTCCCACGGAACTGCTTTTGTACCTTCAAACAATTCATCATATGTTGTCGCTGTAAAAGAAGCAGCTTTAATCAGAATACGCTCTGCTGTACGTAGAAAAACATTAGCACGACAAATTGCTTCTTCATCTCCCATAAACATTACTCTTCCATCTTCAACAGAAGAAATCTCATACCCGAGATCATAAATTTCTTTTTTTAATACTGCCTCCATGCCAAAGTGACAAGGAGCAATCAATTCATATTTATTCATACAATACCTGCCTTCTCAACTATATTAAGATAGGCGGCGGATACTGTCAATCATTACTTTTTTCGCATGTCTGGCTAAAACTGCGATATGCATTTATTCCACCAATTACAGTTTTGACTGTATATCCACGCTTATCCAGTTCTCTTGCAAAGGCCATGCTTGTTCCTCCACGATCACAATAAAGTACATAACAGCGTTTGTACTCCATTTGCTCAATCACAGACTCCGGGTGTTCCTCGTATTTTTGATATGGCACATTGATAGCACCACAAATATGTTGTTTCCTGTACTCTTCTTCGGATCTGACATCCCATATTTTTGCATTGACCGTTTTCAGGTAATAATCAACTTCTCTTGCCCAAATTGCTTCTACGCTCATTTTTTCCTCCGATTTTATCGCATCAACTGCTATACATATAATATATGAAGAAACTCGATTCACTGTTCTTAAAAAAGATGGCAGTCCACAAACGTTGGACTACCATCTTTTCTGTTTCATTGCGTTATTTCATACAAAAGCAGAAGCTTCTAATATGAATCATTACTCTTATTGTCATTTTTGTTGCTGGAACTAGAATAGTTATTTCCTGCATAATTACCGGATTTGTTTTGATTCTGGTTCTTGTTTTTGTTGCTTTCCTGATTACTGCTGTTTGAACAATTTGAATTACTGTCGTTTTTAGCCATTTTAAATTCCTCCTGAACTCATATAATAGTTACACATTGTAACCTGCTAATAGTATGTCATATAAATCATTTTTCTATACGATTTTCTCCTGTTTTTTCAAAAAACAAATGGGAAATCACTTGCTGTTATCAGTTTTTCACAAAAAAAACACAAAATATTGTTATGAAAAGATTTGTATCTACTAGTTTTCAAAATCTATTGAATTATTTACCAGATTATATTATAATTACTACTGTAAGCGAGGATCTACCCTTCAAAGGATTCTCATTTACGACCCCTTATTAATTATTTATACTCCCCTCATCGTAGCCCGTTGGTTCCCCCATCGGGCTACAATACTTTTCTATGGTTTTTTTTCAGAATATGCTATAATCAAACAAGATTGTTTAAATATAAATTACTTATACGGAGGAACTGTCATGGATAAAAAGGAATATGCACTTCAGATGCATGAAAAATGGAATGGAAAAATTGAAGTTACAAGCAGAGCCGAGCTGAATACAATGGCTGATTTGGCTGTTGCTTATACTCCCGGTGTTGCTGAGCCATGTTTAAAAATTAGTGAAAATGTGGATTTATCATACAAATATACACGCCGCGGCAATCTTGTTGCTGTCGTTACTGACGGCACTGCCGTTCTGGGCCTTGGAGATATTGGACCCGAGGCTGGTATGCCGGTTATGGAAGGCAAATGTGTTCTCTTTAAACGCTTTGGAAACGTAGATGCATTTCCTCTTTGTGTTCGTTCCAAAGATGTAGATGAAATTGTAAACACTGTTGCATTGCTTGCAGGCTCCTTCGGAGGAGTTAACCTGGAGGATATTGCTGCACCAAGATGCTTCGAGATAGAGAAAAAGTTAAAGGAACGCTGCGATATTCCTATTTTCCATGATGACCAGCACGGAACTGCTGTTGTTGTCCTTTCAGGATTGATTAATGCACTCAAGCTTGTTGGTAAGAAAATGACTGATATAGAAGTGGTTGTTAACGGTTCTGGTGCTGCCGGCATTGCAATTACAAAGCTTCTGATGAAAACTGGCTTAAAGAATGTTGTTCTTTGTGATACAAAAGGTGCCATCTACGAGGGACGTGATCATTTAAACTCCATTAAAGCAGAAATGTCCAAGATTTCAAATCTTCAGAAAAAAACAGGACAGCTTGCAGATGTCATCAAAGGTGCCGACGTATTTATCGGTGTTTCAGCTCCGGGTGTGTTGACTGCTGAAATGGTTGCTACTATGGCTCCAAAGCCTATTGTACTTGCAATGGCAAACCCTGTACCGGAAATCATGCCAGATGAAGCTAAGAAAGCCGGTGTTGCTGTTATGGGAACCGGCAGAAGTGACTATCCAAATCAAATTAACAATGTACTTGCTTTCCCTGGAATTTTCCGTGGGGCGCTGGATGTACGCGCTAAAGACATCAATGACGAAATGAAGCTTGCTGCTGCTTACGCAATCGCTTCCATTATTCCAGAAAATGAGTTATCAGCAGAATACATCATTCCTGACAGTTTCAACGAAAATGTAACTCATGCAGTTGCTGCTGCTGTAGCAAAAGCTGCCAGAGAATCAGGTGTTGCCTCTTTATAAGATCAAAATTTGCAGCAGCCATCAATAGGCAGAACTTGTGCCCGCCGGGCGCACCTATATAAAAACAGCAGGACTTTGAAAATATGTCCTGCTGTTTTTGATTACTGTTTTAATTACTACAATAAACTGAGTTCAAAAAGTCTGGCCATGTTCTGCTTCGGAAAATTCACAGAAAGCTGATTAGATTCTTCATTCCAAACATATGTGCATTCTTCAAAGGATGGATATGCGCATCGAACAGTTACCTGTTTTCCTTCTGTATAGGAAAGCGGAAGAACACAGGTCTCCTCTTTTCCACAGCGCCTCCAGACTGCCAGATATATTTTTTCAGTTCCGTTCTCCGTACGAAGACCAAACGCCACCCATTCATCCTCAAAGGCAGAAAGTCCAAGCGGCCAGAAAGGTAATGCTGTTTTCAAATTCTGACGAATGGTTTTGTAATAATCCAGACCCTCTTTTACAAGCTGTCTTCGCTCCTCTGACAGCTCAGCCAAATGTCCACTCTGATGTATTCTGAGCAGCATTGCATTGACCATATTGAATACGACCTCCTCTTTATCACCTTCACGCATCGGATACGACCAAATAGCTGCCTGTTCCGGCGTCAGTCCTGCCGGTGCATTGGCTGCGATTGTTGCATATCTGTCATAAAGATCCTGATCGCTTGTTGACTGAATACTATACTGGGAAAGCATTGCATAATCTATTCTAAGACCTCCGCTGGAACAATTTTCAATAACAAGCTCCGGATATTTCTTAAAAATCGACTTCAGCCATTTAATGTATGCACGCTCATGTTCGAGCATACCATCTCCCACACTGTCTGCTGAAAGTTCTGTTCCAATACCCGGCTCGATATTGTAGTCCATCTTGATATAGCCAACACCATATTCGCGAATAATTCTGTCCATTACTCCATTCACATAAGAAATGACTTCCGGATTCCTAAAATCAAGCTGATATCTGCTTCGATCAAAGACACGCTTTCCATGACGTATAAAGAACCAGTCATCCTTTGCAAGTGGAGGCATAGTAGTACCGTTTTCGGCTTTATATCCTTCTACGATTGGACTATGAATACCCATAACCTCTATTTCCAGCCATACACCCGGTATCATACCTTTACTGCGAATATAATCTGTTACTTCTTTCATCCCATTTGGGAACCGCTCCCTTGACTCCTTCCATTCTCCAACAGCATCCCACCATAATCCCGGTGCATACCAGCCTGCATCAATACAAAAATATTCACAGCCTGCTTCTGCTGCGGCATCAATCAACGGGAACTCCTTTTCTGTCGTTGGGTCAGCCCATAGACAGTTCATATAATCATTAAAAATTACCTTCAACGACTCATTATCCGCATTTTTACGGCGAATTAAGCGTCTATATTTTGTAAGCTCAGACATTGCTATATCAAATCCGATATTGGATTGCTGTGCACAGCTGCATCCAACTGCAACAGGAACCGTTGTAAAAGAATCTCCCGGTTTTAGATTTTTGAACCAATGAGACTGCAGTTCATTTGGGCCACTGATATTCAGATACATATGACCATTCTGGTCTGCAATCTCCCAGTGCCATGAACCGTTATGTTCAATCTGCCAGAACAGATTACTTCCGGTCTCCGTATTTTCCAGAAATCCCATAGGCAGATACTTCTTAGAAGACCAGTGTCCAGTGTTTGTGACCTCAATTGCTGATGATGAACGCTGAATAGAAGTCGGCTGTACCTGCGCAAGACCAAGCTGCGCAAGTGTATATGTATGCCAGTTCATTTCTCTCTGCCACGAATTGTGAGGAATTCTAACTGACATTTTCTCATCACGCGGTAATATTCCTTCTTTTTCGATTCCAGAATAATTAAATGATGAAATATATTCAAGTGTCTGCTGTTTCTTTCCTCTGTTTTCCACATCATTCCAGCAGCGGACAACGGAAACGCCATCATAAAACTGCATATGGTTCACTACATAAACATCTGTTTCTTCATCATGCAACATAAACTCAAGCTTTCTTCCATGTTCATTTCTTGTATCACTGTGCGAAACATATTTCATTCGATACCCAGGAGCTGTATAAATATACTTATTTCCATGTCTTTCACCCGGTCGATCAAACCCCGATAAATTCATTTCAACAAGTCGAAATGCATCATCTGTATTAGGAGCTGTAATATCGCTCTCGCAAAACGGAAGTGCTGAAAAATGCAACAGTTTCATATCCCGATTGTCTGCAATCTCAAAAACTATATGTAGTTTGTTTTCAAAAACCTCTATTCTCTTCATGGCTTCCTCCATCTGCATGTCTTTTTTTCACTAACATTCTTTCACATGTATTAACGCACCAATATAGTCTCCGAACAGACCTCCAATTTGAATTCCGGCATTCATCAGTGTATCCCCACTCAGAACAAAGCCACCTGCAGTTTTTTTCTCCTCTGGAATACATAGTACATCCTTATCACAGAAAATCTCATATTGTCTGTCTTCCACAAGACCACGCAGGCATATACGTCTGCTGTGTATATTTGGTCTACCGAGCACCTGAATAAAGGTAATCAGAGCCTCTGAACCATCTTTTTTTGCAACTTCCCAGCAATCATACATATGATTCGTGCTATAGGAGGCAATTCTATAGTAATCACCCGTTCTGACAAGCTCATTGTATTGATGATATAATTTTACCTGTCCCGGTATCATTTCACGTTCCTCAGCAGAAATTCTTGTTACATCCAGTTCATACCCAAACGTTCCTGCAAGGGCAACATATCCACGTGTTTCAAATGGCGTATTCCTTCCAACAATATGGTTAGGGCAATCACTGACATGAGCTCCCATTGCTGAAAGCGGATAAACAAGTGCTGTTCCTTCCTGAATAGACAAACGTTCAATTGCATCCGAATCATCCGAGCACCAAATCTGTGGACTGTAATAAAGCATTCCCGCATCAAATCTTGCGCCTCCTCCAGAGCAGTTCTCAAGAAGAATATTTGGGAAATCATGTATCAGCCGCTCCTGCATGTCATATACACCAAGCATATAGCGATGCATCAGCTCACCCTGTCTGTCAGCCGAAAGATTCAGCCCGCCAATATCAGTCAGCTGTCGATTCATATCCCATTTTACATATACAATATTTGCACTCTGCAGCACATCATGGATTCTTTGATAAATCTCATCCACTATTTCAGGTCGAGACAAATCAAGCACATACTGATTGCGAAGCAGGGTAGGCTTTCTGCTCGGAATCTGAATAGCCCAGTCAGGATGTTCGCGATAAAGATCAGAATCAGGAGAAATCATTTCAGGCTCCAGCCAGATTCCAAACTCCATGCCAAGCTTGTTTACTTCATTGACCAGATTGCCCAATCCACCTTTGATTTTGTCTTCATTGACATACCAGTCTCCAAGAGCCATATTATCACTGCTTCGATTTCCAAACCATCCATCATCCATGACAAGCATTTCTATTCCATTTTTCTTTGCTTCTCTTGCAATGGAAATCAGCTTATCTGTATCAAAATCAAAATAGGTTGCCTCCCAGTTGTTTATTAGAATTGGACGTTTCTTATCTCTGTATGGACTTCTGATCAAATGCTCGCGGTATAAATCATGAAACATTTGACTCATATGGTCAATTCCGATTGAAGAATACACCAGCACGACTTCAGGTGCCGTAAATTCTTCGCCTGCTGAAAGTTTCCATGAAAATCCCGATGGATTAATTCCCATGACTACACGTACCTGGCCAAATTGTGACTGCTCCGTTTCTGCAATAAAATTCCCAGAATATACGAAGCTGAATCCATAGACCGAACCGGTCACTTGTGTCGCATGTCTGTCTGCTATCATCATAAACGGATGCTCCTGATGACTTGACTCTCCTCTTACAGAGGATACTGCCTGCTTTCCGTATCCAATCTCGCGTCTGTATATATGACGTTCTCTTGCCCATGAGCCATGTAGTGTGATCAAATCAAAATCCTTATTTTCCATGTCCACACAGGCAGACAAAACTCTTTTCAAATAAACCGGTCTGGCTGCACTGTTCACAACACGAACGCTTCTTGTCACTACATCCAGCTTCTCAAATACGGAATACACAAGAACCACTTCAAGACCTGTTGTTTTATCCTCTGTTGTAAGCTCAAGTGTCGAGCAGGCCTGCTCATCTCCAAATGTAGCAGGTAATCCTTTTAGCTTCGGTTTTCCTGCAAAAATTCGATGACTTTTGTAAAGAAGTGAAAGTCCATGATGTCCTTTCTCCGTTTCTATTTCTATGCAGCTTTCTCTGAAATCACCAACTCCATAGGTTGAATATTCCATTGGAGCCGCATCCAAAAAGGATCCTCTATCTCGTTCATTTACATCCGGAATAAATGGTGTTTCATAAATTCTGGTCAAATAATCAACCTCTGTATCTGTGATTCTCTTTCCATAATATGCATGGAGCAAAAACTGCTCTGCTCCTACTGCGCAAATAATATATGAGGAACCAGGTGTATCCAGCTTCCATGTCCGATTCCCCTCATCATAACGAATTCCCATTGATATTTTCCTCCTAATTTAATGTGAAACTATTATGTTAATCAGATAAAATGGTACCTGATTATTATCCCTAACGTCTGTCAATCTGATTTCAAGTGTATGCGGTTTATTGGAAATATGATGAGCAACCGTCTGCATATATGCCTTATCACCCCAATCCTCATCAAAATTTGCATCAAGCACAACAGCATTTACTTCATCATTGTCAATCACTGCCACAGCAACAGGTGCCGGCTGTTTTACAGATTTACGATACATAACTGCAATTTCACTGCCTGTAACATGATAAACTATACTACTGTTCTTTTCATTTGCATACCATCCTTTTTTAAATACATCACGCACACCGGACTGTTTACTAAAATCAGCGCGGAATCCATTGAGTACAGGACTGCAGACAGTGTTATTCATTCGCATGGCATTCTCATAGTGATTCTCAGTAACTGTCTTTAATGGCAGTAAACAAGCTTCTTCATTCTCACCGCATTCAGCACTTACCCATTCAAAGAATTTGCAGATACTCTCTGCTACGAGCCTGTGTCCTTCATCATTAGGATGCAGGCCATCCGGTGTAACTTCACATGCCGGAATTTTTCCATCTCTGACGAGTGGGTATAATGTATGTTTAATACTGACACATGGAAGTTGATAGTATTGCCCAAGTGCTGCATGCATTTCCTCTTCACTGCTTCCGTCACTGTATCGCACATTATGTACAAGCACTACTGCCGGAGAACATGAAGCTCCATATACTTTGCGCACAAGACCTTCATATGTCTCGCGAAACAGCTCTCTTCTTGTGTATGGTGCTTCATCATTATCATTAACACTAAATTCAATAATTACAACATCTGGCTTTTGTACAAGTAAATCTTCCTGCACTCTCGCTGCTCCAAACTGTGACGTTGTCGCTCCAATTCCGGCATTGATATAGACAATCTCAGCCTGTGGATATCTTTTCACCCACCATGCTGCAACACGTGCTGCATAACAGAGTGAATCCTCTGTTGCAGCTGCCCCTTGTGTAATAGAGCCCCCAATAAATCCAATGGTCAGCTTTTCTCCGGCAACGGCCGCCCTCATTTTCTGTTTGAGTCTGCCAAGGTTTCCCCGATTGATCAATCCGTCTATTCCCATATTTCTTCTCCAAATGATTCAATAAAAGCACTGAGTTCCTCTGCCATTTTTTCTGCCTCCGGTTTTCTGATATGTCCCGGTGTTCCTGCTCCATTTTGGCTGTACATAAAGTGTACAATCTTTTTATCATTTAATCTTTTACACACCTCATCAATCGACTGATCCCAGCTGATGTCATGCTCCAAAATTGTTGTTGACGCTATAATCAAGGTCTTTGGATACTTTTCTCTTAAATCTGACAGCAGCTTTTCATAGATTTCTCTCCAGTGCACAGACTTTTCAGAATGATAATCCTCTTTCATGTAATCTGCAGGATAATTATCATTCTGACCGATTGCCACAATCACTACATGCGGTCTGTATGCATTAAAATCCCACTTTGTCACTTCCCCAAGCTCAGGATTATATCGAAGCTTATCAAAGCATTCACTCATTCCCTTATAACCAAAGCCGGGAGCAAAATATCCTGTTCCATCTAACAGCGCAATTCCTCCCTGTGCAATATCATGCAGTCTGGCATGGAGCTTGCGTGCAGTAAAGGCAGCGTAGGAATAATAAGCATTTGAATATTGGCCATTATGAACAGGATCAGGTTTTCCAACATATTCAACTGCCTCTGATACCTCTCCTGCAGAAACAGAATCTCCATACACCTCAATACATCGTTCTGGAACTTCTGCCACATGGGAAATCGCAGCTCCCTCATCAAGCAGAAAACCATGGAAATCGAAGTAATGTCAGGCATCCTGTCTCTTAAACAGCAAAAGCTCATGCTGTCCTTTCGCAAGTCCCTCCTTCAAAACATATGTCTTTATTCCGTCCTGCTCTGAAAGCTGAATCCGTCCCTGCTCATTATCTATAATAAATCCAAGATTATTCTCCCAGCATATATGGTGGTTTTCAGCAATCAAGCTGATACTTGTTCCGGTAAATGACATGGATACTGAGCTATAAGGATAAATAAAAGTCGGTATTTTCTTATTTGAAAAATCAATTCTTCCGCAATACTCCAGTGCCGCATGATCCGGCATAATTTTTACACGATTCTCTGACATAGTTACTCTCCACTCTTTTCAGTCTGTTTTCTTATTACTGCAAAACAGGGCGATGTTTCTGCCAATCAGAAACATTGCCCCAGTATTATCAATATTCTTACTTTTGAGCTGCAAGAATCTCGAGATTTTTGCTGATCAGCTCACATCTTTGTGCCACACATTCCACAGAGCGAAGCGGATCCTCCGGCGTATGAAATACATAATCAATCAGTTTATCGATCGTTGTCGTCGCAACATGCATTCTCGTATCAGAAGAAGCATAGTAAATATAGACATCTCCATTCTCTCTTGCAATCGCTCCATTTGTGAACACAACATTCGATACGTCACCAACACGTTCTCTGCCAAACGGAACGATCATAACTCCGCTCGGCTCGGCGATTACCTTGGATGGATCTTTTAAATCTGTTGCAAATGCATAAATAACGTAACGAAGGCCTGCTGCCGTATTACGTACACCATGTGCAATATGAATCCAGCCCTTATCTGTTTTGATAGGCACTGCACCTGCACCATTTTTAGCTTCTGTAATTGTATGATATTTTCTTTTACTTGTAATAATTTCCTCATCGATAACCGCATGCTTTATATCATCACAAAGGCCAAATCCTATTCCACCACCTGAACCGGTATCAATAAAGTCATCCATCGGTCTCGTATAGAATGCATACTTTCCATTAACAAATTCTGGATGAAGAACTACATTTCTCTGTTGTGGTGAATTCAGTGTTTTCAGGTTATCAAGTCTTTCCCACTTCTTTAAATCCTTTGTACGGACAATTCCCGCTGCCGCAACTGCAGCCGAAAGATCATTTACACTCGTATCCTTTGACTCAGAACAGAACACACCGTAAATATATCCATCTTCATGCTTTGTCAGTCGCATATCATAAACATTCGTCTCCTCAGGACAAGTGTCCTCCAAAAGAATCGGATAATCCCAGAAATGAAATCCATCCACTCCATTATCACTCTCTGCAACCCCAAAGAAAGACTTTCTATCATTGCCTTCAATTCTGGCAACTAAATAGAATTTACCATTCAATTCGATCGCGCCAGAGTTCATCACCGCATTTACACCAATTCTCTCCATAAAATATGGATTTGTCTCTACATTCAAATCATATTTCCATGTTAGTGGAATATGTCTTCTTGTAAGCACCGGATATTCCCAGCGGTCAAAAATACCGTTGTAAATATCACTCTTTCTGTTTGGTCTTTCTATCAGTTTATTGTATTTTTCCAGTTCCACATAATAATTAGGATGCAGCATCGATTTTCCTCCTTATGACTTCCATACACATTCTTCCATTATGATATGGACATTTCCATGGTTCAACAATCGGTTTATTCTCATCCGGTACGCCATTTTCATCTACCTGCCAGAACCATTCCGAACCACTGCGTTTATCAATCACATAATTCTTAATGAATTTCCATTCCTCTACAGCCGCCTCAAGATATTCCTTTTTAGATGAATCCTTTTCATAGCCATTTATGAAACCAACGACTGTTTCAGCCTGTACCCACCAGATACGCATTTTATTATCTACACCATTTTCACATTCATTCATAAGCGAATGATTCACAAATGCACGTTCATAAATTTCCTTTGTAAGTGCCTTCGTTACAGGACTCATTTTCGCTGTGTATGCTTCATCTCCCAAAATCTCACAACCACGATCAACAAGCCATGCCGTCTCTATATCATGTCCATAGGAATGCAAATCCAATATCGTATTCATATCCTTATCGAAAAATACTTCCTGACGATGACGCATGGGATTATAAACCTTATCTGCAATCATATCCATCATAAAGCGAAGTCTCTTCGCTGTAAAAGCATCCTTTGTAACACGGAAATACTCTGTATATGCTTCAAACACATGCAGTAACGTGTTCATTGTTTTCTCAGCGATCACTCCGTTTTCAGAAAGCTTCTCATTACTCTCCGGTTTAAAATCAAACGTAAACGCTTCAAGATAGCCAACAGCATCTGTACAGTGCTCTTCAATCACGCGTTGCAGCTCTGCAGCCATTTCAAGCGCCTTTGGATCCTTAGATGCATCATAGTATGTAGAAAGTGCGTAAATAGCAAAAGCCTGATTATAGGTATGCTTCGTGCTGTCCTTTACTGTGCCGTCATAATTAAGTGACCAGTACACTCCTCCATGCTGCGAATCCATACAGTATTCTTTCATAAACCGAAATGCGTGCTCTGCCTCTGCAAGCAGACTTTCATCATGTAATGTCAGGTATGCATTTGAAAAGAACCACATAATTCTGCTGTTCAAAATACATCCTTTTTCCGCCTTTTTATCCAGCTGCAAATCATAACTTAACCAACCGTAATATCCACCATACTCATCATCTCTAAGTTTCTTCCAAAATGGAATAATGTCATTCGTAAGGTGCTCCTTCATCTCCTGAACCAACATACGTTTTCCTCCCGTTAACGCTTGAACAGCGAGTCCTAATAAGCTTAAGACTCGCTGTACATCATTTACTTAACTTTTTTAATCTTTTACTCTTTGTAACTTAATAATAAACGAAAAAATATAGAAATGCAATACTCTTTTTTACTTTTATCGTTTTCCGATTTCTGTGTCTGATTTCGTAAGAACGTTGTTGTTTTTAATATACTCCATAATTTCATCAAACTTTGTAAATGCAAGACCTACATAGCTGTCAGCAGCACCGTAGTACAATGCAATTTTTCCCGACTCAGGATCATGAATGGTCGCACAAGGGAAGACAACATTCGGAACAAATCCGCGTTCTTCATACCACTCCTCAGGTGTCAGAAGGAAATTCTCACAACGATATTTAACAATTGAAGGATTCTCCAAATCCAGAATAGCTCCTCCAATACTATATACAAAGCCATTACATGTACTGCTGACGCCATGATAGAACAACAGCCAGCCTTCAGTTGTTTCAATTGGAGCTGCGCCTCCACCTATCTTTACTGATTCCCACCATTCACTTCCTTTTCCCATTACATGGCGATGTTTTCCCCAATATACCATATCAGGGCTTTCACTCAAGAAGATATCTCCAAACGGTGTATGTCCACTGTCACTCGGTCTGGACAAAAGAGCAAAATTACCATTAATTTTTCTTGGGAATAATACTGCGTTTCTATTATAAGGGATAAACGGATTTTCCAGTCTGACAAATTTTTTAAAATCGGTTGTCTTTGCCATACCAATGGATGCTCCATAAAAGTCCTGGCACCAAATAATATAGTAGGTATCCTCCACCTTTACCAGTCTCGGATCATAAGCATACAGTGGCATAAACGGCTTTCCATCTTCATCCTCAAACGGTATCTTTTTATCATCAAATGTCCAATGAATGGCATCCTCACTATGTCCCAGATATATATACGGAATGCCGTTTGTCTGTTCTCCGCGAAATACTCCGATAAACTTTCCTTCATATGGCATAACCGCACTGTTAAATATTCTGGCAACATTCTCAATCGGATTTCTTCCGATAATCGGATTGTCACTGTATCTCCAGATCGGTGCACCCTTTAGTCCTTCCGGCTTCTCCTGCCATGGTACATTAGCCACAGAAGGCGCAATCATTTTTGTTTCACTCATACTTTCTTATCTCCTCTTCCATATCTTTTTATCAAATAATAAAACTCATCATCCTCATTGATTTTTCCACACATTTTACGAAACAACAACATTTGGATAAAAATCGGAACTTCTATGATGAAAACCCCAAATGCTCCTGTAAACAACATCACAATTGCAACAATTCTGTTTAGATAAAACAACAGAAGTACCATTACTGCAAATAACGGAATCATAAACATTGGTCTTGTAAGCATTGCGAACGCAGCATCCATCAGTTTAAAGTTCTCATCTACAAAAACATAATAGCCGGCAATATAAAACTGAAAAATCAGTAACATCGCTGCGACTGCAAGAGTTGCAATACCAAATCCAATATGCTCACTGCTGCCGGCAAACATATACAAACTGATGATATTCAGCAGCATAATCAGGTCGACTGCGACAAACCTCATCTGTTTGACAGAATCCTTTAAATAGGAAAAAAACGTCTTTATGACACTGTCAGTAATGTCAGTCTTCTTGCACAGAACATCCTGTCCCATCTTGAACACAGCTGTCAAAGCCGGAAGCAGCAAAAGTGTTCCGGACAAAGTAACTGTTATTGCAAAACAGATACTTGCAAAAAAGGTAATATGAATGTAACTCATAATCCTGTACAAAAGGTTTTCTCTTATCATGATTTAATAGCTCCGGCAAGTCCATAATAAATATATTTCTGCATAAACAGATATGCAATTCCAATTGGTACGATTCCAATCAAAATAGCTGCTGCAACGATTTCAAACGGTGTTGACATATTACCAAAAAATTTATAAAGTGCGACAGTAAAGGTTTGTACATCTCTGCGCAGATACAGATTTGACATATAGAACTCATTATAATAACCTATGCCGTTCAAAATCAGAAGCGTTGTACATGCAGGCTTTAAAAGTGGCAAAATAATCTTTCTATATATCATAAAGTAATCTGCTCCATCAATCAATGCCGACTCATCCAATTCCTTTGATATGGATTCTAAAAGATTAAACATAATATAGATTCCAACAATACCAACTCCACCCCACAGCAGCACAAGACTCCATATCGTACTGACGAGTTTCATCCTGTAAACAATCTGGAATACAACAGACTGCGTCGTAACAACCGGAATGAACATTGTCAGCGTGAACATCGTCATAATAATCTTTTTCCCTTTAAAATTAAATCGGTGCAATACATAGGATACCATAGTAGTAAATATCATCTGAATTCCAAGAGACAATGTCAGGATGATGGCTGTATTAAGCAGAGCCCTTCCAAGATGTCCAACCCTGATTGCATATTCAAAGTTGTAGAAGTTCAGCCAATTTGCCGGTGGTGTCAATACAGGCGTTGATGAATACTCAGCTCCGGTTTTAAATGCCATGTAGACAAGCGGAATCAATGGAATAATTACAAAGGCACAGGAAGCAAACAAAAATACATATCTGAATACTTTATAGAACCTTGATTCATTATACATATCACTCTTCTCCTTTCTTTGTAATCATACGCTGCAGGCCGACAACAATTACGACTATGATAAATACCAAAATGGATAATGCTGCTGCAAATCCATATTTATCATCTGAAAATGCACTCTGGTTAATCTGAATGACCGGCGTTGTTGTTCCATTCGAGCCATTCAGCATGATATACGGTATCTCGTATACCTGAATGGAGCCTGAAATACTAAGCAGAATATTAATGAACAATACATTTCTGATAGAGGGAATAGAAATATACAAAATCTCCTGCCATTTCTTGCATCCATCCACTGCCGCCGCTTCATATAGTTCTGACGAAACCGTCTGCAGTGCTCCAAAGAACATGATGAAATTCATACCATAGTACCGCCAGATACTGATCGAAGCAATCGCCGGATTGACTAATTGCAGATTCTGAAGCCACTGTGGTGTATTTACTACGCCCAAGAAGTGTAGAATTGTGTTTAATGTACCCGTATTATTAAAGAAAATAATGAATATCGTGGACACGATTACACCATTCAATAAATATGGAATAATGAGAATTCCCTTAAAAATATTCAACCCTCTGAATTTTCCGTTTACTACAACAGCAAGCAGAAAGGCAAAAACAAGCTGTGGAACTGCAGCAAGCATATACCATAAGCAGTTTTTAAATATTGCAATGTAGCGGGTATCTGTTAAAAGTTTTTTATAGTTTTTTATGCCAATCCATTTTGGCGTTCCTACACCTTTGTAATTTGTAAAGCTCAAATACAGATTCGCAAGAATCGGTATATAAGAAAACACCAGTAAATGAATGACCGGTAATATTAAAAATGCAACTATAACAATTCTCGCACTCTTTGTTATTTTCATAGACGTATCCTCTCCTATTATGAGTGCCTCTTCCTGTTTTTTCAAAGAAGAGGCACCCTTATTTGCCCTTACCTGTTAATAGTTAAGTTAGTCTATCCACTCGTAACCGAGTTCTTCTTTTGTATCTTTGTACAATGCGTTCTGGTCCTCAACCTGCTTATCATAAGCAGTCCAATCATCCGGCTTTGTAACATCAAGGGAGTCAAATAACAGACCTACATAATTATAGTCTGCCCATAAACCAGCTTCCTCAAGTATTTCCTGATTGTTCATAGTATTCTGATCATTAGGAGGCAGGAATAGCGCTGTTGCTTTGCCTGATTCTACTGCATCATCAACAATCTTGTACAAATCAGGTACGACAGGATCCACACCCTTCTTGTTTGCAATAAATCCACTGTCTGCAAGGAACTGTGCATCTTCTGACACATACTCGATAAATGCTCTTGCTGCGTCTTTGTTGTCTGAGAATTTTGAAATTGCCCAGTTATCAGCAGGTGCAGCAAATACATATCTGCCCTCTCCAAAATCAGGAGCTGGAGCAAATTTGATAATTGAAGGATCTGTTCCTTCCGGAACACGTCCCTGAATCTGTGGAACTACCCATGAACCAAATAACATCATTGCTGCTTTTCCATATGCAACGCTGTCCATAGCCACACCAAAATCTGTGTAAACTTCCGGTTCAAAGAATCCATCTGCCTTCCACTGTGTATACATTTTGATTGTCTTACCAAAAGGAGCATCCGGGCTAAATGGTGCTTCTTCCTTTAAGCACTCTGCAAGTACATTTGGATTGCCTACAACATATCCTGCGAAATCCTGTACTGTAGCAAGTGGCCAGTTCTCAACTCTATGAAGCGAAATAGGTGTTACACCCATATCTTTAATTGCCTGACACATTTTGTTGAATTCTTCAAGTGTTTCTGGAATTTCATCATATCCGGCTGCTTTAATTACTTCTTCATTATAAACAACACACTGATTGTATGCTTTTGCAGGCATGATTGAGAAAATCACTTCTCCATTACCCTGCATAGCCTTTGCATAATCCTCGCCATAAATCTCACCTGCTTCAGCAACAGTACAATATGGCTCTGAATAT
>CAZOHM010000048.1:10940-19916 GCA_964579795.1 uncultured Lachnospiraceae bacterium | reverse complement strand
CTTTCTTGCCAAAATCAATAATCTATAACAATTATATTCAGTATACAAAATTTTCAATAAAATAACAATATTTTTCACAATTTCATTGAATTTTATTGTTCTTTATCATACATCTATTCATTATGTACGATACCGTTTTATTAATTTTTTAAAAATTCAGAAAAAACATAATTTCCATAATCAATTCCGACATCTGTCAGGCTCCAACAGCCATCCTTGTATTTTAATAATTTTTGGTTTTCAAGTTTACATAAAGTTTTTCCATACTCCTGCCGCATTGTTACACCAAACCGTTTATAAAATACGTTCTCATCAACTCCCTTTTTCATACGAAGTCCCAGAAACATAAATTCTTCTTCCTGTCTATCTCTATCTAATTCCTCATATATGAACGCCTTTTCAGGGTGTTTAATATATTCAGCCATTTCGGAACCATTTCTGTATCGAGCATGGCAAAGCAGACCTGCTGCCCCAAGACCAAGGCCAAGATATTCTGTTAATTCCCAACAGGCACTGTTATGTCGGCTTTCGTAGCCAGGCTTTGCAAAGTTCGAAATTTCATAATGTACATATCCGTTTTTTTCAAGGTTATCCCTTGTCAGTACATAAAGTTTACGTTCCTTTTCCTCATCCGGAAGTGCATTTGTAGCTGGTTGAATAAACGTAGGCTCATCCAAACAATCGGTTTCATGATACATTTCGTAAAAAGGTGTCCCCTCTTCAATAATCAGACTGTACGCAGAAACATGCTCCGGCTGCAATTCCATGATACAATTAATCGTTTTCTGCAGACTTTCCTCAGTCTGTCCCGGAAGTGCTGTCATAATATCAATGTTGATATTCTCAAATCCTTCCTTTCTTGCTGCATAAAAATTTTCCTGAAACTCTTCCCATGAATGTATTCTGCCAAGTAGCCGAAGTTCTTTTTCATTTGCAGACTGTAGACCAATGCTCAAACGATTAATTCCAAACGCTCTGTACGCCTGAAGTTTGGTAACATTCAGAGTGCCCGGATTTGCTTCAAGTGTAATCTCTGCAGTTTCTGAGATATCAAAGGCGGTTTTGAGTTTACATAATATTTCTCCTATCAATTTCTCGTCAATCACACTTGGAGTTCCCCCTCCAAAATAAATGGTATCCACCTTGTACTCTTTCAATGCTGCATTCGGGTACTTTTCCTGAATCCCGTCTATCTCTCTGTTAAGCGCCTCCACATACACTTCCTGTTGTTTGGAGCATGCAGGAAACGAAAGGAAATCACAGTACCTGCATTTTTGCATGCAAAAAGGGATGTGTACATAAAGACCAAGCTTTTCTTTCTCATTCTTCATGTCACATCCCTCCGGTTCTGGAAAAATCAATCATTATCATCAAGCTTCAAAACACTCATAAATGCTTTTTGCGGAATTTCTACATTTCCAATCTGGCGCATACGCTTTTTACCTTCCTTTTGTTTCTCCAGAAGTTTTCTCTTACGAGAAATATCGCCTCCATAGCACTTTGCAAGAACGTCCTTGCGCATCGCCTTTACAGTCTCTCTTGCTATGATTTTGCTTCCTATTGCCGCCTGAATTGGTATTTCAAACAAATGTCTCGGAATCTCCTCCTTCAGTTTCTCGCACATTTTCCTGCCACGTTCATAGGCACTCTCAGCATGTACAATAAAGGACAAAGCATCTACTTCCTCTTTGTTAATCAGAATATCCAACTTTACAAGTTCCGACCGTTCATATCCTTTCATGTCATAATCAAACGACGCATAACCTCTTGAGCGCGATTTCAACGCATCAAAAAAATCATAAATAATCTCGTTCAATGGCAATTCATATTTAAGCAATGCTCTTGTTTCTTCCATGTATTCCATACTAAGGTATCTGCCTCTGCGTTCCTGGCACAATTCCATAATCGACCCAAGGAAATCTTTTGTTACCATAATCTCTGCGCTGACTATCGGCTCTTCCATGTAGTCGATTTCTGATGGGTCCGGCAAATTGGATGGGTTTGTAAGCTCAATCATTTCCCCATTTGTTTTATGTACTTTATAAATAACGCCTGGTGCTGTTGTTACAAGGTCAAGATTATATTCACGCTCCAGCCTTTCCTGAATAACCTCCAAATGTAAAAGACCAAGAAATCCGCATCGGAAACCAAAACCCAGTGCTATGGAAGTCTCTGGCTCATATTGTAGGGAAGCATCATTCAGTTGAAGCTTTTCAAGTGCATCACGCAAATCCGGATATTTTGCTCCATCCGCGGGATATAGACCACAATAAACCATCGACTGTACTTTTTTATAGCCCGGAAGTGGCTCATTGCATGGTCTGTCAGCATCTGTTATCGTATCACCTACAGTTGTATCTCGGACATTTTTTATACTGGCTGTCATATATCCTACCATCCCTGCAAAAAGCTCATCACATGGGATGAATTGTCCCGCTCCAAAATATCCTACCTCTACAATTTCTGCTGTTGCACCTGTTGCCATCATTTTAACGCGTGTACCTTTTCTAACTCTGCCTTCACGAAGTCTGCAAAAAACAATAACACCCTTATAAGAGTCATAAATAGAGTCAAAAATCAATGCACGAAGCGGCGCATCAGCATCCCCTTTCGGTGCAGGAATCTTTTTTACTACCTGTTCAAGCACTTCTTCTATTCCTATTCCATTCTTTGCAGAGATACGAGGTGCGTCTTGCGCCTCTATCCCTATCACATCCTCAATTTCTTCTACAACACGGTCGGGTTCTGCACTCGGCAAATCAATCTTATTAATAACAGGAAAAACATCCAAATCATGGTCCATTGCCAAATATACATTTGCCAGTGTCTGTGCTTCTATTCCCTGTGCTGCATCAACAACAAGAATCGCACCATCGCAGGCAGCAAGACTTCTGCTGACCTCATAGTTAAAATCCACATGTCCCGGTGTGTCAATCAAATTAAAAACATATTCTTCTCCATCCTGTGCTTTATAAACTGTCCTGACAGCTTGAGACTTAATTGTGATTCCACGTTCTCTTTCCAGATCCATATTATCTAACACCTGCGCCTGCATTTCACGGCTTGTCAGCAACCCGGTTTTTTCAATAATTCGATCTGCAAGTGTTGATTTTCCATGATCTATGTGTGCAATTATGCAAAAATTTCTAATTTTACTTTGATCCATTTTCTCCACCTTACTGAGTATCTTCGCTATTTTCCTCATAATAGTATATATGTTCTTCTTCACTGGGGTCAAGCACTTTATCAAGAATATCCGCTAGGGGATTCATTGCTGCAATTGCTTCCTCAAGGGAATTAGTCTGGGCACCAACCTCCACAAGCAGACTTTTGGGTCTGTAATGCAGATTATATCGATAACCCTTCAAATATATTTTTCTTGTCAAGGTCGGATAATACTTCTCTGCACTTAATTGAAGCCAAAATGTGAACGAAAGATTATCTTCTATATATGGATTCTGAAGATAAGAAATATCGCCCAGTGTTGTTGTTCTGCTGAGACCATTAAAAAACATAATCTGTGCTGTTTGTACTCCATTAATTTCTGTTACAAGTTTTCTTGTATTACTGACGCCATCTCTGTGAAGATCAATTATAACTTCTATTTCGGGATGCTGCTCGAGTATTTGTTCTATAGCCTCACCCGCTTTTGCATAAGCATAATTTCGATCCTCAAGATCATAAATTCCCGTATCATGTATAACTGTATATCCGTATTCCCGAAGTCTTTCACACAATTGTTCTCCAACACCAACTACCGTTGTAGACAAATCTCCCATAATACTGTTGCTGTACCCTTCCTGTGAATGGGTATGATATATCAGAATACTTCCTCCTGCCTTTCCATTTTGCATGGAAATATCTTTTTTGAGCAGCATTTCCAAATTAAGTTGATTTTCGTCAATCGATGTCGACTTGTCAATCGCATAAAATTTTGTAACCAACGAATCAAAATCCTTCAGTTCTTCCATATTAATTTCTTTATGCTGTTCTGTGTTAGAATCTTGTGAATATGTATTGTCTGACACCGAAGGTTCCTGTATCTTAGTTTCGTCTTTTGGCAATCGATCCGATTCTATACTGGTCGCTGCCGCATTTTCATTTATTAGTGCCTCCCACAGCAAATCCCGTTCATCATTTGCCTCCTGCTCCAGTATTTTCTGTTCAGTGACTGCATCCTCAATCTGTGTTTCATAGTCTGCCTGCATTCCGACATATTCAAGAAGCGGTGCACGTACATACAGTGTCTTTTGCATAAAGCTCTCATCGTCCGAACCGTATTCTGCTGTATAGCTTAAAGAAGGCAGATATGTTTTTATTATCTGCTCCTGTATAGTGTTTGACAGATAAGACAGAACCGTATCTATTTTTTTAGATTGTTGTTCAGGGCGCTCAGTCATGCTGATTCTAATCAGGCAAAGCAGGCACAGTACGGTCAATACACAATAGAACAGTTTGTTTCTTTTTCTCCCATGCCATTTCATATGCATATCCCCCTGTCATATCATGTATATGCCCGTCCTGCTTTTGCTATGTCACCATTCGCCGAACGCTTCATGTATGAAGAGCTATGTTCAATGCTTCCGAAATAGTAAATCCAAGTCGTTTAACTGTTTCATCTATATCCTTTGGTGTTACATAGAAATTGTTCAAATCCGACATCGTATTTAACAAGTTTTCAACCGCATCATTTACAATTGTTGCCGCATCAACCACTGTTGGAACACCAATTGCAATAACCGGCACTCCGAGACTTTCCTGTGTGATCGCATTTCGATGATTTCCCACGCCTGAGCCCGGATGAATTCCAGTGTCCGTAATTTGAACTGTTCTATTTAGTCTTTTTGTGCTTCTCGCAGCCAGCGCATCTATGGCAATTACCAACGCCGGATTCGTCTGTTCAATAACACCTTTAATGATTTCCGCTGCCTCCATACCTGTTTGTGCCATTACTCCAGGCACAATTCCGCTTACTGTCTGTACATTTTCTGAAGTATATGCGCATTTTCCATATTCCTGGATAATATGCCTTGTAATCATTAAATTTCCGATTACATGCGGTCCCAGTGCATCCGGTGTCACATCACGATTTCCAAGTCCAACAACAAGTACATCGTTGTTTTCCCGTATACAGCTCTGCGTCATGATTTGTTTAATCAGCTTTGCAAGTTCCTCAGAAACACCTCTATGATAACCTTCGTCCGGTTCAGCCATGTCAGGTGCCTCCAACGTAATATAGGTTCCCATCGGTTTTCCAAGTTCCTTTGCACCATTGCGGGTAAGTATCTTCACCCTCGTCACACGTATTCCAGTTGACTCATCATATTCCTCTTCCACCTCAACACCTCTGACAGCGTCCGTTCCTTCCCGAACACATTCTCTGGCCTCCAATGCAAGATCGGTCCTGATACAAAAATCTCCCACTTCATTTTCCTTCCTTTCACTTGTCTGATTACGCTGTATTAGTATGTACGGTATTGTGTTATATCATACACATAAGTATTCTCTTTTTTCAGCAAAAAAGTATTGACAGACACTCATATATCTAATAGAATATATGAGTGTGTTCATATCGAAACGTCCGTGTCCGGATTCGATATGCATGGGAGGTGCGATTTTCGTATCCTTACTCTACGGAAACAGGAGGTGTAAACCGTGGCTAATATTAAATCAGCAAAGAAGAGAATTCTTGTTATTGAGACAAAGACTGAGCGCAACAAAGCAATCAAGTCCAGAGTGAAAACTTATGTAAAGAAAGTCTATGCTGCTATCGATGAGAAAAACAAAGAGGCTGCAGATGCTGCTTTACTTGAAGCAATCTCAGAAATAAGCAAAGCAACATCCAAGGGTGTTTATCATAAGAGTACTTCTTCAAGAAAGATTTCACGTATGACAAAAGCTGTTAATGCAATTGCTTAGTTTATACTTTATAAATCAAATATAAAAGAACAGTTCATACCGTCATGTGAACTGTTCTTTTATTTATCCTTATTTTTTTATTTATCCTTGCTTTTTTCTTCTGTACTCTTTTCTGTTTTATCATCTTTTTTACTATCTTCATTGTCGCCGTTAGAATCTACTACTTTGCCATCTTCACTGACAGCAGCATTGCTATTGTTTTGATTTATAGAACTTCTCGAAGGAATTGTCTCTGTTACTTTACGGACTTTGCTTTCAGATTTATCACTCTGACTTCCTGCTTCATTTGTAGCCTCATCCCCCGACAAAGTTTCCCCTTCTGGCATTACAATCATCTGACGTTCAAACGGAAATTCTATCTCCCACGCAGAACGAATACTGTCCATCAAGCGCATCATTCTCAGCGTTTCAATATGTGGCATCTCCGGACATTCTATTCTTCCATCTCTGATTGCCTGCATAGCAGACTGTACTTCATATTCATATCCAGTCACCTGACAAGGTGCCGCATATTCGGCAACAACTTTTCTCTCAAGATTAAACACTCTTGCAGATTCGTAGTTATTTATGTTCTCTATTTGGATATATCCATTCGTACCGTTAATAATACCACGTCTGTCTGTCTGCGCAAGCATGGTAGCATAAAGTGTTGCCATTTTTCCATCCTGATATGTCAGCATAATTGTCTCCTGTGCATCCACACCCGAATCAAGCTTAATACATGTTGCAGCAATACTTTCTATTTCATCTCCAAATACCATAGATGCAAAGTTCAGAACGTAAACGCCAAGATCCAGCAAAGCTCCGCCTGCAAGTTCCGGCTTTACCATACGTTCAACATGCTCCAGGGGATATCCGAGATTTGCTGATAATGATGTTGGTTTTCCAATGATACCGCTTTTCACAATATCATTAATAATCTGCCGCATCGGCATATATCTTGTCCAGATAGCCTCTGTCAGTAAAAGACCCTTTGCTTCTGCAAGTCTCAGTACTTCTTCAGCCTGTCTTGCATTTGCAGTAAATGCTTTTTCACACAGTACGTGTTTGCCGTGTTCCAAACACATTTTGATATGTTCATAATGGTGGGAGTGTGGTGTAGCAATATAAACCAGTTCAACATTCTCATCGCTGAGCATTTCTGAATAAGACCCATAAGCCTTGGAAAATCCATATTTATCCGCAAAAACCTGTGCTCGTTTTATATCTCTTGCAGCTACTGCATAGCAGTCTGCACCTTTTAGTGGCTGAAGTGTAGTCGCCATCGTTGTAGCAATTCCACCGGCACCTAATATCGCAATATTCATTCTATTCTCCTTATTATATGTGTCTTTCGGTACAGTTACCTGTTATGATTTACGCTCTACCGTATTGTTTTTCACGCTTAGTCCATCCATATCTTTAATAAACTGTGAAAACTTACTGTATTTATAGTCTCGAATATTAAAATTAGAAAATTTTCTTTCTATTTTTTGTTTCAATTCCGGAAGACTCATTGTCTGGTCCTTTGCTGTCTTTACAATGTCATTCACTGTTTTTTCAATCTGTTCCCTTGTAACCTCACTCTCTGTCAGGTATACATGTATTGATTTTCCTTTTTGCTCTAATTTTATGCTTTTAACACTCTCAAGAAACTTGGACAACTTTGAATAGCCGTAATTTCTGACATCAAAGTCAGCATGTCTGTTGCTTATTTTATTTCCAAGCTCTCCAACTGTTGTATCCTTATCATTTGCTTCATTGTCAGCAATTATTTTTAATATTGTCTCTTCTATTTCCTCACGACTGACATCATTAGACTGTCCTTCTTCTTCTGCTGCCAAAACCTCAAGATACTTAAACAGTGAGCATGATGTTCTAAAAGCCTCAACAGTTTTCTTTTCTCCCATACCGATCACAAGCATGCCAGCTTCACGCAGACGGGATGCCAGACGTGTAAAATCACTGTCACTTGATACAATACAGAAACCGTCTACCTTCCCCGAATACAGAATATCCATAGCATCAATAATCATTGCCGAATCGGTCGAATTTTTTCCCTGCGTATACCCATACTGCTGCATCGGCGTAATTGAATTCTTCAGAACTGCTTCCTTCCAGCTGGAAGAAATCGGAGTTGTCCAGTCTCCGTAAGCACGTTTATATGTCGCCACACCATAGTTGGATATTTCATCAAGAATATACTTAATATATCTAGTAGAAATATTTTCTGAATCGATTAGTACTGCCAGTCTTTTTTCTCTTTCTTCCATTCATTTACCTCAATTTTCTGTTTTGAGCTGTTCACGCAGCCGGTTGTAAAACTCCGGTCGTTCCTTTTTTACTGAAACAGGCCTGCCATCAGCCTGCAAGAAGCAATGGCTTGTCCTGCCCCATGTACAAAGTTCACCGTCCTGTTCATTATATACATGGTATATTACAACAAGCTTAATGCCATTGAACTTCTCAATTTCTACTTCAATGCGAACATCTTCTCCATAGCGCACCATTTTTCGATATTCACATTCCACCGATAGGACCGGGCTGATTATTCCTTCCTTTTCCAATCGAGCATAAGCATACCCTATCTCTGCTAAAAAAGCAGTACGTGCTTCCTCAAACCACCGGATGTAATTGGAATGATGAATTATACCCATCTGATCAGTTTCATAATATTGTGTTTTGTGTATATATGAATAGCTCATTTGTTCTCCCATTCACTACAGTCTTTCGGATTTATTTTAACTCATTCTCCTCTATTATACAACGAAAACCATCTGTCAAATTTCATATTTATTTTCTATTTTCTTATACAAATTCCGTTCTCACTTTCTTCACAGTTTGTTCACTGGACTTTTTGACTCTACAGCGTTATGATAAAAAACGGAGTGAAAATAATGCTGTCTGTACTGCAGACTTTTATCCGTTAAAAAAGGAGTTTTTATTTTGAGAAAAAAATCACATATTTCTTTAGCAATGTATTTAGTTCATACTTCTGATACTATTGAGCTTACAAAGCATCGTAAAGCATTTTATATTGGAAGCATTCTCCCTGACTGCAAACCATCTTTTCTGACT
>CAZOHM010000048.1:0-10840 GCA_964579795.1 uncultured Lachnospiraceae bacterium | reverse complement strand
CTGACTGCAAACCATCTTTTCTGACTACAAGACATGAATTTGACGGAACTTTTCAGATGGTAAAGGAACGTATTCTCAAACTAACAACACATACCGATTTTCACAGTGAAGACTCCGGATCATATATGCGTGATCTCGGTCAGATTACACACTATGTAGCTGATTACTTCACATATCCGCATAATGATATTTATGATGGCAGTCTTAAAGATCATTGTAAATACGAAAAGCAGTTAAAATTCAGTATGCGTACCTACTTAAAAAGCGGTGAGGCTGAGCAAAACCAGAAGCAGCTGCGTCATTTTGAAACACCGCAGGCACTCTTCACCTTTATACAGAGTTCTCATGAAGAATACCTAAAATTGAAACACTCTATTGAAGAAGATTGTATGTACATTGTACGTATCTGCCATCAGGTAGTAGCCTCTATTCTCCAGCTTTTTCATCTGCAGGCTACAGCAAAACCCGTGTTCACCTTCTAAAATAAAGCAATTTGTAATATCATAACACATAAAAACAGCAGATACAAAATCTGCTGTTTTTACTTTTCTACTTATTTGGTAAAAGCTTTTCCTTACCACCCATATACGGCTGCAATACCTTTGGAATATTGACACTTCCATCAGCATTCAGATTGTTTTCCAAAAATGCAATCAGCATACGCGGAGGAGCAACTACTGTATTATTCAATGTATGTGCAAAATACTTTCCGTTTTCACCGTTCACACGAATCTTCAAACGTCTTGCCTGTGCATCTCCAAGGTTAGAGCAGCTACCTACTTCAAAATATTTCTTCTGTCTCGGCGACCATGCCTCTACATCAAACGATTTTACTTTCAAATCAGCCAAATCCCCCGAACAGCATTCAAGCGTACGCACCGGAATATCCATCGAGCGGAATAAATCTACAGTATTCTGCCATAGCTTGTCAAACCACATTTTTGAATCCTCTGGTTTACAGACAACAATCATCTCCTGCTTTTCAAACTGATGAATACGGTAAACACCTCTTTCCTCAATTCCATGTGCACCCTTTTCTTTTCTAAAGCATGGAGAATAACTCGTCAAGGTCTTCGGAAGACTCTCCTCGGGAATAATCGTATCAATAAACTTTCCAATCATGGAATGCTCGCTCGTACCGATCAGATATAAATCCTCACCTTCGATCTTATACATCATGGCATCCATTTCAGCAAAACTCATAACGCCGGTCACAACATTGCTTCTGATCATAAACGGAGGTACACAATAGGTGAATCCTCTGTCAATCATAAAATCTCTTGCATAGGAAATGACAGCTGAATGAAGCCTGGCAATATCTCCCATCAAATAATAGAACCCATTTCCTGCAACCCTTCCGGCACTGTCTAAATCAATACCATCAAATTTTTCCATTATCTCTGTATGATACGGGATTTCAAAATCCGGTACAACCGGCTCTCCATACTTTGTCACTTCAACATTCTCTGAATCATCTTTTCCAATTGGTACACTTGGATCAATAATATTTGGCAGACTCATCATGATTTTTGTAATCTTTTCGGTCAGCTTTGCTTCTTCCTCTTCAAGCTGTGCAAGCTTTTCTGAATTTGCTGTCACCTGTTTTTTGACTTCTTCTGCTTCTTCTTTCTTCCCCTGCGCCATCAACGCACCAATCTGCTTAGATATTTTGTTTCTATTGGAGCGTAGCTCATCTGCCTCCTGCTTGGCATTTCTACCAGCTTCATCTAATTTAATAACTTCATCCACAAGCGGAAGTTTCTCTTCCTGAAACTTGTTTTTGAGATTTTGTTTTACAGCATCAGGATTTTCCCTGACAAATTTCATATCTAACATGAAGTCCTCCTTGGCATTACCATTCATTCAGGCAATTTGCTTTTTTCCCATAGCAAGTATATACCGTTTTCCCTGTTTGTGCAAGGGTTGTCAGGAATTCTTTTCATAAATCTCAAAGCAGTTCTTTCCATGCTTTTTCGCATTATATAATGCTTCATCTGCCTTTGGATAAAGTTCTCTGAAGCTGATTACTCCTTCACCGCCAAACACAATTCCTATGGAACAACTCATATATATATCTTTGCCCTGATTATTGAGCTTTGTATATGATTTCTCACATACTTCCTCTACACGTTTGATTATTTGTTCCTGTGAAGTCGCTCTCGGGATAAATACAGCGAATTCATCTCCTCCAAGCCTCGATACAATATCAGTCGAACGAAACGTCTGAGTCAGCAGTTTTCCAAATGCACGTAATACATTATCTCCAAAATCGTGTCCAAAATTGTCATTGACTTCCTTAAAATTATCAATATCAACCATCATGAATGCATACAGCTTGCTTCTATGCTCCTGGGCTGCCAAAATGATATCCATACTCTTTTCAAGCATAATACGGTTATACAATCCCGTTACGCTGTCTCTTTCTGCAAGGCTCTGTATGTTGTTCATTCTCTGTTTCTCATGATTAATATTCTTAATTTGCCAGCTCACATAAATATGTGCATCCTCACTGTTTTTTACAAGGAACATATCGCTGCAATACCATTCATACATGTTGGCATCATTTGCATTTCCAAGGAAATCAAACTTCACTTCGCGTTCACCCTCCTGATACCACTCAAGAAGGTTTTTCCTGTCAAGCATTGATCGACAGTGTTCCATATCCTCCACACCAACCGTCTTTAAAATTGCATCAACAAGTACATCATATGTAACCATATCATATATACCAAGACGTTCAAACTGCTTGATGCAGTTTTCAGAAACAAAGCTGTTTTCTGTCAAATCAGCTTCTACAAAAAAATCAGCATCTGCTGAAAAAATCATCTTGTACTGCTGCTCTCTCCATTTTCGTTCTTTGCCCTTTTGTTCCCCTGTAATGTCCGCTGATATTCCAAGAATAATTTCATGTAATGTCCCCGGTTCCTCAATTTTCACAAGCGTCAGACGAATCCACCTGTAACCCTCGTCTGGGTTTTCAGGATCCTTTATTCTAAATTCCTCCTGCACTTGACTCTCTCCCGCCAAAATACGTTTATAAATCCTGTCAATACTGTCAATATCCACATTAAAAAACAGCTTACCCTGAACTGTATTTTGTTTTCCGTTCGGAATTACCTTTTTTACATAAGTACCATCTTTACTTTTCGTATAATACTCAATCATATCGCTCGATGGATAATATCTCCAGATTTCCAGTCCAATCTGCTTTCCTATCTGTTCATAAAAAAGCTTTACAGTCTGATCCAACTGAGCATCTATGTGAGACTTGTTTTCTATAAGAACCATATCCATGATAATTGAATTTTGTTCATACCGAAATGTTATGTTTGTCAAAGTCTCTCTAAACGTCATATCATCCCATTTAATGCGATAATTCCCCTGCATGTTTTTCTGACAGCCATCAATTGCAGCCTTGATTTCGGACAGAAATACTCTCAGATCACTTTCTACTGTATCATTTAACAGTTCACTAAGTGTTTTCTTTTCTGCAGCCTCTTTTTTAAGCATATGATGTAAAAAGAGGAAGCGTTCATTCACGTATGGAATATCTTCTATTGTAAAATTCTCATCATCAGAGAACTGGACCCTGCATATTCCTGCAAAACTATCTTCCAAAAGTGAATCCAGTTGTTTACGCAAAACCACATTTTCACGAAGTGAATATATTTCACGTTTTATCTTTTCACGTTCTGATATTTTCAATATGTTACTGAGACGTTTTTTCAGTATGGCAGCATCATATGGTTTTGTTACGACATCAAGAGCTCCAAGAGATATTGACTTCTCAATATTTTCATATTCTCCATAGGCGGTCACCATCAGAACCGGAATTTCATCAAAAAACGCAAGTTCCTTCATGACTTTGAGAAGCTCAAAACCATCTTTCTTCGGCATAACAATATCCGAAATTACAAGACTAATTCTAGCAAATTCTTTTTTTAGAATCTCAACGGCTTCGTCTACACCTGCTGCAAAAAAAGTATCATAATCATCACTGATGATTTTTGCCAGTAAATCCCGCTCCTGTTCAACATCATCAACAATTAATATTGACTGATGCTTTTTTATATCTTCTGTCTCCTCAGCTTTTGCCTCTTCATTCAGTCTGTCACGCAGCTCATCTGCCATAAGTGGACGGAAGAAATAATATCCCTGCACGCCATCACAATTCATGCTCACAAGAAGTTCATACTGATTAACGGTCTCTACACCTTCTGCAATTACCTCCATATGAACTGATTTTGCCATTTGAATAATACTAAATAAAATGTTTCCTGCGCGGTCGGATGTTTCCAGACTTTCCATAAACCGCATATCAATTTTCAGCATATCAACGCTGACGTCCTTAAGCATGTTAAGAGATGAAAATCCACTTCCAAAATCATCCATTAACACTTTGATTCCATTTTTTTGAAACTGCCTGATAGTTTCCATCAACTCCTGGGGTTGATCCATATAAGCACTTTCTGTAATCTCAAGTTTCAGGTAGGACGGTTCAAGATTATACTTTTGAATTAATGACCGAATATTGTTATATAAATCTGCATTGTAAAAATCAATCCTTGACAAATTAACTGAGATTGGTATCATTTTTTCTCCGGCTTCCATTCGTTTGCTTTGAAAAATACATACCTGCTCCCACACATACATATCAAGTCTTGAAATAAATCCGTTTCGCTCAAATATCGGAATAAACTCTCCCGGCGGAACAACTTCTCCATTTGCCTTTCTCCAGCGTACCAAAGCCTCTGCTGCAATGATCCTCTTTGTCTTCACATCAATAATTGGCTGATACATAACAAAAAACTGCTTTTCATCAAGTGCCTGCTCTACATCGCGCATCATTTCCTGTTCCTTAAGCAGTACATCTCTCATTTTTGAACTAAAGTACATATATCGCTGCATATACCTGTCTTTCACAAGCTGTAAAGCCATGCCTGCACGATCGCACATAATTGGGACATCAAATTCCGACGATTCTACCCTGTAAAATCCTGCATGCATGGATATCGGACAATTCAACGTATGCCAAATCAAGTGTCCGCCAAGTAAATCAGCAATTTCAGCAGCATGCTCTTCCAGCATACTCTGAGGACAGCAAGTCACAAAATGATCTGCTTCCAGTCGTCCATACGTGCACTGTCCTGTATAGGTGTTTCGCAGATAATCTGCAAATGCACATATCAGTCTGTCACCTATGCGGCTTCCAAACAATTCATTCACTGCTTTAAAACGGTCAATATTCCATTCACCTATTACAAACTGCACTTTTGGATTTTGTTCCAAAAGCTTCTTTGTTTCCAAAAAAAATGTCTCCTGATTGTAAATTCCGGTCAATGGATCTCTTCTGACTCTTATCCGATATGCATTTATTTCCTTTTCAAGAACAGCTTCTCTTTCTCTTGTCTCATCATCATTTTTAACAATAACATAATATTGCTTTGTCCCTCCATCCTTCAGCATCATTTTAACGTTCACTTTTGCATGAATAGGCCTACCGTCTTTATGCAGAACAGAAATACAGCAAGTCTCTCTCTGGCAGATGGATGTGTCCTCCAAAATACTGCCAAACTGTTCTCTGCTGTCTTCGCTCACAAATAACAGGGCATCCGAATCCTGCAAGCAGACTGCCTCTCGGCGTGTATATCCGAACATGGCTATCAATCTGTCATTTGCATACGTCACCCGATATTTATCGGTTTTTGTAATTACAGCCACACCATCCTGTACAACCTCCATAAATGCATGAAATCTTCGTACTGTCTCGCGATACGACTTCTCAAGTATGATTTTCTTTCTTATATGAGTATCCACCAGATTCTTCACGCAATATTTGACAACAGACGGATTATATGGTTTGTGGATAAAATTATCTGCTCCAAGCTCCATAGCCTGTTTTTCTGTTTCTGTATCACTCGCTTCTGTACAGACAATGATAGAAATATTCTGATATTTTGAATTTTGCTTAATCTGTTTTAACAACTCCAGCCCATTCATTCCAGGCATAATGATGTCCAGAATGACAATATCTACTTCATTTGATTCAAGTACTGAAAGTGCAGCTGTTCCATCATCAGCCTCCAGTACTGTATATTCATTTTCAAATAGCGTACTTAAAATCTGACGTTCAATGCTGATATCATCTACAACTAACACGCTAATTTTTTCGGTCCATAATTATGTCGCCCCACTTTCTAACACCGTCCTACAGCCCTCTCCCGAATATGTCAATAAACATGATTATTCCACACTTTTTCATTGTGCTATTTGATATATTATACTATATTTAGATAATTTTGACAATGTACTAGATATATGTATAGATGCTATTCAATTCTCATTTTATTGTTTTGTTTTCAGAATATATCTTTAAAAATCAAAAAAAGAACATTCCTTTCAGAATGTTCTTTTTTTGATCAAACCTAGCATATCAGAGCAACGGTTCCTCCAATGATCACTTTATTTCCGAGTGAAACTGCTGCAATGACTTGACTGCGCCCTGCTGTGCCTGCATCGCTTTAATTCCAGCAACAGATGCCTTTGCAGCTGCCATTGTTGTTACATAAGGGATTCTTGTCTTTATAACACCCTTTCTAATATAGCTGTCATCCATCGCACCCTTCTTATCATCAGGTGTATTAATCACAATGCTGACTTCATGATTTGTTATTGCATCCAGAATATTCGGTCTACCCTGCTGCAGCTTGAAGGTTTTTACCGCTGGGATACCGGCAGCTGTTATCATATCACAGGTTCCTCCAGTTGCAATAATCTTGAATCCACAATCATAGAAGCCCTGTGCAACTTCAACAAGCTCTGCTTTATCTCTGTCATTTACGCTGATTAAAACTGTTCCGCTAAGTGGAAGGCGTGTCTGTGTTGCCTCCTGCGCTTTGTAATATGCCTCTCCGAAATCAGAAGACATTCCGAGCACCTCACCTGTAGAACGCATTTCCGGTCCCAACAGAGGATCTACCTCCTGGAACATGTTAAACGGGAACACTGCTTCCTTTACTCCATAATGAGTAAAATGCTTCTCCGTCAACTGTGGAACAGGTGATGGTTTTCCTGTAATAGAAGAAGTAATTATTTCTGTTGCAAGCGGTACCATTCTAATATTACATACTTTGGAAACAAGTGGTACTGTACGGGATGCTCTTGGATTTGCCTCAAGAACATATACCTTGCCATCTTCAATTGCATATTGCATGTTCATAAGTCCTTCCACATGCATTTCCTGTGCAATTCGTTTCGTATAATCCTTAATTGTTGCTACGTTTTCTTCTGAAATATTAATTGATGGAAGAACACAGGCAGAATCACCTGAATGAATACCTGCCAGTTCAATATGCTCCATAACTGCCGGAACAAATGCATGCTCCCCGTCACTGATTGCATCTGCCTCGCATTCAAGTGCATTGTGCAGGAATCTGTCAATCAGTATTGGTCTGTCAGGTGTCACACCAACTGCCGCTGCCATATACACCTTCATATGCTCATCATCATGAACGACTTCCATACCTCTTCCGCCAAGTACATAAGATGGACGAACCATAACCGGATATCCAATTTTCTTTGCAATGGCAAGCGCATCCTCTACGCTGACGGCCATTCCTGATTCCGGCATTGGAATATGAAGCTTATCCATCATGGCACGGAATAAATCTCTGTCCTCTGCCAGATCAATTGTCTCCGGTGAAGTACCAAGAATGTTAACGCCGTTTTTCTTTAAATCTGCTGCAAGATTAAGCGGTGTCTGTCCACCAAACTGTGCAATTACTCCAAGCGGTTTTTCCTTCTCATGAATACTCAGCACATCTTCCAGAGTAAGTGGCTCAAAATACAGCTTATCTGAAGTATCATAATCTGTTGAAACCGTCTCCGGATTGCAGTTAACAATTATTGTTTCAAAGCCAAGTTTTTTCAAAGCCTTTGCTGCATGAACACAACAGTAATCAAATTCAATTCCCTGCCCTATTCTGTTTGGGCCTCCGCCAAGTATCATGATTTTCTTTGTGTTATCACTTGACACGCTCTTATCCTTCATATTATAGGAAGAATAGTAATATGCGCTGTTTTCCGTACCACTGACATGAACACCTTCCCATGCCTCAGTAATTCCAGCCTGAATACGTGCTTCTCTTATCTTTGATTCCGGAACTTCTAATAACTGGCTCAAATATTTATCTGCAAAGCCATCTTTCTTTGCTGCCATCAGCACATCTGTAGGAGGAACATTTCCGGCATATGTCTTGAGTGTCTCTTCCTCGAGTACAAGTTCTTCCATCTGTTCAATAAAATATGGCTTTATTTTCGTAATATTATACAGTTCATCAACCGTTGCACCTTTACGTAATGCTTCATACATGATGAATTGTCTCTCGCTTGTCGGAACATGCAACTTATCAATCAATTCCTTTTTGGAAAGAGTGCCAAAGTTTTTCGCATTTCCAAGTCCATAGCGTCCAATTTCCAATGAACGAATTGCCTTCTGGAATGCCTCCTTGTATGTCTTTCCAATACTCATTACTTCACCAACTGCACGCATCTGTGTTCCAAGCTTATCCTCAGCACCTTTGAACTTTTCAAAAGCCCATCGAGCAAATTTAATAACAATATAATCTCCATCGGGATGATATTTATCAAGTGTTCCATATTTTCCACATGGAATGTCACATAAATCCAATCCTGCCGCAAGCATTGATGATACAAGTGCAATTGGGAAGCCGGTTGCCTTTGAAGCAAGTGCAGAAGATCGGGATGTTCTTGGATTGATTTCAATTACAATGATTCTGCCATCTTCTGTATTTCTGGCAAACTGTACATTCGTACCTCCAATAACCTGTATTGCATCAACAATCTTATATGCCTGTCTCTGCAGCTCGTCCTGAGCCTCCTTAGGAATTGTTAGCATCGGTGCACTACAGAAGGAATCACCGGTATGTACACCAAGTGGATCAATATTCTCAATAAAGCAGACAGTAATCATTTTTCCTGTCGCATCTCTGACAACCTCAAGCTCCAGTTCTTCCCATCCAAGTACAGACTCCTCTACCAATACCTGTCCGACCATACTTGCCTGCAGACCTCTTGCACAAACTGTTTTTAGCTCTTCTATATTATATACAAGACCACCGCCAGCACCACCCATTGTATATGCCGGGCGAAGAACAACCGGATATCCAAGCTTCTCAGCTATGGCAAGCGCCTCATCAACTGTATATGCAACTTCACTTTTTGCCATCTCGATTCCAAGAGACTCCATTGTCTTCTTGAACTCAATTCTGTCTTCTCCACGTTCAATGGCATCTACCTGTACTCCAATAACCTGTACACCATATTTTTTCAGCACACCTGCCTCATTCAGCTCTGAACATAGATTCAGTCCTGTCTGTCCACCAAGATTCGGAAGTAGACCATCTGGTCTTTCCTTTTCAATAATCTGTGTAAGTCTTTCCACATTCAATGGTTCAATATAAGTCACATCTGCAGTCTCCGGATCTGTCATAATAGTAGCCGGATTAGAATTTACAAGTACAATCTCATATCCAAGTTTTCTAAGTGCTTTGCAAGCCTGCGTACCCGAATAATCAAATTCGCATGCCTGTCCAATGATGATCGGTCCTGAACCGATAATTAGAATTTTGTGAATATCCTCTCTCTTTTTCATGTGTGCTGTCCCCGCTTTCTTAATTTATATTACTATGTGTCTTTAATCCTGAAATAACTCTGTACTGAAATACCGTTCTCCTGTGTCCGGCAGGATTGTTACAACGGTTTTTCCCCTACCAAGCTTTTTTGCAAGTTTCATAGCAGCTGCTACATTAGAACCACTTGAAATCCCACACAGTATGCCTTCCTCGCGCATTAATCGTCTGGCTGTTTCAAGAGCCTCTTCATCAGTCACAATGCAAATATCATCATAAATATTTGTATTCAGGTTATCTGGTATCAGACCGTCTCCGATTCCCATCTGCAAATGTGTTCCAATACTACCTCCGGAAAGAATCGCTGCATTTTCCGGCTCAACTGCCCAGATTTCAATATCCGGGTTCTGATTCTTCAATGTCTCTCCAATACCGGAAATCGTTCCACCGGTTCCTACGCCGGAACAGAATCCGTCTATCGGACCTTCTACCTGTTCTAATATTTCCAATGCTGTATGATATTTATGCACTTTCGGATTGTTGATGTTTGTAAACTGCTGCGGCACATATACATTGGGATTTTCTCTGGCCATCCTCAATGCCGTCTGCAGACACTCATCTATACATGCACCTATATCACCTGCATCGTGAATAAGAATCACTTCTGCACCATAGCATTTTACAAGCTTTCTTCGTTCCTCACTGACAGAATCGGGCATAATGATTTTTACATTATAGCCTTTGACTGCGCCAACAAGAGCAATCCCAATTCCCTGATTTCCACTGGTCGGCTCGACAATCACGGTATCCTTATTTATGAGTCCCTGCTTTTCTGCAGCCTTCAACATATTATAAGCGGTTCTTGTTTTAATGGAACCGCCAATGTTTAATCCCTCATATTTTACAAGTATCTCTGCAGAAGCTTCCTCTGTCATTCTGCTCAAACGAACAACCGGCGTATGTCCGATTGCTTCCAATATATTATTATATACCATTGTATTTCCTCTTTTCGTTTTGCATACCCTATAGCATTATAGCAAAACGCAACCCATTATACCATCAAAATATTTTATTTTTAGCCTAATATAATTTTATAATATACAGCAGTATTTTTTACTTTTCTTCTTTTTCAATATAGTATATAATAAACGATGTGTGACTTATTCTCATTTTTATGCAAGCACACAGAA
>CAZOHM010000047.1:0-20526 GCA_964579795.1 uncultured Lachnospiraceae bacterium | reverse complement strand
TTTTAATGATTACTATTTGCAATCATTAAATAAAACAGTTATACTATATAGGCAAAATAAATACAAAATAAGGACAGGAAATGATATGAAGGTTTTAGAATATCCGTTTGACGGAAGATATATCATTAAAAAGAAAAAATCCCTAAAAAGAGAATTGTTAGAGGCAGGGAGTTCTTTTGTAGAAAAGAAAGTAGCTGTACTTGGTGGATCTACAACACATGATATTTGTGCAGTGATGGATTTATTTTTACTGAATCTTGGAATAAAGGCTGAGTTTTATGAGAGTGAATACGCTCAGTATTGGGAAGACGTAATGTTTGAAAATCCGGAGCTTGTTATGTTTGCGCCGGATATCATATATATTCATACAAGTAATCGAAATATCAGAAATTATCCAGTATTGAACCAAAGTGATGCAGAAGTGGATGATATGTTAGATGCGGATTTGGAACATTTCAAAGTTATGTGGGAAAAGATTGAGACTGTATTTCATTGCCCCGTAATACAGAATAATTTTGAATATCCATTCTATCGTTTGCTTGGAAACGCTGATGCGACGGATATTCATGGAAGAGTCAGTTATTTGAACAGGTTGAATGAAAGATTTGCTGCTTATGCAAGAGAGCATAAGGATTTCTATATACAGGATATTAATTACTTATCAGCCTGCTATGGCTTAGATAAATGGTCTGATCCATTATACTGGCATATGTATAAGTATGCACTCAACATGGAGGCAGTACCAACACTTTCCTACAATGTCAGCAACATTATTAAATCTATATATGGAAAGAATAAGAAAGCGCTTGTTTTAGACTTGGATAATACTTTATGGGGTGGAATTGTTGGAGATGACGGTGTAGATAATTTGGAAATCGGGCCGGAGACATCCATGGGACAGGTTTACAGCGAGTTTCAGAATTATATCAAGGAACAGAAACAGATAGGTGTTATTTTGAATGTCTGTTCCAAAAATGATTACGAAAACGCGATTGCAGGTCTGAACCATCCGGACAGCTCACTTGCACCGGATGATTTTATTTCCATTAAAGCTAATTGGGAGCCTAAGAGCAGAAATATTATTGAGACTGCCAATGAATTAAATTTATTGCCTGAATCATTTGTTTTTGTTGATGATAATCCGGCTGAAAGAGACATTATATCTGCACAGGTACCCAATGTGGTAACACCGGATATTGGCAGTGTAGAGAATTATATACAGGTATTAGATCATGCAGGCTATTTCGAAGTAACAAATTTGTCGGCTGATGATGTGAAAAGGAATCAGATGTATAAGGAAAATGCGGAGCGTTTGAAGCTGGAGCAAAGCTTTTCTGATTATGGATCTTATTTACAATCATTGGATATGACGGGAACAATCAAAGGATTTGCATCGATTTATATGGAACGAATTGCACAGCTGACAAATAAAAGTAATCAGTTCAATTTGACAACAAAAAGATATTCAAGGGCAGAAATCGAAGAAGTAGCTGAATCAGAAGAGTATATTGATTTGTATGGAAAACTAGAAGATAAGTTTGGAGATAACGGAGTTGTTTCCGTAGTAATTGGAAGAAAAGAAAAACAGATTCTGCATATGGATTTGTGGATTATGAGCTGTAGAGTTTTAAAAAGAGATATGGAATTTGCAATGATGGACGAGCTTGTTGCAACCAGCAGGGCAGCAGGTATTCAGACAATTAAAGGATATTACTATCCAACTGCTAAGAATAAAATGGTTTGTGAATTCTATCAGCTGATGGGATTTACAAAAGTCAGTGAAGACGAAGTGGGTAACACAATATGGGAATTTGCAGTAACTGACTCCTATCAAAATCAAAATCAATGGATAAAGGTGAATGAAGAATGAGTAGAGAAGAGATTTATGATCGACTGAATACGGTTTTCCGGGAAGTATTTGATGATGAAAGCATTACTGTTACAGATAAGACAACGGCAAATGACATTAATGGATGGGATAGCCTTGTTCATATTACATTGATGGACGCTGTGGAAGAAGAGTTTGATATCAGATTTGATATGAAAACAGTAGTAAAGCTTAAAAATGTCGGTGAAATGGCTGATGTAATAGAAGAAGAGGTATAGAAATTTGGCATTTGTGTCCTTACGGTTCATGGTTTTTTTAATCGTATTGGTAATGGCATATTACATATTACCAAAGAAAAATCAATGGCTGCTTTTACTTTCAGGCAGCTTGATTTTTTATATCCTTGCAAGTCCGTATTACTTAATTTTTCTGATTTTTTCTGTTGGAACTGCCTATTTTAGTTGTATATTAATGGAAAATCTGGATGTTCAATTGCAAAATGATTTGCAAATACAAAAGGATGTTCTTACTAAAGAAGAAAAAAAAGCCAGAAAGCTTGCCATACAAAAGAAAAAGAAGCAGATACTGGCTGTTTGTCTGGTTATTAATCTGTTAATATTGGCACTACTGAAATATACAAACTTCTTTTTGGAAAACATAAGTAGTTTATTATATACAGTAGGCTTAAGTGAATCTATGCAGCTGCCAAAAGTAAACTGGCTGCTTCCGCTTGGAATTTCTTTTTATACATTTATTACAATTGGATATTGTATGGATGTATACAGAGGAATCAGTAAACCTCAGAAGAATTTTTTTAAATATTTGTTGTTTATTTCCTATTTTCCACAAATTACGCAGGGGCCAATTAATCGGTATGGAGAAATGGAAGAACAGCTGTTTTCTGAACATGTATTTGATTGGTATAGATGTAAAGAAGGCGGTTATCGAATATTAATTGGATTGTTTAAGAAGTTAGTAATAGCAGAGCGACTGGCTGTCTACGTTGACAGAGTTTATAGTGCACCAGTTACGTATGACAGCATGGCGCTTCTGTGTGCTACTGTTTTTTATGCAATACAGTTATATTGTGATTTTTCTGGATATATGGACATTGTTCTTGGTATTAGTGATTTGTTCGGTATTCGAATGGCAGAAAATTTTAATCACCCATATTTTTCCAAAACCATTCCCGAGTACTGGAGAAGATGGCATATTACATTGGGTGCATGGTTTAAGGACTACTTATATTATCCTGTTTTACGGTCGGGAGTATGTTTGCGATTGGGAAAACGAATAGGAAAAAAGCATACCAAGGAAACTGCACGACTGATTACTACCATAGTAGGCCTGTTTGTAGTATGGTTCATGACAGGACTCTGGCATGGAGCCAGCTGGCATTATGTTGTGCATGGTCTATATCATGGGTCATTGATTATTTTAAGTGTAATATTTGCGGCGACACTTAAGCATATTCGGGAAAAGCTTTCTATTAGAGAGGACTCTAAAGTATTTCATGTAGTTCAGATGGTTCGTACATTTATTCTCGTTGATATTTCTTATATAATGTTTCGGTCAGCGACGATGACAGATGCAGTTTATATAATGAAGCAAATCTTTTTCCATATGGATATAAATGTTGCGGCGTTAAAGAATGCAATTCTGCCATTTACAGAAGATAATACAGCAATTGCATATTTTTGTGTAGTTACATCAGCAATAGCTGTACTGATTTTGGCAGAAATTCTTGATTATAATGGAAAGAGAACATTGAAAAAGCATCGGTACATAAATAGTGCTATTATTATAATTGTGATTCTTCTGTTTGGTGTTTTTGGACAGTCTGGATTTCTATATGCGCAGTATTAAAGAAATTTGATTTTTATTGAAATTAAAAAAGGAATTCATATGAAATATGGAAAAGTAATTTTAACAATTCTTATAGCGTTTAGTATTTTCTTTTGTATTGTAATACTGAAGAACTATTGCTCTTATCTGCTTCCGAATGAAGCAATGGGTGTACGTTCTGTTGTAGCACAAAAAAATATAGATACGTTATTTTTAGGATCGTCTGCCTATCGAAAAGGAATTGACACATATATGCTGGAACAGGAGCTTTCTGGAGATTCCTATGTACTTACTTACAATGGAAACCAGCCGTTGAATATGGCACTTGAATTGAAGGAAATATTTGAGTCAGGATCAAAGATAGATTGTCTGGTAGCTGATTTTAACCCAAGTATGATGGACAGAGGGGCTGATTTGAGTGATAAGCGTTTACTTTGGGATATCAGTATGCAGAGCAAGATGACTCTCTGGAAAGAGCTTGCAAAAAAAGAAGATACGAATTTCTTTACAATGTATGATTATTTTGTTTTGTCAAATAATGATTATTTGATTACATACCCCATTTCATACCCGTTAATAGCTTCACGTTATTATAGAGGAGGCAGCACGAAGTCAGATGAAACAGTCGGAAAAACGGAAGAAGAGCTTTGTGCTCTGGATGTTATTGAAAATCCGGGAATTGATGAGTTACAGCTTCGTGCAGTTGAAGAGTTGATTACTATGTGTAAAGCAAATAATGTGGATTTAATATTTATGGAATCCCCTCGTTATGAAACAATGGCTGAGAATGAAAATTATAGGAATAAGGCAGCAGAGCTAAGAAATTATTTGGAAAAGCAAAACATTAAATGTGTACAGACAGCTGATTTGCAGTTTGATAATACAAATCCTGCATATTATTCTGATTTGACACATATGTCAGGAGAAGGAAAAAGAGTATTTACCAAAGCAGTAATCGCTTATTTACAAAATCGATAGGCGAAAAGGAAAGTCCTTGAAGACATCTATTTTTATTGTGGGAAAACATAAAATGAGATATACTAAAGGGGCAGAGTCTGTTCAGTTGTCTGCATCAAATGACGAAAGGAAGTGGCACAATGAAACGTATTGGATTATTAACTAGTGGTGGGGATTGTCAAGCATTAAATGCAGCTATGAGAGGCGTTGTTAAGGCACTATGGTATACACTTGGACCGGAAGAGGTAGAGATTTATGGATTTTTCAATGGATATAAGGGTCTAATCTACAGTAACTATAAAAAGCTTGATTTTTCTGATTTTTCAGGCATTCTTACACGGGGAGGTACAATACTTGGAAGTTCCAGAACACCATTTAAGCTGATTCGTGAGCCGGATGAGAATGGTGTAGACAAGGTTGCAGCAATGAAGCAGAATTATTATAAGCTGAATTTGGATTGTTTAGTTATCCTTGGTGGAAACGGTACTCATAAAACAGCAAATCTTCTGAGTGAGGAAGGTCTGAATATTGTTACTCTTCCAAAGACAATAGATAATGATTTATGGGGAACAGATATGACTTTTGGTTTCCAGAGTGCAGTTAATTTGGCAACAAATGTAATTGACTGTATTCATACAACCGCATCTTCTCACAGTAGAGTATTTATTGTAGAAGTTATGGGACATAAAGTAGGATGGTTGACACTAAATGCAGGAATTGCCGGTGGAGCAGATATCATTTTGATTCCGGAGATTCCATATGATATTAATAAAATTGTGGAGGCTATTAATCTGAGAACAAAACGCGGAAGCAGTTTTACAATCTTAGCAGTAGCAGAGGGAGCTATTTCTAAACAGGATGCAGCATTATCCAAAAAAGAACTTCGTGAAAAGCAAATGAAGAGCACATATCCATCTGTTTCCTATGAAATAGCAGCACAGATTTTGGAAAAGACTGGACAGGAAATTAGAGTGACGGTTCCCGGACATATGCAGAGAGGTGGCAGTCCATCTCCTTATGATAGAGTACTGGCTTCTCGTCTGGGTACAAAGGCAGCAGAGTTGGTTATTAATGGAGAGTACGGATATATGGTAGGTATTGTAAATCGAGAGGTTGGAAAAATACCATTAAAGGAAGTTGCCGGAAAATTAAAATCAGTTTCGCCAGACGCAACAATTGTAAAAGAAGCAAAGATGTTAGGAATCAGTTTTGGAGATTGATTCTACAGATATAGTAGAAAGAGGACGTCATGTCATATACTGCACTATACAGAAAATGGAGACCGGACAATTTTGATGATGTAAAAGGACAGGATCATATTGTTAAAACATTAAAGAATCAAATTGTTGCACAAAGAGTCGGACATGCATATCTGTTCTGTGGAACAAGAGGAACAGGAAAAACAACGGTTGCAAAAATTTTTGCAAAAGTAGTAAATTGTGAAAATCCAGTAAATGGAAGCCCATGTGGAGTCTGTGCCAGCTGTAAGTCTATTTCAGCTGGCAGTTCCATGAATGTTGTTGAGATTGATGCCGCATCTAACAATGGTGTTGATAACATACGTGAAATCAGAGATGAGGTTTCCTATTCTCCTGCTGAAGGGAAATATAGGGTCTATATTATTGATGAGGTTCATATGCTTTCCATTGGTGCATTTAATGCTCTACTGAAGACGCTGGAAGAACCACCATCCTATGTAATCTTTATTTTGGCGACAACAGAGGCACATAAAATACCAATCACTATTTTGTCCAGATGTCAGAGATACGATTTTAAAAGAATATCTGTAGAAACAATCACCAAGCGCCTACAGGATTTGATTGTGGAAGAACATATTGAGGCAGAGAATAGGGCATTACATTTTATTGCAAAAGCAGCAGATGGTGCAATGAGAGATGCGTTGAGCTTATTGGATCAATGTATCGCTTTCTATTTTGGACAGAAACTGACCTATGATAAAGTTCTGGAAGTGTTGGGAGCGGTTGATACAGAGGTTTTCAGCGAACTTCTTCGTACAATCATGGCAAGAGATATTCTGGATGCGATTCATTTGCTGGAAAAGATTGTAATACAGGGACGGGATTTAGCTCAATTTGTAATAGACTTTACATGGTATCTGAGGAACTTGTTGTTAGTTAAGTCTTCTGCGGACATTGAAGACGTATTGGATGTATCCAGTGAAAATCTGCAACGACTGAGAGAAGAAGCGGAAATAATTAATCAGGAAACACTCATACGATATATTCGTATTTTTTCAGAACTTTCCGGGGAAATTAAATACGCATCACAAAAGCGTGTTTTGATTGAAATGGCTATTATTAAACTGTGTAAACCAAGTATGGAAACGGATTTGGAATCGATGTTAGACCGAATTCGTGATTTGGAAAACAAACTTGAAAATGGTGAATTTGTCAGTCAGGGATATATTACGGGTAATAATAATGGTGCGACTGGAAATGTAGAAGATGCACTTTCACCGGGAATAACACCCCCTGAACTCCCGAAGGCACTGACGGAAGATATTAAAAAGGTTGTTTCAATGTGGACCGGAATGATTGCGGAAATGCCTGGAATTGTTAGACCTTATTTAAAAATGGCAAAGCTGACTGCCAGGGAAGACAATAAGCTTCTAATTGTAGTCATGGATACACTTGCAAGAGATTTTCTGAACAAAGAAATGCAAAAAACAGCGATTGCAAAAGTAATGGAAGACCGAATAGGAAAGCAGATTGATTTTGATATTGTAGTAATGGAGAAAAAACAAAAGTTTCAAGACTATTATGTGGACCTGAGTAAGGTCATCCATATGGATATTGAAACAGAATGATAAATAAATCAAATTATCAGGAGGAAGAGTAATGGCAAAGCGTGGTGGATTTCCGGGTGGAGGAATGGGTATGCCCGGTAATATGAGCAATCTGATGAAACAGGCACAGAAAATGCAGCGACAGATGGAGGAAAATCAGAAAGAGCTGGAAGAAAAGGAATATACTGCAGCTGCAGGCGGTGGAGCAGTGGAAGTTACTGTATCAGGAAAGAAAGAAATTACAAAAGTTAAACTGTCAGAGGAGGTTGTTGATCCAGATGATATAGAGATGCTTGAGGATTTAATCATGGCAGCAGCCAACGAGGCATTGAGGCAGATGGAAGAGGAATCCCAAAATGCAATGTCAAAGCTGACAGGCGGACTTCCTTTTTAATTAACCGATGGTTTTGAGGTTACAGGTATTTAAACAGGAGATAACAGAATGGATTTATATAGCGGGTATATTAACAAGCTGATTGCGGAATTGTCTGTGTTACCTGGCATCGGTTCAAAATCAGCACAAAGACTGGCTTTTCATATTATTAACATGCCTAAAGAAAATGTGCAGCGTCTGGCGACAACAATGGTTGACGCAAAGAATAATATTAAATATTGCAAGCAGTGCTTTACATTAACAGACAGTGAACTTTGTCCGATTTGTTCAGATGCTTCCAGAAATCAAAAGATTATTATGGTTGTTGAAAACACCCGTGATATGACAGCTTATGAGAAAACCCGTAAATATGAAGGGGTATATCATGTTTTGCACGGTGCAATCAATCCCAGTCTTGGAATTGGACCAAATGATATTCGCCTGGCTGAGCTGCTGCAGAGATTGCAGCATGATGTGGATGAAGTAATCATAGCAACTAATTCAAGCATTGAAGGTGAAACGACAGCGATGTATATCAGTAAACTGATTAAGCCAACTGGAATCAAGGTAACTAGAATTGCAAGTGGCGTTCCGGTAGGTGGAGAATTGGAATACATTGATGAAGTAACCCTGTCACGGGCATTGGATGCAAGAATTGAGTTGTAATCTATTAGTATTCATTTAGTAATACACTGTATAAGAAAAGAATAGGAGACAATTATGAGTATATCAGAAAAGTGTTTTGGAAAAACAAATGATGATAAGGATATTATGCTGTATACGATAAAGAATAATAATGGCATAGAAGCTTCTGTTACAAATCTTGGTGCGATTCTTGTATCATTGATTGTTCCAAATCATATCGGAGAAAAAAAGGATATTGTGCTTGGCTTTGATAAAGGAGAAGATTATTTATCAAATCCATGTTTTTTTGGTGCAACTATCGGTAGAAGTGCAAACAGAATTGCCGGAGCCAGTTTTATGATTGATGGAGTGAAATATCAGCTGAAGGTAAATGATAATGCAAATAATCTACATAGTGACGCAGATAAAGGATATCATAAACAGCTATGGGAAACAAAAATATTGGACAATGCTGTTAAATTCTCGTATTTCTCACCTGACGGAGAAATGGGATTCCCAGGAAATTTAAAAATTTCTGTGACATATACTCTGACCGATGATAATGCGTTAGAATTGTACTATGATGGAGTTTCAGATAAGAAAACATTGATTAATATGACAAATCACACCTATTTTAATCTTTCAGGTCATGATGCACCAAGTATTCTGGATACAGTTGTAAAGCTGAATGCATCTCACTATACGCCGATTGTACCAGGTGCGATTCCGACAGGTGAAATTGCTGCAGTTACAGGAACTCCAATGGATTTCACTTCTGAAAAAACGATAGGTAAGGAAATTGATACCAAATGGGATCAGCTGACAATGGTTGGTGGGTATGATCATAATTTTGTAAATGATAATTATGATGGCACGCTTCGTATGATTGCGGTTGCATCTGCAGCTGGCAGAACAATGAAAGTATATACTGATTTACCGGGAGTTCAGTTTTACACAGGTAATGGGACACAGAAAATTATAGGAAAAGCTGGTGTAGAATATGGACCAAGAAATGCATTTTGTTTAGAAACACAATATTATCCAAATAGTATCAATCAGGAAGGCTTTATTAAACCAGAATTTGATGCAGGTCAATCATATCAGACAAAGACAATTTATAAATTCATCTAATAAGAGGAAAATTATGTTGATACAACAAAAACTGACAGATTATCTGAATAGAGATTTTATATGTAGCTGTGGGCGAATACATCGTTGTAATATTAAGGAAGTATTGTTGGAAAGAGGTGCAATCAGACAGGTTGTTACATTGATTCACAAGTATCATTATCAAAGACCTTTGCTTGTATGTGATGAAACAACATACGAGGTTGCAGCAAAACAGATGGAAGCTCTTTTGGAGGAGAATCATATTGAATACATTCTTTATACTCTTCCAAGCAGGGAGCCAGCAGCGGATATGGATACATGTCTGCTTCTTGAACGCAATCTGCCACAGGATACGGATCTAATTGTTGCAGTTGGTTCCGGAACAATTAATGATATTTGCCGGTTTGTCAGCTATAAGAAAGAGATGGATTATTTTATCTTTGCGACAGCTCCGTCTATGGACGGATTTGCCTCAGATGTTAGTCCATTGATTGTGGATAACCTAAAAACTACATATTCAGCACATGTTCCAACGGCAATTATAGGAGATCTGGATATTCTAAAGAATGCGCCAATGGATATGGTTGCAGCAGGAGCAGGAGATATTTTTGGAAAATATACCTGTTTATGTGACTGGAAACTTGCTCATATTGTTACACAGGAATATTATTGTGTGGAAATAGCACATCTTGTAGAGCATTCGATAGATGTGCTGGTTGATAGTTGCAGAAAAATACAAATGGATAAAGAAACAGCGATAGAAAAGATAATGGAAGGATTAATTTTATCGGGTATTGCCATGAGCTTTGCCGGTAATTCCAGACCGGCTTCTGGAAGTGAGCATCATCTATCTCATTATTGGGAAATGATGTTTTTATTTGATGGAAAGAAACCAGTTTTTCATGGAACAAAGGTTGGGATTGCGACTGTACTTGTACTGAAACTGTATGAGAGACTTAACCATGAAACATTTAATTTTAGTATTGCAGCGAAGAATGCTGAGGAATTTGATAGAAGTTTGTGGGACAGAAAAATGCAGGAGTTATATAGATCAGCAGCAGGTGGAGTAACATTTCTTGAGAATAAAATAGGGAAAAACACACCAGAGAATGTAATAAAGAGACTCACTGTAGTAAAAGAGAAGCTACCTGAAATAAGAAAACTGATTGAAGCGCTCCCTTCGTCAGCTACAGTAACAGGACTGCTTCAAGAATTACATGCACCAGTTAAACCTTGGCAGGTCAATATTTCAGACGAGGAAATTGTTGATGCAGTTATAGCAGCAAAGGAGCTTCGTAACAGATATGGATTATTGCAATTGTTATTTGATTTAGGATTACTGGAAAAATATGCAAAGGAAGCAGCATCTTTGTCTAAGAAAGACTGATGTGTAATTATGTTCAAGAAAGGAAATTGTCATGGGAAAAAATAATCATAAAGGGCCGACACAAATGAATCTATATATTAGAGTACTTGCTGGAGGATATCTAGTGTATCTGGCATACGATATTTTTAATATTATGAAAAGTAAGCCGGCGGGATCGGATTTTTGGCTTATGGTGCTTTTTATTGTATTATTTGTTGCTGTTGGAGTATTGATTGTTGTTTTTTCTATTAAGAGCCTCATTAAAAAGGAATACTATGACCCTAATCACGAGGAAGAAGAACAAGAGCCAGAAGAAATTCAAAGTTCCGATGACGAGGAGAACAGGCAATGAGTAATGAAAAAAAGAGTCGTGCTTCAATTAAGCGACATAAAGATGAACTTTCTGTAACATTAATTGGAATGATTGTCTATGCAATTATTTTAATTGTTATTGTTGCAGGAACGTATCTTGGAATAAAAGTGTTATTTGCCAATCAGCAGAAAAGTTTAGAAAAAGATACAATGGAAGTTTCCAGTCAGACAAAAGAATCAGAGACGGTAACGGACAGTGTGGAACCGGGAGAGAGTAAAGTACAGGAAACAGAAGAGGACACCACAGAAGAAACTATTACAGAAGCAGCTGTAGATTCTGTTAAACTTGTGACAGAGGACAAGCATTATATTGATTATAATACGACTTATTTTGAACCTGCAAAGCGTAATGCTTCACTTACCTGGAATGATAAAGTGTTTTCCAGACTTGAAAATGTTGAGAATCCATCTGAAGCGCCGATAAACAGTTATCTTTTTTCACGTAAATTTGCATTACGTGAAGATGATAAAAAAATGGAATTTGATATTTTCACGAACCCTGAAAATAAGAAAATTGAAAAGATAACAGCAATAGAGTATTGCGGAGAAGATATTGAGATAATAGATTATTATTATGATAATGGAAAAATCAACTATATTGATCAGTATCGTTCAATTATCAATACTCCAATAGACATTGCATCAGCAGAGGTGCTGTCCAGATATTATTTTAACAAAGATGTAATGGTTAAGTATTCCTATTGTACAGATAACACGGTTACTGAATATACAGTAGCTGATCTGGATAGATACAGCAGTGGAACGGTGGGGCAGTATGAGTATCTTGAAAAAACAATGTTGAATTGGGCGTATTTAACGTATTATGCCATAGGAAATATAGAAGAGACAGAAAAGATTGAAGGATATGTATTAGATGAATTTAATACTGCACTTGCAGATGTAGAAATACAGCTGTATGCCGATTCGAATAAAACAGTGATGGCAACGACAACAACAAATGGAGATGGATATTATAGTCTGGAGATACCTGTTAATGACTTAGAAACATATACAATAAATGCGAAAAAGAATACTCTGGATGAAGTAAATGTCTATGGAATAACAGCAGGTTCTGGATCGTCTGTTTATGATGTTGAGCCTGTGTATCTTGCATACACAGAAGTAGGAGCAATTTATAATGTGCAGATAATGGCAAGGGACGCAGAAAATGTAAATACTGCACTTGCTGATGCAACCATAAAGCTGCGAAATGGAATTAACAATCAGGATGGAGAAGTAATTGCAACAGGAACTTTGGATACAACAGGTGCAATTACTGCACCTATGCGCGCAGGAAGTTATACAGCACAAATTTCAAAGGGTGGGTATGAGGATAGCTATTTTACTGTGATTGTTAGAATGGATCATCAGGCAGAGCTAGGCTATGCTGTTCCGGATTTGCATGAAAATGAGTTTAAAACAGTATTTTCATGGGATACGACACCGTTGGATTTGGATGCAAGAGTTTTTTCCTCAGGAGCAGCAAAGATTATTCGTGCACAAAGTGACAGCGTTGGTTCGACAATGACAGAAGTTATTGATATTGCAAACGCAGGAAGTGATACATATCAGTATTTTGTTTCTGATTATAGTAATTGTACCGGTGGAGATGCACTTTCCTATAATATGACTACCTCAAATGCTAATGTGGCCATTTACAATGCTAATGGATTGATCGCCAGCTATCATGTGCCAATGGCACATTGCGGCGTAGTGTGGAAACCATTTGAAATAAGAAATCAGAAGATACTGCCAATAAATGATTATTACAATATAATTGAACCTGATACATACTGGACAACAAAGTAGAAAAGCTTCTTTTCACAATAAAAACATAAATAATTCACACAAACTTACGTCTTAACGTCTTGCGAAAGCAGGTAAAATATACTATATTTTTATCATAAGTGTGAAATAAAAAGAAAGTATGTAGAAGGAGGATTTTAAATGCATCGGTTTGCAAAAATACTATGCAGAATTATATTGGCTGCAGTAATGACAGCAGGAGCAGTCATGGGAATTACAGGATGCAGCGAAGTTACTGTCAAAGCAGATACCGTAACAGATGCTGCAAATACACAATATGTACAACAGCAGGCATTACTACAGCAATATCAGAACATTTTATTGGCTCAGTATCAGGCAGGTTTACTTGCACAATATCAGGCAGCATTAACTGCACAGGCAGGTATGCAGAAGATTCAGGAGAATGCAGTTAATCAGGCATTTCTTTTAAATGCGGTTCAGACAATGCAGGATGCACAATATCAGGCAATGGTACAGAGACAGGGACTGGAATATTCGGATTATTTATTGAAAGAGTATAAGGAATCACAGGATCAAGCCATGAAAGCTTTTTTGGGTTATAACGGATTGTAATAAGAGAGAAGAGGAAATGTTATGAGTCAAAAACATGTGGATTATTCAGTAAGCGAAAAAGGTAAAGAGCTGGCATTAATGGAGAAAACAGAACCATTCTATGCTGATCACGTGATAGAGGAATTGATTTCCTACCGAAAGAAAAAAAAGCTGACACAGCAGGATATTTCAGAAAAATCCGGTATTATGAGACCAAATATTGCGCGACTGGAATCTTGCAAAACAGAGCCTACTATGGATGTTCTTTCCAGATATGCAAAAAGTATGGGAATGGATATAAAGATTAGTCTTGTAAAGAAGAAAAAGTAGTGTCATTGATAAAAAAGTGTTGAATTTGTTGAAAAGAACAATAAATTCAACACTTTTTTATATTTTGAATATATTTCGTTAGAGTCGATGCGACAAGATTTGAACTTGCGACCTCTGCGTCCCGAACGCAGCGCTCTACCAAGCTGAGCCACGCATCGAAAAAGTATCAATCTGCTTGACGAACAGGTCTATTATATCATAAAGAATAGAAAAATCAAATAGAAATATGAAACATATAATGGTTAAAACAGAGATATTTATTTACAAAAACAGAAAATAAATGTAATATAAAAGTGATAGGTTAACAATACGATTCGTGTTAACAACACTTTCTGAAAACAAAAGATATTCACATCAATATACTAACAATTCACACAGGAGGAAGCATCTTTAATATGATGAAAATTGAAAAGAGTAAATTTGTAATTGCTGAAAGCATATCTGTGTTAATTGCAATTGTGGTACTTATTTGGATATTCAGCTGGTTTCAAAGGTCATTGATTAATTCTATTACAGCGTCTACAGAAAGCTCTTTAATGGAGAATACGAGTTTGTATGCAGCAACTTTTCAAGTAAAGCTAGAGGATCATTTGGCAATGTTAGAATCTCAGGTGCGTTACTTTGAAGATGTTGATATGACTGATTATAATGCCATGAAACAAACAATCATGGAAACGAAAGGGATAGGAGAATTTAAAAGAATAGCTGTTGCAGACACAGCAGGAACAACAATGAGTTATGATGGAAAATCGTCCGGAAATATTATGATGAAGGACTACTTTAAAAGTGCTGTGCAGGGTCAGGCAGAAGTATCAACGGAAATTTATCTGGATGAGGATGGACAAGAGGTATTAATTCTTGCAGTGCCAATCGAGCAAAATGGAAAAACGGTAGGGGTTATTACAGGAACGTTTGATAAGAAAATACTATCCAGAATATTTTCAATTGATACATTCTCTGGAAATGGCTATGTAATGGTAATTGATTCTCAAGGAAACATTATTGTTTCAAGTGATAATCAGAATAAATTAATAGATAATTCTAATTATTTTGATTTTATGAAAAATGTTACATTCCTTGATAAAGATATGTCATATGATACGTTAAAATTGGATATTAAATCTGGACAGGAAAATGTATTCCAATATAAATATGGATCCTCCGAGAGAGTATGTGTTTATCAGCCAATTGGTGTACATGACTGGTATGTTATATCTGTTATGCCATATGATGTAATTCAAAATCAGAAAGACAATATTTCAGTTGTTGTTTTTATTCTACTGGTAGTAGTTGCTGTTGTTATGATAGTTTTTATGATTCTTATTTTCAGAGGAATTTTGACAGCACAGAGAATGGAGAAGACAAATTCCAGGTATCAGATGATAAACTCACAGGTGCAGTCAGTTATTTTTGAATATGATTTTCTGACAAAAAAAATCATGCTGAATGGTGGGACAGAAGCGGTTTTTGGAGAGGAGTATGAAACACTGAATATTTTGGAAATGGAGAAGCTTTTTTCCAGATTGCATAAGGATGATTTGTTTGATAAGCAGAGTATTTTAGATGAATTGAATAGTGGAAAAGACCGGATTAGCAGCGAATTTCGATTAAAGGGAAATGATAATGTATATTACTGGTATCGAATGAACGGTGTTGGAATCAGAAATGAAAATGGTGATGTCATCAAATTTATTGGAAATTTGATTAATGCAGATGAACAGATTGTGCAGGAGCATAATTTAAAAAAAATGGCAGAATGCGATTTGCTGACAGGATTATTGAACAAAATGACGATGGAGAACATGGCCAATTCAGTACTTGCAAAAATGGATAAAGCATGTATTGGAGCATTCTACATTATGGATTTGGATTATTTCAAATCAATAAATGATAAAATGGGACATGCAATGGGTGATAAAGTATTATGCGAGGCAGCTAATAAGCTCGCATTAGTATTCTCAGAGCATGACCTGATTGCCAGAATTGGTGGAGATGAGTTTGCTGTATTACTGAGACTTCCGAATCAGGATGAAGAAACGGCCAAGCGTCTGATTAATTCAAAGGCGAAAAGTATTTGTCAGAATATCAAGCATCTCTATTTGAATGGTAAGACAGAAGTATTAGTAACAGCCAGTGTTGGTATTGCTACATTTAAAGGAAATGAAGAAGATTATCAAACATTATATAAGAATGCAGATCAAGCGCTTTATCATTCCAAAAATTGTGGAAAAGACCAATATACCTTTTTTGATGCGATAAAAAAGGAGGCGGCTGACAAATGACAAGAAGAAAAGAAATAAAACAGGTAGTTTTGTTTGCATTGTGTATTATTTGTACAGCATGCATAATCGGATGTGAAAAAGAAACCGCTAAGAATTCTTCAAATACGCAGGAAACAAATTTAGCAGGAGAAGGAAATATATCGGAAACAAAAAATACATTAAAATATCCTGTAATTATCAAGCTGGGATATTCAACAAAATCCAATGATCCAAGAGGCGTGGCATCACAGCTGTTTAAAGAGAAAGTAGAGTCAGAGACAAATGGGAGAATTCAAATAGAAATATTTGATGCGGGACAGCTTGGTTCAGACTCTGAATTAATAAGTGGTGTGATAGATGGAAGTGTCGATATGACAGTATCGAGTGCTGGAAATTTTGCAGCATATGCTACAAGAGTAGGAGTTTCTGCTTTACCATTTTTGTTTTCTGATTTTAGCAAGGCATGGAGATTTATGGACAGTAACATTATGACAGAGGTCAGCAAAGATCTCGAAGAGTATAATATACATGTTCTATCATATTTTGATAATGGATTTCGATGTATTACTACATCTGAAAAAATTGGACCTGTAAATAGTGTCAGTGATTTGAACGGTGTAGTGATTCGAACTTCTACAAACCAAATAGTGATGGAAACGATGTCTGAACTTGGCGCAAATCCAAAAAGTTATCCGTTTGGTGAATTGGTCGATGCATTAAAAACAGGAAAATTTGATGCACAGGAAAACCCTATTCCGGTAATATATAACAGTCAGCTTTATAAAGTTCAAAAATATCTTGCCGTTACAAATCATAGCTACGATGCAATGCCATTTGTAATCCGGAAAGATATTTGGGATAATCTCTCAGAAGAGGAGCAAAGAATACTGAAGGAAGCAGCTGTAAAAGCACAGGATGAAAATAGAAAAATGATAAAGGAACAGACAACAGAATATGTTGAGAAGCTGCAGAACGAGGGAATGATTATTACGTATCCGGATCTGGAAAGATTTAAAGAGCATACAGAAGGTGTTTCGGATGTATTTTCTACGGTTTATGGAGAAAAACTTCTTACAGACGTTAAGCAGTTTACAGAATGATAATCAGAAGAGGAGTGAAATTTGTGGAAGCAAAGAATTTTTTAACCTTTTTAGGTAAAATTGAAAAATTGAAGAGTAATACAAGGCACAGTTATACAGCAGATGGGACACATGAAGTTGTAGCTGCGCATACGTGGCGAATTGCAACAATGGCAATGCTTTTGGAAAAAGAGTTTCCGGAGCTGGATATGAATCGTGTAATTAAAATGTGCCTGATTCATGATTGGGGTGAGGCTGTTACAGGAGACATTCCGTCATTTGATAAGACTGATGCAGACGAAGAAGTAGAAAGACAAGCAATAGATCATTTGATTCATATGCTGCCGGATAGTAATTATTATGATCTTTCCAATTTATTTAAAGAAATGGATGCATTAGAAACACCAGAAGCAAAATTTTATAAGGCGTTAGATAAGCTGGAGGCTGTAATTTCACATAACGAGAGTGATATCAGTACATGGATTCCACTAGAATATGAACTGCAAATGGTGGCAGCAACAGAGGAGATAAAAGGATTTCAATTTCTTGAAGAACTCAGAGAACAGATGAAACAGGATACAATAGAAAAGATCAGTAAAGAGAAAAACAAAGATTAAGTGTAAAAAAGGGATTGAATTTAATATAGATTCAATCCCTTTTATTATGAAATTAATTTAGTTATTTCGTTTTACTTTTACTTCTAAGGAATATCAGAATGCTCAATAATAATACAAACGGTACTATGAATGTAATAAATACATTTTCAGTTACACCGGCTATGATATACCCAATAAAACAGCATGCTGCGACAAGTAACGCATACGGAAGCTGAGTAGAGACGTGATTAACATGATTACACTGTGCTCCGGCAGATGCCATAATTGTTGTATCCGAAATAGGTGAAACATGGTCACCACATACTGCACCGGCGAGAACAGCCGCAATAGAAATAATCAAAATAGTTGATGAACCAGGGAAAACTGTTGTAACAATAGGAATCAGTATACCAAATGTTCCCCAGGAGGTACCGGTTGAAAATGCAAGACCAAGAGCTATCAGGAAAAGGATAGCTGGGAAAATAGTGTTAGCAACTGCACTGGATTCTAAGGCACCTGATACAAATGATCCAGCTTCCAATCTATTGCTGCAGAAGCCACCAAGTGTCCAGGCAAGAACAAGTATTAAAATGGCTGAAACCATCATACGAAAGCCTTGAGGAATACAGTCTGCGTAGTCTTTAAAGGAAATGACTTTTCGAGGAATATAAAGTAGGAAAACAAAGATTAATGTAATAAATGATCCAATAACCAGACCTAATGAAGCATTGCAATTAGCAAATGATTCAATAAAAGGTGTTCCAGAAAAGAATCCACCGGTATAAATCATGGAAGTAATACAGCTGGCAATTAAGAAAATAACTGGAAGCACTAAATCAAATACTTTTCCTTTGTCAGAAACAATGATTTTTTCTGTTTGAGAATAATCGTTAGTGCCATTAAATAAATCGCCTTTTTCTGCGCTTAACTCATGATTTTTCATTGGTCCAAAATCAAAATTTGTTGATGCCATAAAAATAATCATAACAATTGTTAGCCAAGCATAAAGATTAAAAGGTATCGTCTTTAAAAAGAGAGAAAAACCATCACCTTCTGTATATCCGGTAACAGCAGCAGCCCAACTTGAAATTGGTGCAATGATACATATTGGAGCAGCAGTTGCATCAATAATATAGGCAAGCTTTGCACGTGAAATTTTGAATTTATCTGTTACAGGTCGCATGACACTACCAACAGTCAAACAGTTAAAATAATCATCAACGAAGATTAATACACCAAGTGCAAATGTTGAAAGAAGAGCGCCCTTTTTAGATTTGATTTTTTGACTTGCCCATTTACCATAGGCTGCAGAACCACCGGCTCTTGTCATAAGAGCAACGATAATACCAAGAAAAACAAGGAAAATCAATATACCGATATTCCAAGAATCACCCAGTTTCTCCATCATCACTTCAAAAATTGCTTCAATTGTTCCGATGAGACTAAAATTTGAATACAAAAGCGCACCAGATAAAATACCTACAAATAAAGAAATGTAAACTTCCTTCGTAATCAATGCCAATCCAATGGCAATAATGGGCGGTAAGAGTGCCCATATGCTTCCTACAAAATTCATATCTTTTCTCCTTAAAAGTGATTTGAGAAATCAAGGAACATATCATTATATATCCCCAACCCCATACATTTAAAATTAGCACACGCAAAAATGGATGTCAATTGAAAAACAGGGGATTCTTGCTTTTCTTCCGTAAATGATTATGGTATATTTAGATGAACAAGAGACGTGGTTAATATCGGAGGAAAGAATATGCTGACACAGTTTTCCAGAACGGAGCTGATGATTGGAAAAGAAGCAATGGAGAAAATAAAGAAGACTAAAGTTGCAGTGTTCGGAATCGGTGGTGTGGGTGGTTATGTTGTAGAAGCTCTTGCAAGAACCGGTGTAGGAGAAATGACATTAATTGATAACGATGTTGTGAGCATTACTAATATTAACAGACAAATAATTGCAACACATCGGACGATTGGAAAATATAAAGTGGATGTTGCCAAAGACAGAATACTGGACATTAATCCGGACGCAAAAGTGATTGCCCGACAATTGTTTTATACGAAAGAGACAGCAGAACAGATAGATTTTCATGATTTCGATTATATAGTAGATGCGATAGATACAGTAACAGGAAAAATAGAATTAGTTGTACAGGCTGAAAAAGTGGGAGTTCCGATTATTTGCTCTATGGGAGCAGGCAATAAAATGGAAGCATCTTTATTTGAAGTTTCTGATATTTATCAGACATCAGTGTGTCCCTTAGCCAAGGTTATGCGAAAGGAATTAAAATCGAGGGGAATCAAGAAATGTAAAGTGGTATATTCCAAAGAACAGCCTGGTATACCATTTACATCAGAAGAAATTTCATCCAGGAGACAGATTCCTGCAAGTAATGCATTTGTTCCTGCTACAGCAGGACTCATTATTGCAGGAGAGGTTATTAAGGATTTGTGTGGATATGCTGCAAGGATTTAAAGAAAGGCAGGCATTTCGTATTGACATATAAAAAATGCCTCAAATCGCTGTGTTCCAGCAATCCAAAGCATTTCAAAATGCGCGACCAGGGGTTCGAACCCTGGACACCCTGATTAAGAGTCAGGTGCTCTAC
>CAZOHM010000046.1:0-20530 GCA_964579795.1 uncultured Lachnospiraceae bacterium | reverse complement strand
GGAGTATCGCCTTGCCAAGGCGAGGGTCGCGGGTTCGAATCCCGTCTCGTGCTCTTTAAGACCTTATATTTGATAAGGTCTTATTTTAGCTATTTGGTCATTTTCCTAAAAACATCAATTTGTGTAAGGAGTGCCGTATACATATGTTCGAGGATAAACAATTGCAGTATCATATGCGTCTTAGAGTATACAGGGAAGAGAGAAACTTTGGACCGGGAGTTGCGGAATTAATGCAGCTTGTAAAAGAAAAAGGATCACTATCTGCAGCGGTAAAAGAAATGCATATGTCCCATTCAAAAGCATGGAAAATAATTAAACGTGCAGAAGAGGATTTGGGAGTATCCTTAATGTCCGGTCAAAGTGGTGGAGAAAATGGTGGAAAAACAGTATTAACACCTGAAGGAGAGGAATTACTTGACAAATATCAGGCTTTTGTGAGAGAATCACAAAAAGAAGTTGATAAAATATTCCATAGGATTTTTAATTAAGATATGGATGGTATTGTAGAATACGCAATGCCATTTATATATACCATCGTGCATCTCGCACGAGAATAACGCATAGGAGGATTTATATGAAAAGAAAAATAGGAGCAATTTTGCTGATATCTGTTTTGACATCCGTACTGTTTTGTGGGTGTGGAGCTGCAAAAGATGCAGTAGAGAAAAAAGACTCTGTTTCTGGTGAATTGATGATTGCAGCAGCAGCCAGTCTGGAAAATTGTCTGACAACAGATGTGATACCACTGTTTAATGAAAAATATCCGGATATTATTGTAACCGGTACCTATGACAGCTCAGGAAAGCTGCAGACACAAATTGAAGAGGGAGCTCCTGTGGATGTGTTTTTTTCTGCATCGACAAAGCAGACAGACGCACTCGTTGAAGAGGGGCTGATTGAGCAATCGGATATAGTGAATTTACTCGAAAATAAGATTGTGTTAATAGTTCCAAAGGGAACAGAAGCGGAATATAAAGAGTTTGTCGATGTCAATAATGCAAAAACAATTGCAATTGGAGATCCGGAAAGTGTTCCAGCTGGACAGTATGCACAGGAATCACTGACTAGCCTTGGAATATGGGAGGATGTCCTTGCAAAAGCGAGTCTTGGAACGAATGTTACAGAGGTGCTAAACTGGGTGGCAGAAGGGAGTGCAGATGCAGGTATTGTGTACGCAACAGATGCCGCTCAAAGTGATGCTGTGACTGTTATTGATAGTGCTCCGGCAGATAGTGTGAAGGCTGCTATATATCCAGTGACATTAGTAAAAGGCTGTAAGAATGCTGAGGCAGCAAAAGCATTTGAGGACTTTTTACAGACTCCTGAAATAGTAAAAGTCTTTGAGGATAACGGATTTACATCAGCACTGTAATATTTGCCTTGAAAATCAGGATATGATAGAATAAAAACAATTTATTCTATCATATCCTTTTCTTTTGAAAGAAAACAGAGGCAGTATCATTATGAAAATTCTATTGGCAGCAGTCAATGCAAAATACATACATTCAAACCTGGCAGTATATAGTCTTAGAGCATTTACAAAGAAGAGACTGGGGAGTCAGGTAGATATTATTGTAAAAGAATATACAATCAATCAAGACAGGGAAAAGATTCTTGCAGATATCTATTATGAGAAAGCAGATTTGACGGCATTTTCCTGCTATATTTGGAATATTGTCTATGTAAAGGATATTGTATCTCAGTTGAAAAAGCTTCAGCCAGAGAAAAGTATTTGGCTTGGTGGGCCAGAAGTATCTTATCATCCGCAACAGCTGTTAACGGAGCTTCCAATAGATGGGATTATGCTGGGAGAAGGAGAGATCACTTTTTCTAAGCTTGTAGAATGCTATTTAAAGGGAACGCTGTCTCAACTCAGACAAATTGACGGAATTGCATGCAAAGGGTTTCAAACAGGTCCTGGTAAACTGCCAGATATGAATAAGCTACCTTTCATCTATGAAGATATTTCTGGAGATCAGTTTACAAACAGAATCATATATTACGAATCAAGCAGAGGGTGCCCATTTCAATGTACCTATTGTCTATCATCAATAGATAAGCAGGTTCGAAATAGAGACATGGTTTTAGTAGAGAGAGAGTTGGATTTTTTTCTTGCAAAGCATGTGCCACAAGTAAAGTTTGTGGATAGAACGTTTAATTGCAACGCCAATCGTGCAGTTGAGATATGGAAATATATAAAAGAGCATGATAATGGGATTACTAATTTTCATTTTGAGATAGCTGCTGATATTATGACGGATGAAGAAGTAAGATTGATTCAGACGATGCGACCAGGGTTGATTCAGCTGGAAATAGGCGTGCAGACAACCAACATGGAGACAATTGCTGCCATCAACCGACGTATGGATTTTGACAGGGTAGCAGCATTTGTAGTAAGACTACAGGAAGCACATAACATTCATTTACATCTTGACTTAATTGCTGGACTCCCAAAGGAGGATTTAAATAGTTTTATCAAGTCATTTAATGATGTGTATTCGTTGCATCCCCAACAGCTTCAGTTGGGGTTTTTAAAGATATTGAAGGGAACACCAATAGAAGAAACAGCTTTGCAGAAAGGAACACAATACTGGTCAATTCCTCCTTATGAAGTACTTTTTACAGAAGACCTTAGTTATGAAGATGTATGGCAGTTAAAGCAGGTTGAGGAAATGCTTGAAATGTATTATAACAGCGGACAGTTCACTTGCACAATCCAGCACCTGGAGGAGTATTTTCCTACATATTTTGCTTTGTATAAGTCACTTGCTGATTTCTATCGGGAGAATGGGTTTGATATTCTTCAGCCATCCAGAGTAAGAAAATATGAAATCCTGTTTATGTTTGCGGAGACGATAGAGGAATTGTCACTGGAAAAGTGCAAAGAGTGGCTGACAATGGATATCTATCTGCGAGAGAATCTAAAAAAGAGACCTGCTTTTTCAAAACCACAGAATGAGTATAAAACAGAAATACAGGAATTTTACAGCCGAGAAGAAAAAAACAGACAATATCTTTCAGATTATAGGGTTTATGATGGAAAGCAGCTGATGAAGATGACCCATATTGAAGTATTTGATACATTATGCGAAAAAAGACAGGTGTATTTGTTTGATTACAGACAACGAGACATACTGACAATGAATGCCAAGCTGATTGATATCACAGAAGCATTTGGAGGAAAAAAGTGTTATGAAGAAGCGGACAAAAGAAATACTTAATATATTAGATGATCAATACTCTGTTGAATACAAGTGCTATTTGAATTATGATACTCCATGGCAGCTTTTAATTGCCACAATTCTCAGTGCGCAGTGTACAGATCAAAGAGTTAATATTGTGACAGCAGATTTATTTAAAAAATATTCTTCGATAGAAGCACTGGCTATGGCAGATTTAAAGGAGCTGGAAGAAGATATTCATTCTACCGGATTTTATCATAATAAGGCAAAAAATATTATTGCCTGCTGTCAGACATTACATACACAGTATCATGATAAAGTACCATCTACCATTGAAGAGCTGACGTCACTTGCAGGTGTTGGAAGAAAAACAGCAAATGTGATTCGAGGTAATATTTTTCACGAACCAAGCATTGTTGTTGACACACATGTGAAGAGAATATCTAAAAAATTGGGATTTACTAAGGAAGACAATCCGGAAAAAGTGGAATATGATTTAATGAAGGTGTTGCCAAAGGATCATTGGATACTGTATAATATTCAAATTATTACATTTGGCAGAGATATTTGTGAAGCGCGTCTTCCGAAATGCGAGAAATGCAGACTGACAAAGTATTGCAGCTATTTTAATCAGCCGGCAGAATAAAACAGAGTTTTCTTTTTTAGTTCTGAGATAATGGAATCTTTCATCATCGTATTCAACGAATATACAGTTTCAATTAATGAGTCGATTTTGTCATACTCTCCATTATTTGAATATATATCAGCAAGTAATAGATAACATCCTTTAATATCCGATTTATAGGAAACACTGAGTTCCAATACGGTTCTTGCGGCATCTATCTGATTAGAAGAATACAGTTCTTTACCCCATGTATGCAAAGTTCTTGCAAGAAGAGTGAAGTTCTGGTCATAATCTGTCAGTGTCTGCAAATTTGCAACTCCATACTGCAGTTTTAAGTCTGTGTTGGAAATACCGGTAAGGTTTACAATTTTTTTGTCAGCAAGTGCACGAATCTCATTCTGGCATTCCAGAATTTTGTCATTATCAGAAATCTCTGTGAATGGAAGGGAATCAAGCGGAATAGTAATGTATGAAAGAGAGTCCAGAGGCTGCTTACGCGTTGAGTTAGCAAGTTTTTCGCGCTCCCAGAAAGAATCGACATCAAGTTTAACATGTTTATTTGTTTGCTTCATGAAAATAAGAATAAACAAAGAAATAGCAGCAATGATAATAAAAGAAGTTAGTCCCATATTATAATACCTTTCGAAAAGAGGTGAAGAACAATGAATTTTTATAGTAATAAGACAAGAAAAATCATATCCAGTATTATCATTATTATCCTTGTTCTGGCAATGATCATACCTACGCTACTCTATTTTGTATCATAAACCTGAAAATCTGTCAAATATATTGGTAGATATGACCGTTGTAAAACAATGAATTTGAGTGGTATACTGATTACGAAATTAGTGAGAACTGTAGGATTATGTAATACAATTACAAGAAGGAGCAGCTGTATGACTGTAAAGAAACTATTACAGAATATTACAATAATATCAGCAATCGTATGCATGTCATTTCTTTCGGTAAATGATGTTTATGCAGGTACGGGTTTTCAGATTGTTGGTGGAGCTGCAGATATCGGAGAAGCTGATTCAGACGAACAGGATGGTCAGAGCAGTAATGCAATTGACTTTGAAGTTATGCCCACTGATGAGAATAAGCCGATTTCCGGAACTATCAGCAATGGAATCTTTATCGGAAATGTCAATGTATCAGGCATGACATATGAAGAAGCAGAATCTGCAGTAAATGAATATGTTCGTACTCTTCAGAAGAAAGAAATTACACTCGTGTCAGTTGCTAATAATCAGGAAGTAGTAACCGCAGGAGATATGGGAATCAGCTGGGCAAATCAATCTGTTCTGGCAGATGCAGTTTCGCTCGGAAAGTCGGGAAATCTTGTCGGTCGGTATAAATCCCTAAAGGATTTGGAACAGGAAAATAAAGTATTTCCAATGGAGCTTGCATTTAATGAGGATGCAATACAGACAATTGTAGCTGCTGAGGGTGAGAAATATAATATAGAAGCAATTGATGCTACTTTGACCCGAGAAAATAATGAATTTAAGATAGTTGATGGAAACACAGGATATGTTGTAAATACAGATGCATCTGTCAGAGCGATTATTGATGCATTGTCAAAATGGAATGGAGAGGATGTTACAGTTTCTCTTCAGGTAGATATTGATGAACCAAAAGGAAAGACAGAGGAGCTTCAGCAGGTAAAGGATGTTCTTGGTACTTATACAACAAGCTTTTCTTCATCAGGAAGAGAACGATCGGGAAATGTTAGAAATGGTACAAAGTTGATTAATGGAACACTGCTTTATCCGGGTGACAGTTTTTCTGCTTACGAAACTGTCAGCCCTTTTACAGAGGAAAACGGATATTTTCTCGCAGGTTCATATTTGAACGGTATGGTAGTAGAAAGTCTTGGCGGGGGAATCTGTCAGGTTAGTTCAACACTTTATAATGCTGTGATTCGAGCAGAATTACAAGTGGATGAGCGTTTTAATCATTCTATGATAGTAAACTATGTAAATCTTTCTTCGGATGCAGCTATTTCAGGAACATCAAAGGATTTTAAGTTTACAAATAATTCTGAGCATCCTGTTTATATTGAAGGATATACGACTGACGATAAGAAGATTACATTTAATGTATATGGTGTAGAAACACGATCTGCAAATCGTACATTAGAATTTGAAAGTGTAGAAATCAGCAAAACAGAACCAGACGGTGAAAAGATTATTGCTGATGCAGGACAGCCTGTTGGATATATCAGTGTGCAGTCTGCACATACAGGATATGTTGGAGAGCTTTGGAAAATTGTCAAGGTCGATGGTGAAGAGACAGAAAGAGTTAAGCTAAATAAGAGTACGTATTCTGTCACACCGAGGACCGCAACAGTAGGAACAGCCGCAGCCGACCCAAGTATTGTTGCTGCTATTCAGAGCGCAATTGCAACAAATAGTATAGATTATTGTAAGAGTGTTATTTCACAATTAAACGCAGCTGCTGCAGCAGCCGCGGCAGGTGCTGCGCAATAAAATCAGGAAATATTCTGTATTGATTGCGTATGAAACTACTTCATGTTAAAATAGTGACTATGAATGTTAGGGTGTGTGAACATGAAAATTGGAAAAGTACCTGAAAATATATTAAAAAGATCAATTATAAAGCTAATCAAGACTAAAAGAGAAGAAATCCTTGTCGGAGCAGGTGTTGGTGAAGATTGTGCTGTCATTTCACTTGATTCAGATGAGGTTTTTGTTATGTCTACAGATCCGATTACAGGCACCTCTCATGATATAGGTGCTTTGTCGGTACATGTCACAGCAAATGATATTGCGTCTTCTGGTGCAGAGGTTATTGGTGTCATGCTTAGTGTGCTTTTGCCGGAAGATACAGAGGAAGCTGATTTGAAGGATATGATGATGCAGGTAGAGGATACCTGTGCAAAGCTTCATATTCAGACAATTGGTGGACACACAGAAATCACAAAAGCAGTAAATCAACCGATTATCACAGTTACAGGTGTAGGAAAAGTAAAGAGAAATCATATTGTAACAACATCAGGAGTAAAACCGGGTGATGATATTGTAATTACAAAATGGATTGGATTAGAGGGAACTTCTATTATCGCAAAAGAAAAAGAAGAGAAGCTTCTTTCTAAATTTGCGCCTTCATTTATCAATGAAGCACAGAGCTTTGAAAAGTACATGTCAGTTGTTCCGGAGGCCGCCATAGCGGTTAAGTCTGGCGTTGATGCTATGCATGACGTTACAGAGGGTGGCATTTATGGTGCACTTTGGGAGATTGCAGAAGCTTCGGGCGTCGGACTAGAAATAAACTTAAAGAGAATTCCAATTAAGCAGGAGACAGTTGAAATATGTGAGTTTTTTGGGTTGAACCCTTATGCATTAATTTCAAGTGGTTCCATGTTGATAGCAGCTCCGAATGGTCATGATCTTGTGAGAGAGCTTCATAAAGCAGGCATAGAAGCGACGGTTGTAGGAAAAGCATTAGAAGGAAATGACAGAGTATTATTGAATGATGGTGAACGAAGATTTTTAGAACCGCCTAAATCTGATGAGCTGTATAAAATATATCAATAAAATGACAGGAGAATCTAATTATGAGAGAAAAAATATTAACCTATATTGAAAAAAACAGCAGAGTGGAATTAAAGGAACTTGCTGTATTACTTGGAATGAACGAAGTTGACGTCGCAAATGAGCTCGCTGAAATGGAAAAAGAGGGAATTATTTGCGGGTACCATACGTTGATTGACTGGGATAAGGTTACTACAGAAAGAATTAATGCTTTAATAGAAGTACGAGTGACCCCGCAGAGAGGACATGGATTTGATTCTATTGCTGAGCGTATTTATAAGTATCCGGAAGTTGAAGCTACATATCTGATATCCGGTGGATATGATTTGTTAGTCAGCTTGGAGGGGAAAACTTTGCAGGAGGTGTCCAGGTTTGTATCAGAGAAACTGTCTACACTAGATTCTGTAATCAGTACATCTACACATTTTATTTTAAAGAAATATAAAGATCACGGAACTATTTTACATGAAAAATATGATGATGAAAGGATGATAGTAACGCCATGAGAAATCCATTATCAGATACAGTCGTTACTATAAAGCCATCAGGAATCCGCAAATTCTTTGACATTGCAAGTGAAAGAAAAGATACTATTTCATTAGGTGTTGGTGAGCCGGATTTTGATACGCCATGGCATATTCGTGACGAAGGAATATATTCTCTTGAAAAGGGAAGGACATTTTACACATCGAATGCAGGTCTTATGGAACTTCGTATGGAGATATGTAAATATCTGCAGAGAAGGTTGCAGATAACATATGATCCAAAAAAAGAAGTGATTATTACAGTAGGAGGCAGTGAAGCAATTGATATCGGACTGCGCGCAATGATTAATCCGGGCGATGAAGTATTAATTCCACAGCCAAGCTATGTATCCTATGAACCATGTGCAATACTTGCAGGAGCAAAGCCCGTTATAATTGAATTAAAAAATGAAAATGAATTCAGACTGACACCACAGGAGCTTTTAGATGCGATTACACCAAGGACTAAGGTATTGATTATGCCGTATCCAAATAATCCGACAGGTGCTGTAATGGAAAAGTCGGATTTGGAAAAAATAGCAAAGATATGTATTGAAAAAGATATTTTTGTAATGTCTGATGAAATATATTCAGAACTGACTTATTGTGGTGATCATGTGTCTATTGCATCGTTTGAGGGAATGCAGGAGCGGACGGTCTTAATCAATGGTTTTTCTAAAGCTTATGCCATGACCGGCTGGAGACTGGGATATGCATGTGGTCCAGAGGAAATTATCCAGCAGATGACAAAGATACATCAGTTTGCCATTATGTGTGCACCGACAACGAGTCAGTACGCAGCAATAGATGCATTGAAAAATGGCGATGCAGATGTAGCCATGATGCGCGAATCCTATAATCAGAGAAGAAATTATCTGATGCATGCATTTAGTGAGATTGGACTACCGTGCTTTGAACCGTATGGAGCATTTTATGTGTTCCCATGTATCAAAGAGTTTGGTATGACATCGGAAGAATTTGCTTTCTCACTGCTTGAGGCAGAGAATCTTGCTGTTGTACCGGGAAGTGCATTTGGAGACAGCGGAGAAGGATTTTTGCGTATTTCATATGCATATTCATTAGATAAACTGAAGATTGCAATGGAGAGAATTGGACGATTTGTAGATAAATTAAGGAATGAGAAAAAATGAACATAGTGCTGTTAGAACCGGAAATCCCATCCAATACAGGTAATATAGGAAGAACCTGTGTTGCAACAGGAACCAGGCTTCATTTAATTGAACCATTAGGATTTCGTTTAAATGAGAAATCAATTCAGCGAGCAGGGATGGATTACTGGGAACATTTAGATGTCACGCGATATGTAAATTTTGCAGAGTTTCTTGAAAAAAATAATAATCCGAAAATTTACATGGCTACAACAAAGGCAAAAAAAACATATACAGAGGCTAGCTTTGGAGAAGATGACTACATTATGTTTGGCAAAGAGAGTGCAGGAATTCCTGAAGAAATACTTGTGGAGTATGAAGAAACTTGTATCAGAATACCGATGCTTGAAAAAATACGATCTTTGAATTTATCAAATTCAGTAGCAATTGTACTTTATGAAGCCTTGAGACAACAGAATTTTTCGTCTATGCAGCTTGAAGGGGAGCTGCATAGACTTAAGTGGAAATAATAAGCATAAGATACAGATGAAGGGGATAGTATGGATATCAGAAAGGGAGAATTGGAAAGTGATACGGTGCAAAATATAATTAGAATTGACAAACAAAAGATGTTAAAACTTGTATTTTATCTGTATCTGTTATTTGTTTTTTTTGTTGTAGCAATTAAATTTACCGGGAATAATTTAGATGTAATCATAAATCGTTGGGATATTATTTCTTCTGCAAAAGAAGCGGGTGAAAGAAATATTAATCTTGTTCCTTTTGCAACAATTTCTAATTATATGAGACAATTTTCACAGCCATATGCATATATGAACATTGTTGGTAATCTAATTGTTTTTATTCCGTTTGGGTTTTTATTTCCAATGGTATATCCGAATAGAAAGAGTTTTTTTTCTGTATTTGTAACATGTTTTGTAACAGTGGTTGGCATTGAGCTGTTTCAGTACACGACCTGTTTGGGATTTTGCGATATAGACGATTTGATATTAAACATGCTTGGATGTGTAGTCGGATATGTGATATATACCATGACTTTTCATAAAAAAGAGGATAGGTGATAACCTAATCCTCCATTGTTTTTGATTTCGGTAAAGTAAATATGAATTCTGTTCCAACGCCTACCGTGCTGATTACATTAATGTTTTCATGGTGGGCGTTAATAATCTCTTTTGTAATTGCAAGACCAAGACCGGTACCCTTTTTGTCTTTTCCACGGGACAAGTCAGTTTTGTAGAAACGGTCAAAAATCAATTTCAGACTTTCCTTTGGAATACCGATACCGGAATCCTTTACAGAAATAAATACTGTTTCATTTTTTTCGGTGGTTTCAATTTTAATAGTAGAATTATTGTCACTGAATTTAATCGCATTATCAATGAGATTGTAGAGTACCTGCTGTATTTTTCCGATATCTGCAGTTACGAACATCGTATTACCTGTTAATACAAGCTTAAAGCGTATTTTCTTTGCCTTGCAGGTGCCTTCAAATGTTGCTGTTGTGTTTTTAATGACTTTATTCACATCGAAATCCGTGATATCTAACAGCATTCCCTTGGTATTCAAATTGTTCAGTGTTAACAAACTGTTTGTAAGCTTTGTCAGACGGTCCGTTTCATTTAGCACAATATTCAAATATTTTTCGTGCATCTGAGGAGGAATGGTACCATCTACCATTGCTTCCAAATAGCCTTTGATTGATGTAAGAGGGGAACGAAAATCATGAGAAACATTAGCAATGAATTTCTTCTGATTTTCCTCTGACTGGCTCAGCTCGCTTGCCATGTAATTCAGGGAAGTCGCCAAATAACCAATTTCATCATCTTTGTTAATTTCAAATGTATATTTCAGATTACCGCCTGCGTATTCTTCAGTGGCACGTGTGATTTTTTTCAAAGGAATATATACCATGTCAGTAAAAACAATTAAGATTGTCGTCGACAGAATAAAAATAATCCCCAGTGTCACATAAGAAATATTTAAGATACTGTCACGAGTTCTCTCAATTGATCGAAGAGGAGCATGAATAACAACGTAGCCCTGAATCTTAAAATTAGATGTAATAGGAGAGAAGACGCTAAGAACAGGCTCTGTAAAACGTTCATAGAAATTACCTATCATATAATAACTGTTTCCGGTGTCTGTAGGGTTAAAATGCTCAATTGACATAGGGTGGGCACCATTAATCTGCTCTCTGGAGCTATAAATCAAATTACCATTTTTGTTAATTATCCAGATAGAGGCAGATGTAAAAGTATCAATTGCCTCCAACTGGTCTTTCACATCATCAGTAGAGAGTGCATCATTATAAAAGCTACTGGCATAACGGTTCGAGATTAGCGTTGCTTCTTTATAAAGAGAAGCTGCCTTGTCTTTTGTCAGAAAATCCATCGTCATATCAGAAGTCAGTGTTGCAATTGCAACAAAGCTTAAAAATCCAAACACAATATATGCAATGATGAACTTCAGATAAAGCGTTTTCTTGGATTTCATGATTATTTCACCTCAAATTTGTAGCCGATACCCCACACAGTTGATAGACGCCAGGAATCGTGATCCTTTATTTTTTCACGAAGACGTTTGATATGTACATCTACTGTACGAGTATCTCCAATGTATTCATATCCCCAGATATGATCAAGAAGCTGTTCTCTTGTGAATACTTGATTGGGTGACGCAGCTAAGAAATACAAAAGCTCTAATTCTTTTGGAGGCATTTCTACAGGCTCACCATAATATAAAACAGAGTAATTTGTCTGGTTTATAATCAAATCAGGATATTCTACACACTTCGCATCATTGACAGTAACAGCCTGTTTAGCAGGAACAGTGCGTCTTAATACAGCTTTGACGCGTGCCACAAGCTCTTTTGAATCAAAAGGTTTCTCCATATAATCATCTGCGCCAAGCTCCAGTCCCAGTACCTTGTCAAAGATTTCACCCTTTGCGGAGAGCATAATGATAGGAGTGGTAGATTTTGCACGAATTTCTCTGCATACCTGATAGCCATCAATGCCCGGAAGCATTAGATCCAACAAAATTAAATTTGGCTGAAAGGTATCGAAGGCAATTAAAGCCTCTTCACCATCATGAACAATATTTGTATCAAAGCATTCCTTAGTTAAATACAAAGAAATCAATTCTGCGATATTAGCGTCATCGTCGACGATTAGTATTCGTTGTTTACTGGCCATGAGAACCCTCCTGTTATTTGAAAGTAACAATTGTAACACCGGCATCGCCTTCGCCATATTCTGCGAGCTGGTATGATTTAATGTAACGAATAGATTTCAGATGTCTGTGAATTGCAGAACGCAATGCCCCAGTACCTTTTCCGTGAACAACACGGACAGTAGACAGATGTGATAAATATGCATCGTCCAGATATTTGTCAAGCTTTGCAAGCGCTTCATCTACAGTCAGACCAAGCAGATTGATTTCAGAGGAAATCGTTGACGACTTGGAAAGATTCATTTTTCCTGACTTTCTTGATTTTGTTGTAGAAAATCCAGGTCCAGTAATATCGTTAGATGGAACAAAGTCAAGATCCTTAATATTTGTCTGCATACGCATAATGCCGCATTGTACAAACAGAGCACCCTTTGCATCAGGAAGGGAGCTAATTGTACCAGTCAGACCAAGAGAGAGAATTTTAACACTTTCTCCAAGCTTGAAATCAGACAGCTTGTGCTGCTTTGATGGTTGTAATGCAGGCTGTTTCTGTTCTCCTGACTGAGTCTTGTCCAGCTTTTTACGTAACTTCTGTCGTTCCTTTTCCATATCCTGAATACTGCCGTTTATATTTCCGTATTTCTGAAAATTACGAATAGCTTCATCGGCACTGTCTTTTGCATCCTGCAAAATGTCACGGGCTTTTTCGTTTGCCTCACGTAATATTTTATCTTTTGAAGCATTCAGCTTTTCCTGCTTTGTTTCAAATTCATGCTTCAGTGATTCAATTTCCTGCTTATAATGAGCAATTTCCTGCTTTTCACGTTCCAAAGTTAAGCGGTTCTTTTCAAGTGCGGTAAGAACATCCTCAAAGCTTTCATCCTGCTCACTGATTTGTTTTTTTGCATTTTCAATTATATAGTCAGGAAGACCAAGCTTACTTGAAATAGCAAATGCATTACTCTTTCCAGGAACACCAATAAGTAATCGATAAGTTGGACGCAGGGTTTCAACGTCAAATTCACAGCAGGCATTTTCAACATGAGGCTCTCTAAGAGCAAATACTTTCAGCTCACTGTAGTGTGTAGTTGCTACTGTGCGAATCCTTCTGGCATGAAGGTCAGAAAGAACAGCAATTGCCAAGGCAGCTCCTTCGGTAGGATCCGTTCCGGCACCAAGTTCATCAAACAAACACAATGAGGAATCTTCTGCGTGCTGCAGGATATTAACAATATTTTTCATATGTGAGGAAAAGGTGGAAAGACTTTGTTCAATACTCTGCTCATCACCTATATCTGCAAAAACATCAGAAAAAACTGGCAGTGTAGAACGATCAAGAGCAGGAATATGAAGACCTGACTGACCCATTAGGGAAAGCAAACCTATAGTCTTTAATGCCACTGTTTTTCCACCAGTATTAGGTCCGGTAATAATCAATAAATCAAAAGAATCTCCCAGACGTATATCTATAGGGACAGCCGTTTTCTTATCAAGCAGAGGATGTCTGGTTTTGCGCAAATTTACTTCACCGGCATCATTATATATTGGGCAGGTGGCATTTTGATCAAGCGCAAGAAACGCCCTTGCAAAAATAAAATCCAACTCAGTAAGAGTCGCCAGATTTTGCTTAATTTCTAAAAGCTGAATTGCACATTTTCCACTCAGGGTTGCAAGAATAACCTCTATTTCATTTTGTTCTTTTATTTCCAGTTCTCTTAAATCATTATTTAAGTTGACAACTGCGGCAGGTTCGATAAAAAATGTGGAAGAAGTCGATGACTGGTCATGAATCATGCCGGGTACATTTGACTTGTACTCTGCTTTCACAGGAATACAGTATCGTCCATCTCGCATAGTGATGACAGCATCCTGTAAATAGATACGATATGAAGAATTGACCATATTGTTAAGCTGAGAATGAATCTTGTCATTTGTAACCTTCATGAGACGACGAATCTGCTTTAAAGTAGAGCTTGCATCATCCGATATTTCGTCTTCAGACAAAACACAGCGTCTGATTTCAGAAGAAAGCAATGTCAGAGGATCCAGCAGAGAAAACAACTCATCCAAAGAATCATCAGGTATGTCAGAATGCTCTTTTCGAGCATAAGCTTTGATTCGGTTTGCATTTTCGAGAAGGTTGGCAATCTGAAGAAGCTCTGAAGCAGATATAGAGCTTTCCTTTTCAAGTCGCATGATAGCAGCAGAAATACTGCTATTACCATAAAAAGAAATAGAACTGTTCCGAAACAATCTGGATAGTGCATCCTTTGTTTGTGTCTGCATAGTCTGTATTTCAAAAAGGCTATGACTGGGAATAAGAGAAAGACAACGCTCCTTACCAAGAGATGAGGAAGCTTTGTCGGCAAGCTGTTCAAGTATTTTGTAAAATTCCAATGTCTGTAATACTTTATTATTCATGTGAGAATCTTTATACTCCCGAAATCTATTTTAATGTAAATAGTGTAGCAGAATTCACAGTATTTAGCAATGTCAGACTTTATGTCTTTGTGGTAGATAAACATGTTTTGGTTGTATGTTTTGACTAAGTTTAGTATAATAAAAAAATCGACGGGATTATTAATGGGGGTTAATGTCTCTGTCGAGAGCTGGTTTTGGATTATGATCAGCACAGAGGGATGGAGTATATCCGATAAGGGACTTATTAGGAGAAGGAGATACGGAATGAAGGACTTGAATAATCAAGATCAGGAAATACGTTCTGACTTACCTGCGGATGATACCAAAACAGATACCAGAAATATCATGGAAGAAAATGTTGCAAAAGAAAATGAACAGGCAGCAGCAAGTTCAGACCAGAAATTTGAATTTATTACTGAAACGATAAAAGAAAAACCAATTAATAAAAGAAGGGTTGCGATGAAAGTACTGTTTACAGCTTGCATGGCAGTTGTTTTTGGCACAATTGCATGCTTCACTTTTTTATTTGTACAGCCGTATTTTCATGAATGGCTTTATCCTGAAGAAACAAAGCTCGTCACACTGCCACCAGATGAAGAGGATATTCTGGAAGATGCTGTACCGGATAAACAACCAATCAAGGAAGAACAGTCTGAGGAAAAGGTGGAGGAAAAGCCAGAACCAGTAGTGACTCAGGTTGTAGAAACAGTCGAAAAGGAGTTGGAGATTCAGGATTATAAGCTTCTGTTTCAGAAGATGGGAGAGGTAGCTGCAGAAGCTAAAAAATCAATGGTTACTGTAACCGGTGTATATTCTGATGTAGACTGGTTTATGAATACCTATGAAAATAATAATCAGGCAGCAGGTTTGATTGTTGCTGATAACGGAAAAGAGCTTCTGGTCATTTCCAGGACAAGTGTACTGGAAGGGGCTGAAGAAATAGAGATTACTTTCTGTAACGGGACTACGTTGAATGGTACAGTTAAAAAGTCAGATGCGAATACCGGCTTAACGGTAATTGCTGTAGAGCTTAGTTTGATAGATGACAATACCATGAATGAAATTGAGATGGCCACTCTTGGAAATTCCAATAATAGTTCACTGGTCGGAAGTCCTGTTATTGCTATAGGAAATCCGTTAGGTATAGCTGATTCTATGGCAATCGGACAAATCACATCCAATTCCTACGTTAGGGACATGACGGATACAAATGCAAAATTTCTTACTACCGATATTTACGGAAGCACTACAGCAAGTGGCGTCATAATTGATATGGACGGAAAAGTACTTGGAATTATTTTTCAGGATGATACAGCTTCTGATACACAGAATCTGATAAGAGCGTATGGAATTTCTGATTTAAAGACAAAAATAGAAAAGCTGTCAAATGGTCAGGACATTGCATACTTGGGAATAATTGGAACAGACGTAACAGATGTGGCTGCAGAAGAGCTGGGTGTACCGAAGGGGGCATACATAAGAGAGGTAATTGTTGATTCACCTGCTATGCAGGAAGGCATTCAGAATGGAGATGTTATCATAAAGATTGGAACTACCGAAATTACATCATTTACGGATTTTAAGGAGACGATGCTAAAATGTCAGCCCGGTGATTTGATGATGGTCACAATTAAGAGACTTGGGAAAGAAGAATATGTAGAACTGTCCTATGAGGTCACACTTGGAACACTGGAATAATGAGGAACATTCATAGGTCAGAAATTAAAATAGAAAGAGAAACGAAAATGAAATATATTGAGAATTTTAAAGAAAGTGACAACATATCAGATATTTATTTAATTAAGCATAAGCAGGCAGCTGTCACTAAAAATGGAAAACCATACGAAAATTTGATATTACAGGATAAAACCGGTACAATTGACGCGAAAATATGGGAACCAAATTCCGCAGGTATAGAGGATTTTGACACACTTGATTATGTGGAGATTTTTGGAACTGTCAACAGCTTTAATACCATGTTGCAGGTAAGTGTAAAGCGTGTAAGAAAAGCACATGAAGGAGAATACGATCCTGCTGATTACTTGCCAGTTTCCAGTAAAAATATTGAAGAAATGTATCAGGAGCTATTGCAGTTTATTTCGAATATCCATATTCCGTATTTAAAGCAGCTGTGTGAAGCGTTTTATGTAAATGATGAGGCATTCATAAAAGCATTTAAGAAAAGCTCTGCAGCAAAGACGGTACATCATGGATTCGTAGGCGGCTTATTAGAGCATACACTCAGTGTGACAAAGCTGTGTGAGTACTATACAAAAGCATATCCGATGTTAAAAAAGGATTTGCTGCTTAGTGTAGCAATGTTGCATGATATTGGAAAAATAAAAGAGCTTTCTCTGTTTCCGGAAAATGATTATACAGACGCGGGTCAGCTTCTTGGGCATATTGTCATTGGATGTGAAATGATCGGTGAAAAAATAAAGCAGATTCCAAATTTCCCTGAAACGCTTGCAGGTGAGGTTAAGCACTGCATTCTGGCACATCATGGAGAGTATGAGTTTGGTTCACCGAAAAAACCGGCACTAATGGAAGCAGTTGCACTGAATTTTGCAGATAACACAGATGCAAAGATGGAGACAATGACAGAGCTATTTAGTGCGACACCAGAAACTGGGTGGTTAGGATTTAACAGACTGTTTGATTCCAATTTAAGAAAGACGAGCGAGGAGTAATGAATTATCAGAAAAATCAGACGGTAATAGTCAAAATTGAAGATATTGGTGAAACTGGAGAGGGTATAGGCAGAGTTGACGGCTATACCCTTTTTGTAAAGGATGCTGTAATAGGGGATACAGTTGAGGCGAGACTGCTAAAAGTTAAAAAGAATTATGCATTTGCCAGAATGGAAAAGATTATTATTCCTTCCAGCTATCGTGTTGAGCCAAAGTGTCCTTATCACAGACAATGTGGTGGCTGCCAGATTCAGACACTAGAGTATGAGGAGCAGCTGCAGTTTAAACAGCGAAAGGTTCAAAATCATCTGATTCGAATAGGAGGATTTTCTGAGGAACAGATAGAGACAGTCATGGAGCCAATCGTAGGGATGGAAGACAGGGATACAGTAGACAATGATTCCTGCAAACAAGGCAGAGGGTTTGGATATCGCAACAAGTCACAGTTCCCTGTAGGAACAGACAAAGATGGAAATCTGATTACCGGCTTTTATGCCGGAAGGACACACTGCATAATTGCAAACGATAACTGTTTTCTCGGATCTATTGTCAATCAGCCGATTCTACAAACAATATTATCATTCATGAAGGAAGAAAAAATCACTGCTTATGATGAGACAACTGAGAAAGGTCTTGTACGTCATATTCTAATTCGGGTTGGAAGAACATCGAAGGAAGTAATGGTATGTCTTGTAATCAATGGAAAACAGCTTGGCGATGGAGCAAAAGAAAAGAAGCTAGTTGCACGTCTGGGAGAATGTCAAAACAGAGCTGAATTTGAACCATACAAAATTAAACATATTTCATTGTGTAAAAATACTGAAAACACAAACGTAATTATGGGTGAAGAAATCCGGTTGCTGTATGGACAGTCATATATTAGAGATAGCATTCATGGTTTAGAGTTTCATGTTTCTCCACTTTCTTTTTATCAGATAAATCCTGCACAGGTTGAGAAGCTTTATGCTACAGCTCTGGAATTTGCTGAACTAAAAGGAACCGAAACAGTATGGGATTTGTATTGCGGAATAGGTACCATTTCGCTGTGCCTTGCAAAAAACGCAGCACAGGTATATGGTGTAGAAATTATCCCTCAGGCAATTCAGGATGCAAAAGAAAATGCTTTACGCAATCAAATATCCAATACAGAATTTTATGTTGGAAAGGCAGAAGAAGTACTACCTGACTACTTTGAAAAAGAACAGGCGGCAGGAAGAATCCCGCATGCGGACATAATTGTAGTAGATCCGCCTCGTAAAGGCTGTGAACAGGTCTGCCTCGAAACGATGCTCCGTATGCAACCTGAAAAAATCGTATATGTGAGCTGTGACAGTGCCACTCTTGCCAGAGATCTTAAAATTCTTTGTGAAGGCGGTTACGAAATAAGGCGAGTGCGGGCAGTGGATATGTTTGGGATGACAGTACATGTGGAGTGCGTAACACTGCTCCAAAGGAAAAATACCTGAAACTCCTTGAATTTAGGCACTTTGAGCGACATATACTGTTCTCCCAAAGTGACCGAAAAGAGAAGAAAAAGGCAATTTCCAACGGAGTAAACGTCCAAGTGGTTGTGAGGGTGTAGTTCGGAAACACAAAAATCTGTCGTTCATATTTCATCAAAAATAACTAACAATTCAATAAAGTAACAAAGTGGTCTGAGCCGCTTATTTTCAAGTGATTTTGAAAGTAAGCGGCTCTTTCTTTTTTAGCAGATGGTATCTGGCAAAGAGTGATTTTAATGGAGGTAATTGATTTTATGAAGAAAAAAGAAGAATTGTGTTCTTTTCCGCAACAAGAGAATAGTGCTGTTGCGGAAACAGATATCAGAATGGTTCCCATAGCGGAATTACAGGACTTTGAGGGGCATCCCTTTAAGGTAGAAAATGATATGGCACTTTTTGAACTAATGCAGAGTATTGAAAAAGAAGGTGTGATTGTCCCGGCTCTGGCAAGACCCAAAACTGGTGGCGGTTATGAACTGATTGCAGGTCACAGAAGAAAGGCTGCGTGCAAATGGGCAGGACTTGAGGTGATGCCTGTGGTAATTCGTGATTTGGATGATAATCAGGCAGTAATCGCCATGGTGGATAGTAATCTGCAACGGGAGCATCTAAAACCCAGCGAAAAAGCCTTTGCTTATAAGATGAAGCTGGAGGCGATGAAGAGGCAAGGGGCGAGAACCGATTTGACTTTTTGCCAAGTTGGCGAAAAGATAACTTCGTCACAAGTTGTGACGAGGACTTCGGACCAAGCCCCTCCGAAGTTAGAGAATCTCACTGCTAAAGTATATGCTTTGAAATCAGAGCATGATGCCAATGGGAACTGGAAGGTTGGTCAAGGCAATGTGATAGCCACTGGTATTAGAGCAGATGAATTGCTGGCAAAGCAGGTGGGAGAAAATCGCATGACCGTTCAGCGTTATATCCGCCTAACCAACCTTATTCCCAAGCTTCTTGATATGGTAGATGAAGGAAAGATTGCTTTTACTATAGCGGTTGAGCTTTCCTATCTGACAGAGGAAGAACAGTACGAGCTTTATGAGGTTATGAATATGGAGCAGTGTACACCGTCCTTGTCACAGGCAAATCGAATGAAGCGTATGAGCCAGTCGGGAGAGTTGGATATGGATGGGATGTTTCTGATATTAGAGCAGGAAAAGCCAAACCAGAGGGAACAGATTAAGCTCCGTGCAGATGCTTTGGCGAAGTATTTTCCGGAGGATTATACTCCGAAGCAAAAGACGGATTTGATTGAGCGTCTTGTGAAGGAATGGTATGAGAAACAGGAACTTGAGAAAACACAAAGCCAAGGCAACAGCCGGGGCAAAGCAAGATAGGGAGGTAGTGACAATGAGCAGAGAATTATCTTTATATGAAGCCATGGGCGGTACTTATACAGAGGTGAATGGTATTCTTTATCCAAATATTAGTGTTGAAGCCAAGGAGCCGAATACGGATTCGGCTATAACATCGACTAATATTGGCAAGTACGGTCACCTGTGGATTTTTTATATGAAAGAAAACCACCCTGACAGATATCGTTACCATCTTAGAACGAATCAGCTTCATGTTAAGGCAAAGGAAGTGAATGAAGAGGCTTATGAGATGCTGGATATGGTTGTAGAGAAGTATCTAGCAAAGCATAAGCCAAAGGATACACATTCCACTATGGAGATGTGGAAATTAAGAGAGCAGGCAAAGCAGCTTGCGGAGGAGGTTATTTATGGAGAG